>JAYVRX010000120.1:0-17406 GCA_043775825.1 Deinococcales bacterium
CGTCGGCAACAATACCAAGACCAAATTCAAAGCCTCGAGCGCGGTACAACAACTGCCGAAGGCGTTTGCGTCCAATATCTTGGGCAACATCACCCCACAGCAACAACACCAGTTCGCCTCGAGACACCCAGGTCTGAGGGCAAATCAACACGGCAATCAAAAAAGTGACGCGCTCGAGCGGAACGGCGGTGTTTGAAAATCTTGCTTCTCCCAAAAGTCTTAACACTAGGATTCAGTATGCAAGATTTAGCTGACAGATTCAATTCAAAACCCACATTGCGGCTGATCGGAAAACAAACTCTCGAGCCTGAAACACCAGTGCCACAATTGAGAGTGCCGAAATGGTGGAAAATAGCTTTCATGTCTGTTCAGGAATTGCTCGAGTATCGAAGCCGCAAAGACGCTTTTTTTGCGTCCGCTCAATCACCTTTGCTTACGGCGGCAAGACAAGGATTTGCAGGTTTAAGCTACTTTGAATTCGATCCCGAACTGGTCTATAGCCTTTCACTCAAACCCGTTCAAGAATTTGAGCACGTCATGATGGAAACCTCAAACGGAATACGAAAATCGTTTATTCGCACCGGAACGCTCGAGTTTGCGGTGGCTGGGCAAAACCTACATTTGACCGCCTTTTCAAACCCAGAATCTGAAGATCAAGAATTGTTCATCCCATTTCGAGATGCAACCAGCGGTAAACAAACCTATGGTTCAGGACGTTACCTCGACCCCAAACGAAGCTCTGACGGTATGGTGACGCTCGATTTTAACCTGGCGTACAACCCCTACTGCGCGTATTCAGACGGTTGGTCGTGCCCAATCCCGCCGCTCGAGAATTGGTTGAGTGTGCCGATTTTAGCAGGCGAGAAAACCTTCGGAGCAAGCCTATGAACGCTCTTCCAGAGGCTGCCGATTGGCGCTCGTCGCTCGAGCGTCATCAATATGAAGAGGCGTTGTCACGTTTAAAGGCACTGAGTTTGGTTGGGCAGGGTGATGTTGAGCATCAGGACGCACTCGAGCGGCTGGTGATGTTTTTTGAAAGCCTGAGGGCAAAAAATTACCAGGCGGCAGGGAGCGTCAACCGATCTGGTTGGAGTGCCCTAGATGTCCAAGTGCTCGGTTTGGACGAGATGCTGGCTGCGCTGACCAGCGCCGAGGATTCTTGGCGCAACGGTGATGAGCGCGTCAGAACTGCCTTACAGCCAGCACTCGAGCATCCTCTAACCCGAGCGGAAGCCAGCAATCAACTTGGGGTGCTCGAGGCAGTCTGCGAAAAACCAGATTTGGCACGAATCCATTTTCAAGCTGCACTCGCCAGCGACCCACGTCACTACCGCGCCATCACAAACTTGGGCAACCTCGAACTCGAGACTGGCAATCTTCAAACCGCCGAAATGCGCTACCGCGAGTCGCTCAAACTGAACCCCGAGTATAGCGTGGCGTACAACAATTTGGCAGCCGTTTTAAAACGTCAAGGCAAACGCGGCGAAGCCGTTGACATGCTCAAAAAATCACAACGCATGAGCCTGAAAGAAATTCGTGGACAGAACAGAAAAGGCGTTTCAACCTCGAGCAATCCCGTTGGCAACTTGCAAACTCGAGTCTCTGAACTTTGGGCGAACACCACCATTCGGACGGTGATTATCGTGGTGCTGATCGTGGTCGCTTACCAAATTTTTAAACGCTAGATTTGTAATTCATTCAAAATAGCCCGACAAGTGTTGACCCTTCAGAAACCAGAATGATTCGTTAAAAAACATCAAACCCGTAGGGTGCGCCTTGCGCACCAGGAGCACGTTAACGACGGTGCGCGGGGCGTACCCTACTTTTAGAACACTGGATAAATAATACGGTGCGCACGTTGATTATCGTGGTGCTGATCGCGGTGGCTTACCAATTTTAAAAACGCTAACGCTCGAGATTTATTCAACAGGTAAGTCGGCTTGGTTGAGCCACTCGTTCATGCTGCCCAAGTAATTTTTGACTTTAAACCCTTGACTTTTCAATGCGTGAAACAACGCGGCGCTGCGTGCTCCAGACTGGCAATGGACAATGATTTCGGATTCTTTGGGAAAATCTGAAAACGCTCGCTCGAGTTCGGCATCAGATTGAAAACCCTGAGCATTCATGACCCGAGTCCATTCAAAATGCTGCGCCCCTGGAATATGCCCCCCTCGAGTCGCCCCAGCCGAAATTTTGATGCCCGCGAACTCTTCGGCATCTCGAGCGTCAAACACAACGGTATTGCTCGAACGGTTCAGTACCTCATCGGCTGTTGCCAGCAGTTCTGGATGTGGTTCGAGTTTAAAATCTGAGGTTTCGACTTGGGGCATTTCGCTCGAGGTCGCTTGACCTGAATCCTCCCACGCCTGAAAACCACCATTTAAAATGCTGACCTCACAACCCGCATACTCGAGCGCCCAAGCGGTTCTGGCGGCTCGAGAATCAATGCCCGAATCGTAAACCATGACTTTTGCACCAGCCTGTAATTCAATGCTTTGCACCCAAACCTGCAAAGTATTGTGAAAATGCTCGAGTCCGGTTTGATCTCGGATCACAAACTTCGGAACCACAAATTCGGCGTGGCGAGCGTTTGGAATGTGCGCATTCGAGAATTGCGCCTCGGGGCGGGCATCGAGAATCACGGCATCGCTTGGGATTTCACTGACGCTCAGAAATCGCTTCATGCTTTATTAAACGCCATCTGACCCTCTTTTTGCCAACTCGCGCAACCACACCGATGAAATCAACGCCAGTAGCGCACAGACAGCCAAGGCAATCGGTATCACGGGCGCACCAAAAGTCTGCTTAAAAACCCCAAGCAACGGCGCAATCAACAACGCCCCCACCGAACCCGACACCAAAAACACTGAACTGGCGGCGACGCTCGAGTATTCGCGGTTGATCCAGACCAAACCAGTTGGAAAAACGGGTGCAAAGAACAAACCCGCCGCAACAAAGGCAGGCGTTGCCAGTGACGGGATTTGTGCGAGCAGCAAGGCTATGAACGACAACAACAAACAGCCAACGATCAAGGTTGCGCTCGAGAACCGCAAACTTAATGGAATCGATAGGAAACGCCCAACCGTCAAAGCCTGCCAGAACCAAGACGCCACCCGTGCCGATTGTGCCAGGTCAAAACCGATGCTTTGCAAATAGCTGGGCATCCAAAAACTGACGCCCTGTTCGGCGCAAACGTAGAACAGACACAGCACCACAAAACCAATCACCTTTGGACTCAATTTCAAACTCGAGCCTTGTGTTTTTTCTAGCACCGTGTCTCGGGCGGGCAGCATGACCAGAACAATCGCAGCGGCAAAGACACCAACCGCCAAAAACATCAAGCCAAAACGTTCGAGCAACCAAATCACTACCAGCGGTCCAACGATAGAGCCAAACGAAAACGAGGTGCTCATGACGTTCATGACCGCAGCCGAGCGATTTCCAAAACCTCTGGAAAACAGCGTGGCGTAATCGACTTGAAACATGCCAAGCCCAAATCCCAAAAGCAACACCGCAGCCAGTGCCAAAAACCACAATTCGGACACAAAAAACAGCAAGCAACCCGCGCTGAACAATACCACACCGATTGCCATGCGCGACCCGGCTTGAAAACGCCTCTCGAGAAAACCGGTGGCAATATTTCCCAGCACGCCACCCAAAGATTGGGCGCTGCCCAGCAACCCGACGCTGGCATCGGAGATCAAAAAACGCAATTTGATAAAGCTGACCGCCGAACCCCAACTCGAGCCAATCATGCCCACCGAAAACAGGGTCATGAAAGTTGCGGCAATCAGTATTGGCGTCAAACTGGGATTTGCAACTCGAGCCTCACTGGGTTTTTTAAGACTGGGTTTTTCACTGTTTGCTCGAGCTTCAGGCACAAGGCAGTATAACCGCAGACCAATTTAATTTGGCACTATTTCTTTGAAAGTCTGTAGACCGTGCCGCTGTAATCGTCCGAGATCAACAAGCCGCCTTTGGTGTCAGGCACAACGTCCACGGGTCGTCCCCACGGTTGAGCGCCGTCTAAAAAACCCGTGACCAAATCTTGTTCTGCGCCCGGTTTATTATCTTTCCAGGGAAAAAAAATCACCTTGTAACCCGTTTTGGTGGCGCGATTCCAAGAGCCGTGCAAGGCGCTGACCGCGCCCTCGCGGTAGGGCATTGGGAAACTCGAATCAGCCAAGAAACTTAAACCGAGCGGTGCGCTATGGGCTTGAATTCCTTTGGACACGCGGTCAATTTTGCTGCAATCGCGCTTTGCACCGTCTTTGTTCATGTCCATGTCGCGGTCAAAAGGCATGTTGTCCACACCAGCGCTGTCGTTCGAGTTGCAAAAGGGCCAGCCGTAATCGCCACCCTCGCGTACTTTAGTGAATGGTTCGATGGGGTAATTGTCAACGAATGATTGCATCGTCTTGCCGTAATCGTTAGAGCCGTCGCCGTCATGGTCTTTTTGGTACGGATACGGCGCATTGTCGCGGTTGTTGATAACCACCCAAAGCTCATTTTTCCCTGGCACAAAATCAAGTCCCTCGGCATTGCGAATCCCTCTAGCGTACAGCTTGCCGTTAGCCCCGTCGGCATCGTAAACATAGATTGAACCGCGCACCGGATCGGCAGTTGTGTCATTCAAGCAAACATTGCAACTCGAGCCTATAGAGACGAACAAACGGTCTTTGCTGTCAATGGCAATGTTCTTTAAGGCATGACCATATCGTCCGCCCAGTTCTGGCAAGCTGGCGCTCGGAAGGTCTTTAACGATCACTTCTAGGTTTTTGCCGCTCGAGTCGCCAGTGATGTAGCTGTAACGAATCACGCGGTTGGTTTCGGCGACATAAACAAAAGACTTTGAACCAAGTTTATGAAACACAATGTCATGCGGCTGGTTAAGTCCTGTCGCAAAATCGGTCACGCTCGAGCCTCGAATCAATTTGATGCCGCCTGTTGATGGTTGAGAAACCAGCACATCATTGTTGGGTAAGACCGCCATAAAACGTGCCTTGGGTATTCGGGCAAGAACCGAAATTTGATAACCTTTAGGCACCTGCAAAGTTCGCTCGCGGTCAAATGGTGATGATTTTAAGCCGTCAGGAACACCAAGTTGAACGGATTCCAGGTTGGGATTGTTGGTCTGAGAATTGGCATTTTCACCTGTGATCCAAGCACACGCCGTTCCAAGAATAACCGCCATCCCAATGCCAATTGATTTGAACTTGCTTTGCATCTGCAAACCTCCTCGAGAACAAATCAATTGTGAGGCTCGAGTCTGAGATTGGACTGAAGTTTAGGGCATGTTTTATGATTGCTTCCAGCCTTCACTTCAACCAATGCGCCCCGCGATACGCTGCCCCAGCGATACCCGAGTCGAGTTTGATGGTCTGCAACAAGTCATTGCTACCCAGTGAAGTCCAAGTGTTCTGATTCGCCAAACGAATGGCGTACTCTGCCCTTGGGTACAATTTCGGTTCTGGGTCTGGCAAAGCCAACAGCACGCGGTAATCACCGGTTTGAAATTTTTGGGGCACTCCAACCTCGAGTTTGAGATTGTACGTCTGACCAGGTTGCCAGAATCGCGGGTCTTGATTTTGAGCGCGACCACCGCGCAACTTGACCTTAAAAACCTTGCCGCTACTGATTTGCTGCAGTTGAAGCTCGAGCAGACGCGGATTGTACGGTGCGGCAAAACCATCGTTGATGATGCTCAAATTCAACTTTAAACTCGAGCCTGGTTTGACCCGATCAGGAATTTGGGCACTAAGCAGTCGTAGGCGGTAACCCAACCTTTGCTTGATTTCAGTCAGGCAATCACCCGCAGACCAACCGTTCAACACACCCTCCTCGTAACCGATGTTCAAGGTGCTAAAACGCAAATAAGATAATTCCTTCAAGGAGTTTTCGCAACCAATATAGGGCTTGGCATCGTCGGCACTGTTGCAAGTTTCGCCGCCCTGCGGGACAAACAAATTGTCCTGATGGTAAAAATCCATCTCGAGTTGACGGTTTTTGTAGGTTCCCCAGTTGTCACTCGACGCCAGAAAACAATCGTTATGCGCCCCGATTCGGGCTTGTGCCGTGCCGTTAAAGGCTTTTTTAACGTCCAGAGCCTGGTTGCTGACCAAAGCAAATTTGTACGACGGCGTGCGAACCGCAATCGTGCGGTTGCGCGGCAAAATTGATAACTCCTTTTTGATAATCGCGCTCGAGGCTTCATTGACGCTGCCGTCAGGGTTCATTAAACCATTGGTGCTCGAGTGCCATTCGCCCCAAGCGCCAACAAAACCAGCCTCCATAAAGGCAATCACATCCGCATTTTTGCGGAGCACTGAAGCCAGTTGCGTCAAGTGCGCCAAAACTCGGCTTTGTGTGGCATCGGCAAACATCCCAAAGTTGTAAGCAAACCTTGGAATCACTTTGATTCCCGCTTCCCTGGCACGCGAGAAATCCAGTTCGATGCGTTTGAGCAGTTCAATCGGTAGCGCCGATTCGCGCCAAGGCTCGAGGATGTAATACATTCGCAACAAACTAAAATTTTTGGCACGCATTGTTTTGAGTTGTTCGACTGTCTGCGGTTCGATGCCCCAACCTTGCTTTTGGTCGTAAGCGCCCTGCACAAAAAAACCGCGTTCAGGATTTGGAAAATCTTCCAAACTCGGCTCAAAATTGATGGTTTGAAGCACTGGAACGTTCGCATTGTTTTGCGAAACCGACATTTGACAGGCAGACAAACCTGCGGCGATCATAAAAATAAGACCTAACTTCATGTGCGACCTCAAAGTCCCAAAGCTTGAATTTCAAACTAAGGTTTTTCGAGGAAAGCGCGTCTGGTTGCGTTGTGCAACGGATTGAGAACGAGCTGTCCAGCGAAGTCACCCTTCGTTGATAAACTAGATTATCGCCCAGCCACAACGTAAGGCTTTGGCAAAACCCCGCTTTTCAAATATCGGGTCACAACATGCTCGGTATTGAACGTGCCCGACCTGAACCGCCACAGTTTCCTCGAGTCACCTCCATCATGAGGTCGAGAGGGTTGTGACAAAATGGTATGAATTTAAAGCCTGGATTTACTTTAACCAACTCGAGCCAGCATAAACTGTCCCCGCCGTACGTGAATCAACCAGCAAACTGTGTTGCAAGTCGTTGACCCCACTGGCTTGCCAAGTGTTTAAATTGGCGAAACGAATCGCGTATTCTGCCCTGGCGTACAAATTTGGTTCTGGATCGGGTAATGATAAACCGACACGGTAATCGCCCTCGGTCAAATCTGCGGGCACGCCCACCTCGAGATTGAATTCATGGGTTAGCCCAGGCTGCCAAAATCTTGGGTCTTGATTCTTGGCTTGCCCACCTTTGAGCGAAAGCTTCACCACCTTGCCAGTCACCGTATTTTGCAATCGCAACTCGAGCAGGCGCGGGTTGTAAGGCGCAGCAAAACCATCGTTTTTCAAACTGATGCTCACGGTTAAACTCGAGCCTGGTTTGACACGATCAGGTATTTTTGCGTTTAACAAGACAAAACGGTAACCCAAGCGTTGCTTGATTTGATTCATGCAGCCACCAACCGTCCAACCATTCAAAACGCCCTGTTCATAACCAATATTAAGTGTATTGAAACGCAAATACGCCAATTCTGACAGGGCGTTATCGCAACCGATATACGGCTGGGCATCGCTTGCGCTGTTGCAGGTTTCGCCGCCCTGAGCCACGAATAAATTGTCCTGATGGTAAAAATCCATCTCGAGTTGACGGTTTTTGTAGGTTCCCCAATTGTCACTCGACGCCAAAAAGCAATCGTTATGCGCCGCAATCCGCGCCCTGCTCGAGCCATCAAAAGCTTGGTCGGCAGAGAGCGCCGTGTTGCCAGAAACGGCAAATTTGTAAGATGGTGTGCGCAAGGCAATGCTGCGGGTGGTTGGCAAGATCGCCAATTCCTTTTCGACAATCGCTCGAGACGCGTCGTTGACGTTACCGTTTGTCATCAAATTGTTGGTACTCGAGTGCCATTCGCCCCAAGCGCCGACAAATCCAGCCTCCATAAAGGCGATCACGTCCGCATTTTTTTGCAAAACAGGCTTGAGTTGCTCGAGGTGCGCCAGAATTCGGTTTAGGCTGGCGTCGGGAAACATCCCAAAGTTATAGGCAAACCTGGGAATCATTTTGATTCCCGCCTCCCTGGCACGCGAGAAATCGAGTTCTAGACGCTCAAGAAATTCTTGCGGCAGCGCAGTCTCACGCCAAGGCTCGAGCACGTAATACATCCGCAATAAACTAAAATTTTGATTGCGTATTGCTTTCAGTTGCGTCACCGTCTGCGGTGTGCTGCCTGGACTGTAAGCACTTTGCACATAAAATCCGCGTTCGGGATTTGGGAAATCATCAAAACTGGGTTCAAAATTGATGGTAACGGTTTTGCTGGGTGTTACTACAAAAATTTGAAGACTCGACATTTGACATGCGCACAACGCCAGACTGGTCAAAAGCATTAAGTTTAGTTTCACATTGACCTCGAGTTGAAAAGTATCGGAATACATGGTTTGGCTTCTGGACTCAAATCATTGCCTCTCGAGCCTGAATGATGGCTGCTGTAAATCATGGTTTCACCAAAAAAGCTTTTCGTGTCGCATCGAGCAGCGGGTTGGCTGGCGTCTGACCGACAACATAACCCTCGTTGATGTTCCAGATAATTGCACCACCCAAGCCAAGATTCTTGGCAAATTGTCCCTTTTCGAGAATGGATTGTTCGTTTTCATAAGTCAAATACGTGCAACCACTCACACCATTTGGAACTGCAAAACTCAGGTAAGGCACTCGAGCCGTCGCATCCCAATGTTTCGTGCCGATAGGTTCGTAGCTTTTAATGATGTTGGCATAACTCAAAGTATTGTCGCCCGCCACAATTCTCGCGCCGTCAGGACGAATTCCAGTCGTATCCTCGAGCGGTTTGGTGGCAGGAGTGCCGTAACACTGACCGTAAAAACCAATGCCGATCCCCAGTTTTGCGGCGGGAACACCCGCTTTCAGATAGCCTTTAACCGTCAAATCAATTGACGTTGGCGCGGCGGAATCGCCACTCGGGTACAGTGGCGACGAATGCCAAGTTTTCCAGCCGTCATACGCGCCGCTCATGCCGTAAGTCATGGCGTTAATCTGGTCAACATACGGCACGAGCGCCCCATAAAAACTGCGATCTGTCGGAACGTTCGCATTGACCGCACCATCGGCTGGAAAAGTCAAAACCGCATTGGGCAAGGCTTTACGCAGGTCTTTGGTCAAAGCAAGCAAGACAGGTTCTTGGGCTTTCTCGAGCGGTTCCCAGTCCAAATCGAGTCCATCAAACCCCTCAACTTTCACCAAATTTTCGAGGCTGGCTAAAAACGTGGCTCGAGTTGCCCCAGACGATGCGGCAAGCCAATTCGGTCCAGTGTTTTCGCCGCCGATCATCGCCAGCACCTTGCGTTTATTCTTATGGGCATTTTGAATCAACAAAGCGCGTTTGCTGGCATCAAAACCGATGCTCGAGGTCAAATCCAAGCTACCGTCGGCTTTGGGCACAATGATGCCAACCGCCAGATGCGTCAAACTGTTCCAATCAATCGCCTCAATCGGCATTTGGTCTGCCAAGTAACCAACGTAATAACCCATCACCCAACTCGAGCTTGAGGGTGCAGAGATGATTGAGGTTGTACCTTGGCAAGCAATTCCAGCGAGCAAGGCAATGGGCAGTAAGGTCAAACGCTTTTTCATGGTTCTCCAGTTTGGTATTTCACTTGAAAATCTCGGGGCATTCGGTCAAAGCGCTGCCCAAAAACCCGATTCACAATGTTTCCAATAAATTCATTGTGCTGTACAAGCCTGAGAACGATGCGAGAAGCAAATGGGATTCTGAAACTCGAGTTTTGACACTTGAGATTTGAAATTGAAAACCATTTGTCAAAAACGTGAGATCAGCGTGTTATACGCTTCATGGCTTCCGATCCAGAACCAAACAACGGTGTCTGAATCTAAAATGCCCACCACCCGATAATGCGCTCCTACCCGTGCTGACACGTAGGGTTTAGACGGATGAACACTTTTAAATTGCAAACTTGGATACTGTGGATTTATCGCAAACAAGCCGTAAGCAACACGCGCTTGGGTTCGGGTAACAAGTGGCAGTGCGCGATATAACTTCCAAAATTGATCGGTGGTACTCGAGTTCACAAATCTTCAACACTAAGTGCTCGAGTTTTCCCTGCCCTATGTTCGGCAAGCGCCTTTTTTCCCATTTCCTCAAGTGTTTTTTGAGATTCAGAAGTCGCAAAGAGTTCAGTCCAACGTTGCTCGTCTAGCTCGAGTAAAATGCGTTCAGCAATGGTATTTTGGTCTTCATCAGAAAGCTGTTGGACTTCTTTAAAGGCTTTCTCGAGCAATTGCGTCATGCAAAAATCGTACATCACAAGTGTAATTTTGGAAAGCGGTAAACGTTCACAACTTAAAATCCACTGGACGCAAGTAAAATTCGTGAATCGCGGTGCTTGAAACCATCGCATGAATCGGCAGGGCACGTTTCCAATGTGTGGCGTTGATTTTACGTTTGACCAGCGCAATTTCGTCTTTTGTAAAGCCAAGACTTTCAATGTAATGATCGCTATATGCCTTCAAATAATGGTGAATGATGACATCAGCCCTGGCATAAGTAATGCCCAAGTCGCTTTCGTCGGTTTGGTTCGCCTCCAAATCAGCACTTGGCGCTTTGGAAATCACGACTTCAGGCAGCTCGAGGTGCTTTGCCAGCCCCCAAACTTGGGTTTTGAGCAAATCTCCCAGCGGACTGACTGGTCCAGTGTCGGCAATGTCGTGCCAGGTGTAATAACCAAACAGCCGCTCGGTTTTATTGCCCGTTCCAAGATGAATTGCGTCCAATTCTTGCGCCATGTCAAAACCCACAATCATTCGCGCTCGAGCCATCACATTGCCCTTGCGGCGGTTGGTCATGCCAGGAATTTCTTGCACGTAACCCTCGACCATGTTGGTGATGTCAATCGTTTCAAGTTTGATACCCAGTTTCTCGGCGACAATCACGGCATCGGACAGGCTCGAGGGGCTGGACATTTTGTGCGGCATCCGTATGGCGATCACGTTTTCTTTGCCAAAAGCCTTAACGCCCAAAGCCGCCACGACAGCCGAATCAACACCGCCGGAAAGCCCGAGGACAATTTTTTTAAAGCCTTTGACTCGAGTGACCTCTTCGATTAAAAATTCGATCAGGAATTGCTCGACCAAGGCGTAATTGAGTTCAATGCTTTCGCCTTTAAAGCTGGGTTTGATGATTGTCAATGCACTCATTTCAGTGCCTCCTCGAGCGAAGACAAAATACCCGGCAATCCCGCCCGTAAGTCCGACAGCAACGGGTTTTCGTACCGTGCAGGTTGAATCTCATCTAAGTTGATGCTGGCAATTAAAGCGGCTTCCTCGAGAATTGGTGCTCGAGCGACAATATGCCCGCGAGGATGAAACAAGGCACTCGCGCCCATCAAACCTTTACCGCCCTCAAACCCTGGCAGGCTCGAGAGTACCGCAAACACGCCGTGCTCGGCGGCAATGCCTGACACCAGATTGTGCCAGTAGCGCACGTTGCTAGGCTCAATACCCTCGAGGTTACGGACTGGGCTGGCGCTTGGAATATAAATGACTTCCGCACCTTTTAAGGCGCAGATTGTGGTCGTGATCGTGTGCCAGGCGTCCTCGCAAATCACCATCGCGGCAGTGCCGAACCGTGTTTCAAACGCTTCAAAACTGCCACCTCGAGATTGATAGCGCTCCTCGTCGAACACGCCGTAGGTGGGCAGGAAAACCTTGCGGTGAATGTGTTTGATGCCAGGATTCTCGCCACCAAATTGGGCGTACATGCCAGAGTTGTAATAATCATTATTAGATCGCTCGAAAAAACCGATCACCATGTCCAGCGGCGCATCCCAAACCTCGCGCCAGATGTCCTCGAGTTCCTCAAACAACATTTCTCGAGTGACCGCCAGTTCGCGCACGCCGCCCTGTAAGAAGTAGCCTGTCAATGCGCCTTCGGGCAACACCAGCACATCTGGTTTTTCGCCACCCTCCAGCAATTCTTGCATCGCGCTTTTTAGATGCTCGAGGTTTTGGGCGCGTTTGCCCTTACTGGGTTTGAGTTGCAGGATTCCAACTTGAAAGACTCGAGGCTGCATGAACGTATTTTACGCCGTCTGAGGGTGTTTGGTGTGCTCGAGATTTCACAGTCTGCGATAAAAGGTCAGGATGCGATTTTGACGGCAAACCATCGATCAATTCAAAGAATTCTGATTTTTCATAAATCGCTCACCGCAACCCTCGAGACTGTTAACGTGAATTCCAACCCCAAAATTCGTCTTTTGCTGCTGGCTGGCGGTCAATCCGAAGAGCACGAAGTCAGCCTAAACTCTGCCAAAAGCGTACTCGAGGCGCTGCCAGCCGACCAATTCGAGGTCACGCCGATCATCATTTCCAAACAGGGCAAATGGTTGCCAAGTTCCGAAACCCATCAGGCGCTCGAGCAGGGGAGTGCTGAGTCCGGCGGCGAGTTGGTGCTTCACAGCGCCTCGAGTGCCGAGAATTACGATGTGGTCTTCCCAATTTTGCACGGTCCAAACGGTGAGGACGGTACAGTTCAGGGCTTGCTCAAACTTGCAGGCATTCCGTTTGTCGGATCATCCGTGCTGGGCAGTGCGGTCAGCATGGATAAAATCATGATGAAATCGGTTTTGGCGGCGCATGGTATTCCGCAAGTACCGTATCAACTCGTCACGCGTTCTGAATTCGCTAGCGACAAAAATGTTGTACTCGAGAAACTCAAATCACTCGAGTTACCTGTTTTCGTCAAACCTGCCAACCTCGGCTCGAGCGTTGGGATTTCCAAAGCCAGAACCGAAGCCGAACTGGAAACGGCGCTCGAGTTTGCGTTTTCGTTTGACCGTCGCGTAATCGTCGAAGCCAGCGCTGGGTCTAAACCTCGAGAGATCGAAGTTGCTATTTTGGGTAACGATTATCCTGAAGCCAGTCCAGTCGGCGAATTGACGTTTGAATCCGAATTTTACGATTACGACACCAAGTACCTCGAGGGTCGAGCCGAAATGCACATCCCAGCAAACATCCCACCCGAGGTTTCCAAAACCGTTCAAGATTTGGCGCTGAAAGCTTTTAAAGCTTTGGATTGCGCTGGACTCTCGAGGGTCGATTTCTTTTACCTGCCTGACACAGGCGAGGTGTTCTTAAACGAGATCAACACTATGCCAGGGTTTACCAAAACCAGTATGTACCCTCAACTCTGGAAGGTGGCGGGCGTTAGCTACCCAGAATTGTGCGCCAGGTTGGTTCGTTTGGCGCTCGAGAAACGCTGATCTCATGAGTTTTCGCTCATCAAGCTGTTGCTAAGGTTTGGCAACAGGAGTTGATGATGCTTAAGTTGTTGCAAAGTCGCAAATTCGCGGTCATTTTTGGAATTCTTGCGCCAACGGTTTTATTGGTGTTGTATCACCAAATGGCGTTGTTGCTGCCTTGGCATTTTGTGTTGTTTGCTGCGCTTTTTTGTGCCAGTTCAATGTTCTGGTCTTTGATCGCCTCGAGTTTTGACGCTCGAGTATTGCGATTTTTGGTTTTGCCTGGGTTGGCGTTCGCGGTTTTGTTCACCTTGTTGATAAGCGTCGTTTCTGTTCCGCTCGCATTTTTTTCTCTTGTTGGATTTGGGCATCGCCTTGTTACTTATTTTGACCTGAAAGGCGCAATCTCACTGCTCGCCTTGGCATGTTGCGGCACTGCCCCCGCAGCATCACTGCTCGCCTTCCTGGGGCAACTCAGCGCCCATCTCGAGAAGTTTAACTGGCAAGGTTGGGGCAGCAAGATCTCACTCTCGAGTGTTGCCGTGTTGCTGATTGCCGCCTGTTTTTTTGGCTCGAGTTTCACCGAATCTAAAATGCAAAGCCTGATGCTCGAGCGACCTTGGCGACCAAACGGTGTGCTGCACCGCTTGTTCCAGTTCGATGCAATTTGCGAAGTTTCATGCCGCGACATGTTCGTGCAAGCCTTCAACGCAAAACGAGACAGCGACGTTGGCTACCTCGAGCAGAATTTTCAACTGCTGTACGGCGAGGAATTAAATGCCACATGGCAAAATGAACGTTTTTCGGGTTTTGGATTTACCAGTGCTCGAGTTTCCAAACCATAAAAAATGCGCCCCTCAAAAAAGAGAAGCGCATTTTGAATTTAAAACCAAACCCTAAGCTGGAGTCAGATTCACGTCTATCGTGCGTTTAACCCTGTCTACCGCATCCCGAACCACATCGCCGGTGATAATTTCGTTCTCTAGAAGCGCGGCTGCCACGTCGTGCATGGCTTGAGCGTACTCGTGCAAGATGCGTTTGGCGTCCTTGTAGGTGCGCTCGAGGATGTCACGGATGTCCTCATCGATCATTCTGGCGGTTTCTTCGCTGACTTCGGCTCGACTCATGATTTGTTCGCCCAAGAAAATCGGCGACTGCGAACCATTACCCCAAGCAATGTTTTTCAAACGATCCCCCATGCCCCACTCGAGCACCATACGGCGGGCGAGGTTGAGATTCTGTTGGAAGTCGTTGCTTGCACCCGCGCCGACGCTGCCAATAAAGTCTTCCTCGGCGGCACGTCCGCCGAAGGCGCTGGTCAGCATGGCTTCGGCGCGTTCTTTGGAAATGTCCAGCGTTTGCACTTCGTCCATTGGCGCGTACATGGCAACTCCCAGTGTACGACCCCTCGGCACAATACTAATTTTGATGGGCTTCATCGAATGCTCGAGCACCTGCGAAATCACGGCATGTCCAGCCTCGTGATAGGCGGTCATTTTCCTGAATTCTTGGGTTAAGACCAAGCTCGAGCGTTCCAAGCCCAACGTAATTTTATCAAAAGCACGTCCAAAATCGTCTTGCCCAATCGTGGTTTTGGCTTTTCTGGCTGCCTCGAGCGCGGCTTCGTTGGTTAGATTTTTGAGGTCTGCACCGCTCATGCCTGGGGTCATGAGTGCCAATTGCGGCACTTGAACGCTGGCGTCGATTGGTTTGTTGCGCATGTGGACTTGTAAGATGCTCTCGCGTTCTCTGAGGCTCGGCAGACCGACAGTAACCTGGCGATCAAAACGACCTGGACGCAACAATGCCGAGTCCAGAATGTCAGGGCGGTTGGTGGCTGCCATCACGATCAGGCTGGTGGTTTTGTCAAAGCCGTCCATTTCGGTCAAAATCTGATTCAGGGTTTGTTCGCGCTCGTCGTGACCGCCGCCGATGCCAGCCCCGCGCTTGCGACCAATGCTGTCAAGCTCGTCGATAAAAATAATGGCTGGTGCGGCTTTGCGGGCGTCGTCGAATAAACTACGAACCCTGGAAGCACCAACACCGACGAACATTTCCATAAATTCTGAAGCGCTAACCGTGAAAAATGGCACGCCAGCCTCACCCGCAACAGCCCTCGCCAGCAAAGTCTTACCCGTTCCAGGAGGTCCAACCAGCAACACACCCTTGGGAATTTCAGCGCCAATGGCATGGTACTTGCCTGGGTTTTTCAGGAAATCCACAACCTCAACCAATTCGCGTTTGACCTCTTCGTGTCCGGCAACATCGGCAAAAGTCGTGCTGACCTTGCGTTCCTTGCCGTATTGTTTGGCTCGAGACTGCCCAAACTGCATGACTTGCCCCTGCCCACCCTGTCCGCGCATGAAAATAAACCAGAAAAACCCGAGCATGATGACAACTGGCAAAAATGCGCTCAAGAGCGGCAACCACTGTGAGGGATTTTGCGGCACGATCTTGACCCCGGCTTTAATCAGGCTCGACATCAAATCGGCATCTCGAGCCTCGACGGGCGGCAGCGTCGCGGTGTAACTCGAGCTTGCCGCAACCTCTTGACCGTTGGTCGTGGTCGCTTTTTCGGGCACTTGCAATTGAATATCAACCCGATTTTCGGTGATCACAACTTGTCTGACTTTGCCCTCTTTGATCCACGTCACGAACGTGTCATACGAAACTGTGCGATTCCCACCGAAACTCGAGCCAGCATTCACCAGCCACACAACGGCAATTAGCGCAAGTAAGACCAACCACGGATTAATTCGCATTCAATATCCTCCAACTTTCATGAGCCTAGAATACAGGTTTTATTCGGGCAACATTGTGCAAGTGCTAGCAAAAGCTTGGTGAGCCACAACATGATTGATTTTCCTCATTACATTTTCAAAACTGGGCTTAAACTCTAAGTAATGAAATTCTGGTGTTTGATTCTGGTTGTCTGTGCACTCTCGAGCATCGGAATTGTCGCAGCCCCAAACGTTACCGACTCCGACCAGGACGGCTATCCTGACGTGCTTGAGCTTCGAGGAAAAGATGTTCTTGCCTTTAACGATTGGTTCGCCAGCGTTAGCGAGAGTCAATATTATGGTCTCTCGAGCGACTGGGCAGCCCGTGACCGCGATTGCGCTGGCTTGCTGCGTTACGCCTTTGTAAACGCCCTGATGCCGCACGATGCCAGTTGGTTGAAGAAATTCAAATACCTTCCGCCCGCAATTCAAGCTGACGTTCAATCGTATCAATTTCCAGTTCCCCTGATACGCAAAAGCGTTTTTCGAGATGCGCCAGGATCGTACCAAAAAGACGATGTCATGACCGGAAAACTGGTGGGTCGGGTCGGTGCGAAATACCTCGTCAATTACAGCATGGACTTTGCCACCAAAGACATTCGAGCCGCGAAACGTGGCGACATGCTCATTTTTATTCGCCCCAAACTGAATTCGTACCACACAATGGTTTACCTGGGAAACTCGAGAATTGTCTATCACACTGGCGGCGACGGCGAATGGAGTGGCGAGGTGCGATTGCTGCGTTTTGAAACCATCATGAAACACCCCGATGCTGCGTTCCATCCAGTCCCCAGCAACCCCAGTTTTCTCGGGTTTTACCGTTGGAAGATTTTGCAGTGATTCTCGAGTTGGGTGAATAGAACCTTCAAATAGGGGCAAAATCCGTACACTTTGGAGATCGACGATTGAGCAGCGCTACCAACATTTTCTATACTTTTCAAGAATCAAGCCGTGTTCTCCCGGTTCAGAAATTCAAGACATAATTTGATAGCGTTTCACCAACGGATCATTTTAGAAGATTCATACGAATCTCTCTCGTCAAGTCGCTCTCTTAAAATCAGCCAGCAATTTCCACAGCCTCATCCCGTAGTCGTTGCACATCACGCATCGGTGGCACACCAAAGATGCTTTTGTACTCTCGATTGAAGTGAGAGGCATCGTTGTAGCCCACTCGAAAGGCTGCATTTGCCGCATCGAGGTTTTCGCCTAGCATCAAGCGGCGAGCTTCCTGCAAACGCAGTTGCTTCTGGAATTGCAAA
>JAYVRX010000121.1:0-17297 GCA_043775825.1 Deinococcales bacterium
AAAGGTCGTGATGCCGAACGTCATTACAACGAAACCGGCTGTTTCGAGTACGCCTCTGAGGGCGGGTATTACTCGAGCCTGCCAGGTGACGAACTGCGCCTTTTCATTGATGCCGCCGCCGAAGTGCAACGTGCGATGGGTTTCGAGAACGAAAAAGACCACCCTGAGGTTGCCCCAAGCCAATTCGAGATGAACTTCTCGTATGCCGAAGCCACAGTTGCAGCCGATCAAGTACAACTTTACAAGCTTCTGTCACGACAAGTTGCCGCCAAGATGGGCATGAGCGCCAGCTTCCTGCCAAAACCCGTCACGGGCGTGAACGGCAGTGGTATGCACACCAACATGAGCCTTTCTAAAAAAGGTAAGAACTTGATGTACGACGCCAAAGGACGCGAAGGCTTGTCGGATTTCGGTTGGGATTTTATCAACCGCATCCTGACCAACGCGCTTGACGTCTGCCTGATTCTCAACTCGAGCGTCAACAGCTACCGCCGTCTCGACCCGCACTTTGAAGCGCCAAATCAGATCAAAGCCAGCGCGGTTGACCGTGGCAGCATGGTGCGTGTGCCAATCGGTAACGAAAAGAGCGCCCGCGTCGAAGTGCGCTCCGTTGCACCAGACGCCAACCCGTACTTGACCTTTTACAGCTTGTTCAACACTGGCATTAACGGTCCACTCGATGAACGCAAAGCCACCAGCAAGAGCCGTTACCTGCCAAGCAACATTTACGATGCGATCTCGAGCTTCGAGAAGAGCAAGTACATTGGTGGTTTGCTGACTCCCGATGTGCAAGCCAAATTTGCCGAACTGAAATTGATGCAGGCAGACCGTTGCGCCAAATCTCTCGGCGCGATCATTAAAATCCCAGAGATTCAATACCATCACGAAGTCACCAATCAATTGCTCTGGTCTAATTTTTAAACCTCGAGTGATACCAGAGGAACGGTGGACAGCAATGTTTGCCGTTCTTTTGTTGCACCCTGTCTGTTGACCTCTGCACAAGTTGCTCATTCGGCGTAGTCCAAAACCCAATCAATAAGCAACCAAGCTGACGGAATCAAGATCCAAAACGGGTATAAACTGTTCTATGCCACGCACCAAGAGCCAACACCAACCACGGCAACTCGAGACTCCACATTCTCTTGAGGTTGGTGCGCATGGCTTGCCCTATGACCCGCACGATGCGTTTGAGGGTGTCAGCCCACCAAGCAAGGGGCTAAACCTGAACGCGCCGATGGTGCTGGTTTTGAATGCTAGCTTTGAGCCGTTGCATGTCTGCTCGATCAAGCGTGCAATCACGCTGTTGATGCACGAAATTGCCGAACGGGTCGAGGACGGCTCGCAATTGCTGCACTCGCCAAGCACCAGCATGAGCGTTCCGAGCGTGATTCGTTTGCGGCGTTACGTCAAGCGTCCACCGCGTTATCACATTGCGTTTAACCGTCGTAATGTTTTCAGACGCGACAATCACACCTGCCAATTTTGCGGCAAGGTGGGCGGTGACCTGACGCTCGACCATGTTGTGCCGCGCTCGAGGGGCGGCAAGAACTCTTGGGAGAACATCGTGACCGCCTGCCGCGAATGTAACTCCAAGAAACGTGACCGCACCCCGTTTGAAGCCAAAATGAAATTGACCCGCGAACCTTACGCGCCAAAATTTGTGTTCTCGAGCGCTTACGGGCAAGCACCGAAGCTCGATCCAATTTGGGAAAAGTACCTCGGGTGACCCCCAATGTGGGGAAAGACGCCCGAGGTCAGACTCGCGTAGACTGTAGGGCGTGTCGGAATCCGAAACTCAAAAATTGCGTTTAAAGTTGCCAGCTCGAGTTTCTCGAGTTCCAAGTTTAACGTTTACCTTGTCGGCGGTGGTGACGGCTTTGGCGCTCGCACCGATATTGTTGATGGCATTGTTTTACCTGCCCAGCGTTGGTAAAACTGTTGATGGGTCGGTGGTTGCTTGGTTGCTGTTGGTGGCACTGTTATGGTCTTTGACCAGTTTTATTATTGCCAGGTTGCTGCTCAAACCCATTAATGATTTGCGGGATGAAGTGGTGGAACTGGCGCAAAGCAAGCAACGCCTCAACGAAATTCAACTCGAGCGCATCGAAAATCAACCGCCCGAGGTGCATACCCTTCGGGCGGCGTTCAGCGGTTTGCTGGATGCTTTGCGGCTCGAGCAGGGCAAACGCGGGGCGTTCATGGCAACGTTGGTGCATGATCTGAAAACCCCGATCATTGCGGGCAATCACGTGCTCGAGGTGATTAAATCAAATGACAATTTAAGCAAAGTTGAACGCGTGCAATTGGTCTCGAGTCTTCGTGCCGAGAACGAGGCGTTGCTGGCATTGGTGCAAAAAATGGTGGACGCGCACCGTTTTGAACGCGAAGACGTTCAGTTAAATCTCGAACCTACGGATTTGAAAATGCTTGCTGACGGTCTGGTGGCGCGTTTTGCCGCTCGAGCCAATGAACGTCAGATCGAACTCGAGGCGGTGGGGGAGGGGCAAGCCCTCAGTTCCAAACCCGAACTCGAGCGGGCAGTCTCTAACCTTTTGGACAACGCAATTCGCTACGCCACGCACAAGGTCAGTTTGCTGGTTGAAGGCGCAAGTTTAACGGTGATTGACGATGGGAGTGGTCTTCCGACCAGTCTCGAGGAGCTGGTACTGCCTTTTAATACCCAGCATGTCGAGTTGGCGGGTCAGCAGTACACCTCTGGCACTGGCGGTTTGGGGTTGTTCATCGCGCAGCGCATTGCCATCGCGCACGGTGGCAACCTCGAGAGTCTGCCAAGTTGGAATGGGACGCAATTGCGAATTTCTTTACAGGCGGTGGTGTAATGCCCAGAATTTTGATTGCCGATGACCACCCGTTGTTTCGGGTTGGTTTAAGTTACACCCTGAAAAATCTGGGTTTTGACGTGGTTGCCGAAGCTTTTGACGGTCAGGACGCCGTTGAAAAATGTCTTTCAATGCGCCCAGAGGCTGCGCTGCTGGATGTCAAAATGCCGCGCCTAGATGGTTTGGAGGCTTGCAAGCAAATTTCATCTCAGATTCCGAGTTTGAGAATTATTATGCTGACGACCTTTTCCGAACCTGCCTTGGTCGAGGCGGCGCGAAGCGCAGGTGCGGCAGGATTTGTCAGCAAAGAAACCGAAGCCAGCGAATTGGCGCGGCTGATTAACAAAATGCTCGAGTTACCCAATTTCAGGCATTTTCCGGTGGTACACCTTCCCAAACTCACCACCCGCGAACTCGAGGTTTTAAAGCATTTGGTGACAGGTTTGCAAAATAAAGAAATTGCGCGGGCGCTCGGAGTCAGTCCCGAAACCATCAAAGACCATCTCGAGCGTTTGTATCAAAAACTCGAGGTTCAAGACCGCATGGGGGCGGTCAGCCGCGCCAGGGCTTTGGGTTTGGCATGATTGGTGAAAAGGCAACTGTCTGTTAGCCGACAGCTTGATTTTGTCATTATCAGTGTATACAATATCACTGATGATATCATGACTCCTGCTAAGCTAAAGAAGCTACGCGCAGAACTCGAGCAGCTTCGTGCGGCTGGCAGCATAAAAAGTCGTGACATGCAAGGATTTGCACAGCGTCTCGGACGTAATCTTTATGCGGGACGCGGTAAACATCCCACTTTTGTTAACCCAAATTTCCCTGATTTACGACCATTAAGCATTCCCAGTCACGCCACTCCCTTGAACAAACACACAGCAGGAAGCATTCTCGATCAACTTGAAGAAGACCTTGAGTGCTGGGGGCTTGAAGCCACAACAGCTGAATCATAAATCATTCCAAAAGGAGGCAAACATGAAAAAAACCGTGCAGGATTATCTAAAATTGCCATATACAAGAGAAATCCTTCCTGACCCAGACTCGGGCAGTTTCACAGTGTTGATCCGAGAATTTCCTGGGTGTATAACCCAAGGCGAGACAGTAGCAGAGGCGTATGAATATCTCGAAGACGCGGCTTTTTCATGGATTGAAGCGGCACTTGCGCTTGGTCAAGAAATTCCGCTACCAGCTTCAGACGGAGAATTCAGTGGAAAATTTGCACTTCGCCTCCCACGTAGCCTTCACCGCAAAGCATCTATTGCAGCAAAGCACGATGGTGTAAGTTTGAATCAATTTATTCTGAGTGCCGTTGCAGAAAATGTTGGCGAGTCAAATAGACTGCCCGCCGTAAATGATATGCAACCATAAATGGTACTTTTGGGGTTTCACGTTGCCAAGCTCGAGCCGCAAAAACCAGTGTGGCAACAAGCGGCGCAACTTTGGCAGCATTCAAAAAGGTTTCTCGAGAAACCAAATTTTGCCAGGGCGCGAAAAACGTTTCAATCAGTTCGATTTGGATCTCTAACGCAGGATGCGAGTTTAAGTGCTTACGATTTAAAAACTCGAGAAACCGTCCAAGGTCTAAAAGTGGTGAACTGATGGCGGTTTCGCTCCAATCAATACGCAATTCGTGCCGAATCCAAAACTCGAGTTGTGTTTGATTTCGCATTTCAACCTTCCGTATGCTTCGCTGCAATCTGTGTACGACAACACACAATGGTATCCGAAACGGTCTGAATGCCCCTACTCAATTTATATCGCTCGAGCCTAGACTAACGCATGGCATTTCATGATTTGCAATCCTTTATTCGCTTGCTCGAAGCTCGAGGGCAACTGGTGCGTGTCCGCGAACCCGTCAGTCATGACCTCGAAATTACCGAAATTGCAGATCGACTCGTCAAAGTTGGCGGTCCTGCGGTCTTGTTTGAAAATGTGATCGGCAAGGATTTTCCTGTGGTCATCGGGCTTATGGGCACAAAAGAGCGCATGGCTTGGGCGCTGGGCGTTGATGATCTCGAGCAACCCGCCAACCGAGTTCGGAAGTTACTTGATATTAAATTGGGCGGTGGAATTCTGGGTTTGCTTTCCAACCTGCCAAAACTTAAGGAATTGCGCAATCTGCCACCCAAACGCGTCAAAACCGCACCTGTGCAAGAAATTATTTGGCGCGGTGACGAAGTTGACTTAACCAAAATCCCAGTCTTGAAATGCTGGGTTCAAGATGGTGGACCTTTCGTCACGCTGCCGCTGGTGATTACCAACGATCCCGAAACTAGCGAGTTTAATATGGGCATGTACCGAATGCAGGTCTTTGATAAAAACACCACTGGAATGCACTGGCAACGCCACAAAACAGGGGCAAAACACCTCGAGAAAGCCAAGAAATTAAACAAGATGCTCGAGGTCGCCGTGGTGCTCGGCGGCGACCCAGCCTTGATTTACGCGGCTACCGCACCGATTCCGCCCGTTCCAGGCGTTAACGAGTACAGCTTGACGGGTTTCCTGCGCGGTCAATCCCAAGAGGTTGTGAAAGGCATCACGGTCAACCTGGAAGTGCCAGCCAATGCCGAATTCGTGCTCGAGGGATACGTTGACCCCAACGAACCTTGGGCAATCGAGGGTCCATTTGGCGATCACACAGGGTTTTACACGCTCGAGGATTTATACCCGAAGTTTCATGTCACGGCTGTCACGATGCGCAAAAACGCGGTGTATCCAGCGACTATCGTGGGTCGTCCACCGATGGAAGACGCGTACCTGATCGAAGCCACCGAACGAATTTTTCTTGTCCCAGCGCAGTTAATTCTGCCCGAAATTCTTGATTACCACCTGCCACCGTGCGGTATCGCGCACAATTTAGTGAACGTGGTCATCAAAAAATCCTATCCAGGTCACGGCTTTAAAGTCGCCAACGGTATGTTTGGACTGGGACAAGCAATGTTCTCCAAAGTCATTGTGGTTAGTGACAACTCCAGTATCAAACCCCAAAACAACTTTGAATTCTGGGCGGGTGCGCTATCTCACTGCGTGCCAGGACGCGACACGGTTTTTACCAAAGGACCGGCGGACGTCCTCGACCACAGCTCAGCCGCTTGGAGTTACGGCAGCAAACTGATTATTGACGGCACGAAAAAATGGACTGAAGAGGGTGGCGAACTCGAGTGGACTGCCGCCGAACCTCGAGTTGAATCGGAACTGCCCAAACTTGATGGCATTCTCGAGCAGGCGCAACCGGGCGGCGGCATGTGGTTTGTGGCGCTCGAGAAAACCAAGCCGTTTGAGGGTTTGAGTCTGGCTGAAAAACTGGTCAAGACCACTGCCTCGAGCGGTATTCGGTTGATTTGCATTGTTGACGATCAAACCGAAGTGACCGACCATGAGGACGTGTTTTGGACTGTTCTAAACAACATTGATCCCGCTCGAGATTGCCGAATTTTGGACGGTGTGAATGGAAAAATTCTGGTGATGGACGGAACTCGGAAAATAGCTGAAGAAGGATTTGCCCGAAATTGGCCCGATAAAATTGTTATGCCCGACGAAATTGTGGCATTGGTTGATGCGAAATGGGAAAAGTACGGGCTGGGCAAGAAATTGAAATCACCCACGGGTGGACGCGGCGCGAAAAAACGAATCTCGAGCTGAGTTTTGACTGGTGCTAGAATATGCGCATGACCATGATTCTTGTGCCACCAGAACTCGAGCAACCATTATTGGAAGCCGCTTCACGACAAGGGCAAGACCCTGAAACATTTGTGGTTAATCGCTTACGTGAGGTGCTTGGAGTCCCTGAAGAAAGCCAGGCTGGCTCGAGTTTGTTTGATTTGCTTGAAGGTTATGTTGGTACAGTTTCTGGAAATGGTGAGGCTTACTCAGAAAATACAACTGAGCGCTACACAGCTTCATTACTCGAGAAGAATCGGTTCAAAGCCCCAGCACCGTGACACAACCATGCGCTCGAGCGTTCTCGTTTATCCAATGGCACAATTCTTCAATAACGCCAGTCAAAGCATTTTTGTTGGTTTGAAAATGTTCTGCAAAACGTTCCTCACTTCCAACAAAAATAAATCCAACTTGGTCGCGCAATTTACCAATGGATTGCGCTTTTTGCAACAACAATTGCAAGGTTTTCAATTCCTGGATAATCTCGAGCCATGCGTCCAATTGAATTTCTGTGAACGCGTAACGGTTGTAACTGGGCGCGTGTTTTTCTAGCGCAAGCTCGAGATACCCAAAGGTTTCTTCCTCGAAAAAAAGCGAACTTTCGTTCCAGCAAATGCCGTTGTACGCGCCATGCAGAAGCTCGATGTAAACCGTTCCCTCGAGTTCGGATTTGTGTTTGATGATGCGAATGTTGTTCACCCTCGAGTTTTCCATCACAACGGCGTGCTTGGGTGCGTCTGATCCACATAAATCACCGCGTCAAAATCCTGTCCAATCCTCGAGTCGTAACTGATCCAATTTGGTGGCGGTGTTTTGAAGGGCGGTAAGTTTTGCGGCACAAGGTACAAGCGGTGTGGTCCTTGCAGCCATTTCGCGCCGTTCGAGCTGTCATTTTTGGTGTCTGTTCCCAGAATAAACATTGGGATTCCCGTGGCGTGAAAAACGGTTTCGTAGCTGTTCGCCACAGGCAATGGCACACGGTTGATGCTGGGGTTGGCTGCCAGCCCAAGCACGGCGGCGGCTAGGGTGCGGCTTGGGTCGCTCGAGTCGAGCAGTTGGGCGTAAAAGTCACCGGTGTAAAACGAAAATCCAAAGACTTTGTAACTCGAGCCGAAACGATCTTTTAATCTTGCGCCCATCGGTTTCCAGCCCAGGGACATGTTCGGGTTGAAGGTCACGTGCCCGTTGTGCGCCCAGAGCACGAGTTTGGCGTCCTTACCAGAGTTTTTACTGAGCCATGCCACGTTTTGGGTCATGAATTCGTCGCGCATGACCACAGCGCCGAATAAATCTCCAGAAATGTACCTGGCGCGGTAGTAAGCGCTGGTTTGCTCGAGGGTGCGCTGCATTTGTAAGGCTTGAACGAACTCGAGCGACCCAAGTTTTGGCTCGAGCGTTTTGCGACGGTTGGTTAATATTTTTTTGACGGTTGCAATGTTGTTCTGGCAGGTTTGAGCGCCTTGAATTCCTGCACTGGTGTACCGTGAAGCGGCGAGAATGTTGTTCAGTGAAAACCGAATGCAGCCCAGCAAATCGCTCACTC
This sequence comes from Deinococcales bacterium, assembly GCA_043775825.1. Taxonomy (GTDB): domain Bacteria; phylum Deinococcota; class Deinococci; order Deinococcales; family JAAFIG01; genus JANXTZ01. The sequence continues at coordinate 8,044 of JAYVRX010000121.1, forward strand.
GGGCAAGTTGATCCGAACCTGCACGCTCCAGGTAATCGGTGATCCAATCCACGGCTGGGACGGGTTCTTGCATGTCAAAACCAGTAAATTGAACTTTGGTGACGGTATCTTCCCTGGCGTTGTAAACCCGCATCCATTCGATTAGATCAAGCACTTCGGTCACGCGCCATGGCCACATCACTCGGGCGTATTTGTTCAGCAAAGCTCGAGCGTTGCCTTCCCCTCCCATGACGTATTTGTTGATCTCGAAGGCACTCGCCCAACTGCCTTCAATGGCGAAGACTGTAAAACCTTGTTTTTTCACCAGGTACTCGAGCATTCGGTGCTTGAGTTTAAAAAATTCGCTCGTGCCGTGCGTGGCTTCACCGAGTGCCAAAATTTTCGCGTCGCCAACCAAGTTTTTGACTGGCTCGAGATCATCCAAGCCAGATTCTGCTGTTACAGTGGTAATCGGAATGGCGTTGGCTTTGACCCAATCGCTCGCCTCGAGTTGCGTGCTCGAGAGTTCGGATTGTGCCATGACCGTCACAAAACCCAGGGTGAGCAGGACGGCTGCGATCAATCGTTTTTGCATGTTGTCTCCATGTTGTGCCTTTCATGTTACGCGGTTTGCTGGCGTTTCGTTCCAAGAATTCTGCGCTCAAGCTTCCTTTGCAACAATTAACGACGACACTTTTTTGACTCGAGCGGCACAAGCCCAACCTGCTAAACTGGTGTATGACTCAGCAAATTTTGCCCAAACGCTCCGAAGTCAATCCCGAATTCGCCTGGGACGCCAACAGTATTTTCGCCACGCACAGCAATTGGGACGCAGCGTTGACAGCTTTCAAAGCCGACATTCCAATGCTTTCGAGCTTTCAGGGGCGGCTTGGAGATTCTGGCGCGGTGCTGCTCGAGTTTCTGAATTTGTTGGATAGCTTGCGAGCGCGTTTGCGAAAATTGAGTGTTTATGCTGGTTTGTTTCGATCTGTGGATGCGGAGGACAACGCCGCGAACATCATGGCTGGACAAGTCTCGAGCGTCGCAGCAAGTTTTGCCTCGCTGGTGGCATTTGGTCAACCAGAATTGCTGGCATTGGAGCAGACCAAACTCGAGCAATTGATTTCCCAAGAACCCAAACTCGAGCTTTACCAGCATTCTTTTGAAATCCTCGAGAGGTCGCGTTTGCACGTGCGCTCGGGCGAGGTTGAGGCACTCTTGGGCGCGGTTTCAGAACCTTTTTCGCAGGCGGCACAAACGCACGGCGTGATGGTCAATGCCGACCTTAAATTTAATCCCGCCATTGACTCGAGCGGCACGGGTTTTGAGGTGGCGCAATCGACCTTGCGCAACTTGGTTGCCAGCCCTGACCGCAGCCTGCGGATAAGTGCTTGGGAATCGTATTCCGACGGGCATCTGGCATTTAAAAACACGATGGCGAGCGCCTTCAGTGCCGGCATTAAACAAGATGTGTTTCGTGCCAAAGCCAGAAATTACAACTCGAGCTTGGACGCGGCATTGACCCCAGAACACATTCCGCTAGAGGTTTTTCACAACCTGGTCAGTACCTTTAAAACCTATATTCCAATGTGGCACAAATACTGGGATTTGCGCCGCAAGTGGCTGAAGCTCGAGAAACTCTCCGAAGCCGATATTTTCGCGCCACTCTCGAGTAATCCGCCCGTTGTGCCTTACGCGCAGTCCTGCGAATGGGTGTTAGAGGGCATGAAACCCTTGGGGCAGGAATACCATGACATCATGAAACGCGGTTTGCTCGAGCAACGTTGGGTGGACGTCTATCCGAACAAGGGCAAGCGCCTTGGCGCGTTCAGCACGGGAACACAAGGCACGCATCCGTTTATTTTCATGAGCTATTTTGAGAGTTTGTTTGAACTCTCCACGCTCGCGCATGAGCTTGGGCATTCGATGCACTCGTATTTTACCTGGCAAAACCAAGCGCCGATTTACGCCAATTACACGTTATTTGTTGCCGAGGTTGCCAGCAATTTCAATCAAGCTTTGGTGCGTGACCATTTGTTCAAAACCAATTCTGATCCAGAATTTCAAATTGCGTTGCTCGAGGAAGCCTTTGCGAATTTTCACAGGTATTTTTTTGTCATGCCGACCCTGGCACGGTTTGAACTCGAGGTGCATGAACGCGTTGAACGCGGTGAAACCCTGACGGCTGATGCTTTGATTGAGTTGTGTGCGGGCTTGTTCAAAGAAGGTTACGGCGATGCCATCGAATTTGACCGTGAACGCATCGGCAGCACTTGGATGAAATTTTCATCGCATTTATATTCCAATTTTTACGTTTATCAGTACGCCACGGGCATCGCTGGCGCTCATGCACTCACCAAGGGCATCATTGAGGGCAAGCAAGGCGCAAGCGAAAATTACCTTAAGTTTCTGAAGGCAGGCTCGAGCGTTTACCCGCTCGAGGCACTGAAAATGGCGGGCGTGGATTTAAGCAAACCCGACGCCTTGATCGAAACGTTTGAGGTTTTGAAAACGTATGTGGACAGGCTCGAGAAATTACTCGAGGCACGATCATGAGCGCTGTTCAACGCAAGCAAAAACTCGAGACGCAAATCGTTAGAGACATCAAACTCGAGTATTTGTTGTCACTGCCAAAAGGTTACCGTGCCAGCAAAGAACAATTTCCATTGATGCTGTTCTTGCATGGCAGTGGCGAACGCGGCAGCGACCTCGAGAACATCAAATTGCACGGACTGCCAAAAATGCTCGAGGCTGAACTGGAGTTGCCGTGTGTTGTGGTCAGTCCACAGTGCCCCAGTGACACTTGGTGGGACATTGAAGCACTGACAGTCTTGCTCGACAGCCTCGAGAAAACCTTGCGCATTGATCCCGACCGAATTTACGTGACGGGCTTGAGCATGGGCGGTTTTGCGACCTGGGAACTGGCAATTCGTAACCCAAAACGGTTTGCCGCCATCGTGCCGATTTGTGGCGGTGGCGAACCCATTTTCACCCGTGAAATCACGCACCTGCCCGTTTGGGTTTTTCACGGCGCAAAAGATGAGGTTGTGCCGCTCGAGTACAGCCAAAGAATGGTCAAGGCGCTGAAAAAGTACGGGAATAAACGCGTGAAATTCAAAATTTACAAACACGCCAAACACGATTCTTGGACCAAGACCTACTCAAACCCGAAAGTGTACGCCTGGATGCTCGAGCAAAAACGGGTTTAAACCTCGAGTTTGGTTCAGTGCCGTTTGACAAGAATTCGTGATCAATGCAAGTCCAATTGATCCCAGCCGCGCATTTCATGAACGAACTTCACCGCGTCATTATTTGTTTCTTTCTCGAGTTGGCTCCAATCGTATTTTTCAAGGGAATCAGCCAGAATTTTTGCCATATCAGGACGAGTGTCGTGAATCTCGAGGAAGTCCATACTTACAGCATACCCGCGTGATGGGATTCCTCGGGAAGCCTAAATCTCAATCATCGTGCGGCGAAGGTTCTCGAGGATCGCAGTAATCAAGCTCTGAGGGTTTAAAATTTCCCCTGACAATCTCGAGCTTGAACTCTTCACCGACCAGCACCCCTTCGGCGGCGGCTTCAAAAGCAAATTGTTGTGATGTTCCGAGGCGTTCGCCCGCAATGGTGACAGGTCGTTTCGCCACGTAAATGGGTGCCCACGGTGTGCAAAAATAATGCCCGACGCGGCTGCCGTTTGCATAATGCGCGTAATCAATATCGCCGCGTTTGCGGGCGTTTTCAATCTCAGTCCAGATTTCCAAGGTTTTTTGCGGGTTTGGGTTGTAATGCCACATTTCTTTCATGACAATCACGGCTCGAGCGTCCTTTTTCAGGGTTTTGACGGCTTTCGGGTCGGTCATGACCCACATGTCAAAACCAGCCTGATTTGGCAGGGCAGGAAGTTTAGTGCTCGAGTCTAAAACGGGTGATTTGCTCGACTTCGGGTGTTTGGCAAGGTTTGGCATGGCGAGACACTGCCCGATGGTGTAATAAATCTCGAGCGCCTTTTGGACGTGCTCTTCGATGCGTTCGTGCAATTCTTGACTGGCTTTGGGTTGGTACAGTCTGTCCACATAATCGGCTTTGGTGTTCGCTTCGGCAAGCAGTTGCCGCAGGTACTCGAGGGTCTTTTGATGCTCGGGTGGTGTGCCGTCTTTTTCAAAGTTTGCGAACAAGCTTTCCAAACGTGGACGAATGGCTTTCAGAGCGCCCATGAGCGCCTCGAGGTGCGGTCTGGGGCAAGGTTCGACTTCTGACCAGGGTGGCAGGGTCGCAGGCAGGTCTACGTCAATCTGGTAGCTCGAGTTGCTGCCCGCCTGTCGCGCCCGAGACAGCCAGCGTTCGACTTGATCGTAAAACCCTTGGGCTTGCTCGGCGGTGATTTGCGGCACAAAACCAATTGTGCTGGGGTCGGCAGCATAATCGGAATCCAAAAATTCGTCACCCAAAGTTTGCAGTGCGAACGCGTTCCAAGTGCAAAGTAACTCGAGTTGAGAGGCGGTGTCGGCAGTCCAAGCGTTCTGCCCGTCAGATTTCAGTTCAAAACGGGTTTTCTCGGCGCGGTCTAACTGCTCGTGAATGGTCGCGCCCGCGCGTCTGAACGCCTCGAGCAGGTTGGTGTTGACTTCACCCTTGACGAAGGCGAGCACTCGAGTCCAAATCCCTGGTTGTTCCATTGTTCCTCCAAAAGTCTGATGTGACACATTATCTTATACGCCTGTTTTTGAGAATCCGTTCCCAACAACGTTCCTGATAATTTTGATCTGCTAGACTTCAAAGATGTTGCAAGTCCTTTCAACCCGCGAAATGCTGCCAGATGCGATCAATTGCAGCGATTGCCGCACACAGCTCGAGAAACAACTGCAAACCATGAACGGTGTCACCAGTGTCAATGTATCTGAACGCAGCATCGAAATTGATGCGTCAGATTCACTCGAGACTCTAAAAACTCAAATCAAACGCCTAGCGTCTGGTATCTCGAGCCATCACGACCACGCCAGTTTTTTGGTTGAGGGCATGGATTGCGCCGATTGCGCCCGTAAAGTCGAAACCGCAGTCACCCGAATGCCAGGCGTCACCTCGAGCAAAGTGAATTTTTCGACGCAGAAATTGGCGGTGGGTTTTGATGCGGGCAAGACCAAACTCGAGGACTTTGCAAGAATCATCGAACCGCTCGGTTACAAGATCAAAGCCATACCGCAGACTGCCAATACCAAAGCCAAATTTAGCGTGACCAAATCTGAAATTGACCTGCTCGAGAAACCCGAAGAACCTCAAGAAACCCACGAGGATGCGCACGACCACACTGACGCCAGCGAAGAGGGCAAACCCTGGTATCAAACCCGTCAGGGACAACTGGTTGTCTCGAGCGGCGGCTTGCTGGTGTTGGCGTACTTGCTCGGTTTGTTCGCGCCGGGTCTTGCCGTGTACGGTTACATTGCTGCGACTTTGGTCGGTGTGTTCCCGCTCGTCAAAAAAGCCCTGGCTTCGATGCGGATTGGCGATTTTTTCAGCATCAACTTTCTGGTTTCAATCGCCGCGATTGGTGCAATCATCATCGGCGAAGCGCCCGAAGGCGCGGTGGTCGTGTTCTTTTTCGCCATCGGAGAACTGCTCGAGGGAATCGCGGCGGGTCGCGCTCGGGCGGGCATCAAATCGCTGGCGGCACTCGCGCCAAAAACTGCGCAATTGATTCACGGTGTCCACACCCACGAAGTCAGCGCCGCCAGCCTGAAAATTGGGCAGGTCGTGCGCATCAACGCTGGCGCTCGAGTGCCCTGCGACGGCACGATTCTGGCGGGAAGCTCGAGCCTTGACGATTCGCCCGTGACCGGTGAAAGCGTTCCAGTCAATAAAACCGTGGGCGATACCGTTTTTGCGGGCAGCATCAATACCGACGGCGTGCTCGAGGTGCGGGTGGACAAAAGCAGCGACGACAACACCATCTCGAGGATCATTCATATGGTCGAAGAGGCAGAATCGGGTAAAGCTCCAACCGCGCGGTTCGTCGAGCGTTTCTCGAGGTCTTACACGCCTTTTGTCGTGCTGGCAGCCGCGCTGGTGATCCTCGTGCCGCCGTTGTTATTTGGCGGCGCGTGGCATGACTGGCTTTACAAAGGACTTTCGATTTTGTTGATCGGCTGCCCCTGCGCCTTGGTGCTCAGTGTTCCCGCCGCGATTACGTCTGGCATCTCGAGCGGTGCAAGGCGTGGTTTGCTGATTAAAGGCGGTGCGGCGCTCGAGGTGTTCGCAGAGTTGGACATGATCGCTTTTGATAAAACTGGAACGTTGACGATGGGGCAACCCAAAGTCACAGATTTGATTGCCATTCAAATCGAACAAAACGAACTGTTACGCCTTGCCGCCAGCGTCGAAACAGGCTCGAGTCACCCACTCGCCAAAGCTATCACCGACAAAGCTAAAGATTTGAAACTCGAGCTTGAAGCTGTAACAGACGCGAAAGCCATTCAAGGGAAAGCTGTGGTTGCAAATCTTGGCGCTCGAGTTTTGGCGGTGGGTTCACCCCGTTACGCTTTGGAGCTTGCCGCACTTTCAACCGAACTCTCAACGCAAATCGGAGCGCTCGAGAATGCAGGAAAAACAGTGGTGGTGCTGCTCGAGAATTCAACACCGCTCGGAATTATTGCCATCCGAGACGAACCCCGAACCGACGCGAAAGAAGCTATTTTGGAACTTAAGAATTTGGGAATCTCGAGCTTGATGCTGACGGGTGACAATGCCCGAACGGGCAAAGCCATCGCCGATGCACTCGAGTTAGATGTTCGCGCCGAATTGTTGCCCGAAGACAAACTCAAACTGATTGGCGAACTGAAAAAAACCAAAAAAATTGGCATGGTCGGAGACGGTATCAACGACGCCCCAGCCCTCGCACTCGCCGATGTGGGCGTGGCAATGGGATCGGGAACAGATGTTGCGCTCGAGACGGCAGATGCGGCGCTCTTAAAAAATTCGGTGCGTGGCGTCAGTGAACTGGTGCAACTCTCGAGGGCGGTGATGGGGAATATTCGGCAGAACATTATTTTTGCACTGGGTTTGAAAGCTGTGTTTCTGGTCACGACTTTATTGGGATTAACCAACCTTTGGATGGCAATTTTGTCGGACACAGGCGCGACGGCGCTGGTGACGGCAAATGCTTTGCGTTTACTGACGTTTAAACTACGTTAAAGCTCAAAGCGCACCCTACCACCCAACAGGTGGCGCTTGTCCGTAACTCGTCATATCCAGCGCCACCGCAAGCCCTTGCCAACCATGCTCGTCAACACGTAACTTTTCACGGTTCGCAAAAGCAATTTGCTTAAATAAACGCAACGCAGCCACATCATCAAATCTCGAGGTGTCGAGTGCCAGGTGTTCCTCGAGCAGGGCGACGCGAAAAGCTCGAACGATTTGTGGCGAGAACATGGCAGCGTTTAATTCACTGTTTCCAAACATCGAGAAACGATGCAAGTTTGCTGATCCAATGGTTGCCCAGGTATCGTCTATCAACATCAATTTGGAATGAATCCAGACGGGTTTGCGGTGACCATCCACACCAAGCCCAGCGATGCCAGCCAGCGTAAAATTTTCGTACTCGGCAAGTGCGGCTCGAGCGTCGATAAATGCGCGACGCTCGAGAGAAACGTTTATGTCAGGTGTGATGGGTAACAACAGGACAATTTCGATCCCTCTTTCAAGTGCGCTCTGCAAAGCCTCCACGATTTCGGAAAGCTCGAGGTACTGATTTTCGATGTAAATGCTGCGTTGTGACGATTGGATTGCCGCGAGGTACTGCGTAAAGTTGGTTTGCTCGCCCGAAGCAATATCGAAAGGATGCCCGCCCACAGGTGCATGACTGTTTTGATACCGACCAGCGTGAATGGTGCGTTGAATCTGGACAGTCACATTTCCGCGCTCGGTTGAAAGTCGTGTTGGAAACTCGAGCATTGTGTCTGCCTGTGCTCCCCAGCAACCATCGTTGACTTTACGTTCACTGACTTCGTTCCAACGTTGAACAAAATTATGGTGAACATCGGCAACCGATGGTCCAGATATTTCGATGTACAAATCGTGGTTTTGCCCTTCGCCAAAGTGACCAGGTGACACCATCGAATTTGGGTTGAGGTTCAGCCCTCCAAGGAAAGCCGTTTGTTCATCCTGCCCTGCATCAATCAACCAAGTTTTTTGATGCTGACAAAACCCTGGTTGAGCACGATCCCAATGAATACTCACTTGTGGTTGAAGCTGTTCAAGCAATTCAAAATGTTCTGGTGCGCCCCAAAAAGCATTGCGCCGCAGCGTTGCGGTTTCATCATCGGGTCGCCAGAAGATCAATCGGACATCAACCCCGCGTTTGGCGGCACGGTCAAGCACCTCGAGCGTCGTGCCGCGTCCGTCGGGCATTCGGAAGGCAGACCACATGAACGTCACTGTTGCCCAAACACTGTGCTGCGCGGTTTCGATGGCTTGACAAATACGACGGAAAGCAGGTTCGCCATCAATCAGCAATTGCACGGCATTCCCAGGGCGGGTTAGGTAAGAACCTGTTGCGATAAAAGGCAGCGAAGTTTGATCTGGCATCCGTTGCATTTTAGCGGTTTAAGTAGGATGTACTGAGATTCTTCTGGGATTGTACTTGCTCGAGCTTCAATTTCAGGTGGCTCGAGTTTTTAAAACACGTTCATTTCAGGTTGGGTTTTTATCATTAAGCCATGCGAATTTTCATATTGGTTTTTTTCTTATTGTTATCCGTTCAAGCTGGCGCAAGCACGAATTGGCAGACATATGGCGTGATTCTCAAAGGTCAACAAGCCAAAGCTTTATTGCAGCAATGCTCTCGAGTCATACCCGAAAAAGTCAGTGCGCAATGGACACCATCGGCGCAACAGATTGATCAACTCGAGTCAAAATTTCCTGCCTTCAAGCAAACACTCAAACGCCCGAAGGCTCAACTCTCGAGCTTTTATCGGTACTACGCGGGGTTTATCGCTGGTGGTCGCAAGATCATTTACATCGATCTCTTTCCAAAACCATCACTTGCTTGGCGCTCTCAAGGAATGATGGTTTGCGACGGCGGTGAGCAGTATTGGGGCGTGGAATTTGAAGTTAAAACAGGAGAATTTGTCAACGCAGCCTTTAGTGGAGCTGTTTAAATGAAAGAACCCCGTAATTTACGGGGTTCTTAAGTTTTGATTTGGCTTACAGACCGAAGTACGCGCGGTTTTTGGCAATGAAGCTGGTTTGGTCGGCTGGGGTGTCTTCTTCTGGGTAGATGGCGC
>JAYVRX010000122.1:0-4658 GCA_043775825.1 Deinococcales bacterium
CCAATGAGCGAAAATCGTTTTTTCATTGACCCGATTCGTTGCATCGGCTGCAAATCCTGTATGCAGGCTTGCGGCGAATGTGCCACGCACCGTGGCAAACCGATGATTCACCTCGAGTTTATGGAGCGCGAATTTTCGACCCAGACCGTACCAATGGTCTGTATGCACTGCGAGAACCCGACTTGCGCCGCCGTCTGCCCCGCCGATGCGATCAAACGCACACCCGACGGTGTGGTGCAATCGAGCCTGAAAGAACGCTGTATTGGCTGTAGCAATTGCGTGATGGCGTGTCCGTTTGGCGTGCCGCGTTATTATCCCGAAATAGACCAGATGCTCAAATGCGACATGTGTTATGACCGTACCGCTTACGGTCTGCGTCCGATGTGTGCCACGGTTTGCCCATCTGAGGCATTGTTTTTTGGCACGCTCGAGGAATTTCAATCGCGCCGTTCGGGAACGCCCGTCAACGAATTTCAATTTGGCGATCAAACCATTTACACCAAGGTTTTTATAGTCTTACCGACTGGCGAGATGAAGCTCGAGGTTGACCCCTTCGCGCACGTCGAATTGCCAAATGCACGTTTTGATGATGGTGCGTTCGATCATGTTGACCCGTTCGCGCACCTTCAGGCGCTACCAGTGGTCAGTTCAAGTTCAGTCCGTGTAACAGGAGGCAAATCATGAAACCCGATAAACTCGAGCCGCATTGGAAAACGGATTTTAGTGTGGACTGGGAAAAAACCAGTTACATCACGCGCCGCGAGTTCACGCGCTTTCTGGCACTTGGTAGCGGCGCAATGGCGGTGGGCAATGTCTATTTGGCGCTACGCTCGAGTCTTAACATTCCGAGAACAGAATTCCCCAGACTCGAGATTAGCAGTGTTGAAGCCTTAAGAACTCGGGGTTTTCATAGTTTTGAATACCCCGAGAAAGGTCAGCATGCGATTTTGTTAAGCCACGAAGATGGCACCTTCAGCGCTTTCTCACAACGCTGCCCACACTTGGGGTGCAGTGTGTACTTCAGTGAAGAATCTAGGACGCTCGAGTGTCCATGTCATGAAGGTTTTTTTGATGCCAAAACGGGTGATGTGCTGGCAGGACCACCGCAACGCGGACTGGCAACAATCAAGCTCGAGATTACCGATGGCAAGATTTTTGCGATTGAAGGTGGTGAAGCATGAGAGATCCGCAAGAGCCAAGACTCTGGGTGATAGATGGGATTTTCTTGTTTGTGCTGGTGCTCTGGATTGTACAATTGTTCTTGCTGATTTCGGGTCTGGACGCTTATCTTGGTGGGCAGAAAAACATTCTTTTGCCCGCCGCGATAGCCAGTATTTTGGTAGCGTTGCTGAATTTTTTCTTGGTCAGACAAATTAGAAAATAGGGTCACATGATGTTGTTACCTGCGTTAAGATTCTCAACATGATGACTGAAACATCTCGAGATTTTGAAAGCCTGAAAGCCGACTTCCCGACGCTCGAGCGAGTCATCAACGGCAAGCGTTTGGTCTATCTGGATTCTACCGCGACCAGCCTCAAACCGCGTTTGGTGATCGAGGCGATGAATAATTACTACACGCAGAACGGTGCGAACGTTCACCGTGGGGTCTACACACTCTCGAGTGAAGCAACCGATTTATATGAAGCTGCACGAAAAACCATGCAGCGATTTATTCAGGCACCACATCTCGAGGAAGTAATTTTTACCCGCAACACCACCGAGGCGATTAACCTTGTGGCGTATTCGTGGGGGTTGGCGAATCTCGAGGCTGGGGATGAAATCATTGTGACTGAACTCGAGCATCACTCGAATCTTGTGCCTTGGCATTTGGTGGCAGGAATGCGTGGGGCAGTTGTCAAAGCCGTGCGAATCTCGAGCGAGGGAAGGCTTGATCTGGCACATTTTGCTGAACTCCTGAAATCTGGGCGCGTCAGAATGGTCGCGGTAGCGCACATCTCGAACGCGCTCGGCACGATTCATCCGATCAAACAAATCATTCAAATGGCGCATGAAGCGGGTGCATTGTGCTTGATTGATGGTGCTCAGGGCGCACCTCATTCGAGCGTCAATGTCAAAGAACTGGGCGCAGATTTTTATGCCTTCTCGGGTCATAAGATGCTTGGACCAACGGGCATCGGCGTGCTGTGGGGACGACTCGAGTTATTAAAATCCATGCCGCCATTTTTGGGCGGTGGCGAGATGATCCTTGAAGTGTATGCAGATCGCTCGAGTTATGCCGAACCGCCCAACAAGTTTGAAGCTGGTACACCCGCGATTGGCGACGCGATAGGGCTTGCGGCGGCTGCCGAATATCTGATGGACATTGGACTCGAGCCTGTTCAGGCGCACGAACAAATGCTGACAAATTATGCGCTCGAGCAATTTGACAAGCTCGAGGGCGTGGTTAGTTACGGCGCTCGAGGTCGTGACCGGGCTGGGGTTATTGCCTTTAACGTCACAGGTGTTCACCCGCACGATGTTGCCAGTTTTTTAGACGAAGATGGCGTGTGTGTTCGGGCAGGGCATCATTGCGCCCAACCCGCCATGCGAGCGCTGGGCGTACAATCCACGGCTCGAGCTTCGTTCGGACTTTACAACACGCTCGAAGATATCAATATCTTGATGGAATCACTCGAGCGTTGCATTAAGTTCTTCACCTGAGCGCTTCAGAGCCACCTCTAAGGTCTGCCAAGGTAAAGTCGCACATTTTACCCGAGCGTGAAGTTTTGACACGCCTTGAAATGCTGCCAGATCGCCCAAAGAATCTTTGGGGGGTTGACCATGAATCATCGCACTAAAATCTTTTGCCAACTCGAGGGCATCAGACACTTTTCGCCCCTCGAGCGCCAGCGTCATCAATGAGGCGCTGGCTTGCGAAATCGCACAACCAACACCTGTAAATTTCGCGGCTCGAATGACATCACCCTCGAGCAATAACTGCAATTCAATCTCGTCGCCGCACGAAGCATTGACCCCTTTTTGTTTGATGGCTGGATGCTCGAGCACGCCCTTGTTGCGTGGTTTGCGTGAATGCTCGAGTACGATTTCGCGGTAAATGTCTTCTAATGCCATGCCGTAAGTTTAATCGTTTTGCGTTACCAAAACACGTCATTTCGTAACGTTTTGGTAATGCTTGTGCCTCAAACTGCCCGCTGTACCAATTCTCGAGTTTCAAAAGGAGACATGACGATGCAAACCAATTCAAGCACCAGTCAAAATCGGCAATTATTCTTATCTACGTTTGCATTCGCCTTTAGTTTTGCAGTCTGGGGCTTGCTTGGGGCGCTCGCCCCGATTCTCAAAAAAGAATTGCAACTCAGCCAAACCCAAGCCTCCTTAATGATCGCCATTCCTGTGCTGCTCGGTTCGATTGGACGTTTTCCAATGGGCATTGTGGCAGACCGTTACGGTGGTCGCCTGGTGATGAGTCTGTTATTGATTGCCGCTATCATTCCCGCCGCAGGCATCGCCCTCTCGAGTTCTTATCCAAGTCTGTTGTTCTGGGCATTCTTTCTGGGAATTGCTGGAACAAGCTTTTCGGTTGGTGTGGCGTTCACTTCCAAATGGTTTGATGCCGCACATCAAGGCACGGCGCTCGGGATTTTTGGCGCTGGCAACATCGGTCAGAGCATCGCCGTATTCTTTGCGCCCAGGCTGGCGACAGCCTTTGGCTCATGGCATCCTGTGGTCTGGATTTTTGGTGGCTCGAGTTTACTTTGGGGCATTGTGTTTTGGTTGTTCGCTCGAGATGCCAAACCGGGTCAACCACGTAAATTTTCTGAAGCCATTGCCATTCTGGGGCGTGCACCAATGGCGTGGTTGCTGTCAGTGTTTTACTTTGTGACCTTTGGTGGTTTTGTCGCCATGGGCGTGTACTTGCCAACGCTTTTGACCAGCCGTTACGGTCTTGAGCTTGCTGATGCTGGAATGCGAACCGCAGGTTTTGTCGTGCTGGCAACCATCATGCGCCCAATTGGTGGTTGGTTGGCAGATCGGCTTGGTGGTGCGCGAATTTTAATTGGAGTGTATGCCGTGATTATCGTAGCAGCATTATTACTGATTCCCTCTGATATCGTCAGTTTTACTGTTGGGGCGCTCAGCTTTGCGGCAGCCGTGGGTCTGGGCAATGGCGCAGTTTTTAAACTTGTGCCTGAACATTTCCCAACCGAAACAGGAACCGTCACAGGGCTGGTTGGTGCATTCGGTGGACTGGGTGGTTTCTTTCCGCCGCTCGAATTGGGATTTTTACTTGACAAAACAGGCTCATATACGGCTGGATTCTTAGCCCTCGCTTTCATTGGCTTAATCTGTGCAATCCTCGCCTCGAGCCTTGTACGACACACACCCAACCGTTCAACTTCAGTTCATACCAATTGAGATTTGAAAGGGGTAGACCATGAAAACACAGACCGTAAAACAACCCAGTTTCGCCCAAGCTCGAGCAACCAAAACCGAGCAAGTCCGTTTCCTTTCCGAACGCGAACGCCGCCTGGTTCAATTCGCGCTTGACATCGGCAACTTGCGTTGTGATCGTGTGCATGAACTTGCCAGCGATTGCCAGCGACACGGCTTTGCGCCAACCGAATTGCTCGAGGTAGCGCTTATGGCGGTCAAAGAAATTGACTTGCCCAAAGCACTGACTTGGGTCAACAATGGTT
>JAYVRX010000123.1:0-4642 GCA_043775825.1 Deinococcales bacterium
GAGGCAAGCTTTCGCCCACCTCGAGATTGACTAGAATTACTGCTTGGAGATTTTTTCAAACCGAATTTGATTTTGCGCGTTACGCAAGTAACCTTTGACGGCTTTGCTGAGTGTGACCGAAACCGTTGGTTGGAACAAAATCGCAAATGGACCATCCTCGAGTTGCAGTTCGGTCAATTGCTTGTACAGGGCGGCGCGTTTGGTCGGATTTGGCTCGAGTGCCGCTTTTTGCGCCAAACTACCTGCCGTTGGGTTGTTCCAAACGTTGCGCCATGCAAGGCTTTTAGCACCAAAGTCGCTCATTGGGGTGGCGTTGCCGTCTGGATCTGGAAAATCCGGTGACCAGTCAACCAGTACCATTGTGGCTTTTTGGGCGCGGTAAAGCGGGTAGAGTTCGGAATCGACGAGTTGCTTGATGTTGGCTTTTAGACCAATTTTGGCAAGGTCGGATTGAATTTTGGCTGCCAAGTCGGCGCAAGGAATACCTGCCAAGCAAGCACCCTGCGGCGTCAGCATGTCGAACTCGAAGCCGCCCTCTTTGCCTGCTGCCTTCAACAATTCCTTGGCTTTTTCTGCATTGAGGTCATACGGCGTGGCAGGGTTAAAACCAAATAAACCCGCAGGAATAATGGTTTGCACCTTACGGGCATTGCCGCCAGCCAAGCTTTTAATAATCCCGTCCTGATCGAGCGCATAACGCACCGCTTGACGAACTCGAGCGTCCTTGAATGGGCTGGCATCGCCAACGTTCATGCCCAAGTATTGAAGATTGAGCGAATCGGCTTTGTAAACGTTAAATTTGCCCTCGGCTGCTTTGGCTTTCACCATGTCGGGCGTTAGGTTGTCCGCAATATCAATTTCGCCGCTCTCGAGTGCAATTTTTTGGGTGTTGGCTTCTTTCATTTCGCGCAAGATAATACGGCTTAAACGGGGCAGCAACCTCGAGTTTTTGTTGGCATCCAGAACCACCGATTGGCTTTGATCCCAACGGTTTAAGACGTAAGGTCCAGAACCCGCCGAGTTGCGTTTGAGCCAGTTTGTACCGTAATCGTTGTCTACGACGTGGGTTTTAACGACAACACTATCCACGATTGCACCAATGTTAAAGGTTAAAAGGTTTAAAAACGCCGCAGGGCTGGCGGTTTTTGGAAAGCTAACCTCGACGGTGTTTTTGTTGATCGCTTTGGTGCTGCCGACTTTCATGTTGGCAACGCTGGTAAACAAGAACGAACCAGGTCCTTTCATGGCAATTGCACGGTCAAAGGTGTAAACCACGTCATCGGCGGTTACAGGGTTGCCCGAGGCAAACTTCTGGTTACGCAAGGTAAATGTGACCTTCCAAACCTCTCCCGCATCTTTGGTCGTCCATTTTGTGGCAATGCTGGGCTTGAGGGTGGACAAATCCTCGCCTTCAAACTTGACCAGCGTTTCGTACAAGTTGTTCGTGACCAAACTGCCAGCAAATTCGTAACTTTGACCTGGGTCAAGGGTAATTAACCCAGAGAAATCTCCGCCGTATATCAGGGTGCTCGAGCGAGAATTTTGAGCCGTCACACTGACGGTCAACAATCCGATACCGAGCAGTGCCGCCACTGCACCCAAACGCTTGTTCATAGGTTCTCCTCTGGTAAAATTGCAAGTGGTGCGTTTGAATCGGAGCATCTGTCCCTTCAAGCGCACTTGCCATTCTGCAATTTTTATTGCTAGATTAGACTATCATTTTGAAATTTATTTTGCAAACTCGAGTATCATCAAAATCAATAAAATAAACTCCAAAACAAATCCTCGAGATTGGACGAATTCATGACCCTGCGCGAACGCATCGACCACAACACCAGCGACTTCTCGCCGTCAGATACCCAAATTGCCACGCACTTTCTGGCAAACCTCGAGGCAACACTTTTACTTTCAGGCGCAGAACTCGCCACCCAACTCGAGACCAGCCCCTCGAGCATCACACGTTTCGCCCAGCGCCTCGGTTTTGAAGGCTACCCAGATTTACGCCGCGCCCTGCGCCGCGAATTGCGCGAACAACAAGCACCAACCGTACCAACCACCAAAGAGGGCGTGTTCGCCGCGTACTGGCAACGCGAAAAACAAAACCTCGAGGAACTCAGCCGCACCTCAGACGAATTGCTCGAGCGCGTCTGTGAGGTGCTTGCCAGTGCCAAACGCGTTTGGATTCTGGGATCGCGGTCTAACAAAGGTCATGCGATTCTGACCCAAGAACTACTCTCGAGCGTCCGCCAAGACGTGCATCTGCTCGAGCCGAGCACCATGTTCAGCCCTGAAATTCTGCTCGACGCCAGCAACGACGACACCGTTCTGGTTTTCTCGACGCGGCGTTACGCCCGTTCAAGCACCCAAATTGCCACCACCCTAAAATCTCGAGGGGCAAGTATTTTGTTGGTCACAGACAACGGCGCATCGCCACTGTTGCCGCTAGCAAGCCATATTTTGCGCGTCCCAACCCAAGCCATAAATCAATACGGCGCTTCGGGTTTGATGTCCAGCCTCGCGCACCTGCTGGTGATCGGCACGGCACAACGTTGCGACACCAAGCGACGGGAACAACTCGAGGGACTGTTGGAAGAATTATCTGTATTCGAGTGAAGGTACAAGCTCGAGTTAAGCCATTTACTCGAGTCAAAATCTCCTCCCATGACGTATGCTGCCTGCCTATGGAAGGTTTGTTCATCGCCAAAATTCTCGAGGAGTTAGAAGTGCTTTTACCGGCACGTAATTTGGGTTGGGTGTTTCCAAACGAAACGACTGCCGCCTTATTGCTCGAGCCTGTCGCCAAGAATGCGAAACCGTTCAATTTGGTGTTCGCGTACCGTCCACCGACCCCTGCTTTATATCTGAACCGCGATAAGCTCGAGGGCAGCGCAGTCAATGCCTTTGGACGTGCGCTCGAAGGTCGGGTCAAGGGAACGCTCGAGCGGGTTTCGCAACTCAAACTAGACCGTGTGGTGATGCTCGAGTTTGCCGACGCACCAGGTTTTGTGGCGCTGCCAGCCGTAAGAGTCTTGTTCGAGTTGACTGGGCGCAACACGAACATGTTGATGCTCGAGCCTGGAGTCAGTTTTGAAGGCAAGATTCTGGCGGCGGCGAGGGAAATTACGGGTGACCGCAACCGCTTCAGGCAAATTCGCACGGGTGGGCAGTACACCGCGCCGCCACCGTATGAAAAGCTTGATCCCAGAACCGCCAGCGATGCCGAATTGCGCGAAAAACTGATCGGCAAACCAATCCCTGGTTGGGCGAAACAATTGGATGGGCTTGGTCCAAGTTTGGCGCAAGAACTCGAGTTCCGCGCTGGAAAATTTGAGGGGACAGAATTTGAACGCGGTCTGATTGCGCTTAGAGCTTTGACCGCCAATCCCAGCCTCTCGAGCGAGCAAAGTTTATCCGACCAAGCCAGAGGTCGTGCCACCGAAGACCGATTGATTGCCCTGCGCAAAACCTTGCGCGAACCGCTCGAGAAACGTGCGAAATTGCTCGAGAAACAATTGGAAGACGTCAACCGTGCCCGCGAAGCGCTGTTGGAGGCTTGGCAAACCAGGGAATGGGCAGATGCGCTACTGGCATTCGTGCGCGATGTGCCATCAGGAGTCTCGAGCGTGACCCTGCCGAACTTGTACGGCGCTGGCGAAATCCAAATCCCACTCGAGCCAACCCTTGACGCCGCGCAAAACGCCAACAAACTTTACGCTCGAGCGCGACGCCGCGAGGAGGTTTTTGCCAAACTCGAGGAACGCGAACCCGTACTGTTAGCCACCCAACGCGAGGTTCTGGATTTGCTGGCAACTTTAGAGACTGCCAATGAGACCAAACTCGAGAAGCTCTTAGAAGCCGATGACAACCGCGAAGCGCCACCCACCGTTGGAATGCGCTTTAAGACCAAAGGCGGTTTTGAAGTGCTGGTCGGACGCAACGACAAAGAAAACGATGTACTCACCCATAAACTGGCTAAGAGCATGGATGTCTGGATGCACGTTCAAGGCTACCCAGGTTCGCACGTGATTGTTCGCGCCAAAAACCGTGAAGTGCCGTTTTCGGAAATTCTCGAGGCTGCCAGCATTGCTGCGCATTTCAGCAAAGCCAAAGGCAGCACCAACGTTCCAGTTGATTACACGTATGCGAAAAGCGTTTGGCGTCCCAAAGGTGCTCGAGCGGGAGCGGTGTACTTTAGTCACCAGAAGACGGTGTTTGTTGAACCTGGATTGCCCGGAAGGGTTTGAGCAAGATTTTGGTTTGCAGCGACTGTTGGCTTGCTCGAGATACTTTTGCATTTTCAAATCAAGATTTTGTTGACAGGAAAACTTTTGATAAGCCAAAATGCCAATTGTTGTCGCATCATTTGCACTGCTAGACTCAGCGAAAGGTTTTCATTGAATTAACGCTGAACGGGGTGTTTCATGGATCAAATGGAGTTCGCAAAAATTCTGGATAACCTCACCAGTTCAAAATCCTTTTCTGGTGTTATTTCTATCAGTTGGCAGGATAAAGTACATTATGAAAAAGCCTTCGGTTATGCCGACCACAGCAATAAACTCGAGAATGAGCCAAGTACGCGTTTTGGTATTGCTTCTGGCACAAAATTTCTGACAGCCTTGGCAATTGGCAAACTGATTGACGC
>JAYVRX010000124.1:0-4484 GCA_043775825.1 Deinococcales bacterium
AATGGCGGCGAATCGGCGTTGTTCGAGTTGTTGTTTGGTGAGTTTCGGAGGAATCCAGGGCATGACTTATATTAAGCTAAAATTGCAGGGGTCAGTAGATTTGAGTCGAGAACCCAATTCCTCATCTTCCCCAAGTTCAGATTCCCCCAAGATTTGCTACACTTCCACCCATGAAACTTATGGTTGTGATCGTTCAAGATGCGGACGCGGCGGCACTGGTCAAAGAGTTCACGCAAAAACGCTTAACCGTTACCAAACTCGCCAGCACCGGCGGTTTTCTGCGCGAAGGCAACACCACTTTGCTCTTGGGTGTCAGTGAAACCGACCTCGAGACAGCCAAGCAAATCGTGCAAGACAAATGCCGCTCGAGAACCAGGTTTATTACGCCAGGTGTGCCCGTAGCCGAACAACCCGAACCATTTTTGGCGCAACCCGTCGAAGTGCCTGTCGGCGGGGCTGTGGCGTTTATTTTGAATGTCGAAGAATTCTTTAAAGTTTAAAACACCAAAGCACACGGCTCGAGGATTGATTTCCTACTATCAAATCCTCGAGCTTTGTTTATTACAAGCGAAAAAAGCGTAACTCGAGTTATGATTCTTTTAGGAGAGACCTGATGAATCCAACACGTTGTACATTCGCTCAAAGGTCACGCCTCCAGGAAAATTTGAAGCTGGAGATTACGTGTTGAATCCTGGCGTTTACTATCGCGGCGCAATGACTTTACACGCGTTAAAACTCAAAACGGGCGAAGAACTGTTCTATAAATTTTTACGCACTTACCTCGAGCGTTACAAATTCTCGAACGCCTTCAATCAAGATTTCGTCAACATTGTGAATGAACTGGCAGGCGAAAAAGTCAAGATATTCCTCGAGTCTTGGTTGTACGACGATAATGTTCCTGATTTTCCAGAGATGGATTTGTACGCCAAAGATTTCCAGCTCGGCGCGGATTTTAAGTAAAAATTGGACACTCGAGATTCTTGTTGTTAGGCTACCATCATGACTCAAGCCAATCCGTTTCTCGAGGCTGCATGAAACTTCAAACCCTTAAACCCGTAGCATTCTTGGGTTCTGACGCCACCGCAACCATTCACAAGCTTTACCAACTCGAGCAGCGTTTCTTACCGCTCGAAGTGCCAACCCACAGCAAACTCGAGCGCGTGATTGCAGGGCTTGAACCACTGGGGTTTTTGGGTGCGATAGTGGTTGGCAACCCAAGCACCGAATTGAATGCCTTGGTCGAACGCAAAACCCACAGCGCCGAACGGGCTGGCGCTATCGATGCGGTCATCGTCTCGAGCGGTAGCCTCGGTACGAACACGCTCGAGGATTCGTTGGTCAGTACCCTCGAGACGGTGCGTTACCGTGGCGTCGGCGGTCATTGCGTGGTGCTGGGCGGCGGGGCGGTGGCGTTTGCCGCAACCCAACTTGCCCGAACGGGTTTTAAAACCATGACCTTCGCCGCGCCTGACCGTCCCGCCGCCGAAAAACTGGCAAAAGCCGTGCCTGCTGGCGTGACCACCAGGGCGCTGACTTTTGAAGAACCCAGCCTAATTGATGCGCTCGAGCGAGCCGATCTGTTGGTGCATTGCAGCCCAGACGTGTACCTGGACGCACGGCATTTGCAACCCTATCACACGCTGCTCGAGGCGCATTCCGAAACCAGTTTGGCGGTTGGTTTGGAACGCGCTGGCGGTCACGTGATTGGTTTTAAACTGGCAAACGCGCACCATCTGGCGGCGCAACTCGAGTTTGTGACTTCAATCAAGTTCGACCCTGCTAGTCTGATGTGATTCAAAAATCGTAGGGTGCGCCGTGCGCACCAAGAGTACGTGAAAGACGGTGCGCCTTGTGCACCCTACAAAAAACTGTCGTGATTCAGTCCTCGAGTAAGCCCTTAAGCTTGGCAAATGGATTGCTCGAGTCTTGCACCCGGTCTTTGGGAATATTTGGGCATTCGGCGAGTTGTTTTTTTAAGGCTGGCGTGTCGGCGGCGAGCACCGCGCACGTGCCTGCTGGAACATTATTAAGGTTCGCTCCGCAACTGCTGCACAAACCCTTGCATTCGGGGCTATGAACCACGGTCAAGGGCATTTCAAAACTGAACGCCTCGGCAAGAATCGGACCCAGTTGTAAGCTTGGATCACTAAACATGAGGCAGTCTTCGCCATCATCCAGGGTTTGACGAATGGTGACTTTAAATTTGGCATTGTAACGCAGCAAACTCTCGAGTCGGGCTTCGACTGGTACGCGGGTTGGGGTCAAGCACCTCGAGCATTCCATCAATGCAATGCCTTTGATCCAACCGTGCAAGTAAAATTCGCCTGGTCCAACGTTGTTGACGCTGGCTCGCCACTGGGCGGGTTCGGCTAGGGGAATGGGCGTGATGCTGGGTTCTAAACCATCGGGGTGTTCGGTAATAAGTTCAAGCTGAGCGACCAAACCGCTGCCGCTGACGTCACCACCGTCGCCATGCAAGATGCTGGCAAGATTTAAGCTGGGAAGTTCTATTTGGGTCATACACCCTCAGTTTAGCGCGAATCTGGCAGTCAAACATCCGCCACTTGCACTATTTAGCCTCGAGCAACTGGGATTCTAATTTGGCGGCGGTCATCAGTGCCACGCCCAACGCGCCCGCATTGCCGCCCAAATTTGAGGTTTTCATGATTGTGCGTAAACCCAGTCGCTCGAGGTGAAGGCGGGTGGGTTGAACGATCAGTTTCTCGAGGTGTGGCAGTTCGCCGCGCATCACGATCAAATCCGGGTCAAGGGTGGCAGCCGCGCCTGAGAGTGCCAGTGCCAAGTGCCGTACCACGTGTTCAATGGCGGCGACGGCTTTGGGTTGATTGCGATTGGCGGCTTCAAAGACGTCGCGCATCCAATCGGCGCGGGTGATGTCAAAGATTGCGGCTTCGCGCAAACCCTCGTAAATCGAGAATGCCAGAGCGCCAAATCGCGGGTCGTCATTCGCCAGCGATTGGGTGTTAGGTGCGATCAATGCCAGTTCGCCAGCCATGCCGTGCCGACCACGATGAAGTTTGCCGTCCACGATTATGCCCGCGCCAATAGCCGGTCCAAGCGTCACAAAAATCATGGTGCTCGAGCCTATGCCGTGACCGCATTTGAATTCGCCCCAGGCGGCAGCGTTGGCGTCATTCTCGAGTTGAATTGGTAGTTTGGTTTCTTGCCCAAGAATGGTGCAGAGCTTGATGCTTTCAAAACCAAACACCCAAGATTGCCATAACACCCCGTCGGGTTGCACCACGCCAGGAACACTCAAGCCCAGAGTGCGAGCTTTGGGAAAGCGTTTGACGAGGTTGACCAGCGTTTCGAGGCGCTCAGTCATGCTCAGCCTCGAGAACGCACCGATGCCAATGTCATTGCGCGTCTCGAGCACATCGCCGTACAAGTCAAACAAGGTGGCATGAAGGTATTCGCCACCAAGGTCAATTGCCAGCACCGCGTTTTCTTCTGGGATCAAACGCACCAACCTGGGTCGCCGCCCCGTTGCTCCACTGCGTTTGCCAACTTCGACCACCAAACCTCGGGTTTTGAGGTCATCTACGGCAGTGCTGACCGCAGGTAGGCTTAAACCGCTGCTCAGGGCAATTTCTGGGCGGGTACTCGAGCCGTGTTCGCGCAATGCTTGGTAAACCCGCAAGTGGCTGGGAGCTCGGTGAGCTGTTGGAGGGTTGTTTGGTTGTTGGCTTGGGGCAGTCATGGCATCCTTTGAACACTTTTTTAGTTGGTCAACTCAAGAAAATTTCTTAGTTTTGTCCAACTGGTACATTTATTATAGCGTTTTTTTGATTTTTTAGAAGTGCAGCCTACAATCTAAAATGGATCAGCATACAAGCACAACTTGTCTTGAGAAACACCTCAACACGTAAAATAAAACCCAGTGAACCTCACGCCACACGCTCGAGCACTCCGACTTTCCAGGCGTACCACAAGATCGTCAACATTCCAGCAATTTCGAGCGTTGCAAAGAAAAAGTACGAATAGGTCGCGCTGCCGCCGCCCATCACAATCACCCTAACTTGCCCTCACTACCAAAGTGAAGACCTCGTCAAATTCGGCTTCTTGACCATAAAACGCACCTGTCTTCTTGCTCACAAGACAGCACCTTTCGGGCTGTTCGCGCTTGATCCCAAACATGCACCTAACGGGCGGGATCGCTCGAGTTTACGCGGTCTGCAACGTACTTTTGGTGTTCACCGTCAAACAGTCTCGAGTTGGATTAAAAAAAGCTGAAGCACTCCCAAAACTGAATACGACCCTCACCCCACCGCCTCCTGATGAACGCACACTCGAGTTAAGTACGTCCAACTTAATTTTTATAGTTCTTTTCTAAAAATTAAGGCGAGCTATGCGAGTGTGGAAAGCGTATCTCACGCGGAATTCTGAAATTCTGCTGGGTTTGCGACCATGCCCGCAGCGCCCAAGCCCGTGAGGTGCTGCTTTAAGGGCAAGACAGGTGCGTT
>JAYVRX010000125.1:0-59381 GCA_043775825.1 Deinococcales bacterium
GTGGTGCGCGAGCTTGCCGTTTGGGTCAATCAAAAAAGTTTGACGGTCTGCGATACCGACCAAACCCAACAAGCCACCCATGACGCCGTAAGCTTTGCCGATGCTTTTGTCGGTGTCGGGCAGCAATGGGAAGGTAAGGTTGCATTTCTCGCGGAATTTTGTTTGCGAGACGCTCGAGCCTGTGCTGACCCCGATCACTTGGGCGTTGCGTTTGACAAATTCGGGCAAGGACTGCTCGAATCGTTGCGCTTCAATGCTGCAACCCAGCGAACTGTCTCTGGGATAAAAGTACAGAATCACCCATTCACCACGAAGTTTCTCGAGGCTGATGATTTGTCCAGTGTCGCTGGTGGCACAAAAGTTTGGGACAGGTTCGGAGATGTTCACGTTTGCAGATTACTTGCTTTAAATACTTCAAACCGTAATTAAAACTCGAGATACCATGTATTGCAGCGCACTCGAGTAGAATATTTTTAACACCATGACTGAACCTACCGCCATTTTGACCGATTTACGCCGTGTTCTGGGCGAGGCTCGAGTCATGGTCAAACCCGCGCAACTGGCGGCGTATGAATCCGATGCGTTGACGAGTTTTAAGGCTCGAGCGTTGGCGGTGGTGATGCCAGAGACTGAACTCGAGGTTGTTGAGGTCGTCAAAATCTGCCATAAGCACCGTGTGCCCTTTGTGGCAAGGGGCAGTGGCACGAGTTTGTCGGGTGGCAGTTTACCCGTGGCGGATGGCATTGTGATCGCTTTAAACAAGTTAAATAAAATTCTGACACTCAACCCACTCGAACGCGTGGCGGTGGTACAACCCGGCGTGACGAATTTGGCGGTCTCGCAGGCTGCCGCGCCGTTTGGTTTGTATTACGCACCCGACCCCTCGAGCCAGCAGATTTGCACGATAGGCGGCAACATTGCCTTCAATTCTGGCGGGGCGCACTGCCTGAAATACGGTATGACCAGCAACCACGTGCTCGGCTTAAAAGTGCTGCTGCCCGACGGTGAAGTGCTCGAGTTGGGCGGCTCGAGTTTGGAAAGCGTCGGCTCGGATTTGCACGGTTTATTTGTAGGAAGTGAAGGTTTGTTTGGCATTGCGCTCGAGGTGACGTTGCGCTTGCTGCCCAAACCTCAGCGTTACCGTACAGTCTTGGCAGCGTACCATTCGCTCGAGGCGGCGGGCGATGCGGTTGCCAGCGTGGTGTCCAGCGGTTTGTTGCCTGGGGCAATGGAAATCATGGATGCGTTAGCCATTGAAGCGGCAGAGGCAGCCGTTCACGCGGGGTATCCCAAAGACGCGGCGGCATTGTTGATCGTCGAACTCGAGGGTGAAGACCGCGCCATTGAAACTGAATTTATAGAACTCGAGCGGGTGATTCGGGATTCTGGGGCTTATGAGGTGCGAATTGCGCAATCCGAACTCGAGCGTCTGAGGATTTGGAAGGGACGCAAGAGTGCATTTAGTGCCGTCGGGCGTTTAAGCCCCGATTATATTGTGCAAGATGGTGTTGTGCCGCGCGGCAAACTTGGCTTGGCACTCAAAGAAATTGGGCGTCTCTCGAGCCTTGCGGGTTTACGGGTGGCGAACGTGTTTCATGCCGGCGATGGCAATTTACACCCACTGATTTTGTTCGATGGGCGCGAACCTGGAGCGCTCGAGAAAGCCGAGCACTTGGCTGGCGAAATTCTCGGGTTGTGCGTCAAACTTGGTGGCAGCATCACCGGCGAACACGGTGTCGGCGTGGAAAAACGCGATCATTTACCAGTGATGTTTTCACACAGCGATATTGAAACCATGAAACGCTTGCGCCTCAATATTGACCCGCTCGAGTTGAGCAACCCTGGAAAAATGTTCCCCAGCGGCGAAGCACCCGCACTCGTCTCTCACGCTCCGCATCCGCTCGAGCGGGCTGGCATCATCACCAGGGAATGATGCCTGACATCCGTCCCGCTTACGAAGAACACGGCGTGACTGGCTTTTACCAGCAATTTGGCTCGAGCTACCGCAATCCGCACGAAACCATCATTCAAAGTCTTCTGAAGCGTGTGATTCTCGAGTGGAAACTTGATCTTGAAGCCGTGCTTGATTTGGCGTGCGGCAGTGGCGAGGCGACGTTGGTACTGCAAGAACTTGGCGGAGTTGTTTCTGGAATCGACCCGTACACTTTTGAGGCATATTTGCAACGCACAGGTTTGAACGCCGAAAAATTCTCGTTCGATGATATTGCCAATGGTGTGCTCGAGGGACGGCGTTACAGTTTGATCGTGTGCAGTTTTGCGCTGCATTTGGTGGAAAGCTCGAGACTGCCGATGTTGATGTTTCAACTCGCGCAGATCAGTGACACATTGCTGGTTTTAACACCACATAAACGCCCACAACTGAAACCAGAATGGGGTTGGAATCTCGAGTTTGAAGTTATTGAGGATCGCGTGCGGGCGCGGTTGTACAAAAAGGGTTGAGATTTGAAACTTCGATCATCGCCAGGACACGTCGTTTTCGACGTTCACGGTTGTATAGTTTGCACCGTCTTTCTGCTTCACAGCGATAACACCATCACTGCCGCTGATGGTTGCCGTGCCGATGATCGTTGAGCCGATGGTTTCACTATACGATTTTTTCAAGATGTATTTTTTTCCATCTGCTGGAACAACAATCAACTTGTAGAGCGTGCCTCCACCCTCTACAGGTCCACCGATGGTGTAGACGAAAATATTGGTTCTGAACGCCAGATACTTGCCATCTGGCGACCATTGCGCGGCGTATTCCCGACTGTCACTATCAGAATCTGTGACCTGAACCAAACCCGAACCATCCAAGTTCATGGTAAAAACATGACCGCCAGAGGTGAATGCCATCCGCTTTCCATCGGGGCTGCTCGAGATAAATCCCCACGAGCTAAATGGCGCATTGGTTAATTTGGTGGCGTGCAAAAGCGTCAGGTCATCGGTTTTGAACAGCCCAGAATCTGTAATCATTAGCAGGTTTCCATCGGGCAGCCAGACAACCTCTTTAAAAGATTCCCCAGCAGCATCAGTCGTGTACCTGACAATCAATTTTCCAGTCCTATCTAAAACTTCGATCACTTTAGGAAAACTGCCACTTGCCTGATCGTAATAATCCCCAGCGATAGCGATTCTACTTTTGTCCGAAGAAAGTTTTACCGACGTCAAACCGCGACGGTAATGTTGAAAGCTATCGTGGACTTCGCCCAAATTGTTGCTCGAGACGAGATTAAAAACATACCTGTCATTAAACTCGTTCCCTTTGGGGTATGTCAACAGCAAAATCTCTTTCCCATCGGCACTCACGTCAAACTCTGAACGATCAAAGTAACCAAGGTCAGGCATTTGCGGGGTTTTCTTAAATTGAGAGTACAAAATCGTGGAAACTGAAGACACCAGATCAGTCCTGTACAAACTAAAGTTCCAGTACGAATACATTTGCCCCTTCAGTGGATTGATCGAGTGACCAAAAGACGACCCACCCGAAGAGCAAGCACAAATGCCAAACAGTAAGGCAAAAAGTAAATACATTCGCCTAAAACCAAGTTTGCTTTCTTGCAGAGTAAAAAAATTCATCACTTCACCTCGACATGACCATTTGATCCGTAAAAATACCGTGTTTAATTCGAGTCTCGAGTCTAAAATGCTCCAAGATCTGGTGTGGGTGCAGTTATACCAAAAAACTTAAAGTCGAAATCTTGGCTCGAGACTCGAATTCAAAGGCGCTGCCTTTTCAAGACAGCGCTTAACAAAACGATCCTCTTGGATTGTGTCCCTCAAAAAACAAGATCAGCTATTTAACGATCTCCCCTATCAGGGATGTAACAAAGCCAACCACCTGAGACTCTAATACAAACCATTTTTGGCACTTCCTCCGCTTCGATAGCGTTTGTCCGAAGTTGCGTTTGGGTGGCTGCAAACGAAGATGGTAAAAGCATGGCTGTCGCGGTAAGAGTTGCGACCAAACCCAGTTGGAGTTTACGTTGAATTTTCATGAATACCTCCGATGGTGTCTCGAGATTTACTCGAGTTGAGAGATGCAATTTGCTGAATCAGAACCTGTTGTCTTGAAACACTGTCTCGAGTTACTGACTTAAGCTGCTGTTTTAGTTTTAACAAGGCGGGGCAAATGGTCCAGGTTGCAGACCACGGTCTGCAAAAAAGTAACCAACCCTGCCGTAAATACGCCGATCATTCGAGTGTGAAATCGCGTCAGTACCGTAAACAACCACCGAAGCAAGGTTTGCTGGAGCAGTGCAAGTAACGCTGTTTACGCCACCGCCGCTGTAACCAAAAACAGTTGCTGATACTTTGCAAAACAAATTCGTTCCAAATTGGTCATAACCGCAAACCGTGACAAACGCTGCGGGAAAATCCCAGGGAATCAATCCAAAGCCCGTTGATTGCCAATTCATGGTCACATCTAATTTGACCGTTTGAGCACCCGAACCAGCAGAATACGAACCGATGTAGCTTCCAATGGGATACGCGCCGCTCAGCAAAATGCCTGACGGCAATGGTCCTGGATTAACTTCACCGAAATTCTCGTTTTGAACCAATTGCGTTTTCGCCGTTTCGTTCGAGGGTGCAGTGGGCAAGGTATTGCCGCAAGACATCAGCAATGTTGCTGATAATAACAAGCCGACCAACTTCAAATTCCATTTCATCATTTCTGCCTCCTATGAATGCCACTCGAGATTCTCTTTGTAACGCCTGAGCCGTAACGATTTTCAACTCGAGTGAGCCAAAGGCTACAGGTGGGGTATCTCCGCTCTATCTCCAAAAAATGATCCCGCATCCCCTCTTAAGATCACACTTCAAACAACGAGAGTGCGGTTGCTCTGAGAAACCAAAGCATTGGTTCGAGGTGGATTCTTTATCGGTTGTAAAGTAGTTTTCAGAACTCGAGTTAAAGATACTTTCGCGCCTCATTCATAAAAATCAATTATCATATCTCAATCTCCAGCAACGCCCCGAGGTTGGTTATCTAACCATCGGGATAAACCATTCCAACGTTGCTTCCATAGTTTTGGAGCAGTTGCTTGTAACCAACTCCCAATCATGCGCCATTCAGAATCACGAACAGTAAACAAGCCAAGCGAAATCATTATTAAAGAAAATGTAGTCAATCCCATACAAACCAAAATACCCAAGTGAAATCCAACTCCAAGTAGTACCCAGAAAACGTGATACCGACTTGTAAGCATAAATACAAACCCGATCTGATATACAATTGTTGTATAAGTTAGACCTGCAACAACAAGTGGTTGTTTGATTAAATCGCGTAACCAAACCCAATTAACACCATAAGCATCAACGTGCAACACATAATAAAGCGCTGTACCATTTACCCAAGAATGACCTTGTAGCTTTGCAGACCCAGAAATGATGTAGAGAACACATATTTGGAGTAGTGTGGCAACAACAGCTACATTGTGCAAGAAAATTGAAACACCTTTCGCTTTTTTAAGCTGTTCAGGCTCGAGCATAAATACCATATAAAGCAGTACTAGACGGAGTATATTGTCTCCACCATCGCTGGTGATGCTAAACGGCTCTGCCATAACATAAACGGCTAAACCTCCCAAGGAAGCCAATCGAGTCCATTTACCAAAAATCAATCCCAGACCAGCAAAAAGCCAAATAATCAACAAACCAATTGCAGTTGTCTCACGGAATTGTGCAGGAATAGTGGTGATGTCGTTCAGGAAACCTGCAAACGGCAGTTCAGTCAAGGCTCGAAATAGCAACACCACACCCGCACCAATTTGTAGTAATCGCGCACCAGTCAGAAAAAAGGCTTTCTCTTCAACACATTCAATCCATTTCATTGCAACTCCCAGATTCCGTAAGCTTTGGATGGCTTGAGTTCATGTTGACCAAGATTTATCTCAGTTTTCTTGGATGATCTCATGTATCTTTGAGACCATTTAGGAATTTTAGCTACATTGACTACAATCTGAGCATGCTGAAAGGAATTGCCACTTACTTTGGACATATCCGCACAAAACGCAGAGGCTACTTGTACCAAACCATCTACAGACTGTTTTCGTTTCAGTTTATCTTTGTCTTTTACTGCTTGACATGATCGGTCATTTTTAGACTTAGATGAACATATTTTAAGCATTGCTAAGTCACTATCGTCGCGGGCAAATAGTCCAATTGCATAGTTATCGGGCACACGCCATACCCGTTCCAATGGTGAGAGTCTGTTATTCATGTGTGCTTGAAGCAAAGGCGTTGTGATATCACGCCATCCTAGATCAGAATACTTTCCCACGCAATTCATTGAAATTGATAAATTCATATCCGCCGGATCTGGTGCGAATAAATTCCAATTTTGATAAAAATAAGTTTTAATATATGTATTTGTTAGGTTTTTAATCGTTTTCAACGGGTTTTTTGGTGCCACAAAAAGTAATGTTAATATAAAATGTATTCCAACCAGAACAATCACTACACTATAAAAAATTGTTTTAATCCACTTCCCAATTTGACGAACATCAGTCATGATGCGTCCTTTCTGGACAATCTGATTGGTCATCTTGAAATACCAACCCAAAAGGGCAGAAGCCACAGTCTACTGGCATCTTTGAAGGCGTACAAGGATAAACGGAGCAAAACAAGTACTTCTTGCACGCCTTCAAATTCATTTAATTGTCAAGGATGTTTTCTGGTAATTCTTCCGAGGTTTCAGCTCCCGGTGTGTCAGTACCTATTTTCTTTTTTGCCCATTCGTAAGCATCAGTCGCAAGAGTAACCAGTCCTAATGCTTCAGCCCCCTTTTTTGCCCACTCCCAGCCTTTCGCTGCCATTTCCGGATATTTGAGTTCAGGATTCAGCTCAATGTCAAGATAAACAGGTGTTGATGTTGGAATTGCACCAGCAGAACGTGGTGCTGCCATAACCGCACAAGTCAAACCGCCTACGGCAAAAGCAATCAGGGCAAAACGCTTAGAATTTTTCATGGGTATACTCCTTAAAAATTTTCTACAGGTACTGGTAAAATAATTCCAGTTGGCGAAAAAACACGTTTATGCCGAGAGTCAAATTGCTTGTTGACTGTTAATGCCTCCTATTGAGTATTCATTTCTGAGTCTTTCGGACATCAGATCACCGTAACCAGGCAGATAAAAACCTGGTGTTAGGGGCAGTGAAGTATCATTGGTTATCGTTAGCTCATGAAACTGGGGATGACTTGTTTGGAGTTACACAATTTGCATCTGAGTCTTTGCAGTGTGGTCCAACACCTCTAAACAAGTGACGATGTTCTGCCACCCAGGCATATACGATATTTTGAATTTGGTGAATTCCAGGCAATTGATAAACTGCAACAAAAAAATTAGAAGATGTCACAATACCCAACGCCGCATTGATCGCTCCAGCCCCTCGCCATTGCTTTGAGCCTTCAATCAACCAAGCGGCATCACGAACCTGCTCTCGAGTTAGCCCAACTTCATTGAGGACGCCCGATTGTTGCCAAGGTACAATCTCGAGTTGCCCATGCCGATCCAAACGACGAATAAAACGGACAGCGCGTGTGCAGAAACCACAATAACCATCGAATACTAGGGTTGCCTTTATGGACATGGTTCTCCTTTGGGGTTTATTGCTTGGACAGATCAATAAGACAAGATCAACTTACAAACCCACCAGAGTATTTTTGGAGTACGACCAGACCGAGTGCGGAGAATCACTACCGATTCTCTCGAGCCTTGCATCAAATTCTTTCGAGGAATAAAACCAGCCTAAAATTGCACCGACAAATAAAACCCCACTCGAGCCATTCAAACTCGAGCGAGATTGTTTTGCTTGGAATCAGGTTTTCTTAGGTATAAGCTCTTGTAATAGCACCAAAGCCTGAATTGGTATTTCGGTTTGAGCTTGAGCTGTAGTGATAAGTTTTTCGAGTTGTGCAAGCGCACCGTAGGATGCTTGGTTTTGTGTTGATGCGTTGCGTAAAATCTCGAGCGCCGCAAAACCCGCAATGCGATCTTGGCTGGAGAAAGTCACAGAAAGTGGGACGGTTTCGAGCCACCGTCCCACTTCGATCAGGTTTGTTTCGATGTTGTGCGCTTTGTTGGTCATGATTTGACTAACCACATTCAAGGTAATGCACAAGTTGGGCAACGGCGAGATTCCCGTGGCTCTCGAGGAGGTGATGGTTGTTCTATGAGTCTACCGCCATCCATTCCTACGCAACCACTACCACAATCGCCCGACTCACCCTCAGCAAGTGCCAACGAAGCCAAGCCAGAACCTATCATGAAAACAGTTGCCAAAATCAACTGCTTGGACACGGTTGGTAAATATTCTCTTATCAACGACGTTTTCATAAAACAATAGTACAAGCAAAGTGGAGAATCTTTGGAGAATCGAACTTAGACCAGCCTTAATCCTATGGTTTCCAGTCGAAGACGAATCGCAGAATCTAGATCTACATTTAATTCACGCCGCAACTTCAAAACATAACGCTCAACCGCCTGCTGGGCTGCCACACGATCATTGGCGGCAAGCAATGCAGTTGCAAGATTAACAAGACACCCACCATTGAATGGATCAAGCATCAACGCTTGACGAAAAACTTCTGCTGCCTTCAAAGGTTCAGACTCGAGCAAGGCATTACCAAGTTTGATGTGTCCCACCAAACTGTACTCGAGACTCAGTTCTCGCTGCTCGTCCGTCCATTCGCTCGAGACTCCAGGTAAAAACTCACCCTGAATACCCGCCAAGGTTGACTCTAAACTCTTATCTACAGAGCCAAATACTGCTTGCTCAAGTCTACTCAAATCAAGTTGTGTATCAAATTGACTCGAGAGCGCATAACGTTCATCAAATGGCACAGTTTCAAATTCAACGGCTGAATGTGCTTTCAAATCGGCACGAAGGCGGCGTAACGCAACCTTGAAGTAACGCTGGCTTTGAAGATCATCTGCATTCCAAATGGCTTCAAGAATGGCTTCGCGTGAACTAGGACCATTTCGGGCAAGAAACACCAGTACCTCAAAAGACTTTGCCAAGTGAACAGTGACTGTTTGGGCATTGATCGTGACACGCCGTTGACCCAAGGTTTGAATCTCGAGTTTGACGCGATCTAGGCTTGAGGCACTCAACATCTCTTCAGGCGTAAGAATGCGTTCATTTAACCGTGTGGGCAACCAGCCAGATCGCGCTAAAAATTGTAATGTTGGAATCGTGAATTGTGCATCTACAAACAAAGCTGTATCAAAACCGTGCGCTTCTAAATTTTTTGTGATTGCCGCAACATGAAAATGCTCGAGTTTCCCAGAACGCCTTGCAAGTTCAGCTTGAAGCACTGAGACACGCACCATCCATTCTGGTTCGAGTTGATTCGAGGCTTTCTCAAACGCTTGTTCAGCACGCGTTGGCTCTGTTTCAAAAAACGCGAGTCCCTGCATGAAATTTTTCAAACCAGCTAGATCATTTGAGACTTCGATCATCTCGAGCAGTGACAATGCCGCTTGATGCTCTTTTGCAAGCATTGCACCAACCAACTTAAGCTGCATCATTGGTATAGCAGAACTGTGTCCCAGTCGTTTAGCACTAGCAATTGCTTTTCGGTAAGCAACGCTGGCTAGGTCATCATTGCCTTGCCAAAGATGTACATCTCCTATGGAGTCGTACAAGAAAGGTAGCACTTCATTGTCTAGAGGCTCAACATCAGAAATAGAATGTTCGAGTTCGGCAAGCGCCACCTCAAATTTACCTTGCAATCGATGTAGATCCGCAAGACTATTCCAGGCATTGGCAGCATAAGTAAGATTACCGAGTTCATTGGAAACACTGATTGACCTCAGTAAGCTTCTTTCTCGAGCGGCATGGTCACCCAAACCAGCGTAAACTCTGGCGACCAAAATCAAAGCCTGCGTCAATTCTTCAAGGTTTTGCTCTAATTCTGTGCGTGAAACCTCGAGTTCTGCACATTTTCGTGCCTCTTCGAGTTGACCCAAATCAAAAAGCGCCCAGCCTTCCAACCTTCTGCAACGTCCTAACTCGAGAGGCGTACCTGGAAGTTGTTGTCCTTGAATAGCGTATTCGAGTGCTTTCTCTGGCTGTCTACGACGCACAGCGAGCTTGCCCAAAGCAAACATGGCGTGAGGTGTGAGGTTACTCGAGGCTTGTAAGGTCTGAAGTAGGCTTTCGCCTTGTTCAGTTGCACCAATATTAATGAGTGCCACACCCAGTAATCCTGATAGCGCCGCATTCAACGGCATTCCAATTTCTTCCAAAACACTCCGCACCAAACTGTGCTCACCTCGAGCACTGAGCCGCGTCACAAAAGATTCTGCAATTTCCATCGCAAAAACTCGGTCTTTAGCAATTAAGGAGTGTCTGATTGCACTCAGCGATTCGTTCCGCGCAGTCGAATCTCGAGCGGCTGCCAAATGCAATTCTTGGTGTCTGGGAGGATTATTTTGAAGCTGTTGCTCGAGCGCCTCGAGCAAGGTTAAATGCGGGCGGTAGGTATCTGGTTTAATTTGCGTCAATGGCAATCCCGCACGCCTGACTTCTGCCAGCCAACCCATCGGGAGTTCGCAACCCAGGTTCCGCGCGGCTGTTTCATTCCAAACCTCGAGCACCGCCGCCTCGGGCAGTGCATCGCGTAATTTGCTGGGCAGTTGACTGATGGCGTCAAAAATCAGGTTCGTCGGCGTGATGTGCGGGCTGACACCGACAGCGATCAACCCAACGCCAGCACACCAGCCATCGAGTTTGGTGAAAACCTCGTTGGGATTTTCACTGGACTGGTGGGCTTCAAGAACGTATTGGGTTTCTGCGGCATCAAAACGCATGTCATCTTGGGTCAAAATCACCGCCGCACCGCGCCCGACAAGGCGTGCCAAGCGCAGATGCTCGAGGTCATAACCGATGACCCAGAATTTTGTTAAACCCAGGTCTGCTTCGAGGATATCTGAAAGGAAAGCTCGAGTTTCTTGGCTTAGGTGCTCTGCATTGTCTAGAACCAGTTCGAGTGGTTCTGAATTAAACAAGACGCGCTTTAGGGCGGCACTGAGCGCACCCGTCGAAGGATTTGTTGCCAGGAGCGTGGCAAGTTCTGAATCTTGCCACCTCGATTGAAAAATTGCCGTGTGTAAACTCTGAACGAAATGAAAAACATCGGCATCGTCTGGGACAACTTGTAGCCAAACAACTTCTGATTTTAATTCGCGTACTGCTTGGGCAACCAAGGTGGTTTTGCCATAACCAGACGGTGCTGCGAGCACTTTCACACGGGCATTTTGATGCTTTTGCAGGCGTTCCAACAAACGAGCGCGTGGCACTTCAAAATCCAATGCTCGAGGTACACTTGGTTGTTGCACTTCGATGGATTGAAACACAATTGACACTTTACCAAATTAGCTTTATGAAAAATGCACTAAATTGATGACAAATATTTGTGTCAATCTCGAGCCTATCAAACTCGAGTATTGTAGATCAAACCAACATGACGATTCCAGAAATCCAAGACACCATCAAATCAAACCCTCGAGTTTGGGTTCGTGGCGGCGGGACAAAACCCGCCCTGTCGAGTTCTGCGACGCTCGAGATGCAAGGGCTTTCGGGGATGCTCGAGTACGACCCGAACGAGTTCACGTTCACAGCGTTGGCAGGAACTCGAGTTTCTGAGGTTGCAAAATTGCTGGCGGAACACGGACAGCATTTGCCGTTTGATCCGCCTTTTCTGACGGCTGGGGCGACGTTGGGCGGTACGCTGGCGGCGGGTCTTTCTGGTTCTGGGCGGCAGCGTTTTGGCGGCGTGCGCGATTTTGTGCTGGCGGTACAATTTGTAGATGGGCTAGGAGAGCTTGTACGGGGCGGTGGCAAGGTTGTGAAGAACGCTGCGGGATTTGACCTCCCCAAAATGCACTGCGGCGCTCTGGGGGCATTTGGCGTGATTACAGAACTGACGTTTAAAGTTTTTCCAGCCCCCAAAGCCTGGGCAACTTTGCAACTCGAGTGTCAAAACCTTAAAACCGCGCTCGAGATGATGCTGAAATTGGCTGGCTCGAGTTTTGATTTGGAATGCCTGGATATTTTTGGCTCGAGTTTGCTGATTCGGATTGGCGGCGTATCAGAAGCGTTGCAAGCCAGACTCGAGAACATTCAAAAATTTGTCAGCATTAATGGAAACGTAACTCGAGACGATGCGAATATCTGGCGGGAAGCTCGAGAATTCTTGTGGGCGAAACCAAACGCGGCACTTGTGAAAATCCCAATCACACCAAGCAAGATTCTAAATCTCGAGACAAAACTCGATGGACACGGACGAACACGCTACATCTCGAGCGGAAACTTATGTTGGCTGGCATGGTCGGAATCGCTCGAGAAACTGGATTCAATCTTGCTCGAGTTAGGACTTTCTGGTTTGGTATTGCGGGGCGATTCACCTCGGGTGCTGGTCGGAAAGCAAGTCGGCGGGGCGCTGCTCGAACGGGTCTTAAATACCTTCGATCCAGAAAGGAAATTTCATGCAGCATAAAATCCCACTCGAGAAATACGGTGCTCAGGGTTCAGCAATGGCTAAGGCTGTTGAAGCTTGCGTACATTGCGGATTTTGCCTGCCAACTTGCCCAACCTACTGTGTGCTGGGCGAAGAGATGGATTCCCCACGTGGGCGGATTGTGCTGATGAAAGAGGTGCTCGAGGGAAACCTAACGATGGCTGAGGCAAATGAGCACATTGATCGTTGCTTGGGTTGTCTGGCATGTGTCACTGCCTGTCCAAGCGGGGTGCAGTACGGCGAATTACTCGCGCCGTTTCGGGCACTGGGTCAAATCAACAAACTCGAGTTGAAAAACATCACGAAAATTCTGATCTCGAGCACCCTGCCATACCCAAAACGGTTTCGATTGGCGGCAAATTTGGGGCGTTTTGGAAAGCCTCTGAAACCCTTCTTGCCCAAACCCATGCAAGCCATGCTCGAGCTTTTGCCAGACACGCTGCCAAGTGTTTATGAATTACCCGAATTTGTTCCCGCCATTGGCACGCGCCGCGCTCGAGTGGCGCTGCTGGCGGGCTGCGCCCAACAAGTGCTCGCACCAGAAATCAACCGTGCGACGCTCGAGGTTTTATCTCGAAATGGAGTCGAGGTTGTCATTCCCAAAAACCAGGGTTGTTGCGGCGCGATTCTGATGCACACAGGGCAACAAGCCGAGGCTCGAGCGCTTGCCAGAAAAAATCTGGGGGTTTTCCCAGACGATGTTGACGCGGTGATTACCAACGCGGCGGGTTGCGGATCGGGCATTCACGAATACGGTTTGTTGTTCGCAGGTGAACCAGAAGAAATGAAGGCTAGTGCGCTGGCAGCGCAAGTCAAAGATATTAGTGTTTTTCTCGCTGAACTCGGTTTGGTCACGCCATTAAAACTCGAGAATCCCTTAAAAGTCGCTTATCACGATGCCTGTCATTTGGCTCATGCTCAAGGCGTGCGAGTGCAACCCAGAAGCTTACTCTCGAGCGTCGAAAACCTAACGCTGCTCGAGTTGACAGACCCAGAGATTTGTTGTGGTTCGGCGGGAACGTACAACATTGAACAACCTGATATTGCCCGTGAATTGGGAACACGCAAAGCCAAAGCCGTGATTGAATCGGGTGCACAAGCGATCTCGAGCGGCAATATTGGCTGCCTCACCCAACTTAAAACACACCTTGAGAAACTCGGACACCCGATGCCTGTGCTGCATACGATTGAAATTTTGTTTGCAGCAATGCGCTGATTATTTCACTTCTGCGGCAATCAAAATCCGCGCCGTTTTTCCAGCCCGCGAGGCATGATTACCTGCGCCGTACATTCGTGCTGCCGCCCAAGCGCCGTCCATGACCATCATCAAATCCTGAGCCAAACCCAGCGGATCTTTGGCGTGTGCCGCTTTTGCAAGTTCCTCGAGTTTAGCCAGCACACTGTTTTTATACTCGAGCGCGGCGATGTGTCCCAGATGATTGGCGTCGGGGAATTCGGCGGCGGCGTGGGTAAAAGCGCAGCCCATGCACTGTGGACCGCTGGCAACTTTTGCGATGCTTTCAAACATCGCCTCGAGTTGCTTGCGTGGCGTTTTATGTTTGGCGATCAGAGCGTTTATCCAAGTCCAGAATTGTTCGGTGGCAGTGTACAAATACTCGGCAATCAAATCGTCTTTGCTCGGGAAGTGTTTGTAAAAAGTCATTTTGGCAACACCGCTTTCACTAATAATGCGGTCAATACCAATCGCGCGGTAACCGTGGTGGTAAAAAAGGTTTGAAGCGGTCTCGAGAATACGTTCTCGGGGTTTAGGAGCGTTCAAATCGCCGTTCATGATTCTATTGTACAGACAGACCTGTCTATATTAGTATTTTTGAATACATACAGACCTGTCTACCTAGTATTAAAGTTCTGTCATCGCTCGAGGGATACTCGAGTCAAGCACATAAGGAGTACACCATGAACATCGGCATTATTGGCTCAGGCGCAGTCGGTCAACAACTCGCAACAGATTTAATCAAACTCGGACACGCCGTGACCATCGGTACTCGAGATCCCAGCAAACTCGAGGAATTCGCTGGCAAAAACCAGAGCGTTAACATTGAATCCAACGCCCAAACCGCGAAGTTTGGCGAAATGATTTTGCTCGCCACAAATTGGGGCGGCACACAAAACGCCCTGCAATTATCAGACCCTGCCAACCTGGCAGGTAAGGTCGTGGTAGACATCACCAATCCCTTGGATTTCTCGAGCGGTAAACCAGCCCTGGCACTCGGTTGGAACACCTCGGCGGGCGAGATGGTGCAAGGCTGGCTGCCAGATTCGCACGTCGTCAAGGCGCTCAACATCGTGACCTCTTTTGCCATGCTCGACCCTCAAGGCTACATTGGTAAAGACCCCGATATGTTCATTGCAGGCAATGATGAAGCCGCGAAAAAAACCGTCTCGAGCTTCTTAGAGGGCGTCGGTTGGGGCATTGTGGACTTGGGCGACATCACCATGAGCCGTTACATCGAACCACTCGCCATGGTCTGGATTCAACACGGCTTTAACTCGGGTTGGAAAACCACGCATCACGGGTTCAAAATGATTAACAAGTAATTTTAAGCCCCCAAATCAAGCTTTCCATCCCGAATTTTGACAATTCTGTCTGCCCGAGCTGCCACTTCCATATCGTGCGTAATCAAAATCAAAGTTCGGGCTTCGGAACCCTGGTGTCTTTCGGTTAACAATTCAAGAATTCCCGAACCCGTAGCGCTGTCAAGGTTACCTGTGGGTTCGTCAGCAAAGATCACGCTGGGATTTGTCGCCAAGGCTCGAGCGATTGCCACACGTTGTTGCTCACCGCCAGAAAGTT
Organism: Deinococcales bacterium; assembly: GCA_043775825.1. Lineage (GTDB taxonomy): Bacteria > Deinococcota > Deinococci > Deinococcales > JAAFIG01 > JANXTZ01. The sequence continues at coordinate 15,342 of JAYVRX010000125.1, forward strand.
GATTCGGACGATGGGTGCTGCGTTTGCCCAGCCCAACCCGAGACAGTAATTCTTTGGCACGTTTGGTACGCTCGAGACGCGGCACGTTCGCCAGCGACAGCGGCAATTCGACGTTTTCTTGGGCGTTTAAAATGCTGATTAAATTGTAATTCTGAAAAATAAAACCAAAATGCGCCAGCCTGTAACTGGCTAATTTTGTTTCAGGCATGGCGGTGATGCTGTTGCCGTTGTGCTCTACGCTGCCGCTCGAGGGAACATCAAAACCCGCCAGTAAATTTAAGAGCGTGCTTTTCCCAGAGCCGCTCGGACCGACAATGGCGGTGATTCGACCTGCATCAAACTCGAGCGACAAATGGTTGAGGGCGGTCACGGTGTCCTCACCGCTTGGGTAGACTTTAGAAATATCACTGGCTTGTAAAATCGTGCTCACAGGGGCTTAATTCCTTCCCAGGGCTTGGGTAATCACGAGCTTGCTTGCCGTTCTTGCGGGCAGTAAACCTGCGAACAAACCGAGCACCGCCGCCACACCAACCGCCAACAGAATCAATCGGAATGTCACAGCCGCTATTGCCACGCTGACCAGATCGCGCACGGCGAAATTGACCACAAACGAACCCAAGTAACCGACCAACACGCCGCCAGCACCACCAACCAATGCCAGCAACATACTCTCGAGCACCACAAGGCTAAAAACAAAACTTGGTTTTGCCCCGATGGCGCGGATCACACCAAATTCCCTGGTTCGTTCGTAAACACCCATCATGACGGTGTTTGCAACGGCAAGACCGCCGACGATCAGGGAAATTAAACTGATGCCAAAACGAAACGCATCGCCAATGGCAATGGCTTTGTCCAAAATGCTTAAAACATCGCCTTGAGTCTTAGCGTTTAAATCCGTAAATCTTGCATTGAGCGCGGTAGCCACTTTTCGGGCATCGCCGGCATCATTTAATTTAATGGCAATTCCAGTGGCGCGGTTGCTAATCCCAATGCCTTTCGCCAAGGCGTTAAATGGCACAAAAATAAACGAATCTGTGAAGCCGTCTCCTTTTTTCAAAATCCCAACGACTTTAAAGCTCACATCACGGTTTAAACGCAAAACGCTACCCAGTTTAAGACTTGCATTCTTCGCCGCCGCCGCACCAACAACCGCAACATTCTCGAGTGAATCGTTTGGAGTAAACAGACGACCCTCGAGCAACTTTAAATTTGGATAAATGTCCGAAAGTGGCACGCGCTCGAACGGATAACCACCAATCAGATAACCCTGCCCAGAAAAACTGCCTCGAGCCGTCAAAATGTACGGAATCACTTGCTTGATACCAAGCTCGGACGCGACAGACTCGAAACGCGCCGCATTCTCGAGCGGCACGTCAGGGATTGGACTGCCAAAGACGCTCGAGCTTTCATTGCCCGCCAGGGTGACTTGCAAATCGGGTCCGACATTGCCGATTTCAGCCCCAAGCGCCCGTCTAAAGCCTTCGCCCAGACTGAGGAAAATAACCATTGACGCAACCGCCACAACAATGCCCAGCACCGTCAGAAACGTCCTGACCGGACGGCGGAGCAAACCACGTTGCGCGAGAACAAACAAATCCGCGAAATTCATACCCGAAGCTTAACGCGCCAAGCTCGGGACAAACGTGATTTACAGGCAAGAAGCTGTTTTTTGGTCGCTCGAGAAGCCCATACCACATTTCTTCAAATGCTTATCTTTAAAGCACCTCATAGCTGTATTTTAGCTCCTGGTCGGAACTCGAGACCAGACAAACCAAATGCCCGCAGCACCCAACGCCATCACGCTCACTTTCGCAATCACGGGCGGCACACGCCAAGCACTTAAAACGCAGGACACAAAAATAATGGTCACGATCATGATTTTGGTACGCCGTGAAATGCCTTTACCCGCACGGTAATCTTTAACCAGCGCACCAACGCCAGGTAGGTTCAGCACCCAAGCCTCGAAACGCGGACTCGAGCGGGCAAAACAAGCGGCTGCCATGATAAAAAACACGGTGCTGGGCATGACGGGCAAAATCGCGCCAAGGAAACCCAGTCCAACACAAAGCCAGCCTGCTGTGAAATACAACCAACGAAACGGTGATGTCTTCATGCGATTAAACCTTCTGCAAACAAAGCTCGAACGATAAAGTGCTGGTGGACGAAATCATTGTTTTATTATGCACCCAAAATCAGAACTCGAATCTCATGCGCCAGGCTCGAGACGATCTGATTTGCAAACAAGAAAATCCAGATTGGGTTTTTTGAGAAGCCTGAAACCATCAACGAGCCAACCAAAAAAGGCAGCACGATATTTATCTTAAACCTCTGCGCGGTGGCTTGAGCTTCGGGCTGAGGTTCGCCAGATGCCGTGCCAACTCGAGCGGACTAAAAAACTCGAGCACTTCAACCCCTTCACGCTCCAAGGTCGCGTGCCAAGGATTTTTGGCTGTCTCGAGTTGAACGTGAAGTTCAAAACTGATCTCGAGAATCGGGTCTGGTGTAATGGTTGCGCCTCCCCCTGGAAAGGCTCGAGTGTTGTGCTCACCGCTCGAGATACATAGTTCCCGGAGCGGTGAGGGATTTGAAGGCTTAGCCGGGTACTCCGATGGTGAACAAAACGCTGTCCGTTCCCGTTAAATTTTCTGGGTCGGTGACAGTCAACTTAAGCGTTAAAAAGTGTGCGGGTGAGTCAGAATAACCGTAATCGGATGGGTTAAAACAAGGGAGCTGCGCTAATCCAACTTTGCAGGTTTTGGGTGTGATGACCGTATCGTTAATCCTCCAAACGACAGTGTACTGGCTGTTGGTTGTGCCGCCAGGGTCGTCGTTGCTGAAATTGAGCAAGAGGTTGACGTTGGCTTGTGGGTACTGCTTGCCCGCAATTGGGTTGAGGATTTTCACCGTCGGTGGTCCACTGAGCGGCTTTGTGGTGACACCGATTTGAATTGATGCTGATCCCTTGCTCCCGTAAGCATCCGTGCCAGTCAGGGTAATCGTGCGAAATCCAGTCGTGGCAAAGACCGTACTGAAAGTACAACCTGACCCAAGCACGTCGCTCGAGTTGCTGGATTTCCAGACCAGACTGGTGCAGGGCAGTGTGCCAAAAATCCCGTCACCATCTATCGAACTGCCCTTAAACGTCACGTTTGTGCTGCCTGCCCAAATTACGTCGCCAGGCAGTGGCGCGTCAATAAAAACTTTCGGGGCAAGGTTTATGCCAGTCACGTTGATGCTGGCGTTGGCGGTTGCGCCATGATCGTCGGTCACGGTTACCGTGATTTTTCGTGCGCCAGGGGTGCTGAAACCTTTGTTGATGCTCGAGCCAGTGCCGAGCACACCGTCTACGTCTGAAGTCCAGGTGATATCCAAGCTGTTGGCTGGGCTGTCTGGGTCGGTCACGTCTGCGGTGTAGGTGGTAACTTGGGCAAATGGGAAGCTCGAGCCAGTGGTTGGTGCGGTGATCGTGACCGTGGGGGCTTGATTGGGTGTGCTCTTAAATTCTGCGCTGGGATGTGAATCAAAAACTGTGACTTGGGTAAAGTACGCCTTAGCCCAACTGACTGGCACGTACACATAGCCAGCATCGCCGTAAGTGCAACCCCAAGAATTTTTGATGATGAAATACCCGCCGTCCGAATCCGCAGACAGGGCTTTGTAGTCGCTCGAGATGTTCGGGTTGGCTTGAATGTCGGCATTGGAGACGAAGCCGACCACCTGAACCGCGTGTCGTCCCCAGTTGTTGATGTCTGAAAGCGTGGTGACGTAACCTTGGTTGTTTGGATACATGAAGCCGATTTTCACCAGCAAACCAGCAACGACTGGATGACCCTGACTTAATTTCAAACGCATTTCGTTCACTGGCAGACCGAACGCATCGTTGTACCAGTCAAAAATCGTGTCGGGTTTGGATTCCTGAAAGCGCTCGCCAGTCGCGGCTGGCATCGAGTAACCGCAGAGCGTGACTCCCAAAGTGTTGGTGCAAACCAATTGGAGTTGATGCGAGGCTTCAGAGCAATACTCGTCGTAACCATCGCACGACTGAAGATACGTTTCTAGAACATCGGAAGCATGACGAACATTTGACGTGTTGTAATTCCAGACTTGCTCGAGTGGCAGGGCATAGTGTTGTTCCTGAAAATCTTCGGCACGGTTGGGCAGAATCGTGCCTTCGCCGTAGTATTTAGGATCCCAAACCGATGCGATTTGACCCCACAAGAACTGCTCAGACAGATTGACATAGCGACTTTGTTCAATGGCAATTCGTGTCTCGAGTGCCGCCGTCAATGCGAAGGCAACGCAGACACCACGCTGCCCTTGGGTTTTGACGCTGGTCGCGTAAAACTTTTGCCGCCACCAAAAATTTTGGTACAAGCCGTCGATTTTTGGGGTACACGTTCCACTTCGGTCAAGTCCTTTGCCTGCACCCTCCTCGAGTTCGGGCGTGGCGGGGTAATTTGCGGGTTTGGCAAACGGCGGTACAGTTCGGGTTTGGGCTTTTGGATTGATGGCTTGAGCATCCAGCAACACCGCAGGGTTTGCCGCCAAGTGCTTGCCCAATTCGGTTCGGGCTGCCAGAATCGCCTCCAAATTGGCGCCTGCTAGGCTGTCGGGCGTGGGCAAACCAGTTTTCAAAGCCTCGGGCAGCTCAAAGTAACTCGAGCGGTAGACCCGCAACTGATTGCTTGGGTTTTCAAAACGTTTTTTGGACTCGAGCATGTCGCGGTACATGCTGGGTTTGCCGTCCGTCACAACTTGAAATGGACCAGTTGCGCCCTGAATGGTCAGTCGGTAATTACCATCGGGCAAAATCTTCAAGCTGGGGTCGGTCAGGTCGGGTTCTGCCAAGGCTTTGTTGTAGGCGGGGTATTGCGCGGCAAGTTGCTTGACTGCTGCATTGTCGGTTTTGAATTGCGCTGTGGCGGCTGCTTTGCGATCCGCCCGTAATTTCAGGGTGTCAATCGTGAAACCTTCCTTCAAACTGAGTGCCTTAAATTCTTCTGGCGTGACCATTTTCGCATCGCTTGGGGCAGCCGCACCAAAGTTATTTTCGGGTTTGAAGAGTGGGTCGCTTGAGTCTGGTGGGTTGCTATTCTGACAGGCGACCAGCATCAGCGCGATGGCGGCGAGGGATTTCCAAAGATTCAAGTTTTTCATTCACGTACCTCCAAACCAAAGGTTAGAGATTGCGGTGTTGCTCAGGCGTTGCTTACCTGTAATATCTCGAGCGGTAAGAGTTTTTCTCGAGATTTTTTGTTAGTTCAGGGCAATGCTGTACGTTCCGATGCTGTTGGCATCTCCGTCCACTTCGATTTCAAACGTGCCGCTCGAGCTTGGCGAATTGTCTTCAACGTGCGCCAAGGTCGCGTGCCACGGATGCTCTAAAGTCTCGAGTTGGACGTGCAGTAAAAATCGCATCTCGAGTTTGGGCGTGTTGTTCATGATGCCCCCAAATTGTTTTTCCAAGGCTAAAGCTTTAAGGTGCTGGCAAATTCAAGTAAAAAGTTCTTACCATTGACGGGTCCCGAAACAGTGCTGGCGGTGTAATGACCGTTCGCGTCGGCATTTTGCTGGTTCGCAATCCAAGTGTTACCCACGGCGTTGACCGTTATTCCGCTCGAGACTCGGCTTGCAATGCCAGCACTGATATTCCCAGTAAAAGTATTGCCGCCAGGTGAAGCCGCCGTGCCGAGATCAGCCGCCACCGTCTCGTAAAGCTCCAAGCCGTCAATGGCATTGTTGGATAGGTTGCTACCGCGCATCTTGAACGAACTTGCGCCCCACAAAACGATGCCGCTTTGCGTGCTGCCCGTGACCGTCAGGTTGTTCAAGTCAAAACTCGAGCTTGCCGTGCCAACCCATAAAATGCCGTTGGCGTTGTTCAACAGGCTCAGACCATCGGCGGTGACGGTGGCAGTCGTGCCAATAAAACCGCTGGCGCTGCTGATTGCCGAGCCAGCAGTTTTACTGATCGTACTTTGCACAAAATTGAGCTTGGGATTGGTTGGAAGTGATGCCACACAAATTCCAATGCCCGGGGTATTGGATAACACCGAATGATCCATGCTAAAACTGCCCGCGCCAGCGATCACAATTGCCGCGCCGGTTTCACAATTTCCAATTCCGCCGACATGATCGAGCAAGGTGTTGTTTTGTAAAACAATGTTGCTCGAGCCTGCGAGAACGAGTGCTTGGGCTTTGAAGTTTTTGACGGTCACAGCGTCGAGCGTTAGCTTGCTGCTGCCCTGAGCAATCAGCAATCCGCCGCCGTAACTGGGTTGTCCAGTATTGTTGCCGTCAACCACGCCGCCTTGAATCAGTAACTCTGCTGTGCCACTCAAATGAATTGGGGTGCTATTGACTAAGTTCGTGGTGTACGAGCCGCCCACCAGTGTACCTGGACTCATGACTGCTTTCACCGTGCCAGCAACGGATATGCCGCCACACTCACTGAGTTGAACCCCAACCAGTGTCAGCGTGGGTGTTCCCGTAGATGCACTTGCGCTCAGGCTAGCGCAAGTTGAGAACGGACTTGGTTTCATGCCCAGCACTACTCCGTTAATGGTTGCCGAACCTGTCACAATCACATTTCGACCCTGAATCACTGCCGCTCCAGGGTGGATTGCCTGCAACGTCACATGGTCAGGAATCGTGACATCGGGTTGAACGCCATACGAGAAAACACCGTCGGCAAGGTAAACCGTTGCGCCGCTTGGAATGCCAGTCATGGCTTTGGCAATCGTTTTGCATGGCAGGGCGCTCGAGCAAACGTTCGCATCCAAACCGTTCGCTTCATCGACAAAACGGTCACTCGAGGTTGCGACGGTCACGCTCGTTTGGCTGGTCGTGCTGCCTGTGGTGTTGGTCGCCGTTAGGGTGAACACGGTACTTGCACTGACGTTGATGGTCTTGCTGATGAGTCCTGTGACATCGCCCACGCCATTGTCAATGCTCAACGTGCTGGCATTCGTGGCGTTCCAGGTTAAATTGACCGACCCTCCACCGCTTGGCAGCGAGGCTGGTGCGGCGTTAAAATTTGCCAAGCTGGGCATTCCTTCTAACGGCGCGATGAACGTACAGGCTTTGTTGTTTGCAGCATCAATGGCACACGCCACAAAAACCTTACCGTAAATTTCCGAAGCCGCCAGCGTCAAAGATTGCCACTGGTAAGGTGCGGTTGTAAATTCCGTGATCGGGGACTTGATAATGTTAAACGTCGGCACGAGTTGAATCCCAAGCAGCCTCTCGAGCGTGACTTTCACAACCCCAACGTTGTCGCTGGCTTCCACATGAAGCGTAATTCTGGCATTGCCCGCCACGACGGGTGTGATGCTCGAGGTCAGTTTGAGGGTTGGCAGTGTTTTATCGTACAGAACTCCAAAAAAACCAGTTTTGATTGTGCCAAGGTTGGTCTTGGCAACGTTGGTGACTGGATCAAATGTCGTGACCAAACCTTTGATCGCTCCGCTCAACGAAACAATTTGCGGGACTGGTGGGGTTGACACGGCACAATACGATGCCGCGCCATGAAACGGCTTATTTGGGTCGAGGCTCGAGTAATTGCTGTCATAACCGAGCAACACAGGGTATTCTTTGATCACGCCGTTCACGTAGGTTTTTTCGGCTGGGTTACAACCCGCCCCGAGGGTGTCAACAAACCAGCAGCCGCTCAAGTCGCTGGCGCAATCTAGGACAATTGAAATGTGTCCTGTCGGTAAAGGAGCCGCACCACGAACCTTAATCGGGGCTGGTGTTGGCACGGTAATGCTGAGTTCGGCTGGTATTGCCAATGTCGTCTCGGGAGATTCGAGCTTGTAGACCGAACCCGAAATCAGTTGTGAATCGCTGGTAAATCCGCTCAAAACTGGTGTTAAGTTGACGTTGATTGGTGTGCTGAGGGCATTGGCTGGCACGACGAGCGAGGCTTGATTGTCGCTTGCGGTGACGGTTGCGCCCGATACTCCAACAATGCCCAGTGGCGCTGGGTCGCCACCGCAGGCTGCCAGTGTTAAAACCAAAAGTATCAGCGCCATGAATCTCGAGTTTTTTTGCATCAGACTTTCCTCCAGGCTTAACCCTAGAAAACATGCCGTTGCTTAAGCGTTGCTTGGTTTAGATATTCAAGTCTCGAGACATGAAAACGCCGTTCAGAACGAATGCCAAACTCGAGCCTCAAGATTATTTCAGGTTTAACAAGTCAGCGTTTTTCTCGAGAAAACTGGTTTTTAACTCTGGGTAATCCTCGAGCGTGGCAGCCATCTCGAGCAAACTTTTTTTGGCGGCTTTGCAAACCTCGAGTGCTTTTTTGGGTTGGTTGCTCGACCCGAACGCATTGGCAAGAGCGCGGCGAAGCTCGAGCGCATCAAGAGGTTGCACCCGTTTGGACTCGAGCAGGGCTTCAACCTCTAAGAGGTCTTGTTTGAAAGTCTTTTTGAGGGCTGAACAGGTCTTGATTCTGATCGCCAGAAGTTGGCTTCTCGAAGCCATACTGGGCGAGTCCTCGATTGGCTTCACCGCATCTAAGGCTGCTAGTGGATCACCGAACGTCAATTTGATCGCGCCCGTCAGAGCCGCAAGTTCGACTTGTAGCTCTGCGTCAATGATCTGCTGACTCAGTTCGCTTTCGAGGTATTCAAGTGCTTGTCGCGCATGACCTTGTGCCAGATACAGTTGACTTTGCAAAATCGTTAGGTTGTTGCGATGCGGGTCAAACTCGAGTTGGTTCGTCAGGCTTGCGCCAAGGTTCAGTACCTGACTGGCTGCAAAGAGGTTGCCGATATAAAGCCAGAATCCAGCCAGACTGAGGCAGGCAATAATGCGTTTACTGGGACTGCCATGCAGGTTGTACAACTCGAATGACCTTTGAAAAGCCTGAAGACTTTCGCCAAGATTGCCGCGCATCTGTTGGTAAAATCCTTGGTTGTAAAATAATCTTGCCTCGATAATTGGGCTGATGAATTCTTTGGGCAAAGCGCGGGATTCCTCGAGCCGAATTTGTACGGCATCCAGTTCAAACAAATCAAGATGGGCTTTGATCAAATTATCGAGCATCCCGCGTTGTCGGTAGACATCACCAATCAGTCTGGACTGCTCGAGCGCCCGTTCAAAGTAGCCTACCGACTGCTTTGTGTCGCCAGCCATTCCAGCCAGTGTGCCTGCCGCCATCCAAGCCACGGACAATCCTTTGTGATCGCCAAGCGCATCGAAGATCTCGAGCGATGCGGCGTTGTGCTTCCAAGCTGTCTCGAGGTCGGCTTGTTCAGCCGCATTTCGGCAGAGTTGGTGATGGATGTTGCCTGCCAGACTGGTTGGTTCGCTTGGACCATGTTGCAATGCCGAATTCAGCATGGTGTTGCACTCGGCAATTCGACCCATGCCATACAAACAAATCGAGCCAATGTACCAGGCTCGAGCGGTTCGGTGGTTTGATAAATTTGAGCGTTTTAGGACTTGGTGAATGAAGCTCAAGCCTTCAGAAAACATTTCTTGCCCCGAGTAAAAGTACGCCCAGAACAATAATCTTTGATCTTCAAACTCGGGATTATTGATATGGGTTACAAGTTTATCAATCAATTCGAGTTCGCGCCTCCAAGCCCCTGGGTTATCAAGCAATTCCCAAATCTGGGTTCTGGCTTCACGAATCACAAAGGCATCCTCGTTCGTTGCGCCATCATCAAGCGCTTTTTGGTACTGCTCGAGCGCATCTTGGTTGGCATAAACTTGTGCTGCCGCTTTTGCCGCTTTAACCCGCCACGGCACAGCCTCGAGTTTTAACCCAGCCTTCTCGAGATGATCGGCAATTCTGGCTGGCGCACCATCAGATTTCTCGAGACTGGCGGCAAGTTTTCGGTGAAGGAGTTTCTTGCGCTCTCGGGTCAGGCTTTCCGCAATCGAAGAACGGATCAGGTCATGGCTAAACCGATACCCTTCACCAAACACCTCGAGCACGCGCTCGGAAATTGCTCCCTCGAGCGCTTCAATTTCCTCCCATTCGGTCAACGCGGTTGCACCAGTCAGCGTCTCGAGCGTAAAACCGTCGCTGGTCAAACTTGCCGCCTCGAGCAGTCGCCCAGAGGCTGCGCCCAGTTTCTTGACGCGCCGTATCACGGCTTCGCGCACGCTGGGCGGGATGGGCAGTTCGGTGTAGTCGCTCGTGTTCTGATCGAAAGGGGTCGTCCAGCCACCGTCGTCACTCAGTTGCAATAAATCAGACTCGAACAAGCTTCTGATCGTCTCGAGCGCAAAGAACGGATTGCCGCCAGTGGCATGATGCAATCTTTTGGAAAACAAGTTCGCCCCGCTCGCGCCCGATAAACCGCGCACCATCTCGAGCACTTGGGTTTCATCAAACGGCTCGAGTTCGATCAAGACCGCCTGCCCAGTTTGCAGGAACGACTCGAGCATCGTCTGGGTTTCCGCGCTCAATTCGTTGGGCCTGAACGCCACAATGCTGCGTTTTTTGCCTCCTACTTGAGCAAAACGTTGCACCGCAGAAAACCCCATCTCGAGACTGGCGGCATCAAAGAACTGCATGTCATCACTTAACAGTGTTGGTACATCGTGCAAGGTCAGCAAGACAAATTCGGCAAAGGCATTGAAGAACCGCGAGCGTTCCTCGAGCGAACCGACTGGCGGTGGTGGTTCGTCGGTCAAACTTGGCACGAGCCTCGAGAGTTCACGCCGCACCCAGTTTGGCAGCGCAACTTCAACATGTTTCTCGCGTAAATTCTGGATCGTGCGGCTTGCTGTCGAAAACGGTGTAATGGCATCACCTGGTCGTCCGTCGTTCAACTCGAACGTTCCTTTTGAAGCTGCAAACTCGAGCATCAAGCGCGTTTTGCCCACGCCTGGTTCGCCCGAAATAAAGATCGGTTGCGCCGCCGCCCAAGCCGCCTCCATTTGCGCCCAGACTGCCCTACGTCGCACGAACGGGGCGAGGGTGGGCAGCAAAGCACTCGAGCGCACCGCAGCCTGAACTGGCAGCGTCTCGAGCGTTTGCGCGTTGCGGATTTGCTCTGCGAGGCTGGCGGTTTCGGGCAGTGGTGCTAACCCTAACTCGGTTTGCAAGGTATTGCGGCAACGTTCAAACTGCACCAGTGCCGCCTCGCGTTCGCCCAGCAAATAATGCAGGCGCATCACCTGACGGTGTGTGCGTTCTTGCAAGGCATCCGTCTCGAGAAGGTGCAGTTGTAACTCGAGCGCCCGTCGCCAATCGCCTTTGGTCTCGAGCCGTTGTGCCAAATCAAGCACCGCTTTGGTATGCAGTCGCTCGAGATATTCGCGTTTGATTTCTAACCAATCAAAAAAACCGTTGGCGTCATCCAACTCAAAACCCTCGAGCAATCTGCCACACCAAAGTTCCAAGCAATGCTCGAGATCAGCCACCTCAAAGGCTGCTTGAAAGGAATCCACATCAGTCGAGCAAGCTGTTGATAACCGTAACGCCTCGCCGTCAGCAACAATCAAACCCTCGAGATTCGGAAACTTGGTTTTCAGTCGGTGCAACTCGCGCCGCAAATTCCGCCTCGCACTGTCCTCATCTAAAGCCGACCAGAACAACGACGCCAACTTAGAACGCGAAGTTTTCCCCTCAAGCGATAAAAATGCGATCAAGCCCAAGATTTTTTTAAACGCGAATTTCAGGTCTGTGCCAGCCAACCGCACATTTGGTACGCCGAGCAAACGAAGCTCGAGCGACAACGTGTTGTCGGGTGAAATCATCAGTACATTATGCACCCAAGGTCAAAGCTCGAGTTGCCATACAATGATTGGATTGCAAACTCGAGAACCCAGATGAAAGTTGGAATCTAGCTATAAGTCCTTGAACATCTCGGCATCAACATCATGTAACTGACCCAAGATGTTCCGATATTCTTCATCAAGAAGTGAATTGAACATCACCTCTCGTGTCCTCTCGAGAACAACATAAATTCGGTGTTGGGTGATGCTCTTGTAAGTGCTCGAATCATGTTGGAAGCCTCTGATGTCAGCAAAAGGCACACTCAGAGTCTCGAGACCCCGTATGGGACGCAAACCACGAATGTACAGCCTGTGCTCTTGGCTATCAAGCTGAACTTCAAACACAACCAGGTTGTTCAACGCACCCCAGCCAATCCGCAACATGAAAAAAACCATTGCGGTAACGACCAGCACAAATGGGATAAAGGTCGGTAGATCACTTGAACGTAAACCAGAAATGATATTCAACAGCATAAAGCCGCAACCACCTGTGGCGAGCAACGCCATCACGAGATACAAGATAATCGAGGCTCGAGCATTACGAATAAATCGAGATTCGTGTTTAAAAGCCTTTAAACGGTAAGTGATCTTATTTTTTTGATATTCGACAGCCCAAGTAAAATCGGCTTCAGATGTGTCTTTTTCAGCCTCTCGTAGCGAAAAAAACATGACCAGACCAACAGTGGCTACGCTCGCAATAAAAAGCATCAGTGCACCTGCGTTGCCTCCAATTATTGCACCTGCAACAAAAAACACAACGACCATGACACCACCAATTGGTAGCCACAGTTTTAAGAGGCTCTCGGAAAAACGGGGTTTCATTTGGCGTCCAAAGTCATGTTGGACAAAGCCTGACATGCAAGACTTGCTTTGTTGCCGAAAAAACAATCAAAAACTGTCATGGTCTTCAGTATGAACGCTGGAGCAAAAAAGTTCCTGAAGTTTTACATCTCGAGCAATCCCAAATTTGAATTGACTCGAACCGTATTTGAAAAGCACTTTGGTGTTTGATTGACACCCAATTACGCCAAGGTATACGATTCAGTCAGTTTTCACAATTCTTGTTTGTCACATAGGCTTGGGGTGTCATGGATCAAAAAACAGTCTCACTCGGCGTAAACCATTTCAAACCTGATATCGTATTTAAAACTCGAGGTCTTTTGACTCGAGTTGTTTAATTGCACTTGTTGATTCGTGATTCTCGAGGAGGTGTTTGTTGTTCTGAACAGATGGTGCTGGTCGGCTACCGCTCGAGTAAAGAGAGGATAAACATGAACAAGTATGCAAAGTTCAGCACAGGAATTCTGACGGTAGCAGGGGTCGCCGGTTTGGTTGGCATCAGCCAAGCCCAAGCACCAATCAAGTTGCGTCTGGTCGAAGTGATTACCGCCGAACCGCGCACTGTCGTTCTGAACGACATCCTCAAAGATTTTAAAGCCGCCAACCCAGGCATCGAAGTCGAATTGATCTCGTTACCGTGGGCGGAATCGTATCAAAAACTGCTTAATTTGGTGCAGAGTGGACAAGCCCCAGACGTTGCCGAAATCTCCGAGAATTGGCTCGGTTTGTACGGCAGCCTCGGGGCGCTCGAGAATCTAGACCCGTACCTGAAAAACTTTAAAGACGCCAAAGATTTTAACAAACCAACATTGTCCTTCGGCAAAGCCTACAAGAACACCATGTACTTTTTGCCCTACGGTTTTTACGTGCGCGGCATGTTTTACAACAAAGTCATGTTCAAAGATGCAGGTTTAAAGACTGCGCCGCGCACCTTCGATGATTTTGCCAAATACGCCGCCAAAATCAGCAAATCCGGCAGCAACCGTTACGGCTACTGCCTGCGCGGTTCTCGAGGTAGTTTTGACAGCGTGTTCTCGTTCATGAGCGGCTTTATGGGCAGCGCCGAGTGGTTCGACAAAGATGGTAAAAGCACCTTTGACTCGCCAGGCGCAATCAAAGGCATTCAATACATGGCAGACCTCTACAAATCGGGCGGCGCTCCAAAAGCATCCGTCAACTGGGGCTTCAACGAAATTGTTTCAGGTTTCGCCTCGAGCAACTGCGCGATGCTCGACCAAGACCCCGACGCCCTGCTCGGCATCCGCGATCAACTGGGGGCAGCGAATTTTGACGTCGCGCCAATGCCAGTCGGTCCGAACGGCAAAGCCTTCGTCAAATACGGCACGGCTGGCTGGTCAATGTTCTCGAGTGGCAAGAACAAAGAAGCCGCCTGGAAACTCACGCAGTTCTTGATCGCCAAAAAGAACAACCTCAAATGGGCGAACTTTATCGGCATTCTGCCAATCTACAAAGGCGCTGACAAAGACGCCGCCTACAGCGATTCGGTCTTCAAAGGCTGGTTTACCGAAGTCAACAACACCAACCGTTACGTGCCCGTTCAATACCCCTTGTACCTGCCCCAACTTGGCGAGTTCTTCAGCACCATCGCCCTGAACGGTTATCAGCAAGTGCTGCTGGGGCAAAAAACCGCCGAGCAAGCCGCCAAAGAATGGGCAGCGTTCTTGACCAAAGCCAATCAGGATTACCTCAAAGCCAACCCTGCAAAATAAGCCTGAAACTCTCATTCGGCTCGTTTCTCGCCACCTTCCCACAGGGAGAAGGACAAAACCCTTGACTCGAGCCACACGTGTAAAATAACCAAACTCCCTTCTCCCGCACGGCGGGAGAAGCGATTCCGCCCGTAGGTGCGTCTTGGAATCAAGAAGGGTTGGGGATGAGCGATTCCGCCCGTGAGCGACCATGCCCGCTAGGTGCATTTTATGGTCAAGAAGGTGCATCTTGGAATCAAGAGAGGGTGGCGCGACAATTACTTACTTTTGTATTTGCATAAAAAACTCGAGAGGTTTTCATGGCTACCACCATCACCCGCGCATCACAACCCAAACCTCGAGCCTTGCAAGTCTTGCTCGAGCCTTATTTGTACGTCAGTCCGACGTTGTTGTTGTTGGGTTTGACGTTGTTTGTGCCTGTGCTGATCGGGATTTATTACAGTTTTATCCATTTTGTGGTCTACGAACCGTTAAACCGTGGTTTTGCGGGTCTTGAAAATTACATCAAGGCTTTCAACGACCCGATTTTTTGGCTGAGCTTGCGCAACACCGTAGTTTGGACGTTCTCGAGTTTGGCGTTTCAGTTGTTGTTCGGTTTGGGTTTGGCGTTGTTGCTGGTCACGCCGTTCCCTGGGCAAAAATTGTATCAGGCGCTGGTTTTTCTGCCTTGGGCTGTGCCCGCTTTTTTGTCGGGTTTAACCTGGTCGTGGTTGTTCAATCCGGTCATTGGTCCGCTGGCGCATTGGGCGGCGGCACTAGGCTTGTTGCCCAATGCGGATAACATTCTGGCTGACCCTGGCATTGCCTTGATTGGTCCGATCATTGCCAACATCTGGTTTGGCATTCCTTTTTTTGCCATCACCCTGCTTGCCACGCTGACCGCGATTCCCAAAGAAATGTACGAAGCCGCCGAGATGGACGGCGCGAGCAGTTGGCAGCAATTTCGTTTTATCACCCTGCCCTATATCGCTCCGACCATTGTGATTACGGCGTTACTGCGCACCGTTTGGATTGCCAATTTTTCAGATTTAATTTGGGTCATGACCGGTGGTGGTCCCGCCGATGCCACACAAATCACCTCGAGTTATATTTTTACGGTGGCTTACAACAAACTCGATTATGGTTACGCCGCCGCCATCAGTGTGATTCTGTTAACCTTGCTGATCTTGTACGCCGTCATTATGTTGCGCCTTCGCAGCCGACTCGAGGTTACAACTTGAACCGCAAAACCGTCTGGCTTGGCGCTCGAGCCTTGGCATTGACGGGTTATTTGGTGTTTGCGCTCTTTCCATTGTACTGGATTGTCAAAATTGCTTTAACGCCAAATAAAAGCTTGTACACCGAAGCACTTCTCCCCTTTCCGACTTCGGTGACTTTTGATAATTTTGTCAATGTTTTTGCCAACACGCCATTTCCAACCTATTTTCTCAACAGCGTGATCGTCTCGCTCAGCACAGCATTTTTTGCTACCATCCTGGCATCCCTGACCGCCGCCGCTTTCTCGAGATACGAGTTTCGCTTTAAAACGGGTATCGCTTTTATTTTGTTGCTAACCCAATTTTTTCCGCTCGTGATCGTGCTCGTGCCGTTGTTTCGGGTGCTTGTTGGCGTTGGGCTGGTGGATAACTTGTGGGGTTTGATCGTGGTTTACACCGCCATCAACACGCCATTCGCCACGTTTTTAATGAAATCGTTTTTCGATGCCATCCCTCGAGAACTCGACGATGCCGCCATGATTGATGGTTGCACCCGCTTTCAAGCATTGCTGCGCGTGATTCTGCCACTGACACTGCCTGGGGTCGCTGCAACGTTGGGCTTTGTCTTCACTGGCGCTTGGAGCGAACTGCTGTTTTCTTTAATGCTAATCAATTCCGAAAGCCAAAAAACCTTTGCGGTTGGCTTGCTGTCCTTCATTCAAAAAGGCGCGGTCAACTGGGGGCAGATGATGGCAGCCAGCACGATTGCGCTGATTCCCGTGATCCTCTTTTTTGGCTTTATTCAACGCTACCTGATTCGGGGGCTGACCGCAGGCGCAGTCAAAGGTTAACAGGAGAACCAGTGTCCAAATCAGCGTCCAAATCAACTCGAGTCGCCAGCATTCTGACCCACGACGAAACCTACCCATTCGGCGCGGTTGTGCCGCCAATCTATCAAACCTCGTTGTTCACTTTTGAATCCTTCGAGGAGATGGAAGAATCATTGGGCAGCCTCGGTCTGGATGGACACCCGATGTACTCGAGGGGCAACAACCCGAGCGTGCAAGTCTTTGAACAAAAAGTCGCCCAACTCGAGGGTGGTGAAGCCGCCCGTGCCTTCTCGAGCGGTATGGCAGCCATCAGCACCGCGATTCTGGCGCGGTGTCAGGTGGGTTCGCGGGTATTGTGCGTCGAATGCGTTTACCCCGATGCGTTCAAGTTCTTAACCCAACTTGCCCCGCGTTATGGCATCACCGTAGAATTTGTGGATGGACGCGATCTGAACGCCATCCAAGCCGCACTGCCAGGCGCGACCCTGCTCTACCTCGAGAATCCGACCAGCATGGTCTTTCGCTTGCAAGATTTAAGCGCAATAGCGGCTATGGCTCGAGCGCAGGGCGTTTACACGATCACCGATAATTCTTGGGCGACACCCCTCTATCAACGCCCGATTGAGCACGGCATTGACATGGTGGTGCACAGCGCCTCCAAGTATTTGGGCGGGCACAGTGACACGGTGGCGGGCATAGCGATTGGCAAACACGCGGACATCGAAAAAATCAACCGACTCGAGTACAGCGTACTGGGTGGCAAGCTCTCGCCGTTTGAAGGTTGGTTGCTGCTGCGCGGACTGCGCACCCTCAATCTGCGACTCGAGGCACACCAAAAAAGTGCGCTCGAGATTGCGGTAAAGCTCGAGCAACACAAGAAAGTTGTTACAGTGAATTGTCCTGGTTTAAAGAGTTTTGCCCAAGCCGACCTTGCCAAAAAACTGGGCGGCACGACGGGCTTGATGAGTTTTGAATTGAACGCAGACCGCGAAGGTATTAAGCGCTTTATCAATTCGCTACAGTATTTTAAGCTTGGGGTCAGTTGGGGCGGTCATGAAAGTCTGGTCTTTCCAATCACGCTGGGATTGCTGAATCGCGGCGCGTTAAACCCTTACAATCACTTTGGGATTCCAGAAAACACGGTACGGATTCATGTGGGACTCGAGGATGTACGCGATCTTTGGACTGACCTCGAGACGGCGCTGGAAAAGATTTGAGGGTTGATTACTCGAGCAAATGTTACGGATTTTGAAGAATCTGAATTGCTTTTTCCAAAATAACATCTCGACCTGTGAATAGCTTCTCCCAAGCATTGACCACTTCAACATCTGGAAATACTGATGGACTTAAAGGGTTACCCTCGCTATAAAAGGTAAGTGAAGTTGTTACTTGAAGCCCCCAGCCATTGGTGAGCAAGAAAAGTTCTGCCGCAGAATTACCAATTCCAGCCGTCACCTGTCCAATAACTATTGCTCGTTTTTGCCACTGCATTTCACTGGCGAAATATTCGCCACAAGATGCCGTTTGGTCGTTCACCAAAACAACCATTGGCTTATTCCATTTTGATGGCTCGAGAACTGTTTCGCGTTCAAGAACTGAACCGTCTTCACCAAAAATTTGAAGTTGACCATTTTTAAATTCATCTTGTTCCATACCATATCGGCTTTTTCTAATACGACTGACCCGATCTACGAAAGCTCCTGCCGCCTTAATGCACTCAGCAGAACGTCCCCCAGGATTTTCTCGAAGATCAAGAACCAACTTCATTATCCCTAGTGATTGTGCCTGACGTACAAGCGCATGAATTTGATCTGCGGTGTGAGGTGACCCAAAGCTAGGCACTCGCAATGTGGCAAAACCAGGGTAAGACAACATAAAATGGAGTGACGGTAAACGGGCGATGGGGTAAGTTGCACCAACAATTCTGATCTTTATTTCCCCAATTTTGAACCGCATTAATTCAATCTCGAGCGTCTCGCCGGCACGAACTGCCAACAGATTTTGATTCTGACGTTCTTGTGCTTGATGAATGGGATCATCGAAACTCAATCCATCATCAACCGTTGAGAATACAGCGCCATTCACTGAAAGAAGGCGATCCCCCCGCTGGAAATCTAAAATTGCACTTGGACTACCTGAAATCGTATCCAAAACGACCCGCTCATTGCTTCCAAATGGTCTTATCGTCACAAGACCAGTACCAGTTTCGTCATCTTGAACACCGTCCAGAACGTTCAGCAAGTTAGAAAAAAAATCAGGTGAATACAACGCAGTATGAGGTTGCTTGAGTGCTTTGAGCATTTTTTGAGTCATCGCAGTTGCTACCATCGGCGTACAATGTTCGCCCACTGGTTCACAAGCTTGGTCAAGTTCAAGTTGGAAACGATTCAGTGTCACCTCTAATCCGTCTTGCACCACAAGATGCACTTTCAAAAGAGCAGCAACCTGCGAGTAGAAATCGGTAGCTGGTGAGGCTCGAGCCACGAAACCAAGCAGGGCAAAGACTGCTAAGAAATACCAGAATCTAAGCATTAAATCACTCCTCGAGATTTTCTAAAAATCAATAGGTAGATATGATAGGGACGTTAAGATGACGATGCTCGAGATCGGTACACAAGATCATTCCGACGCAACAACCGACCATCAAACCGCATTGGTATACCTTCACCGTCACCGTATCCATCTGGCGTTCCACCACGTTCGGCATGAATGTGCAAATGTGGTTCTGTTGTGTTACCTGAATTCCCAATTCGGGCTATGGCTTGACCACGGTGCACAGTGTCACCTACCTTAACAAGTACACTGCCATGCTGGAGGTGCGCCATGACAATTTTGGCATCGTCAAAAAGGATCATGATGTGGTTTCCGAGTGGCTGTTTAGGGTCTGAGTCTGGTGGATTAAAATCAGGGAAATCACCTCGAGCCGCACTGATAACACCATCGCATGGACTGTAAAGAACGTCGCCAAAAGTTGCATACTGTGTAAGATTCGTAGGGCTTAGTCCTGATGCTCGTGTCCCAAACCAATTTAGTTTACCTACGTCAAGTGCATATTGAATTGGTTTATACGCCATGTGATAATTCAGTATTTTTGAAGCACCACCTTGTCCAACTTCATACATCCCTGATCCGAATGGAAAACTGAGTTCAATAGGCTTTGGAAGACGGGGATAACCAGTAAAAGATTGAAAAAGTGATGGGGTTACAAGCCACAGTAATCCGATTGACATTAATGTGAACAACCATCCTCCGATTGAACTTTCGGAAAACACAGGAAGATTGGGCATCCGATTAACCCATAAAGGTAAACTTATTAAACTGACCGCCAACAACAAACCTCGCACCCCGTATCCAAAAATACCCCACTGAACAACTAAAAGTGCGTATGCAATGAAAATATAAGCTGAAACGCCAGTCAATAACAAGAAGGTAGTATTGCTGAACGGAAACCAGATAGCGATAGCCAACCAAGCGCTTGGCAGCACAATAAAAAGAAACGCGACTAGTAAAATTGTCAGAGATTGTTTCATCGTTTTAAAGTCTCCTACCTGTTGTACATTAAGCTGACGGCACACTTAACTTTTGCGCCTTCAGTAAACGCCGTTCTAGAGGACGAGTCACATGTTTTACAAAAATATTTATAATGGTTTTCCATTCGGCATCACGGACAGTAAACAAGATAAGCCCGATCATAACAACCGAAAATGTCGTAAGCCCCATGACCACAAAAATTCCAAGATGAAAACCAATACCCAGCACCACCCAGATAAGATGATAACGATTATTGAGCATAAATGAAAAACCAATTTGATAAGCAAGTGTGGCATACGTGGCTAGGGTTGTCAGAATTGGATTTGAAAACATTGATCTGATCCAACCGATGTTGGTCGAAAACTGCTCAACATTTGTAATGTAATACAGCGCAGTTCCGTTGTGCCAAACATCACCTTGCAGCTTAAGCGTCCCAGATACCAAGTACAACACCACGATCTGAAAGACGGTCATTTTGACACCAACATTATGTAAAAAGGTAAGTGCACCTGGTTTGATAAGATTGGGTTTTGTGATTTTATCGTGAAAAAATAACATGTACAACAATACGATTCGTAAAATGTTGTCGCCACCATCATGCGTTACAGTGACACTCTCGAGCACAACATACGAAAGAAAAACAACCAGTGTGGCTGCCCTCGTAAAAAACCCAGTAAGAAGCGCCAGTCCTCCAATTAACCAACCTGCAAGACTTGCATAAACAACCAATGGCGAGGATAACAAACTTGTTGGGTCCATTTCAAATAAAAAATTGGCAAATCGAACTTCTGTTAAAAACCTGTACACAACAACCAAACCTGCAATAATTTGTAGAATCCGACTTCCAATAACATTCTGTGCTCGAGTTTCAAAAGTACGAATAAGCGCGTTCATAAATGTCATCTCCAAATTCCATAGGCAGGGGTAGGCGTGAGGCTCAAAATTCCGCCTTCAACCAATTTTGTTTCTTTTTTACTCGTGTATCTTTTAGACCATTTCGGAACAAACGAAAGCGATATCCAAGCATGTGCTTTCTGAAAAGTTTTTTGGTATCGACTTGCGCTCATATCTGCACAAAAAGCATTGGCAACTCGAGTAAGTCCTCGTGTTGCACTTTCTTCTCGAAGCTTACGTTGTTCAGATTCGTCTTTGCACCCTTTGCCGTTTGGCTCTTTCTTGCACAGATTGGTGCTCACTTCCTCACTACGATTTCTGCTTACAAGTGAGTGTGCATAGTTGTCAGGTACGCGCAAAAGTCGTTCATAGGGTGTGAAACGATTTTGCTGGTGCAGTTGCACCAACTCGCCAGTAACATCAAGCGGACCAGATGAAAATCCATCTTTAGAAAGACATTCGAGCAAAAGGTTAATATCCATGTTAATTGGTGTAGGCGCAAATAATCCCCAGTCTTGATAAAAAAATTGACCAATGTATTCTGATTGCAAATTGGTCAAAGTTTTAACTGGATTTGGAGGCGTATTGTATAAGATTGTCATCGCAGCATGAAACGCTGCAACGAGTGTAATAACGGCATAGAAGCCATTTTTGAGAACTGGTATTGGTCGCTTCATCAGAGATGCACCTCGAGTAGTTTATGGTCACCGTAAGAATTTTTAACATTGAAATAAGGCTTTTTAATGCGGTGGTAACAATTGTTACCACCGAGTACATCGGTTCAGTATTTTTGTCGCCACCTGTTACAAATAGACGATTTTTTTATGCGCCCACTAACTTCATATGGTCTGGCATGGCACACAAACTATCGGCAGTTGGTTAGTCGAGTGCTCCATCAGTAAGTTGTGGCACACTACCTGGGTTCTCACCGCCAGCCGCTAAAAATAGCCGAATAACAGAAGCTACTTTTGCCGCGACATCAAGAACTTTATAGGCGACCTTACCAACCTCAGCCCAGACCATAACCTCACTTTTACCTTCATAAATAGCGGCATTAGAGGGCAAAGCATTCGGTATTTGTGCAGTAGCACCAACAGGTGTTACAAAATTGGAAATACCAAGGGTGATAACAAACAAGGCGGGTAAGACAAACTTGCGAATATTTTTCATATTGACTCCAGGAAAGGTTGAAAAAAATCATGTGGATTTCTAAGTTGTGATTTGCATTAGAGCCTTGGTTCTAGAATCTCTACCAAATCAAAACTTAAACTTGCGAATTTTCTATAAATGGCATGAAGTTCAAAGATATCTACGAGCTGCGATATTTTTTGAGCTTTACTGGCAGTTATGACCTAAAAAGTGAAAAGGCAGCATTAATCAAGTGCTTTATCACTAAGCTGTAGTGAGCTACCTGGATGTCCGCCACTGGTCGAAAAAATTAATTTTGACGCATTTAATAATCTCCTAGCAGCAACAAAAACCTCAGCCCAGAACATGACTTCTCCTTCACCTTTATGAATAGCAGCATTGGAAGGCAAATCGGTTGGAATTTGTGCAGTTGCACCAACAGGTGTTACAAAATTGGAAATACCAAGGGCAGCGACGAGCAAAGTTGGTAAGACAAATTTGCGCATATTTTTCATATTGACTCCTAGCAAAGGGGGTTGGTGGATTTGGGAGTAGCAGACTCAAGACTTTGCGTTTAGCATGACTTTAAGCTCATTTCGAGTATTTTTACTGACTCACTGCTGAATACTTAATCTAAAGAATTTTCTGTTAATGGCGCTGAGGCTTGGGGGTGACTACCAGTACTGCTATTCAATCCTGGGCAAATTACTCGGACAAAATTAGTAATTTGACGAACAACAACAGGTGCATAAACCCTTACCGCTTGAAAAACCTGAGCGAATATCTCAACTTTTTGTGGACTGTGTGCTGCAACCACAGAATTTGCTGGAATAAGTTGTGGCGTTCTGGCAGTTGCACCAACTGGTGAAGCGAAAGTAACGCCAGCAATCAAAACAACTGCAATGGTAATACCAGCTTTTCTATACACGTTTTTCATAATGCCTCCTGAATAAACTAAACAGAGCGCCGAATTGCCCAGTTACCTACTGCACTGTGTGCAAAATCACCACCTCCTTCACTGATGTTCCCAATCGGAAACTGAAGTAGAAATCCTGTTAAATTGTGAAACTCCTCCAAAATTGCAAAGTTGCTCAGGAGTCTCGAGATACTTTAAAATTAATTAAGCTTACTGATGGGGCTTTTAAATGCTTTATAAGCTTGTAGATTATCAATCAACTATTTGCTTGTTGTAGATTAATAAAACTCGCAGAACGTTTCAAAATTCATTAATCGAGAAAAATGTCATCAAAATTATCAAATCGCCCTGTAAATATCTAATCTAAAGCATCTTCTGTTAATATTCCTAACATTTGAGGATTCACACCAGAGCTATTGAATGCAGCAGGAACTACCAACTGTTGGAAAAAAATGTTGACCCTTGCTTTTGTTACTTTAATTACATCGCCAATAAATTCCAGCCTTTTTGAGTTTTGATTTGCAATAGTGAGCGTATTTATAGGAACAATTTGCGGCACTTGTACAATTGCGCCAACTGGTGTGGCAAATGCAGTGCAAGCAATTAGGGTTGATACGGCTATGATCCAAATTTTCTTGGATATGTTTTTCATAATGCCTCTTTCTGAAATGACTTAAAGTATTTTGTTAATCGGTGGCACGTCGGGTTACATTCAAATTCACCACCCCCTCTCACGATTGTCGAAATATCGCAGTTAATTTAGATTTTCTATGATGACCTCGAACACTTCGTAAATTCTGGATTCGTCAATTGCCTGCTGGTCGTTAACAGCTACCGAAACGCAGAAAACATCCCCTGTGCGACTCACCAAGCGGTTTGTTAAGCTGTATACGCCTAGTTCTGAACCACCTTTAAAGCTGACTTTTGCCCAAGCATCGCGCCGTGCTGGAGATTCACCAACATTAAGCATGTTCAAGTCACCCGTGGAGTCAATAAGGTCGCACAATTCTTTGGGGGAAAAGAACCACTCAATGTCAAGCACAAATGTAGGTTGAAGCTCGAGGAATATGTTTAAGGGTTGCAATGGAACGTGAGCAATTTCTTCCAGAACGGCGCGACGCTCGGCTTCATTGCCGTTTCTGAATCGGGCAAGCAAACTTGAATTGCTTTTGGTTTTCAAAACAGATGCTTCTTTGGTTGTTAGGAACGGACGATTTCTTGGAGACCAACGTTCAATTGCTGTGCGTCCAAGCAAATTAATCAATACATCTGTTGCGGTGTTGTCGCTGATAGACATCATTAGGGTTGCAAGCGTATGTATCGTCAATGGAGAGCCTGTA
Source organism: Deinococcales bacterium (assembly GCA_043775825.1). GTDB lineage: Bacteria > Deinococcota > Deinococci > Deinococcales > JAAFIG01 > JANXTZ01. The sequence goes on from JAYVRX010000125.1 coordinate 39,486, forward strand.
GACCAGTCTTGCAGAATACCGGACGGGTAGCTTTTTGAACGCTCGTCAAGCAAAACCACATCGTCCCACTTCCTCTCTCCCGATTTGATTGATTCCTTCAATGCTCTTAGCACTGCTAGCTTGAATGCTGAAGCCATTGCCAAAGGCTGGTCTGCATTAATCGCAGATATCGTTTTTCCATTTTTTGTTACGATCAGACCACTTTTGCCAGAAAACCCACGTAAAACAGCCTCTAGTCTTCGTGTATCACGTGGTATTGATTCGCCAAAACGAAGGCTATTAATCTTGCCGTCTTCATCCCAACCGAGCCACGTTGAAACAACAAAATCCTTAAATTTTAGCCGCAGACGCGTACCTCTTGCATCTATATCAACAAGTGATCCGTATTCGGAACGCAGTTGCCCCATCGTTTTTTCAATAAGATCAAAAGGAATGGCAGCCAAAAATGATTCAGAGAACCATTCTCTTTGAATGGCAGAATTACCGAATAATCGATAAATGGTATCTTCTCGAGTTGCAGCGACGGCGTTACAACAAAAAACGACAATAAGCAAAATAATGACTCTCAACATTTTAAGTACCTCATTGAATACAAGTGGAATTCTCTTGGTGACAATATGGCTTCGTACCACGGAACAATTTTCGATTCTGAGCAACCCAGGCGTAAACAAAATCCTCTATTTGCTGAATTAGCGGCAAACTGTAAATGAACCAAAACAAGCCACAACCCGTTACTTTTGAAAGAGCGCGATTAATGCCAGCCGCACCTCTAAACCGTTGATCTTTCTCGAGAAACCATGCCGCAGATTTCACGTCATTACGTGTAAGATTATTTGCTTCCAGTACCCCAGGGACTTGCCAAGCCACGGTGCTAATCGTTCTGTTTCGGTCAAGTTGTTGAATAAAATGCACAAACCGTGTGCAGAAACCACATCGCCCGTCGTAAATTAAAATCATTTGAATTTCTTCCATTCTTGCCTCTTTTCCAAAACAGATCAAAATGCTGTGCTGTGTGCAAAATTAACTCTTGAGAATCGCGCCTCCAAACAAGACGAGATCACTTGGCTGATGAAAGTGTAAATGAGCGCATTCAATATTTGTGGACACTTGTCAGACACTTTTAAAACAAATTCGAGATTGCGTGGTGTTTTACAACATTTCAAAAACAAACCTTTCAAGCAAAGAACCCATTTGGATACGATTTCTGCTTCATGTTTCTGGTGATTTCTGAAAAGTGTCCGTAAAGTGTCCGCTCATTTTAGGGTCAATAGGCTATTATTGAACGTAAGATGATTTCAAGAAGCGACCAATACGATCAGGGCATTACCATCGGGGCAATCCCAATGCCTGATCTTGAATCGCCACGCGCTTTTGATGAATGGCGACGAACCATGCTGAAGATGGGTTCGACCCGTGATGATCTGGTCAATGCGCTCATGAGCCTTCAAACGCCAATTGCGGCAACTCGAGCGGCACAGCTTGTTCTTGTGCAACCCGAACGTGCCAGAGCGTTTTGTGCTTTAGGGTTAACCGCTTCCAACAGAGGGGTGTATTTGCTGGCAAAAGTTGTCTTACTTGCTGTTGACATCATTCGTGCTTATGCAGAAACGGAAAACCCAGATCAAATAGTTGAAACATCTATTATGTTGCTCGAAGGAATTGTTCAAGATGTTCAACGTGGCGAAAATTCTTACTTACACCAGGAAGCCTTAGCTCGAGCGCATATTTCCATAGTGGATGCTTTGTTTATTCGGGGCGATTTTAAGGCAGCTTTACATCACGTAGCCGAAGCTGAAATTCTAGCAACAGCACTTGGAGTAATGACCGTGGTCGTTTCTGCTCGTTATCAGCGTGCTTGCATTGCATTTTATGAAGGGAACATGGAAGATGCCGTATCTGTATATAAGCAAGTTATCCATGATCCGCATTCAAATGCAGTTCAAATAAATCGATCAGTAGATGCAATGGCAAAAGCGTTTTTTTACCAGGGCGATGAAGATAGTCTTGAGCTACTGTTTCATGAGAAAAATAACTTACTAGATACTGAAATTGTTTTACTCAGCGCTTCTACATTGCGAAATACAATTTTAGAATTTGATAGAAATAATACGTTGAATGGATTCTATATTGAAGCACAGATTTGGAAAATCATCGCTGACTCACAAGAATTTTTATCGGATCAAAGTTATTCAGAGTATGGAAAAGCTTGTAAGTTACTGCTGCCAATGATTAATACTTCGCATGGAGTCATAAAAATATCGCGCAAATCAATAGCTGCTTTCCTACACTTGAAGATCGGTAACATTACTGGCGCAAAAGCTCGAGTTCCTACACTTGAAGAAACTGAAAATATGCCTTTTGGAGTCCGATTTTTCAGTCTTGTTGTAAAACTTGAAGTGCTCATCCGCGATTTGCCGAGCACCGCTTCAGAAATACTTTTGATTCTCGAGGCTGCTGTTTCTTTGTTGGTTGTGATTCCACCAAATATTCTTCGTCAAATTGTTCTCAAAACCCAATTGCTGCTCCCTTTAGGACTGGCACTGATCTCTCGTCATCCAAACTGTCCAGATGCAGTCTCGAGCGTGGGAAATGAAAGTGTTCTGCGTTTTAAAGAAAAAACAATAACAGTCTATGGTTCTTCTGGTATTCGCCCAGCACAGGCAATTGCATTTATTTTACAAGATTTTGGTTTTCAATTTGATATTCCAATGGATGGCAGCGGTCAACGTGATGGTTTAACCAAGGCGCTAAACCGCAAATACTTCAACCGCACAGTCTGGTACAGACCCGTCAGCGCTGTTCGACTTGCCTGGGTTTTGTTGTGTTGTGCGGATGTGATCGAAGGAGATCGAAATTACCGTTGGGTGTTAAGGGCTGCCCAAGAGCTTGAAAATCAATACGGATTTAAGCCAAAAACTCAGAAACTCGAGAAAGATGAAAACTTTGATCGCATTATTCAAACAATGCTCGAGCTTGGTCGGGGAACTTTAACGCCAGATACAGCAGCAAAGCTGCTTTTTGGGGATCGGTGGTAGTCATGAAAAAAGCAGTAAAATGGCTGGTGCTTGGGATATTCGTTTTGTCATCTGTTGGGTTTGGTATTGGTCAAGCAAGTCCTGGGGCTGATAACCCGAGGGGCGCGGGTGGTTGTAAAAGTGCCTCGGCTCGAAATGCAACTGGCTGTAAATGACAAGAGTTAAGTTCTATAGTTTAGTTGTTATTCTTGGGTTTGGCGCAGTGGTTGCTGCGCCAGCACTCCCCACTTTCTTGGTTGATGCAAATAACTTGATTTCCAAGCAGTATATTAATACCCGAAATATTGATTTACAGAAGTGGTCTACTAATTTACATCAAAAAGCGCTATCAAGTTGCCGTTCAAAATGTGATGAAGAAGTCGTGGAGACAATCTTAGTAGATGAGGTTCGCCGAATTGGCGATCCTCATTTTGAAGTTGTTAACCCTGCCAGTACACGAATTGAAGATTCGTTTCCTGTTGGAGACGGTCATCACATAACCAGTTTTGGGTTTATTTTAGAACGCGATCAATCCGATATTATCGTGCGATACGTTCATCCTGAAACCTCAGCAGCGGAGGCATTTCAGATTGGGGATCGAATTCTTTCAGTCAGTGGTGTTGCTGAACAAGATACGTTACGAGCAATTGTATACGCAGAGCAATTTGGCAAGCGTTTAGAATTTAAGTTTTCACGCGGTGGTGATGTAAAAACCGTTCAACTCTTTCCTGGTGGTGACTGGAAAGTAAATTATACAATGTTAGACAATAAAGTATTGTGGTTACGCCTTATGAATACCTCTGAAGATAACAATGCAGATCGAATCGTTCATGATGCAATTCGGGCTGCGAGAGCAGATGGCTTGAAGGGGGTTGTGCTTGATATTCGATACCGATCAGGTGGTGATCCATTTACGGAGTTAAATATTGTAGGTGCTTTTACACCATTCATAGGAAGTAAATTATGCGACAACACGCGAGTCTGTATTGACTACAGTTTTAAAGCTGGCGCACATGAATACTTTAACCATAAAACAGGAGAGCGCTCAATTGAATACCTCGAGAATCCATCACTTTGGGATGGACCTCTTGTTGTGCTGACATCAAAATATACCTTTAGTGGTGGTGAAAATGTAGCCAATATTTTGCAAACCATCAAGCGCACCAAAATCCTTGGCGAAGAAAGTTATGGTGGTGCAGGGATAACTGGCAATTTCTTTGATGTTCGATTCGCCAAGAAAACGCAAACCCAAAGCGTCATGTTTATTCCTCAATATCGGCATTACGATCTTGTCACCTACGTTGCACGTCCTTTAAAAGTCATTCCCGATAAACTCGTGCCAATAAACCTCGAGAAACTGAAAGCTGGACGTGACAACCAACTCGAGGCTGCCATCGAAGAGCTTGGGATCAAGTAAACGCTCAAATCACACAGCAACAATATGGAAGCAGCATTCAATTACCTCGAGAAACGTTGATAAAGATTGTTGCAAGTTTTCTTTGGTTTGGACTATTATCTCTCAAGAGGGTAGTCCAAACGATTATAAAAGGGGGCGTATGACAGAATCCGAATTTTTTAACGCAATCGAAGAAAATCATTTGAGTGTCGTCATGTTTTCCTCGCCAGATTGTTCACCATGCAAGATTGTGACCCCCGCATTGGAGGAATTGAGCGCCGAATTTGACGGGCGGGTCAATTTTATTAAAATTGATGTGACAGAATCCCAAGAAATTGCGTTCCGCTCGAGGGTGCTGGGTGTGCCTACGGTTTTGATTTTCAGTAAGGGCGAACCAGTGGATGCTTTGTACTTTTCGTATCCCAAACACGTTTACAAAGAGCGTATTCAAAAGCAACTTGAGCAATTTGGGTCAGCATTTTAGAAGATTGGAGACTCGAGAAACCAAAAGTTTGGTATCAATACGCTTGTCATGGACTCGAGATTTTCAGGTAAGGAATGTATGGAAGCCAAAATACAAAAGATTTTTGACGATCAATTTGCGACGTTAGAAATTCTAAAACAGAACGCAATGCCAGCAGAACTCGAGTTTTACACACGTGCCGAATTGGAGCTTCAAGAAGCCTATAAACACATGTCTGCACCCATCAGTGAACCAACCGTAGAATCGTTGCGTGCCAAGTACAAACGTACTTTTGAGATGATAAATCAACTGGAATTTGAGAAAATAACTGCCTCTTCGGATGAACATTGGCATCGTTGGGTGGAAACACAAATCAAAATTTTTCAAGATCGTTTAGATTTGCTGATAACTCAATTAAAAGAAATGGGTTCGGACTTATCAGACATGTCAGTGACTCCAATGACACAAGAAGAATATGCTGAAATTATGGCGCTAGAGGCGCATTCGGCACGTCTTGAGGAATTAAAAATGCTGCTTGGTTTAAAATTGGCACGACTGCAACGACAAGGTTTGTCCGAAGAACAAATCAATGAAAAGGTGGATATTCAAAATCTTCGATCTGAAATTGCCAGCCTCGAGCAACCTTAAACTTAGTCGCTCGAGGTTCACAACCTTCCAGCCTCAATAATGCTTTTCAAAAATTGTTGCGTGCGTTCGTTTTGCGGGTCACTAAAAATCTGTTCTGGCGCTCCCTCTTCGTGCACCACACCGTTGTACAAAAAGCAGACTTTGCTCGAGACTTCCTTGGCAAATCCCATCTCGTGGGTTGCCAGCAGCATGGTCATGCCCTCACTCGCCAGTTCGCGCACAATGTTTAAAACCTCACTGACCAATTCTGGGTCGAGTGCCGAGGTGATTTCGTCCAACAACATCACCATCGGTTCCATCGCCAGAGCGCGAGCGATGGCGATGCGTTGTTGCTGCCCACCCGAAAGTTGATCGGGGTACGCCAGAGCTTTGTGATCCATTCTGACGCGTTTCAGAAGCTCGAGAGCACGTTGTTCGGCTTCAGGTTTGGACATTCTTAAAACTTGTCGCGGCGCGAGCGTCAAATTGTCCATGACGTTCATGTGCGGGAAGAGGTTGAAGCTCTGAAACACAATGCCGACATCGCGGCGCAAACGGTTGACATCCACGCCAGGACCAGACACGCGGTCATCGTTGATCCGAATTTCGCCGCCCGTAATGTCCTCGAGTCCGTTGATACAGCGCAACAATGTGCTTTTACCGCAACCCGAAGGTCCGATTAAGCACACAACCTGATGCTCTTGAACCTCTAAATTGATGCCGCGTAAGACTTCGACATTGCCGTAACGCTTGTGCACATCGTTGATCTCGAGAAAACTCATCGTGCTCCCCTGGTTTTTTTCGCGTCGTTCTCGAGCATCCTGTCCACAAAACGCGCCTGCGGAATCGTGATGACCACAAACAAAAACGCCACGATGGTGACGGTGGACAGGTTGAAGTAATTGCTGGCTAGCATTTTGGATTGGTTAAACGCGTCAATCGTGCCAATGACGTTGACCAATGCCGTATCTTTTTGCAAGCCAATAAAGTCGTTTAAAAGCGGTGGAATAATGCGCCGTACGGCTTGCGGCACGATCACAAAACGCATGGTTTGCCCAAATGAAAGCCCCAAGCTGCGGGCGGCAGCGAATTGACTTGGGTGAATGCTTTCAATACCAGCGCGGTACACTTCGGCAACGTATGCGCCGTAAGTCAAAGTCAGGGCGATAATTGCCCAGAGAAAAGTCAGATCGTCAATGCCAAATTGACGTTGCAAAAACGAACTTAGACCGTCGGTTAAACCCGTTAAGGGCAAACCAAAACCCACCAGGTAAATCGTGATAATACTCGGCAAGCCACGAAACGCATCGGTGTACAGGGTTGCCAGCAAGCGAATCGGTTGACCTGCACGCCCTGGAATCATACGGGCAATCGCCACCACCAATGCCCAAATCAAAATTAAAACCTGAGCGATACAAAAGATAACCACGTTGGTCATGAACGCTTTTAAAACCAAACCGAACTTATCAAAAATCAGGGACATCTTAAAAAACGTGCTACCAACGGCAACATCGTTGGTGATTAAAAACCAAACTCCAAGCGCGGTTAAAACCGCAAATACCCCATACCCAAGCGCAAACCAGCTCGAGCTTTGAGCGCTGGCGGTATAAACTCGAGCTTTGATCAAATCATTCTGACCCAAAGCAGCTCGAGCTTGAGAAGCTTCTTGGACGCCACGCACGGAAGGCACAAACAAGGCAAGTGGGATCAGACCAACCAGCACCATAATCGCATCGAACAAACCAGAGCCGATTTTGTTCTTCTCGAGCACCCAGCGCAAAAAAAGCAAGACTGACCAGCAAATCACTACGGTTAGGGCGCACAACACCACTGCCACAAGTGAAAACGGTAATACATTTGGTGGAATTGAAGGCTTACGAAAACGCGATTCTCGAGCCGAGTCATTCATGATGACCCGCTCGGCGCTGAAAATCATTCGGTTTTAGGGTTTGCATATCGACACGAGTTTTACCATGAATTGAATCTTGTCAGCAAAACCCGAGCATCAAAACCCCCCAACCAAAACTCGAGGCTGGGGGTTGCTAGCTGCTAATTGCTTTTTTATGGACGGAAGTATTTGACCGACATTGGATCAATGCTCATGTATTTCGCCACAAGTTTGCGCACGGTTGAATCTTTGATTAAGCTTTCAATCACTTTGTTCACAGCTTTGTTGTTGGCATTGCCTTTGGGGAACAATGCGCCGTAAGCTTCGCCTGTTTTGTACTGGGCGACCACTTCAAACTTGCCGTTTGATTGTTTGGCTTGTGCCATCAGAATCGAGGTGTCGGTCATGGCAAGGTCAATCTGACCCGCTTGCAACGAAGCGAACATGCTTGGGGTGTCAGGGAAAACCTTGACTTTGGCAATTTTTAAGGTTTTGGTGGCAAAGGATTCGCCAGTTGTACCTTGCTGCACGCCCCAACGCAAACCCTTAATACTTTTCTCGTCAACTTTTTTGCCTTTTTTGACCATTACGCCAGCGTCGCTGGTGAAGTACGGCGTGCTGAATTCCACAACTTTTTGGCGCTCTTTGGTGATTGAAATCTGGCTTAATGCCAAATCAAAATCTTTGGTTTGACCCGCGACCAAACCGTCCCAAGCCACGTTTTTGACGACCAGTTTCTCGAGTCCCAAACGGTGGGCAATGTTCGCCGCCAAGCAGTATTCAGCGCCGTCTTTGATCAATTCTGGAGTATCACCGTTGTACCAACCTGGGGCGGGAAGATTGACTTCGACGGTCAACTGTCCTGCAACGGCTGGTGTGAACTTGCTTGCGTCACCCATTTTGCCCTTGGTTTCGCAATTGCCGAATTTGCCTGCCATCATGGCATCCTGAGCGCTCGAGAACCCAAAACCCAACGCAGTGACAGCCGCTAAACCCAAAGCCATTAACACTTTCGTTTTCATGTCATTCCTCCTGAAAGATTACTCCAACAGGATACTAGGAATCTCGAGCGGGTGCAATCCGTTCAAGTGATGGGTTTTAATCTTGTTGCAATGCGTTGGAGAGCAGCGTGTGAAAGTGATGCACGCCTTGTTCGCGTTTCGGACTGAACCGTCCCGTGTTGTAAAATCGTGATTTGACGCCGCGCTGTACGGCTTCGACAATCACTTCATCTTCGCGTTCGACCCGATCCAACCTCGAGCCTGCGCCTTGCCCATATTTTTTGGCATCCCAAACGTACTGTATAAAACTGACTTTGGTCAGTTCTTGCCCCAGCGGACGCACAATGTTGATGCTGACACCCCAGGGGTAAAAGTTAAACATCAGGTTCGGAAAAACCCAGTAATAATACGCCGCAATGCGTTTGCCATAATCTGGGCTTTCTTTGGGCAGGTCAAACACCAGATCGTCACTGCTGGCGGGTGCAAGTTGCAAATTGCAATGTGCGTACAATTCCGAGCTGTAATTTTCGTAATCGATCAATGAATTTAGACCCGCATGAACGAACGGAATATGAAAACCCTCGAGATAATTGTCGCAATACAGCGCCCAATTGGCTTGAATCAGGTAATCGCGTCCATAATCAGGCTCGAGCAAGAAATCTTGCAAGGGCAACCAACCCAGGCGGTCATTGATGGGTTTCATGACCTCTTCAAACGAAACTTGTGGGTTTAAGCTCGAGAATAAGAATTTGCCCTTGCCCCAGGTGGCAAACGGTACTTTTGCCAGATTATCGCTGGGGCTTGGGAAATTCTTGGCTTGTTCAAATTCGGGCATGGCTTGAAAGCAACCGTCCAAGCCGTAACGCCGCCCGTGATAGCGGCAACGCAAGAAGCGGTCATTGCCGCCCGTTTCGGCAACCAACATGCTGCGGTGCGTGCAAACGTTGCTTAGCACGTGAAGCTCGTCGTTAAAGTCCCTGGTGGCAAGCAAGGGTTCATCCAGGCAACCCTCGAGCAGCGTGAACGGCGCAACCGAACCTGGGGCTTTGAGGTGATCGGTATCGCCCACAAACTGCCAGGAACGGGCGAAGACTTTTTCTTTGACCAGTTCAAAGACACTGGCGTCTTTGTAAAAACTGGCGGGCAATGTGCTGGCGGCGGTAATATCAGGGTTGACAGCGAAACGATTGGACATAGCAAAACCTCCAAATGAAAGAATCTCGAGCGACGTGTGACAGATTGAAAAAATCTGTCAGCGTGCCACGAAACCATTTGGCAGCAAATCCAAACCCCAAGACTGATGCGGATTGTGTCTCTCGAGAAATGGCGGGTTTTGATTTTGCATGTTTGCCACTCCTTGAATATTTGATTCTACTCGAGAAACTGATTTTCTCAAACGGTAAGGGTTTACAAATCTGGCGTACACTTTTTTCATCTCGAGTTTTAAAGTATTTTACTTACCACCCAAAACAAAGCTGAGTGAAAAACCTTGTCGCACACTGGTGCTGTAAGACTGAATGTAGGTTAATTCTAAACCTGGTGAAACGTTGAACAAGCCAAATAAATTTTGATCCAAAAGCACGCGAATACCGCCTCCAAAAGCACCACCTAATCCCACGCCTCTGACAATCAAAAATGGTTGAACACTCAAACTCACCATTGTGTAAATGGGTGTCTCGAGATTGATTGGGATTGTTAAAAGGCTTGAAAGTACAAATTGACCTTCTGTCCCTTTTGTGACCGAACCTCGAGTTCGATTTGCTTCGATGGTCAGTATCAACGGCACGTGTTCGATGATCGGGATGGCAAAAGTCAATTTGCTATTTAAGTATAACCTTGCACTGAGGCTGGCGTAAATTTCCCAACCGTTTTCGATGTAACGAAAAGTGTTTCGTGTAATGGTAGACAAGCCGCCCGCAAGTCCAAAATCTATTTGATCGAGTAGATGTTGATCCAAAAATATAAAAACAGAAGTTCTCCAGTTGATTCCAGCATTTGTACCGTACAATTCTAAGCCGGGTTGAATAGACCAAATTAGATTTGAGTCTTTGATGCCAATTGATGGAATAAAATTAATGATTCGGAATTGGGGTTCTAAAATTTGTGGGGCATTATCGGTACTCGAAATGGCTGTTTTGACTGGTGGCTCGGTAGGGTTTGGGTTTGTTGTTTGGGCGCTAGCCGTATGAACCATCAAGAGCAAGTACATAATCACGATCAACACTGTTCGCATATTTCCTTTCAAGGTGTAGGGGTTTTTAATTTCAAGAACTTAATTTTAAAACTCGAGCCTGACATTTTACTTTGCCAGGCTCGAGAAATTGAATTCGTACACTCGAGATTTAGAGTTTACTTGTCACCAACTTGGAATACAGTAGCGCACATTTCACCCAGGGTATTTTGCCTCAGAACACGTAATACAGTGTCTCTCGAATGCCATTGACGGTTATTTACAGTGGTTGGAGTAGGAGTTGGTCAAAAAGCGCAGCTTTTTTATCAATGAATACGGAAACTACTGTAGGCTTGATTCCAAATCAATATGCAAAAAGTGAGGCTCTCAGATACCTGAGAGCCTCACAAATGATCGAAAATGATTTAAGCGTTATTCTCGAGCTTGGTTTTGATCGTCTCTAAACCTTTGTCAAAATCGTTTTGCGGAAATCCAAAGGCGTTCATGGTTTCGGCGACCTTGTTGGCGATTGCGTTGGGCAGGCTGTAGCTGAAGGTCAGGTGAACCTGGGTTTCGCCAGCCTCTTCCTTGAAGGTCAGACCGCCCTCACTTTTGACCTCTTCGGTTTCGTTTTGGTCATGAACGCTATGCCATTTGATGCTCTGATTCTCGATTTGCTCGGTGGTCTGAGCGTCAAACTCGACCTTGGTTCGGAGCGGACCGCGAACGACCCAGTGACTGGTGTTGTCACCGGTGCGCTTGATCGATTCGACACTGCCAATGAACTCGGCAAAATTCTCGAAGTTTTGCCAGAACTTGTAGACCTGAGCAACGGGCGCTTTAATCATGATGGATTTATCAATCGTAACCATTTTGGATCTCCTGTCTTCACTAAAATTATTGTTCTAAAACTCGAGCGTCCAGCGTTTACCCGGGGATCAGTACCGTGTCAATGACGTGAATCACGCCGTTGCTCGCGTCAATATCTGCCTGTACCACACTCGCGCCATTGATCTTGACGCCGTTGCTGGCATCGATCTTGACTTCACTGCCCTCAACGGTTTTGGCGCTGGTCAGCTTGACGACATCTGCCGCCATGACCTTGCCGCTGACGACGTGATAGGTCAGAATTCTGGTGAGCTTTGGAATGTCGTTCAGTAAGCCTTCAACCGTTCCGGCAGGAAGCTTGGCGAAGGCTTCGTCGGTTGGTGCAAACACCGTGAACGGACCCGCTCCCGAAAGCGTATCTGCAAGGTTGGCGGCGCTAACGGCTGCAACGAGTGTTTTGAAACTTCCTGCGGCGACGGCAACTTCGACAATATTGGACATGGTAAAACCTCCGACCCGAGTCGAATAAAACGCTCGAGCATGAATGAGAAAATCCAATTGCCGGTCTCGGAAATGATTGTTACCGAGTCCTTCGGTTCGCGCTGATCGCGGAGCAACAGAACTACTTATTAATACTAAACTTACTTTCGGCAAACACAGCAAACGGCGCTACAGTCGCCCGACGGTACGGCACGGTCAACTCGAGGGGCGCTGATTGACAGTCTTAAGTATCTCCCGACTCCATTCTTACATTCTGCTAAACCCCGCAGAATTTCAGAATTCCGCGTGAGACACGCTCTCCACACTCGCATAGCTCGCCTTAATTTTTATGATAGAACTATAAAAATTAAGTTGGACGTACTTAGTACAGTGTCGGAAAAATGCGTAGCATTTTGCGAGCTATGCGAGTACCGAAAGGTGCAGCGTCGGTGGGTTCGTAAGCATGAGGTACGAAGGCTGAAGAACTTAACCGACGCTGCACTTAGGTGTCAATCAACGCTATCAAAATTGTGTCTCGAGACAGGTCGGGGGACTGAAATCAGGTCTGATTGCCGCTTGAAAGTTTTGGTTTATTCTCCGTCGCTGTCTAAATCGTTTGCTTGGGCTATTTCTTGAAGGGCTTGAATGTTGAGCAAAGTAATACGGCGATAACCGCTCTTCACCAAGCCCTCAAAGCGAAGTCCGGTGATGCTTTTGCTGACGCTTTCACGGGTGCTCGAGGTGCCTTCGGCGATCAATTCGTGGGTGCACCGAACGAAGGCGTGCCCTTGTTCGTCAACGCCGCCAAGCGGTGTGGCGGACAGGTGTACCAGATAACGTGCCACACGTTGACGCAAATCACCAACTTGCAGGTGATATTCAAAAGCCATAGCGCGTTGCAGTTGATTGGACAAACTACGGGTGACCAAATGAAGATTTTCGTTGTCAATCACTTTTGGATCTAAGCTGGAAATCGTTGCGTCGGTTAAGGCTTCAACCTGATGTTCATGCCGTTGTCCGTTAAAAGCCTCCTCGCCGAAGTAATCGCCTGGCATCACGTGGCGCACCGTTAAAGTCCGACCATTTGGGGTGATTTTGGAAATCCGAACCAGACCAGTCTCGAGCTTAAACAGGCTCAAGGCTGGATTACCCTCGTGGTAGACTGTTTGACCACGGTTGTAACGAACGGCGTAAGGGCGATTGATTGGGCTGGGTGTCATAAAAGCCTCCTGAGGGGCGTGTGCCAAGGGCGAGCAAGCCAGATATGGTTTTTAGGTCTTCATGGTTTTCACTTCCATGTGCCGACGGTTGAACAGGGATTTGTACAACCTTTGTGCAACCTTAGGCGTGATTTATAAAGAAGTCAAGTACGAATCATTAATCAGATTTTTAATCGTTTAGTACAGTATTTACAGAAATCAAGACTCGACTCACGTTAGTTGTTAACTGAAAGTCAGACAGAAATTGACCAAACTTTGTATAACCTAGTTTAACCTTAATGACAGGATGTAATCGTTCACGGCATCCGCCTCGAGATGGCAGTGCAAATCTGACATTTTTCCTCAGGTTTCAACCTTCAGAATCGGCTTTCTGAGCCTTTAAGCCATCACTCGAGACTGCATGAAATACAACACAGTTTTTGTCAATCGACTCTTAGACTGAACGTACCTTGAAACACACCGACCCTTTTCCGATACGCCTGCTCGAACGCCTTGACCAACTGGTGTATCTGTTCGCAGGATTTGTTTTGGTCATCACCGCGTTCGCCATCACCGGTTATGCTTTGGTTGCCTTCACCCAGAAACTGAACAGTGGCTTTCTCGAGGCGAGCATTACCCTAATCAACGATGTGCTTTTGGCGTTGATCGTGCTCGAATTACTTCGTACCGTCATGGGCTTCATTCGAGGACATGGGCAACCCAACGTTGCTGAAAGCCTGATTCCGTTCCTGGTGATCGGCGGTATCAGCGCAACCCGGCGCATCCTCGCCATCGGCGCGGCAATCGGTGTTGAAGAAGCAAAGGGAACACTCGAGGCGACACGTTTTGGGCAGGCGATGATTGAACTTGGTGTCTCAGGCGCTTTGATCCTGGCAATCGGTATTACATTGGTGATCTTACGTTCCTACCTCAGTCAAATTCCAAAACCCGAATCGGCATCACATGACCTTTGAGGCTGAATACAGCTTCGCGTCATGTGTTTAACGGTTTAATCAATACAGTCTATTTTCAACGCTGCTCGAGTTTAAGAAATTCAGGCTTGAACCTTAAAACTCGAGATTAACCGATTAAAGTCGTATTCCAAAAGTTTTTTGCAATCCCAAACGCCCCGTTTCCGTCACCCTTAACGCTCGGGTGTCGGGCAATCGTGCCAACCAGCGCAACTCGAGCATTCTTGCTGTAATCGCACGACCTAACGCACCACCAAGATGATGTTTGCGTTCCGTCCAATCCAGGCAAGCTTTGGCAAAATTTCGTTGCAACGCCAGCATCTCGAGGTCGAGTCCGAAATTCTCGAAAGTTTTCCAGCCTGTCGGCGTCAGGTTCAATTGCAAACCGTCTTGCTCGAGACAACCCGATTTTTTTAATGCTTGCACAAATTCCACGCCCAACCATCCCGCCAAATGGTCGTAACAGGTGCGGGCAAAGCACAAATCCGTGTCGCTCGAGCGGCGTTTTTTGGGTTGCGGTGCAATCACCATTAACGCCTCGAGAGCCGCCGCAACCTCCGCGTTCGAGAGTCGGTAATAACGATGCCGCCCGTGAGACTCAACCGTCAGCAATTTTCCCTCGAGCAGTTTTAATAAGTGCGTGCTGGCGGTTTGGGGGCTAATTCCAGCCAGTTGTGCCAGTTCGCCTGCGGGCAATGCCAAGCCGTCCATCAGGGCGCAGAGCATGGCGGCTCGAGCGGGTTCGCCCATCAGTGCCGCCACACTGGAAAGATCGGTTTCAAATTGCGGCTCGAGGATCATGGGTTTAGTGTACTGGCAAGAATTCAAGAATGTTTCGTTGCGCATCGAAACAACTTCGGTGCGCCTGTGGATAAGCTCGAACTTGTGGATAATCCTGTGGATAAGTCAATCGTCATTGCACCGAGTATCTTGTATTACGGCACGCCCATCACGCTCATCAGCACCGTTAACGAATTGGGAGAAGCCAACATCTCCCCCATCTCGAGTTCTTGGGCTTTGGGGGACCGGGTGGTGCTGGGTTTTAGCCTAGATGCGCAAGGCTTTCTCAACATAGGGCAAAACCGTGAATGTGTGATCAATGTTGCCAGTCCAGAAACGCTCGAGGGAATCGGAAAAATTGCCGACACCACTGGTCGCAATCCACCCGCCAGCGTCGGGCGCGAGTACCGTTTTGAAACCGATAAATTCGCTTTGGGCGGCTTCACAAAGCTCGAGTCTGATCTTGTGAAACCACCACGAATTGCCGAATGCAAACTGCAACTCGAGGCTAAAGTTTTGGCGGTTCATCTGCTGGCTGGCGACTGTGGTTGCGCCGCCGTCGAAACCCAAGTCGTGCGGGTTCACGCGAGGACTGATATTGTCGTACCTGGCACAAACCACATTGACCCGCAAAAATGGCATCCGTTGTTTTACGTTTTTCGACATTATTTCAGCACGGGCGAGCGCCTGGGCAAGAATTCCTGGGCAGAAATTTGAAAATAACACCCACCACTCGAGCTTGGTTGACCGCCCTTGGATTGGCATTTGGTCCAACCGTCGCGCTCGGTTTTGCGCGTTTCGCTTACGCACTGTTGCTTCCCGCCATGCGAGCAGAACTGCACTGGACGTACTCGTTGTCTGGTGGCATCAATACCGCCAACGCTTTGGGCTATTTGATCGGCGCACTGTTTGCCACACCAATCATGCGAATTTACGGTACGAAACTGGCGTTTATTGCTGCCTTGTTTGTAACCGCCTTGGCACTGATTGGGCTTGGTGTCAGCGACAATTATGCTTGGTTGATCCTCGCTCGAGGGTTGGCGGGGGTTGGCGGCGCAATTATTTTTATCGCCGGCGGCGCACTGACCGCCCATGCCGCCTCGAGCGCCCCGCCCAAACTGTCGGGTTTGATGCTGACCACGTATTACGCTGGCGCAGGTTTTGGAATTTTCTTATCGGGCATCAGCTTGCCGTTCGCGCTGGCTGCCAACACCAACTGGCGCACGCTGTGGGTCATTCTGGGCTTGGCAAGTTTTGTGGTCAGTCTCATCTCGAGTTACACCGCTTGGGGTTTAAAAACGCAGCACGCGCAAACCGGCACGGCTGGAACATGGACGGCTCGAGGTTTGATTTTGCCGCTGTTGGCATATGCCTGTTTTGCGCTTGGTTACATCGCCTACATGACCTTTTCGGTGGCGTTCATCAAAGCGAACGGCGCAACCACGCTGCAAATTGCGGTCTTCTGGGCGACCCTCGGGCTGGCTGCCATGCTCGCGCCGAGCGTTTGGAGCACACCCATCACGCGTTGGCATGGCGCTCGAGGGATGGCAACTGCCATGACCAGCTTGGCGCTCGGGGCTGGACTGCCACTCGTCTCGAGTCAGTTTGCGGTGATGCTGGTTTCGGCACTGGCATTTGGCGGGTCGTTCTTGTCGGTGGTGGCATCGACCACGGCACTGGCGCGGCGCGATTTGCCCGCCAGCGCCTGGAATGCGGGCATCGCCTTGTTTACCGTGGTCTTCGCGGCTGGGCAAAGTTTTGGACCGCTGATTTCTGGAGCTTTAAGCGACGGTGCTGGAGGTTTACGCGCTGGTTTAGCATGGTCGGCAGCGCTGCTGGCGCTTGGGGCTGTGATTGCGTTCTCGCAACCCGCAAAACCAGATTGATTATTCCAAACCCTCAATTCGTGTTCTTAACGTCGCCACCTGCTCGAGCAAATCCCGAGAATCGTTCTGGCTTTTCTCGAGCCGTTCAGTCTCGGCTCGAATAAATCTGGTGTACGGCGCACTGGCTTCGCGCAATCTGGCGGTAGCGCGTTCAGACTCGAGTTTATGCTCACGGGTTAAAACTTCGTGTAGCCTGTCGCGCAGGGTATTGATGCGCGTTTCGAGATCGCTTTTGGCTTGGGCGCGTTTGCGGGGCAGAATAAATAAGCCCATTCCCGCCGCTGCAAGCCCAACCAGAATGCCCGTGAAATCAAGCAGGAAGCTTCCCAAGACCGATGCGAGCAATGCGCCGAGTCCTAAGCCCCCAACACCCACCACACCCGATTGTAGGATGGCAGTTTGGGCTTCATTCGCTAGGCGTTTGCTGAACTCTTCACGGCTAAAGCCTTCAACCTCATTTTGCACTGAAGTCCCCAAACCCTCGAGCAAAGCTTTGCGGTCATAATCAAATTTTGCGCCGCGCAAAAGTGCCTCTCGAGTGTCACCGTTTGGTTGGTCAGTATTGGTTCGAGCGCTCAGGAACGCCATTGTTTCATCCCAGAATTTGTGGTTGCGTGCCAGAAAACGGTCAATGATTTCGTTGACGCGCCGCTCGAGTTGCACACCACTGTCGGCAATCACGGTTTTTTCAAACTCGAGTCGAATCTTGTCGGGGTTTAACAGGTCAAGGGTTTTGCGGAATCGCAATTGATCGTCCAGAAACAAGACCCCACGTTTTTTCACGCCGTCCAAAATCGCATCCAAACCTTTGGTTTGCGTGTCCAAATCGGCGCTCAAGTCTTCTTGATGAGCCTTTAATTGACGCTCGAGATCGTTCAGCGTTTTGGTATCGTCCCCAAGTACCTCGAGACTGACCCGCGTGCGTTCCCGAGCACGCTCGAGCAGCCGTGATGCCACTCCAAGCGGCGAGAGTAATTTCAACCTCGAGCGGTCACGTTCGCCCAGCACTTCGCGCAGGGTGTTTTGAAGTTGCGTGAACCCCTCATCGCCGCCCTGCTCGAAACGTTTGACGCTGACCATAAAAACTTGCGGCGCGACGCCCAAAACCTCTTTGGCGTTGCGGGTCACAAACACACGCACCTCCTCGCGGTCAGATTCTTTCTCGAGCAAATCGACTTTGTTGACCACCATCAAGACCTTGCGCGACCAGGTTTTGGACAACTCGAGAAATTGGCGCTCGGATTCGGTGAACGGGCGGTCTGCGCTGGTCAAAAACAAGACCAGATCGGCACGGGGCAAAAAGCCTTCGGTCAATGCCTGATGCCGCCGAATCACCGCGTTTGTGCCTGGGGTGTCCACCAATGCCACACCCTCGAGAAACTGATACGGCAACTCGCGGCGCGTCACGAACTCGTCAATGTTCAAACCTGGGGTGTTCTCGAGCACGTTCGCATAGGGCGCAGATTTATCGTGTTCGCCGTGTACCAAGATACTGATTCGATCCGTGGTCGGGGTCACGCCCTCTTCGAGCACATCCGCACCCAACAGTGCATTCAATAAACTTGACTTGCCCGCGTTAAACTCGCCGACCACCACCAGCAAAAAACTTTCCTCGAGTCCACGCAATGCCGCACGGGTTTCCCTGGCGTCTTCGGGCGGAGCGCCGTCCCTGGCGAGGAGTTCGGTGATGTCATTTAACAGTAAGCGCTCGGTTGCCAAGGTTTGGAGCACTTGAGGTTGCACAAAGTTCATGATGCCCAAGCGTACCACACGAAATAAAGCCTGTTCGAGGCGCTATTCTTTAGGGGTTTCTCATTTCAGGCTGGGTAAAACCTGACAAAACTCGAGCATGATCTTTTGTATGAACCAAGGATTGCCAAACTTAAATGTCCGTGAATCCATGCGCGTTGTCTCTCGAGCCGAAATGTCGTGTCAGATACGTGACTTGAAAGTACATATCAGTTTGGTGCTGGTCACCCGCAACAATCCCGAAGGCGCATCTCGAGCCGTACAAAGCATGCGGGCACAACATTTTCAAGATTGGGAATTGCTGGTCGTCGACGATGGCAACGGTTCTGGCGTCGAGGCTACACTAAAATTTTCTGACCCGCGCATCAAAGCTTTTCTCAACCCCGAACGTGGCGTGTTAAAAGCCAGAAATGCCGGACTCGAGATGGCACTTTCAGACCGCGTTTTGTATTTAAATGACGATGAAATCTGGGATGAAAAATATCTCGAGCGTTGTTTTGACAGCCAGCAATTCATGCCCTCGTGGTTGATCTCGGGCGTGGCGCGATCTCAAATAGGCAATTGATTCTCGAGGTACAAGGTTTGATTGTTGAGGACAGCTTTAAGAGCTTGCTCGAGACGACTGAACTTTCTGGGCGTCACTAACCCCTCGAGTTGGGCAAGATCAACAAAACGAAACGATTTTAGTTCTGAGGTTGGCAATTTGATGCTCAGTATTTGAGGATCAGTCAAGACTCCACCATCAAAAACCCACATCAAGGCTTCGGTATATTCTTGGTTTTCACTGGTGTAATCCACCACCAGCAAACGCCCAACACCAACCTCGAAACTCAGTTCTTCGCGCACCTCTCGAGCCGCGCAAGCTTTTGGACTTTCGTTGTCTTCGGTGACTCCGCTAGGGATTTCCCAAACAGGTTTATACGCGGGTTGCACAATTAAAATTTGGTTTTTGCTGTTGCGAAACAGACAGCCCGCCGCCATGCGCTTTTTGGGTAGTGTTGCTTGATGTGATTTTTGATTCATATCTTGAGAATTCCATGTTTTTGTGAGGCTTGATGAGCCATGATTCCCACGTAGGGGTTCGTTATCAATTCAAGGGATTTACCATGCGGAACAGGTTTTTTGCATAAAACCAGCCGTCATTACCCACTTAAACTCTCACCCGACTCGCTGAGGCTCGCCACCCTCTCTCGAATTCGAGAGAGGGTTATAAAAGCACTCCTGAATAGGATAAAATCATTCTTGAGGAATTTTCTGCTCTTTAAAATTGTGTTTAAGCTCCCTTCTCTCCTCGGAGAGAAGGGTTGGGGATGAGAGGGTGCGGATCAATACCTTAGCTCAGAAGCCTATAGAACCCATTTGGTATCTCCAACGATTTCAGTTTAACCTAAAAGACCAATGCCTTACTCAAGCAGCCTGACCGATGAAGAATGGAGCATCATCG
>JAYVRX010000126.1:0-16193 GCA_043775825.1 Deinococcales bacterium
GTCCATTGCCAGGTGTCGCCCAGAATGATCAAAATTTTTGCCAGTGTGCCATTGCCCAACCAGGGAACATCCTGTAAACCAAAAACCGCCATGATCGGTGCGAGTGGTCCAATCCGAAAGTCAAAGACCATGCGCATGATGTACGCCACCGCAACTGGGGTAATCATCATCGGGATCAAAAACAGCACCCTAAAAAACCGTCGAAAGCGCAATTTTTGGGTCAAAATGAGCGCCAGACCAAAACCCAGAATGTACTGCAAGCTGACCCCAAAAAACACATAAATTAACGTTGTGCCAAGGGTTTCCCAAATATGGCGGTCAGAGAGCACATCAATAAAATTTCCCAGCCAGACAAAACCACCAAATCCAGCGGGACCGTACCTCGAGATTGCCAAGAACAAACTGGCAATGGTTGGAAAAATAGAGAGCACAAACACCAGAACCAAAGCTGGTGCTAGAAAGAAAATTTTGGAACGGGCTTCACTGCTCGAGAAACCGCCTTTTTTTGGTTTTATATGCTCAGTCATGGTTTGTCCCGAATTGGTTTTTGGTGGCTGAAAAATACGAAATCATGAAAATTCACCTCGAGAAAAATAATTTCTGATCTTGTGATTTTAAAAAAACAAGACACCAGGATTTGATTCCTGGTGTCTTGCGACTAAACTTAATTGCCCTCGAGTGACTTCAACTTCAGGCTGGCACGGTAAATCGTGAGTTGCTTCTTGCGTCCCAACTCATCGGTCAGTTTGTCCCAAGCCCCTGCGACGCCATCCAGTGCAACTTGGGCACTTTCTTCGCCTGCCAAAGCTCGAGCGATGCCCTCGTCCAGCAACTTCTGGTAACGGTCTGTGCCAGGAAGACGAATGTCGAGCACCAAATTCTTGGATTTGAGGCTGGCTTTGATCGCGCCCAAGTAATTGCTGGCGTCTTCTTTGGTCATGCCCGATTTGATCCACAAATCGCTGCTGTTAAAGTGACTCTGACGGTAAGGGTTAAAGCCAGTTTTGCCCAAGGTCACGTCTTCGTTGCTGTTTTCGGGTTGCGAGAGGAACGCCAGGTAATCAAAAGCAATGTCCTTATTCTTGGACTTGGCGTTGACCGCACCCGACCAACCGCCGAAAGCCGCGTATGGGGCATAATTGACGGCATTTTTGGTGATCCATTTGTTGGCGTCACGATCCCAGACCTCTTTAGAGCCAGGCAAAATGACCGCGCCCAGCTTGCCGCCGATGACCGAGGTTTTCTTGTCGGTTGAGAGCGAACCAATATCGCCCCAGTCAATCGCCAGTGCCGCCTGTCCACCAGTGAAGCCCGAGCGAACATCGCCGGTGTCAAAGTTAATCATGTTGGGCGGTCCAAACTTCTGCATTTCTTTCCATTCGTTTAACGCCCGCACAAAACCGGCAGCATTGATCAGTGGTTTCATGTTGTCACTGTTAAAGAACATGCCCTGACCCGTGCCTTTGTACTGCATGTAACCGCCGGCTCGAGAACCCAGCAACCAGAAACTTTGAGCGTTGCGTTTTTGGGCTTCGACTGCGCCAAAGAGTTTTGTGCCATCCACGGTTTTGCCGTTAAAGAACTCTGCCATGTCGCGGTATTGCGTCCAGGTTTTGGGTGGCACCAGTGCGTAGCCGTACTTGGCGGCAAAATCGGCTTTGAATTGCTTGTTCGCCCACAGGTCGCGGCGGTAGTAGACCATCTGGAAATCGCCGTCGAGCGGGATCATGTATGTTTTGCCCGCATAGGTCGCCGAGAATTCTCTGAAGAACGGCATGATTTCGTTCCACTTGAGACTTGGGGTTTTGGCAATGTAGCTGTCCAGAGGCTCGAGATAACCGCCCGAGACGTAATCGCCCAACCACTGTGGGTCGAAGACGCCAGCGTCAAAGGTATTCGTGCCGCTGGTGAAATCGGTCAAGATGCGCGGGAACAAATCCGAGAAAGTTGTCAGCACGACGTTGATTTTTGCGCCCGTCATTTTCTCAAATTCTGGGGCGTGACGTTTTAAAGGCTCACCGATCTGAGGTCCATCGAAAGTCACGATGGTCATGGTGCGACCAGCGTATTTGAGGTTTGACTGCCCGTTGGCGGCTGCCAACAAACCAAGCGTTGCCAGCGTTGCCACACCCAATAGCGATCCGATCAAAAGCTTTCTTTTGTTCATGCCCTACCTCCTGGGAATTCGCGTTTGAAGTCAAACCCGAGTGCAAAACCAAGCACACGAATCAAAGCCCAAATTTGTGATTTGGACATGCAAAACTTTGACTGCAAACGTTTGCAGAAACTATAGACCTCGGCTTAGAATTCTGTCAAGCACCGAAGAAAAATGGCAAAACCAAAACTCGAGCATCAGAATTGTGCGTTGAAAGAGGAATAGAGACCATGCCAGATACGCAATCTGAAACTCGAGTGGCGATCATCACAGGTTCGGGTCGCGGCATTGGTGAGGGTTGCGCTCGAGCCTTTGCGGAATGCGGTTTTGCCGTTGTGATTGCCGAAAAGAATATTGATCTGGGTTTGAGGCTCGAGTCAGAATTGCGAACATCTGGATTTAAAGTTCTTTTTGTCCAAACCGATGTGACCAGTGCTTCAAGCATCGAAAATTTAATGGTTCAAACCAGCTCAAAGTTTGGACGCCTTGACGTGCTGGTCAACAATGCGGGTCGCAACAAACGCACGCCGCTCTTGGAGATCAGTCACAACGATTGGGATGATGGAATTCTGCTCAACCTCTCGAGCGTTTTTCTGATGTGCCGCGCCGCCATGCCCGAGCTTCTTAAAACCAGGGGCAGCATCGTCAACGTCTCGAGTTTGGTGGGATTGCAAGGACAACCCGAAGCTGTGGTTTATGCCGCCGCCAAAGGTGGTGTGATTGCCCTGACCAAAACTTTGGCGCTCGACTTTGCGCCGCTTGGTGTGCGGGTCAACTGCATTTGCCCAGGCGATATTTGGACACCGCAATACAGCGAATGGCTGACCGAACAAGAGAATGGAACAGTGATGCTCGAGTCAATCAATGCGCGTCTGCCTGTGGGTCGTTTGGGTACAATCGAAGAAACCGCGCAAGCTGTGCTTTTCTTGGCAACCAATGGTTTTGCAAATGGGGTTATTCTGACGTTAGACGGCGGAAAAAGCATCGGTTAATTCGGAGGAATCATGAAACTCGCTTCACTCAAAGACGGACGCGCCATTGTCACCGATGGCACACGCTTTACACCACTCGCGAGCCTTGGTTTTTCTGGTTCGATGCTCGAGTTTGTTCAAGCGGGAGAGACGGCGCTCGAGCAGCTAAAAGCCAAACTTGCCGTTGCTGGGTTTCAAGAAAACCTTGAGTTGCACGACCTTGCCCGCCCGATTGCCAAACCGACCAAAGTCATTTGCATCGGTCTAAACTACCGCGATCACGCGATTGAAGCTGGCATGGCAATTCCCAGCGTGCCCGTTGTTTTTACGCGCTTTAACTCGACCTTGCTCGACCCGTTTGAAGACATTGAGCACGACTCGAGTTTGACCTCGGAGCTGGATTACGAAGTCGAACTGGTGATCGTGATCGGTAAAACAGGCAAACGAATTGCTAAGGAATTAGCAATGCAGCACGTGCTTGGTTACAGCGTTTGCAATGATGTCAGCGCCAGAGATTTGCAAATGGGCAAAGACACCAGCGGTCAATGGACGCGCGGTAAAAATGTGGACGCCACCTGCCCGATAGGACCTTGGATTGTTTTAAGAGACGAAATTCCCGACCCGCAAAACCTCAAACTCGGCTGCACCGTTAACGGCGTGACCCTGCAAAACTCGAGCACCAGCGAAATGATTTTCGGCGTTGAAGAACTGGTTCATCGGTTGTCGTTTTGGTTCACGCTCGAGGCTGGCGATGTGATTATCACCGGAACGCCAGTGGGCGTGGGTTTTGCCAGAAAACCACCAATCTTTTTAAAACCAGGCGATGTGACCAAAGTTTGGGTCGAGGGCATCGGCGAAATTGAAAATAAAATCGTTGAGGTAAACGCATGAGACGACTCGAGAAACTTCGTGCGGTGGTGACGGGTGCCGGTTCGGGCATCGGACAGGCGATTGCGATTCGGTTTGCCCAGGAAGGCGCGAGCGTGGTGTGCTCTGACATCAACCTCGAGGCGGCACAAAGCACCACTTCCATGCTCGAGACACCAGGTTTGGCATTTCAAACTGACGTCGCCAAAGAAAGCGAAATGACAGCCTTAATTGCTTTTACGCTCGAGCATTTTGGTGGACTCGAGTGTATGGTCAACAATGCCGGCGTTGGCATTGCGGCTAAGGTGACCGAAACCACCGAAGAGGACTGGGATAGGGTCATGAACGTCTGCTTGAAAGGCACGTTTTTTGGCATGAAACACGCGATTCCGGCAATTCAAAAATCAATTCACCCAGAGAATACCGATGGCAGCGTGATTAACATGGCGTCTATCGCGTCATTTGTCGGACTGTTAGACCGTGTGGCTTACAGCGCTGCTAAAGCTGGCATTCTTGGAATGACCAGGGCTGCCGCGATGGATCACATTCCCGATGGCATCCGTGTCAATTGCATCGCTCCAGGCACAGTGGACACCCCTTGGGTGCAACGAATTACGGCTGGTTACGAAGACCCCGAAGCCGCTCGAGTTGCCATGCGAGCACGGCAACCACACGGGCGACTGGTTACATCCCAAGAAATCGCAGCGATGGCGGCGTATCTTGCCTCGAGCGAAGCGATGAGTGTTGTTGGGGCTGCCATGATGGTTGATGGTGGTGTCACGGCACGCTAAAACTTGTACTTGACAAAAAATCTCGAGTAATTTTAACAGCCAAGATTTGTGCTCTACGGAGAAACCTCTCAAGCGTTCTCTCGAGTTGTTCGTCCAAATCCTGGAAATGTCAGTTCTCTATATTCAATCGGGAGAAAAAAATGCGCGATCAACGATTTGTTTCTGTTCATCGAGGTGGACTGCTCAGCAAAGAGCAGCACCATCAACTGATGACTTGGGCGGTGGATTGTGCCGAACACGTTCTACCGTTTTTTGGCGAACCGCCCGATCATCGTCTGCTCAAGGCGCTCCAAACCGCTCGAGCCTGGGCAAGAGGAGAAGTTCCTGTGGGTCAAGCGCAAAAAGCCTCCGTTCAATCCCATGCGGTGGCTCGAGAATCTAAAAATCTTGCCGCAATTGCTACTGCTCGAGCGGTTGGTCAAGCGGTTGCCACGGCGCACATGGCAGATCATTCTCTCGGGGCTGCTTTGTACGCGTTGAAAGCGGTGAAAGCCGCCGAACAATCGGTTGATAATGAACAAATTTGGCAGAATAAACGATTACCACTTGAGGTAAAAGAACTTGTCCTTTCTGCCTTGGGAAGCAGTCGTTTTCAGTCTTGGTATTTGATTTAAAAACAACCAGATAATTATTCATATCAGAGGAGAACCATGATAGACATGGCATTTGTTCATATTCGTGGCGCTCGAGAAAACAACCTTAAAAACATTGCTCTGGATGTTCCCAAACACAAAATCACGGTCTTCACGGGCGTTTCAGGTTCGGGTAAATCATCGCTAGTGTTTGATACCATCGCCGCCGAATCGCAACGTCAACTGAACGAAACCTTCACTGCCTTCGCCGATGTGCTTATGTACACCCTGCGCGGGAAAACCATCAGCGATGTGCTCGAGATGACTCTTAAAGATGCGCTCGAGTTTTTTGCGGAAAAGAAGATCAAACCGATTGTTCAGGCGATGTTTGCTGTGAGACTCAGTTATCTGGCGCTTGGGCAGCCGCTCAGTACCTAACGCAGTATCACAGCGCAAGCAAATATATTTCTAAATGAAAGCCGAAAAAGTAATCCTACACGCTTTAACCTCGAGCTAAATTTAATGAACCTGCCTTTGATATAGAATTTATTGCAACATGAATCCGCCCGAACCAGCCACTGGTGTGCTGCTCCGATTGAAGGCACTCGGGCATGGTGTTCTCGAGTCCGACGAAACGGCGCTGCATTTCCCAGTCAAAAAAACCCTGGCACTGGTGGCTTACCTAATGCTCGAGGGCAAGGTCACGCGGGGCAAATTGGCGGATTTGTTCTGGAGTGATAACACTGACGAGGATGCACGGCGAAACTTGCGCCGTGAATTGCACCGCTTGCGCGAATCTGGACTGCGTGATCGGTTGGAAACCACTGGTGAGCAAGTCTTTTTGACCGAACCTTTGATTAGCGATGTTCAACAATTTGAAATCGCGCTCGAGCATCACGAACTCGAGAAAGCGCTTGAATTTTGGCAGGGCAAACTGCTCGAAGGACTCGAACTTCCTGGGGCGACAGGTTTTCACGATTGGTTAGAAACGCGACGTGAAAAACTAAATCAATTGCGACGACGGGCGATGCTCGAGTTGGCTGAACACCTCGAGACGCGAGGCGATTGGCGTAAAGCCCTTGAATTCTATCTCGAGTTGCTGCAAGAGGATCAGCTTCAAGAACGTACCCACCGTGAGGTCATGCGCTTGCATGATCTGCTTGGCGAACGCGAGGCTGCCCTCGAGCAATTTGAGCGTTGCCGCTTGACGCTTGAGGACGAACTTGGACTCGAGCCACTGCCCGAAACGCTACTGCTTGCCGAACGGATTCGCACGGCTCGAGCGCCCGAAACCTTAGAGGTTGCGGTTCAACCGTTTTCAACAGGGATTTTTCATCCACCATTGGTGGCTCGAGCGA
Organism: Deinococcales bacterium; assembly: GCA_043775825.1. Classification (GTDB taxonomy): domain Bacteria; phylum Deinococcota; class Deinococci; order Deinococcales; family JAAFIG01; genus JANXTZ01. The sequence goes on from JAYVRX010000126.1 coordinate 6,715, forward strand.
CAGAACTCAAGCAGCTTCACATCAGTCAGGCAGCACTTTTTTTGATTGTCGGTGAGCCTGGTGTCGGGAAATCACGACTGGCTGAAGAAGTTGCAAGTTTTTTCGATTCCAGCTTGACCGTGCGCTTCTCGCAAGTCTCGCAACAAAGCCCGTTCTCGGCAGTCGCAGAAGCCATTCGCTTGGCGCTGAACGAAGCCATCAACCTCGAGCGACTGGGCAGGCTCGAGATGGTTTGGAAACGCGAATTAACACGGCTTGTACCAGAAATTGACCTCAGTCTCGAGCCGCCAGAACCCGTATCGGCAGAGGGTCGCAGCCGTTTTCTCGAGGCACTTTCACAAGCCATTTCAGCGCTGGCAACTGTTGTGGTCTTCGATGACCTGCACTGGGCAGATGCCAGCAGTCTCGAATGGATTGCTCAGTTCTCGCGGCGTGTGGCGCAACAGCCAGCCTCCAGTCCAAAACTGATAGCCACGGCTCGAGCGCAAGAACTCGAGGATGATTTGTTGCACCTGCAAACCATCAACAATCTCGAGCGCCAAGGTCGGCTTGAACGGCTGCTGCTCGAGCCGCTTTCAGACAGCGGGGTGCTCGAGTTGGTTGGGTCGTTGTCAGGGAATTCAGGCGCATTTTTGTTTGCAAAGCGGTTGTTTGACGGCACGGCAGGCAACCCGTTTTTTGTGCTCGAGACGATCCGTTATTTGTTTGAGACCAAGTCCTTGCAACTCGAAACCGATGGGACTTGGAGCACGCCTTTTGACCAAACCACCAGCGATTACACCGAATTACCCATGCCGCCAAGTGTTCGCCAAGCCGTGCTCGAGCGGGTCAAGCATCTGGGCGCGGCAGCAAATCGCTTACTCGAGACGGCAGCCCTGACCGATGCGGGATTTACGTTGTTAGAATTGCAACCTGCCACGGCGCTGTCCGAATGGGAGGGCGTGGCAGCCTTAGAGAGCGCTGTATCCGCGCAAATTTTAACGCGATTTGAGACTGGTTACAGGTTCAATCACGACCTGACCCGCAAGGCGCTCGAGGATAGCCTGAGCGATGAGCGACGACGACTCATTCATCAAAAACTTGCGAATTCGCTCGAGTCACTTGACGGACATCCTGCACGAATTGCGGTGCATCTCGAGTTGGCTGGAAAACCAGAACGCGCCTTGCCGTGGCGAATCAAAGCCGCACAAGCCGCAAGAAGTGTTTATGCCCACCGCGAGGCGTTAACGCATTATCAACAGGCGCTCGAGAATGGAGCTTTACCAGGGCAGGCATTTGAAATTCGGCTTGAAAAGGCTTTAATCTTTCAAGCCCTGTTCGATTACACCTCCTCCGAAGCTGAGTTACAGACCCTAGAACAAACTCGAGGCATGACAGGCTCGAGCAGCCAATTGAATATTGCTTGGGTGAAACTGCTGTATAGCACTGACCGTTACCCTGAGATACTTCAGAAAACCAGGGCGTTGCTCGAGCAACCGCTTCTCGAACCAGAACAGGTTTTGGTGCTGCGGTATCAGGGTTCTGCATTTTTCAGGCTAGGTCAAATCGAGGAAGCCGAAGTGTCTTTGCGTGCCGCCGTCGAACTCGCCAAAACTCAAGCGCCTGAACTCGTGGCAGGCTGCAATGTAGATTTGGGGTATTTGTTATTGCAACAAGGCAAACTCGAGTCTGCTGAGACTTTGATTTTAGAGGCGCTGCGCTTAACCCAAACCTGGCAACGTGAACATGCCGTGGCATTAAACGTGCAAGCACGGCTGGCACTGATATTGGGACAGCATGAACGGGTTGTGCAGAGTCTAGCGCAAGCCTTGAGTATCGCGTATAACGCGGACGACAACAATCTGGCATTTAGTTTCTTGATCAACCTCGTAAGGGTTCACCTCGAGCATGGCAACCTAGATGCCGCCCAGATTCGGCTCGATGAAGGACTGAGACGCTTCGGCGGACTGCACCCTCGAGCCGAGAGTTTTCTGACCCGCAGATTCGCCGAGTTGCGTTACTTTCAAGGTGATCTGGGCGCAGCCGTGACCAAACTACGGGATTCAATCGCAATGGCTGACCAGCTTTTGGAAGCCAATCAGCAAGGCAACAGGCGAATGCTTTTAGCCAGTTGGTTAACCCGCATGGGTGATTTGAAAGGCTCGAGCGCATTGTGCGACGAATTCGAGTCACTGGGGATTCCGGACATGACCCAACTTGACTACGAATTGGCGCATTGCGACATCGCTCAAAGCAATATAGAAACGGCTCGAGAACGACTCGAGACAGCCTTGAAAACCCAAGATCACTTGCCTGAAACACTGGCGACCCTCAGTTATTACCTTGCAAGAGTTTATAACCAACTTGGCAATCCGACCCGCAGCCTGGAACTGTGCGAGGCTCGGTATCCCAGTGCCACACTCGAGACACTGAACTTCTCGGTACGGTTGGAAGCCATGCACCAGTTGGGGCAATCTACAAAGTTGCTGGAAGATCAAGCCTGGAAATTACTGCAAGATAAACCACCACCACTCGAGGGACTGGAACTCTGCCGCACCCTGACCAAAATTGCAAAACCCAGCCTGGCAAAAAAAGCCCGATTGCACGCCAAGAAAATAATTTTAGAACTCAGTGCCACACTTGAGGATCAAACAGAATTGAAAACGGTGTTTCTCGAGCAAAACCGTGATTTAACCAACAACCTGTAATTCAACTGCGCCAACTAAAATTTCCGTGTCTGAGCACCAAAAAAGAACCCCCTACTCGTAGGGGAGATTTTTTATTAACCCTGCTCGAGAATACTGTGCAGTACAGTCTTTTTTGACTCGAGTTTTGCCGCAACGCATCGGCAACGCCCTGCGCTCTAAGGTCTGAGGCGGAGGTAAGTCATGAATAAGACTTTGACAGCCATTGCCGTTGTGCTACTTGCGTTTTTTGTCGCTTGTACCGAAACTCAGCAACCACCGCCGAACGATCCGTTTTTCGCGGGGCAAGAACCTTTCGGCGCACCCATTCCGCCAGACGCAAAGGTTGTGACGCTCGAGGAATTTAAGGCTGCGGCAGGGACAGAGGGGTTTGCTTGGGACAGTCTGAAATTGCGGCGGGAACGAATTGCTGCGGCTAAAGCTAAATTTGATAAAGACGAAGCCGAGATCAAAATCTTGGCGGCAAAATCACCCGCGTATCAAAAATTATTGCTTGGACCGCCCACAGATGGCAGCGTTCAAGTGCAAAGTGACGGTAATTATCTGGTGAACATTCAGGGTACAGATGGCGTGTCTCAGGTTGTGACCGAAGGACCACGTTCGTACTTTGCTGACCTGCTCGAGTCAAAAAAGCGCTTTGAGAATGTCGGTAATCAGTTAAGGGTTTATCAGTTTGGTTACAACGCCTTGCCAGAAGCATTGCAAGTTGGACTTACCAGCCCTGCAAGTTTAACCAACGCCACGCTCGAGGCACTGTTAAACGCTCGTAAAGAACTGGCAAAACGCTTGGAAGCAAATCCAGACACGATGAACGATGCAAAAATTGTTTCCTCTAAGCTGCGTGGTGTTAACCCTGATGCCAAACCGAGCAATTACCCTGCCAACCCGAGTCTCGAGGAAGGATATGGTAACGGTGGTGATCGTGAGCAGAATTGCGCGAATAAGACACCAGATGATGCTGGCTTGTACAAGAATTTTTGGTGGAAGCAAAAGTTTTATGCCACCAGTGTCAAACATCAAGGCAAGAGAGGAAGTTGCCCAGCCTTTGCACTGACCGCCGCTCTCGAGACTCGGATTGCGATTGAAAAAAGTCGTTGGGTGAACCTGTCCGAACAAAGACTTTGGTATCAAATTGCGGGTATCTGGGAACCACGTTGGTACGGTGATGGGGCGAACGCGATCAATCGAGCCGAGGACTTTTTTGAGACTGGTTTTCAGTTGCCATTCGAGAAAACCTGGAATTACAACCGATCTCTGAATCGCACCAAGAGCGAGGATGAGGAGAAGTATTTTCATTCCTGCGACGATTACAACGAATACTGCTCGAACTCTTCTTATCAGGGCGAGCATATTTGCACTGCTGGTTACTGCGCTTATTACCCTCAAGGTGCGCCTGGGGAGCGCTTCAAAGAATCCGAACCCGATGTTCTGTTTAGCTTTTGGGACGATGTTATTGGCATTCCAGTCAGTGAAATGCAGTTGATGCTAAAAACGGGTCATCCAATGATTGCAAGTTTCATCGTCAACCCTGGTTTCAAGAACCCTACCCACGGTTACGTCAACAGTCTGTCCGATCCCGTCGAAAACAGCGAAGGAAATATTGGACGGCACGTCACTCAGGTTGTGGGCTTCATTCCCAACGCGGACATCCAAGCACATCCAACCCTGCCAAGTTCTGTCAAGCAAAACTCGAGCAACTCTGGTGGCGGGTACTTTATTATCAAGAACTCCTGGAATCAATGCAAGGGTGATAACGGGTATTACTATGTCTCGGTCAAATGGGCAAAGGAATTTTTCACCAGTGTCGTCGCTTTCGATGTCAACCCAAGCAATCAATTCAAGACCGTGCCAAACATCTCACCAACGGTTACAATCACCGCGCCAAGCAACGGACTCGAGTTTCCTTATGGGCAAAAAATTACTCTTAAAGCGACTGCGGTTGACCCTGACAGTAACGCAACACCAACCGTCACTTGGGCTTCGGATAAAGACGGTCTGCTTGGAACGGGCGCACAACTCGAGGTGCAATTTAATTCTCCTGGAAGCCGCAAAATCACAGCCGTTGCCGCCGATGCTAATAACGGTTACAGCGACGCAGCCAGCATCACGATCACTGGAATCAATAAACCACCTGTTGCCTCGATTCAGCAACCACTTGCCAGCACCATTATTTACAAAGGCGTTGCAATTTCCTTACTTGGCGAAGGATCGGATAACGACACAGGCAATGGTTTCCCATCTTCACTGCCATGCTCGAGCCTGACGTGGAAATCTAGTAAAGATGGTGATCTTGGAACGGGCTGTGATCTCGAGGCGACCTTCAATACGCTCGGTTTACGAACGATTACGTTGACGGTCACGGATGCCAATGGTGCAACAGACACAGCGACAGTGGTTGTAAACGTGCAAGCCCTGCCGCTCCAAGGTCCACCGATTGTTAATATTCTTAAACCCACGCAAAACCAAATCATTAGCAACGCAGCCAGCAATTTGTACGTGAACGCCAGTGCCGTTGACCCCGACGGTGGTACGCCGTTAACGCGCCAATGGATCATTCGGTACTCGAGCGTCGAAAAAATCATTACGTTAAAACTAGACCGACTCTCGAAGGAATACTTTAATCCAGACGATTATGTGCCGTTCAGTTGTGGTGGACGGGCTGCCGAACTCGAGCTAAAAGTCACTGACCCGCAAGGACAAGTCGGTACGGACAAAGTAAACATCTACGTTGCGTACCCACCATGTTGAGTCTCGAGTCGCCAAAAAAACTGGATTGAAGGGTGGCGGCGACACGCGGTTTTATACGCTCAGGGCAGGGGGTGAGTATGAAGTCAGAACGAACAAGAAGACAGCTTTGGATGGTGTTGCTGACGCTGCTCGTGATCGGGTTAGTGGCGTGTATCGAGCAAGACACACCACAGGCGGGGAACAACTGGGATTCGGGTCGTTTCGATCAAAGCACTTGGCAATAACACTGGAGGCAACAACATGACACAAAAAGAACTCCGCAACCTCGCACTTGGATTGGCTATCGGTTTCTCGAGCTTGTCTGCGTTGGCAACCGTCACACTGCCGTTTAGCTTCAAGTCAGGCGATCCCATTCGGTCAGGCGAGGTCAACGCCAACTTCAGCAGCCTAAAAGCTTTCGCGGACAGTCTCGAGGGTTTGGTCACGGGTAAGCAAGTGCGTGTTGGCGGGAAGTGCAGCGACGGCTCGAGCATCAGGGAGATCAAAGAGGACGGCACAGTTGTCTGTGAACTCGATGACCTGGGTTCGGGCGGCTCGAGCTACACGGCTGGATTGGGCTTGAAGTTGGCTGGTGCGGCGTTCAGCGTGGACACGGCGGCAATCCAGTCTCGAGTGACCGCGACTTGTGCGGCAGGGTCAAGCATCCGCGAAGTTAAGCCCGACGGTAGTGTGACCTGCGAGGTGGACGATGCGGGCGCGAACTACACGGCGGGTGCAGGTCTTGCCCTGACAGGGGCGCAGTTGAGCGTGGCGGATGGCGGCGTGAGTACCGCCAAGCTCGCGGATGGCGCGGTCACGGGTGCGAAGTTGACCCTGCCCTTGACCGTGACTGGACCAGACCTTGGGTCGGGAACTTTCAGGGTGAATGCGACTGGAGGTCCAAGTATCGTCGCTATCCGTGGCAACGTGGTTGATGGCGTGGGCATACTGGGCACGAACAGTGGCGTGGGTGGTGCGGGTGTCATCGGCAGAAACACCGCGTCTTCAGGTGTCGGCGTATCGGGAGAAGCCAACGCCGACGTGAACAGCAAAGGGGTGTCAGGATACTCCGAAGTTGGGCGCGGCGTGTACGGCTCGAGCCTTAGCGGGCGAGGCATCTACGGTCAGAGTAGCAACGGTATTTCTGGGTACTTCCTGGGCGGCGCTGGCGGTAACGGAGTGTGCTCCTTCAACGGCGGCGCGGGCTGGAATTGCACCTCAGACCGAAACGCCAAGGAGAACTTTCGCACTGTGGATGCGGCAGCGATTCTCGAGTCCCTGATACGGATGCCAGTCACCACTTGGAACATGCGCGGCGACCAGACGCGCACCACACACATTGGTCCAGTCGCACAGGACTTCCGCGCCGCATTCGGCATGGGCGAGAGCGACACGACGATCAACACCGCCGACGCGCAAGGCGTGGCTTTCGCCGCGATCAAAGGACTCAACGCGAAGCTCGAGGCTGAAAACACACGCCTGCGCGACGAGCTTGGAGACATCCAAGCGCGGCTGGCACGGCTCGAAACCCTGCTCAAAGTGCAAAAGTAACAAGAGGCTCGAGGTGCGGCATGAACTTTTCAGACGATCACAACGACTTTGAGCGCCGCTTCACACTCCGCGTCCAACCCGAGTGCGCCCACCAGCCCTGGCACGCCATGCTCGAGAACGAACATCACGGCAGCGTTGAGTTTAGCAGCCCGCTTGAACTGGCACGATTTTTGGCGAATTTGAACGTTGAAGGGCAAGAGAAACCTCGAGTAACCAAAGGCTTGCGATGAATATCGCAACTCGAGGTTTGAAATGAAATTACTTCATGAACTGGATTCGCTGAGTCCAAGGAGGAAACCCATGAATGCTCGAGCTATGTCAATTGTTGTTTTTCTTCTTCTGGCAACACTTGTCGCCTGTCCAGGTGGAAGCAATATCATCGCCAGCATCACCGATGTACAAATCAATGCCGCGAACCTGACCATGAGCGCTGGAGGCAGTCAGACAGTCTCGGCAACCGTGAGTGGTATGGGCGCGTTCGATAACACGCTGAACTGGACGATTCAGAGCGGTGGAGGTACGCTTTCCGCCACCACTGGCTCGAGTGTCGCTTTCACCGCACCCACCTCGAGCGGTACTAGTGTTGTGCGCGTTACTAGCGTTCAGGACTCGAGCAAATTTGATTCGGTCAGTATTGCAATTCAGGCTAGCAATCCAACCTCGAGCATCACGGGAATCAGTCTTGAGGCTGCAAAAGTCAACTTGCGAGCCTCGGAAAGTAGCGCACTCACCGCAACAGTCACTGGAACGGGAGCGTTTAACAATGCTGTCACCTGGAGTATTGAATCTGGAGGCATCGGCACACTCTCGAGTATCACCAACACCAGTGTGACGTACAACGCACCAACCTCTAGTTTTGGGAAGGTCGTCAGGATCAAGGCGGTCAGTATTCAGGATGCGACCAAGCAACAAATTATTTTTCTGGGGCTTCACCCGAGCCAACCGAGTCTGGCGGCAGGAGGCACACACGTACTGGCGATCAAATCGGACGGCACGTTGTTGGCTTGGGGTGGCGATGACTTTGGTAAATTGGGAAACAACGATGACTTGCATTTTAATCAGAACGCGCCCGTAGCGGTCAGTGGCGCGAGTGACATTGTGGCTGTGGCGGCTGGGCAAGAGCATTCGCTGGCATTAAAAGCGAATGGTACGGTGCTGGCATGGGGTAATGATACGGGTGGTCAACTTGGTGACAATGCGACGCTCGAGGATAAACCCACGCCCGTTGTGGTCAGTGGTGCGAGTAATATTATTGCGATCAGTGCAGGATATTATTTTTCTCTCGCCTTGAAATCTGACGGCACAATGCTGGCATGGGGCAACAACTCTCGAGGGCAACTTGGGGATAGCGTCGTTAAAGCCGACAAACCCACACCCGTGGCGGTTAGTGGCGCGAGTGACATCGTTGCGATTGGTGCGGGAAGTGAACACTCATTGGCATTAAAAACTGATGGCACGATGCTGGCTTGGGGCTTGGATGTTGACGGACAACTCGGAGACAACGTGCAACTGACCGATCAACCTTTACCAGTTGCGGTCATGACCTCGAGTATCATTGTTGGTATTTCGGCTGGCACCAATCACAGTTTGGCAGTAACCTCGAGTGGCAACGTGCTGGCATGGGGTTCAGATTTTGCTGGGCAACTTGGCGATAATATTCCCAAAGTGAATAAGCCAACACCAGTTACGGTCAGTGGTGCAAGTAACATTGTTGCTGTGGCAGGAGGGTGGTTTCATTCGCTCGCCTTAAAAGCCGATGGCACAGTGCTGGCTTGGGGATCGGATACTTACGGCGAACTCGGGGATGGCAACCAGATCAACCCTCAAGGTATTCCAGTTGTGGTTGAAAACGCGAATAGCATTGTTGCTATCGCTGCGAACCTTCATTTGTCTTTGGCGCTGAAATCAGATGGAACAGTCCAAAGTTGGGGACGAAACAATTCTGGGCAACTCGGCGACAACACGGGGATCAACCAGAACAGCCCCGTCGCCGTCCTACTCGGTGCGTTCACCATTCGCGTACCCTAACTCGAGCGGTGACTTGAATGTCAAACCAATAAAGCGAAGATGCTCGAGCCTTACAGTAATTTCCGTAATTCTTGAGAAACTCAGTTTCTCAAGAATTACGCGAGCTTTGTTCGTCTGGAAAGTGACCATGTTTGCAGCGCTCAAGCCCGTTAGTGGATGCCGCCCGATAGGGTGCATCTTGGGATCGAGAATTGGTGAAAAAACGCAGTTTTTATCAAAAAAAAGCACTGTAGATCGTTCCAAATCTTTGAATGATGGCACGATTTTACATCCAGAATTTTTAAGGTCGAAAAATAGGTGCGGAAGAACTACGCCTTGTTCGGGTCGTTTGACAATGACAAACCACTCGAGCGATACAAAACAGTCTGTATTTTGTAGGGAATGGTCTAATACCGAATTAACTTATTCACTCTCGTTTGCCAAAAAGCCGGCAAACTGCCGTTCATGCGTTAAATTCGGTGTCGTTGTTACTCCCGTTGGTCGGCTGAA
>JAYVRX010000127.1:0-4433 GCA_043775825.1 Deinococcales bacterium
CTTCCTCTAGGGCATTGCCAAGTTCTGACTCGAGCAAGTCGCCATTGAGTTCTTCGATTACGCTGCCATCAGTACACTCAACACGGATGTCCTCGAGTGTCCATTCATCGCAATGCTCGAAAAATGCGAACTTTGCCGAAACGACATTGAGTGCTTGCAAACGCTCGAGTACCTTTTGGTCAATTGCTCGAACTGTTGTATCTTCGCTCATAGGTTCACCTCCTTTCACCATTTGCCCTCAGCGCGTGAGGGAGGCATTGTCAAGGCTGGGGTGTGCCTTGACAATGCTGACCGAGCAAGCGTTTAGAAGTTCAAAGATTCACTTGGAGACTCGAGTTCCACAGCGCGAAGATTGTGCGCCTGCTCAAGTTCTTGAGCTTTGAAGACCAGCGTTTGCCGTGACTCGAGACTGATGCACCTGGCTTTGACAAACTTTTCGTCATCGGTACGGCGATAGTCCACTTCAAGCACCTGAAACTCAAATAACCCAGTTTCTTGCTCGAGGCTGAACACCATCCCTGCACCGAATGCCAAACCGTTTGCAGTCAACAGGCACGGCAATCCATGTAGCAAATGCGGGTATTCAAAGCTGGCATCTTCACGCAAGGTTTGACGGTAGCGCTCGAGTTGCACCTCGAAATTCCGTTTGAGCTTGTGATCGTTGGCAGTTGCACCGTTTTTGCGTCCGAGTGCCTTTTGCCACGCCAAATACTGATGATCGAGTGTCTCAAGGTAGAGCTTGAATTGTCCCAAACTCATCTGACGGCGTTGCTCGAGTTTCTGGGTTTCGATGTCGGCGCGTTTGCGCTCAATCTCGAGCCGTGCGGCATCCGGATCATCGGAGAGGGCTGCCAAAATCTCATCGTAACTGAGGACAGCACTGTTTCGGCTGCTGTCTTCCGCGCCATGCCAGAGTTGTTCCTGCCAACCACGTTTGCCACGCATCATCGCGTAGGTCAAGCCATCAAAGCTGCCTCGAGCCAAGAGGATATGATTTCGCACGACCTCTGCCTCGTTGCCTTGGCGGTGTCCGCGTCCAATACGTTGGTGAAACGTGCCAGGGTCCCAAGGAATGTCAAGGTGAATCAAATCGGTTGTACCAACCTGCAAATCAAAACCCTCACCAATCGTTCCCGTGCTGCCGATGACGATTCTGAGTTTTCCAGCGTTGTATTCATCGGCAATCTGTTGTCTTTTCGCGCCCTTCACACGTTCCGCCGTGACAAGGGCGATCCACTCAGGCGCAATACCCACATGCACCATCGCTGCCTTTAGCGCATCAAAAGCATCCACACCCTGCTTCTTACGGCGTGTGCCAGCAGCATTCTCTTCGCTGGCATTGCCAACATCCATAAAGCAGACGATCTTGCCACCGCGTTTAATGGCTTCGACGGCAATCTGTGCTGCCTCGAAAAAGCGTGGATTAAATTCAGGCTTGCCCGCGAACAAACTTGGCTCGAGCGTTAGAAGGCGCATCTGGGCATAGACACTGAAGAGGTGAATACCGTGGTCACCGTGAGGGTCAGCCAGGGCAACTCGAGCATCCTCGCGCAGGAACTGGTAGGTCGAGCGTTGGTACTCACTCAAATCAAAAACATGTTCAATGGTTTCGAGTTCGGGAATCTTCAAACCAACATCGGCAGCCGTGCGGTGCAAAATAAATTGTGCCATCAAACCGCGCAACTCGGTCAGGTTCTTGAAACCGACCACCCCAGGCACTGCCTCGAGTTCGCCCGCCGCATTCGGATAGAGCACCGTTTCGATCTGGCAGTAACGCTCGATAAACTGGGCTGGACCAAAAATCCCAAGTCTCGAGAACGCCTCACCCGCCAAGGGTTTGAGGATGTTGAACAACTCGAGCGGCGAGTTTTTGGTCGGGGTCGCGGTCAGGTAAATCACGTTTCTAGCGCCATTGGCTTGATGAATGCTCTTGACCTTGAAGAGCGTGTCTATTGCCCGATCAGACTCAAGGCTCGCACCCATAAACTTGGGTTTTTTACCAAAATATGTCGGGGCGCTGTAGAGGTTTTTGAGGCTACCTGCCTCATCCACCAGCAAGGCATCAATGCCCAAATCTTCAAAGACAATCTGTGGCAGGGCATTGGCTTGGTACAGCCGAGCGGCGAGCATTGCCTGACGTTCAGCCAAGGTCAAGGTTTGCTCTCGAGCCGTTGGTGCGTCTTCATCATCCTCGAGTTCCGCCTCGTCTGCTGCCAGCAAACAGGCTTCTTCGGCAATGAACTTCTTGAGGTTTTCTGGACGTAAACGAAGACGGCGAAACCATTCCCTCGAGATCAGAGCAATCTCAAAAGCTCCAAGCGCAAACTCGTGTAGTTTCTCGAGCGCAGTACCTAATTCATCCTCGAGCCACACACCACCCGTTCGAGCCGTGATGCCAACCGTCACTAATCGGCGAAACGGAATCGCCCGCTCGAGGGTGCGTGCCCAATTGACCAATAAACCTTTGGGCACAACGATCATGGCTCGAGTCGCACGGCTTGAATCCAGAAACAATTCGGTGATACCAACGCCCGTGAGCGTTTTTCCCAAACCAGTATCGAAGGCGATCAAAGCGTTGGCACGGTCATTGGCAAAGCGCACGCCATGATTTTGATAGCCGTGCGGTGTGGGTTCAACCCAAGCCTTCAAGTCAAGCGCACTGATGTCATCTTCACCCACGACAAAACTGTTGAAGAGGTTGTTGTAGCCAGTTTCGATCTGTTCACGAAACTCGAGGTCACTCGAGACAAAGTGCCGAAACTTCAGGCTCAAAATGTGCTCGCGGTCTTGCGCCTCTTCGATTCGTGCCTTGCGTGCCGCCGCGTACTGTTCAGGTTTCAAATCTCGAGCATTGGTCACGACTTTAGCAGTGTGTTCAAGGTTGAAGAACCTCGAGAGGGTTTTTGCGTCTTCTTTAGCTTGCCCCTTGTTGACCTGCGCCGTGCGGAACTTTTCGGAATCAATGCCAATGCTCACTCGCCCCGTTGTCGAATCCCGAAGATACTCGAGGTGCGGGTAGGATGCCTCAAGCCAGACTTGCAGGATCAAAACTGGAATCCAACCCTCTGAACCCACAAGGTTCAATTCCTCGAGCGTTTTACGGGGTTTCAGGGCTTCGAGTTGATCGGCTTGACGAAGCAGTTTTTCTCGAAACCCAAAATCAACTTCAACATCGGCTTGCGCTCGAGCCAGGGCTGCTTTCTCGAGCACATTGCCACGGGCATGGTTTGAGGTTGCGGTAAACCGACCATCGGGAGTCAACATCCAGTTCGGGTTTTCAAGCAGTGCCTCTCGAGCCTCCGAGCGTGTGCCACCTTCCCAACATTCCAGCAATGTCTCGAGGGTCAGGCGTTTGGCAACATCCAAAGCATGGCAGACAGATTCGAGATCGGGGCTGCGCTCGAGTTTAAGAAGTTGAGACTCGAGCAAGACGGGAGCGATTGCACCATCGGCTCGAATTGCGCCAAAGACACGATACAGGGCAGGGTGCGCTCGAGCGGCAGTCTTGTGCAAAACACCAACATGGGGATTGCCATGAAGCTCGAGATGCGTTTGCAAGGACTCGAAGGCTTGAATTCGTGCAGTTTCACTGGTTTCAGAATTCGGATTTGTCACTCGAGCGGTCTGAAAGGCTTGCAGGTGTTTCGCCACCTCAAGCGCCTGTTCAACCGCAGGTGGTAGGGATATCCTCGAACGCCAAGCTCGAGTCCAAATTCCAGCTTCTTTGATTACTTTAAATACCTGACCATCACCACGTTCTGTACCTTCAGGATTTGGATAACCAGTCATTCGAGCTTGTTTCCAAGCGGTCTCGAGTGCTCCTCGAACCGAATCACTTTTGGCTTGTACTAACGCACTGAAGCCCTGACTGGACTTGAGCGTTCAGTGCAACGTTCCAAGGTTGGTTGCACCAACTGGTGACTCGAGAATTGGGGTGTTTGCCAGTCGCTCGAGATTTGAACGATCAAGCACACCCTCACAAACCAAACCACCCCAGCGTTGATCTTCAACCAGTTGACCGAGCACATGCTCAGGTCGTTCGGCGTAAAACGAACCTTGCAGCCAATCTCGAGCCGTAGCATCCACAACACCAGCGCTTGCCAACACTCGAGCATCAAAGCGTTTGACCAATTCTGCTAGCGTGTCGCCAACCAACCACGGGCGTTTCTTGACCACCAGAACATCGGTGGCAGCGCGAGCACCTGAAGCCTCGAAGGTGCTGACAGGCAACCGAACCAAAGCCCGCAATCTGGCTCGAGCCAAGAGGTGCGCCCGAAAGCCAAGGTGCTTGTCCGAGTCCATCAAACCGCTTGGGATCACAAAGGCAAGTAAGCCACCATCGCGCAAGCGATCCAGTCCAGCATCGACAAAATACTGTGCGTAGGATTTCCACTGACTCTTCCCCTCGAGTGCATTCAAACCTCGAGCGCCAA
>JAYVRX010000128.1:0-15929 GCA_043775825.1 Deinococcales bacterium
CGAGTCACTGCCCGAAGCCCAAGCCCGCAGTGCCGACATTCGCTGCGACGTGGACACCGCCATCGACAGCGTGCGCCGATTCTCGAGGAATTTACGACCTAGCACTTTGGACGATCTTGGTTTGCTCGCCGCGCTCGAGTGGTTGTGCTCACAATCGCGCACCAGCGCCAGGCTCGAGGTTTCGGGACGCGAGCAACGCTTGAAGCCCGACCTCGAGTTAACTTTATTTCGGGTGGTGCAAGAGGCATTGACCAACGTGGATAAGCACGCCAAAGCCACCAGCGCCGCGATTCGAGTGATGTTTGACAGTGTTGGTAATCTCGAGCATCCTCCTGGCGTGCTGGTCAGTGTGATCGATGACGGCGCGGGATTCTCGAGCGCCCCAGATGCCGACGCGTTCACGACCTTAGCCGCCAAAGGGCATCTGGGTTTGGCTGGAATGCGCGAACGGATCAAACTTGCGGGTGGGGAAATGAAGCTCGAGTCTGAAGAGGGTTTGGGGACAAAATTGAGTTTTTGGTTTCCGATTTAGAAATTTAGAACATGCTTGGAAGTCACGAGAAGTTCGCGTGTACAAACAGAATGCGGAAAGGAATCTAGACAAAATCCTTCGGATTTCTAATCTGCACGGAAATCTGAACAAACGTTCGGGAATCGTGTCGCTCGAGCTTCCTGTTATTGTGTACAAGTGAAGGTTTTGTTCATTGGAGATATTTTCGGTAAACCCGGGCGAAACCTCGTCTCGAGCCACTTGCCCACAATCAGAAGCAAGTACGATTTTGTGATTGCCAACGCGGAAAACGCGGCTGGCGGCTTTGGGTTGAATAAGGATGCGTTCTCGACCATCATGAAAGCTGGCGTCGATTGTGTGACGCTCGGCAACCACGCTTGGGACAACCGCGAGGTCTTGAGTTTGATTGATGATCCAAGAGTCGTGCGCCCAAAGAACTACCCGAGCGGTGCGCCTGGTCGCGGTGCGGCGAGTTTTGATGTGAACGGTGAACGGATCACGGTCACCAATTTTTTAGGCAGGATTTACATGAACCCGTTAGATGACCCCTTTGCCGCACTCGAGGAAATTCTCGAGCAGGACAATCTGGGCGCGGTGTTCGTGGATTTTCATGCGGAGGCAACTTCGGAAAAGGCGTGTTTCGCCTGGCATTTTGACGGGCGTATTGCGGCGCTCATCGGCACGCATACTCATGTCCCAACCGCAGATACACGATTTTTAGCTGCTGGCACGGCGTTTCAAACCGATTCTGGCATGACTGGACCGCAAGACTCGAGCATCGGCATGGGTTTGGATGCCGCCATTTATAAGTTTCGGACAGGTTTACCGCAAAAAAACGAGGTTGCGCAAGGAAAGTGCATTTTCAATGCCGTCGAATTTGATTTAAACAATAATATCGTGAGCCGCATGGCGCGTTACAGTTTTCTAGAGGGCAACGATATTGGCAAACTCGAGGGTGAAATTTTTCAAGAGGTGAAGAATGCAAAATGAAACCCGTGACCCACTCGCCCGTGATGTGGACGCACTTGGGCATGTGCTGGGCGCAATTTTACGCGAACAGGTCGGAATTCGTTTTTATCAACTCGAGGAGGAAGTGCGAGAGTTGACCAAAAGCATTCGACTCGAACCTGAAAACACGGATTTGGTCTTAAAACTCGAGGCTTTAATCTCGAATTTGGGTTTGTTCGACGCCGAGAATCTGGTGCGGGCGTTCTCGCATTATTTTTGGTTGGTCAACTTGGCTGAGGAACGCCACCGGGTACGGCGGCACGGTCTGTTCGAGCCTAGCATTGATTCGCGCACCCTTGAGCCACGCAAGCAGAGTTTGCGCGATACGGTACAACAACTGAAAGCTCGAGGGTTGGGCGCAACGGAAATTTTAAATTTGATTGCCAACCTCGAGCTTGGTTTGACCTTCACGGCGCACCCAACGGAAATGCGTCGGCGCACCGTTCGTGCGCATTTGGACGCGATCAGCAACGATTTGGTTGACCTGGAGCGTGAAGATTTACGCGAGGTCGTGCTCGACAGAATTTCGGCGCGGGTTGAGGCGCTCTGGAGCACCCTGGAATTGCACTCGAGAAACCCAACGGTGCGCGACGAAGTTCAGGGTGGGTTGGCGTATTTGGGCAATATTGCTAGCGCCCTACCAGCGCTCGAGTTTGATCTTCGTGAAGCGCTAGAAGCCGAATTTGGGATTGGCATACTGGGCAAACGCAGCACTTTGAGTTTGCCGTTTAAGTTGTATTCCTGGATTGGCGGTGATCGAGACGGCAACCCAAACGTCACCCCACAAGTCACCCGCGAAACCTTGGCGTACCATGCCGCTCGAGCCACCGAGGATTTAAAAACTGGTTTAAAAACACTTTTTGCCCAAGCTTCTGGACACCGCGCCCGAATGACCATTGGACGTGATTTGAGTACAAATGACGAACCTTGGCGCAGTGAAATTGAAACACTCCATGATAGCCTCGAGCAGCATCCAAAGCCCAAAGCTGTGCCCGTCCTCGAGCGGGTGGTGAATACCCTGGAGGCAACGGGTTTAAACCGCACGGCACGGATTTTTGCTCGTCCAGTGCTGGCTCGAGCAAAAACCTTCGGCACGCATCTTGTTAGCTTAGACGTGCGTGAATTCTCTGGGAATCTTGAAATCGCGGTGCAAGAGTTACTGGCGGTTGGTGGCGCACACGGGGCATACTCGAGCCTTGATGAGTCCGCACGGGTGGCATTGCTCGAGCAAGAACTAACCTCGGAACGACCATTGCTGCCCGTTGGCGCGGTTCGATCACACAACATTGCGTTGGCACTCGAGCCGATTGAGGCGGTGCGCGACGCCATGCGGGAAAGTGGCGTTCAAGCCTTCGGGCGTTATGTAATTTCCCATGCCGAGAGCGTTTCAGACATTCTCGAGGTGCTGATTCTGGCACGTGAGGCGGGACTGCAAAACGTCGATGTCTCGCCACTTTTTGAGACACCAACCGACCTCGAGAATGCGCCGCAGATTGTCACGCAACTAATGGCAAGTAAGGTCTACCGCGCCAAATTAGGCACTCGAGCGCAAGAAATTATGCTCGGCTATTCAGACTCCAACAAGGAGGCGGGCTTTCTGGCGGCGAACTGGGCGTTGTACCGCGCCCAGGAAGAACTGACCAAAGTTCTCGAGACGGCTGGCGTTCAGCACACCTTCTTTCATGGTCGCGGCACCAGCATCGGGCGCGGCGGTGGACCCGCCGCCAGGGGCATTCTGGCGCAACCCGAGGGCACTATCGGGCGTGGTTTGCGGATCACCGAACAGGGCGAAGCACTGTCTGAGCGTTACGCCAACCCCGCCATTGCCAAACGAAACCTCGAGCAACTGCTTCATGCTTTGCTGTTAAAAGCTTCTGAAGAGCACAAAGCATACCCAGAACACTACCGTACAGCCCTTCAGAGCGCCGCCAATGCCTCGAGCGAGGCTTACTCGAGTTTGGTCACATCCAAAGACTTCCTGGCGTTCTTTGAGGCTGCCACGCCGATCAACGAAATTGCGGGTTTAAAAATTGCGTCTCGCCCAGTTCGTCGCCCTGGCAAAGCCACCTTAGAGAATTTACGCGCCATTCCGTGGGTGAAGGCATGGACGCAAACCCGAGCCAACATTCCTGGCTGGTACGGTTTGGGTGCTGGACTGGCAAGCATCGAAGGGCAGCAACCAGGGTTGGCTCAGGAAATGTACCGCGAATGGGGATTTTTCCGCAGCCTCTTAGACAACGCCCAAATGAGCCTCGCCAAAACCGACATGGGTATTTTTGCGCGTTACTCGAGCCTGGGCAAAGATTCCAAAACTTTTGAGAACATCAAACTCGAGTTTGAACGCACAGTACAACTGGTCAAAAATGCCATCGGCACAGACATCCTCGAGCGAGAATTGCGCTTGAAACGCAGCATCGAACTGCGCAATCCTTATGTTGACCCTGTCCATCATGTTCAAGTTGAACTTCTCAAGCGTTACCGCGCCCTGCCCAGCGATCACCCCGACCTTGCCAATCTCGAGCGGGCGTTGTTACTGAGCATTCAAGGCATTGCGGCAGGGTTACGAAATACGGGTTAGACTTATTCAGGTAGAAACACAGTTCATTACACCGCAAAAGGATAAATCATGCCTGAACTTTTACAAGTCGTATCCGAATACCACCACCGCGTTTGGGGCGGTCAACAATTAAAACCAAACCTCGACAAACCTTACGGTGAAGCCTGGTTGGTGTTTGAAGGCAACAAAATCAAAAGTGGTACGCATGCCGGTCAAAGACTCGAAGAAGTATCTCGGGTTTTGGGAGCAGACCTTTTGGGCACTCGAGCCTTAGAACGCACTGGCACACGGTTTCCGTTGCTAATCAAAATTTTAGATTGTGCCGATTGGCTATCCGTTCAAGTACATCCCAACGATGAGCAAGCGCTCAAGTTCGAGGGGCAAGGTCAATTTGGCAAAACTGAAGCATGGCATGTCCTGGACGCCAAAATAGGCGCAGAATTAATCGCAGGCGTAAAACCAGGCACAACCGCCGCCCAACTCGAGCGAACCATTCGGGATGGCAGTATTCTCGAAGTTTCACAAAAGCATAAAGTCGAAACTGGCGCAACAGTCATGATGCCCGCAGGCACAGTGCACGCGCTTGGACCAGGGTTACTGATTTACGAAGTGCAACAAACATCCAACACGACTTACCGCGTTTGGGATTGGGATCGTCCCGCCAGTGCTGGACGTGCCCTTCACATCGAGCAAAGTATTACTGTCACCAACCCCAACTCGAGCGGCGAGATCAACCACGCCGTCATGAAAGCTCAAAACGCAGTTGAAACCCGAGTCGAATGCGAATACTTTCTACTCGAGGAAATCCACGGCACTGAGATGACCGTGGTTTCCAACACCGAACACTCGAGCTTTCATGCCCTCACGGTGACGGCAGGTCGCGCCGACGTAGTTTTGGGCAACGCTCGAGTAACGTTGGGCAAGTTTGAAACCGTGATCGTTCCAGCCAACGCAGGTGAGTACCGAATTGAACCTTTCGAGCCGTTTATTGCGTTACGCTCGAGCGTTCCAAATTCCTGAAAACGAACCAAGCTTGGGTCAGACGCACGACTCAAGCTTGGTTTCTAATCTATATTGAGAATTTTTACAACTTGGAAATCGCGTACTCTGCGATTTTCTTGGGAATATCCACGCCTGTGGTGCTGACAGAATTCTTAAATTCCATCGTGTGGTTCACTTCAATCACCATCAAACCTCGAGTTGGGTCTTCCATTAAATCCACCGCGACCACCGCACCGCCAACCGCTTTCGCGCTGCGTTCGGCGAGGCTGGCAATCTCGGGCGTGACGGGGCAGTTCTCGGCTTTGCCACCTCTGGCGGTATTCGTAATCCAGTGGCTCGAGTTTCGATAAATTGCGGCAATACACTTGCAGTCTGCAACAAAAGCCCGAATGTCGCGGTCTGGTTTATTGATTGACTCTTGAATGTAAAAAATCTGATGCTGATAGCCGCCAAGCACTTCTTTATGCTCGAGCACAGTTTCGGCGGCGTCACGATCACGAATCAAAGACAGCAACCGCCCCCACGAACCCACGGGTGGCTTCATAATGACGGGATAACCCATTTCTTCAATCACTTTTAAAGCAGTTTCACCATCAAAACAAACCTGGGTGCGCGGCGTGGCAATACCATTCTTGGCGAGCAACGCATTGGTCACAAGCTTGTCACCGCAGTTGGCAATCACCAACGACGGATTCACCACCTCCACGCCCCAAGCCTCGAGCGAGGCACTGATCGCGTAGCCTCGAGATTGCGACACGCAACGCTCGATCACCACCTTCCACTCGGGCGGTTTGGCGGCATGAAAATCAAAACTGAGTTGGGGCGCATAAACTTTGTCATACTCCACACCAAGACCATCGAGCGCGGCGAACAACATTTTTTCATCCTCACGGACACGGTCATAAACCAAGGCAAGTTCAGCCATGAATGCTTATTCGCCCCAATCCTCTGCCTCTTGCGGGGCGGCTTCAAGCTTGGGCGGCTCGAGACTGGTGACTTCAAACTCTGCGCCGGTTTCGTCATCAATCACGATCTCGCCCAATTCTGGATTCTCGAGTTCGATGATTGCACCTGATTCTGGGTTTTCAAACTTAATTTTTGCCATATTCTTTCCTCCACGCAAAACGGTTTTCTTCGTGCCAAGCGCCTTTCAAGCTGGGCGCAGCGAGCGGCGCCCCTACTTCAACGGGGTTTTCCCGACGAATGCAATTTTATTCGGCTTCCTCAAATTCCACGTTAAACGTGGTGTTGCAATCTGGACAGGTGACTTTACTGTTCTCCTCAAGTTGCTCGTCGGTTAGTTCGATTTCCGCGCCGCAACTGGGGCATTCGGTCAACAAACCCAGCAAATCAAATTCCGGCGGGTCGAGACTGACAATTTGCAATTCCGCGCCGCAAGATTCGCAGACCAGAATATCGCCCTCCTCAAACTCGTCCCACGCTTCACTGGGAATCTCGAGTTCTTCGGCACAGACGGGGCAGTTGACAAATAAACTTTGCTCTTCTTCGTTCATGACTCTCCTGGAAACTTCTGGTACTTCTTGTAATACTCGAGAATACTGCCTTCCTTGAGCGCTTCTCGAAGGAATTCTGGTGGGGGCGGCAATTGCAAAACCGTGCCATCCAAACGCGTAATTCTACCAGTCTCGAGGTCAAATTCAACCTCTTCACCGTCAACGAGCAGATCTGGAATCTCGAGGCTCTCGAACGCTGGAATCCCAAGGTTGAGGAGGTTACGGTAATGAATTCGGGCGTAAGAGTGCGCAACAATGCCGCCAACTTCGAGTTTCTTCAAGGCTTTGGGCGCATACTCTCGGCTCGAGCCTAAACCCCAATTGCGACCCCCAACCAGCAAATCGCCCGGTTTGACTTGCGCGGCAAATTCGGGGCGAAAATGCGCGAAGGCGTACTTGTGAAATACATCTGCACCCACCATAAACGGTGCATACTTTCCAGGCAGAATGTCGTCGGTGTTGATGCTATCCCCAAATTTCCAAACTCGAGCCATTTCAAGCCTCCAATTGAATTTCACCGCGCAAATACACCACCGCTTGACCTCGAATCAGCACGCGATCACCGTTCATTTCACACTCGAGATCACCACCACGCTGCGATACTTGACGCGCTTGTAAAAGCGTTTTGTCAAGGCGCCCTGCCCAAAGTGGTGTTAACGTCGCGTGTATCGAACCCGTCACGGGGTCTTCAGGAATCCCTTCGCTGGGTGCAAAGTACCTCGAGACAAAATCGGCGCTCTCGCCTTTTGCGGTGATACAAACCATCATCGGGTGCAATTTGGCAATGGTTGGAAATTCGGGCTTGAGCGATACAACCACCAGTTCTGACTCGAGGATGCAAAAGTAATTCTCAAAATTTTTGTACACCGCCAGCGGTTTGACCCCAAGTCCTTGTTCTAAAAAATCTGGAATCTCGAGCACAGGTTCGGGCGCGAAAGCTGGAAAATCCATCTCGAGTTTGTCAGCAACGCGTTTGACCCGCAACTCGCCAACCCTGGTAAAAAACTTGATTTCAGGCTGCGCGTACTCGAGTTCATCGAATAAAACCTTGCTACTGGCAAGCGTGGCATGACCGCAAAAGTTAACTTCGACGGTGGGTGTAAACCAGCGCAACCTAAAACCGTCGGCTTCGGGCACAAAAAACGCGGTTTCGGCTTGGTTGTGCTCCATCGCCATGTTTTGCATGACCTGATCTGGCAACCAAGTCTCGAGCGGTACGACACCAGCAGGATTGCCAGAAAAAGTTTTATTGGTAAACGCATCAACCAGAAAAAACTTCATACTCGAGCCTCGAAATTTGCACAACAGTAAAGTCTCACAAAATGCCCTCAAAAATTTCTTCAAGCGTTAAAGTTGCACCCAAGCAAGGGATAGCAATTGAACCATCACCCTCGAGATTCTTAGATTGCCATTCGCCAAATTCATCACGGTAATGATGAATTACGACACGCTTTTTACTCTCAACAATCAAATAGGTTTGCAAACTCAAGATTGTAGTACAAGCAATTTGTTTTTCCCGCAAATCGGTTTCTCGAGTGCTGGGCGAAAGTACCTCCACCAAAACACAGGGCTGGTTTTCAAAGAATTTATCAGGCAATGGTTTGTCACAGACCAACATGACATCGGGGTAATAGTACACGTCATTGCGGTACTGAAATTTCATGGCTTCTTGGTAAACGCGGCACGTTTTCCCGCGTGCAAATCCCAAAAAACTCGCTGCAATATTTAAACAAATTCGAGCATGTTGACTCGAGCCTCCAGCCATTGCGTACAAAAACCCACCAACGAACTCGTGACGCACAGGACTGGTTTGCTCGAGTTTCAAGTATTCTTCTTTAGTGAATAATTCACGCGATGGTTCAGACATATTGCACCTCGAGTAAATCTTCTGGCAGCGCGATGCTGCCCACGACCGCCGTTGCAGCCGCCACGGCTGGACTTGCAAGATAAATTTCAGCTTTGGCATCGCCCATGCGTCCAATAAAATTGCGGTTGCTGGTTGAAACGCAAACTTCCCCTGGCGCGAGCACGCCCTGATGCCTGCCCATGCAAGGACCACAACCTGGGGTTGAGAGCGTCGCCCCTGCTTGAATGATCGTCAGTAAACTACCATCCGCCATCGCTTGCTCGAGCACTTGCGAACTGGCTGGAATCACCAGCAAGCGCGTGTTTGCGGCAACCCTGCGACCCTTTAAAATCGCGGCGGCAACATGCAAATCCTCGAGTCGTCCATTGGTGCAAGTGCCAATAAAAACCTGATCAACGTGTTTGCCGCGCAAACTGGCGACGGTTTCGACATTATCTACATAACTAGGTACGCTCATGCGCGGCGTCAAACTACGGATGTCAATGGTGATTTCTTTGATGTATTTTGCGCCCTGGTCGGGATACACCCAATCTGGAACTTCATACATGTCTAAAATTTCGCCGCCAGGCACAACCATTCCGGCTTTTGCACCTGCCTCGACGCAGAGGTTCGCCAGCGTCATGCGTTCGCCCCTCGAGAATCGATCTCCAGCATGAATTTCGATGCTTTGATAGGTCGCACCGTCGGCGGTGAGAACCCGAATCATCTCGAGCGCAACGTCTTTGGCGCTGACATCGCCAACAAGTTCACCTGTCAGGTTCACTTTCACACTTTCGGGAACTCGAAGCCAGGTTTTACCACTGGCGGCGGCGATGGCAATGTCGGACGCGCCCATACCGGTGCCAAACGCGCCAACAGCGCCGTAAGTGGTGCTGTGCGAATCCGAACCGAGCACAATTGCGCCAGGAAACGCGAGGCGTTCCTCGATCAACACCTGATGGCAAATGCCGCGTCCAACGTCAAACAATTTCACGCCCGTTTTTGCCGCAAAAGCTCGAGCGGCTTGATGCGATTTGGCAACATTGACGCTCGAGGCTGGCGCAACATGGTCAATCACGATGCTGACGCGTTCGGGGTATTTGGGCAGCGCTTCAAGTTCAGTCTCGAGGATTTCAATCACGGATTCTGCGATGGAATCAACGATCATGACGTTGTCCACTTCGACTACTGCCAGATCACCCGCAAACACGGTTTTACTAGCGCGTTTTGAAAGAATTTTTTCAGCCATTGTTTGCGGGTTCATATTTCACCTCTTGACGTGCGAGTTGTGCTGCGCAACCAGTTTCCAGGCGTCCATTCGTTTCACAAATACAAAAGTCGCGCGTCCAAACTCGAGCACATCACCGACCATATTTTCGTACTGAAATTCAGCATAAGCCAAACAGGTGTCGCCAAAAGTTTCAAATTCAATATTGCGGTACTTCAATGTTGGAAACGCAAGACTGGTTTGCACGGTACGAATACGTTCGGCTTTGTCCTGAAACTGGGCGGCTGTTCCCGTAAAACGAAAACCATCGGCAATAATCGTCTCGAGCGTGTCTGCATCCCTGGTGTTGAGGGCATTCACAAATCGGTCAAACGTGGTTTTGAAACTATTATTCATGTTGTTTCCCCAATTTCTCGAGCGCCCAGCCTGTGAGCGTGTGCTCAATCCAAACTGGGTGTGCTGTCGCGCCCAGCCCCGCATAGAATTTTTTGGCGGGTTCGTTCCAGGCTGCAACCGTCCATTTCATGCCAACACAACCCTTCTGAAGGGCAATTCTCGAGGCTTCACGCATTAGCGCTTGACCCAAACCTTGTCCTCGAGCGGTGTCGGCAATGAACAGTTCTTTGATAAAGAGCATCGGTTTCGCGCTGGCGGTATACGGCAGAAAGTAATACACCAGCACGCCTTGAATGCTCGAGTCCAACTCGGCAACCAGCACGTAAAAATTTGGCGGTTGAAGCTTGAAGCCTTGCTCGAGCAAAATGCTTTCGGTGGCGGCGAAACCATCCAAGTATTCTTCAAACACCGCCAGTTCACGCATCAAATGTAGCGCGGCGGGAATATCAGATTCTTGCCAATGGCGAACAATCATGAATTCACCCTTCGCACGCGCCCGCCGACCCAAACAGCATCGGCTCGAGATTCACGACTTTCACAGACGGCAAACAATTCCGATGGCGCACCCATCTTGTAACCCTGCGCGGCGCGAACGCTGCATTGATTGGCGGGTAGCAAACCCACGAACGCCATATAACCAACCAAGGTCGCAAACGTATTGCTCGAGGCATTGTCTTCAATAATGTTTTTGAGTGGTGCAAAGTAACGAAAATCCACCCAGGTACTCGAGCGCGGCGGGTTAGAACCAGGGTGTTTGAGGGCTTGGGGGTTGAAAAACACCGCGATCAAACCTCGAGTGTTGGTTTGCTGGTTGATTTTGGTAATGGCTTCAAAGTTTGGATTGATTGAATCCAGAATTTGGGAACTGTTGACTGGAACAATTAGATTTGGGCGTGATATGGTCGCCGATGCAATTGGAAACTCGAGCGAAAGTTCGCTGGGCGCAATATCAAGGGCGATGGCTGCATACGTTTCGACGGCAGCAACATCAACCGCGTAAGCTCGAGCATCGCCTTGTTGCAAGTACCAAGTGTTATCAACCCGTTTGGCTTGCATCGTTTCAGACATCACCACTTTGACATCAGACTCGAGTTGTAAGCTCAGATGCTCGAGTGCCGCCAGCGCACCAGAATCGCTTTCGCCTTTGTCTTTTTTGGGTGTGAACATGCGCACAATAACTTCAGTCGCACTTGAGGAGACAATGAATACCGTCAACGGCTCGCCCGATTCAACGGCAAGTTTCTGAAATTCATGATTCTCGAGTGCGCCTGATTCGATCACAGCAACACGTTTTCCAGCGTTGAGGCTCGAGTATGCGGCAAAAACCGTGTACTTTACAATGTTCACGACTCGACCTTCACAGCTTTTCCACCAACCCAGACCCTTGAGACTTCTCCCCTGTTCACGCTGCATTTCACCTCGAGTTTTGATGGTTTGCCGAGCGCGTACCCTTGCGCTCCAGAAAAAATTCGCAATCCATCATCAAAAAACTTTTCCCTTGCCAAATAAGCCGCCAGTGCCGCGTGGGCATTGCCCGTGGCAATGTCTTCAGGAATCCCAGCGAGTGGCGCGAAATGTCGGCTGTCGGTAAAACACCCACCGCGCCCCGGAAAAGTGAACGCCACCAGTCCAGTCGTCTCAGTCTCGAGGTTCAAAGCTTTGATTCGGTCATAATCGGGTTCGATAGCATCAAGATAACTGGTGCTCGGCACGCCGCAAATCAATTTTGCCCGACCTGCCGTGGCTGCCAAAACGGGCATGTCCTCGTGAAGTTCATCCGGCTCGAGTCCCAAAGCCAGCGCCACATCATCACGGTCAACGTCAAGCTCCCAAGCTCGAGCATCGCCGTATTCAAGCCAAGCAATATTTTTCTCGAGTTTTGCGTTCACAATGCCGTCATGCAGTTCAATTTGAAATTCGCCCGACGGAATTTTCCAGCCGTTGATTTCCCCTCGAGCCTCAATCGCGTGAATGGCAGCGATTGTACCGTGACCGCAAATGTTCTCCTCGAGTTCTGGAGTGAAGAATCGAAGGCGTAATGGCAGAATCGATTCTTCTTCAAACAGTTTTTCACTGATTCCCACAAAAACCGTGGCTGGAGCGTCCAAACTGGCAGCAAGTTCTTGCATTTTTCGATCTGAATCCATAGCAAGACCAAAAACAACCGCCGCACCGTTTCCACCTTTTACGGAATCTGTAAACGCCAAATAATCGTGAATCTCGAGGTTCATAGTCTGTTCCAACTGCGTAACCATCTCGGGCGTAACCAATCAAATCCAAAAAAAATCGAAGCTAAGGCAATGATTGCCCCACCAGCCCAGAGTTGTATTCGATTTATTTGAGGTTTACGGCATTTTTCTTGCCAAACTCCTGGGGCAATAAACTCAGGACTTACCATTTCAACACACATACGTTTCCCAGGCGTGTAATCCTTTAATAAAATAGTTGTACAAAAGCCACCGTCTGGACACGTAACCACAAGTTTACCTTTTTGCTTTGTTAGGGTCTGCTCAAAACCAATCTTTACAGTTTCAGTATTGTCGAGAGCATCAAAACTCTTGATCGCCGAGAGCACCCGAATTTCGCGCCAATCCCCATGACTTTGCGGATCAGTCTGATAAGACCAGATTAGAAAGAAGCCTGCGAAAAGCATCAGGTATTGAAGCAACTGCCATGCTTTCATGTAGGCAAGCCTTTTATTAAGACATTCTCGAGCTTCATTACGCCGTAACCCAGTTCTTCAAAATATCGTTGAGGTGCTCGTCGTCAAGGTCGCCGTGATCTGCCAGGGCTTTGATCTTGTCGGTCACAGCGCGAAGGGCATCATCACCAAAATGCAGTCCAAGCTCTTTGGCGCGGAACGCAATGGCGTGTTTGCCCGTTAACTTGCTGCCGATTTGAATATTTCTGCCAACCCCAAAGACTTCTGGCGGAATGGCTTCGTAAGCGCCGGGGTTGAGGTAAATGGCTTTGAGGTGCATTCCTGCTTTATGGTTGTAGGCAAATTCGCCGGTCAAATAATTGTTCCAAGGAATCGGCAATCCCGTCATTTTGGCGATCATCGTGTCCAGTTCGGGCAGCATCTCGAGCTTATATTTGTTCATTAAACCTTGCGGGTCTACGGTGAACATGCGTGCCAAAAACCCACCGAGCGGCGTGATGCCATTGCGTTCGCCGATGCCCAAAATGGTGGTGTCTACGTGCGTGCCACCAGCCTCGAGAAACTCGAAAGCGTTTGCCACGGCGCAACCCGTGTCGTTGTGTCCATGAAATTCGATATCGCACGAGACTGCACGCCGTACTTCACTGGTCAGGGTATAAACCTGTCGCGGGGTTGCCACGCCAACGGTGTCCGCCAGCCCGACGCGGTTAACGCCCATGCTGTCCACGGCTTTATAAATCTCGAGCAAGTCTGCTTCTTGACTCCTGAAGGTGTCTTCGGCAGAAAAACGAACTTGGACGTTGTGCGATTTGACGTATTCGATAACTTCCCGAGCAGTTTCGATAATTTGGGCGATGCTTTTGCCGTGGCTGAATTCGCGCAGGTACGAACTAGTGCCGAACAGTAAATCCAGTCCCGCCACGCCAGTTTCGATGGCAACTCGAGCGTCGTCCATGTGACAGCGCGTGTGGGTGATGACTTTGGCTTTTAACCCGAGGCTGGCGAGGGTTTCGGCAGTTTTACGACTTTCGGGTGTGGCAATTGGGGTGGTGACTTCGATGAATTCGACACCGAAGGTATCTAAAGCTTTGGCAATTTCAATTTTGTCGGCTAACGAAAAGTTACCTTTGGCGAATTGTTCGCCTTCGCGCAGGGTACTGTCGATGATTGACCAACGGTTGCTCGAGTATTCAGTGTCATTCATGGAAACCTCAAATGTTGAATTTTGCAACAAAAAAAATCCGGCTCGAAACGCTCGAGCCGGGGTTACGCAAAAGCGCCTTGGGTGTTATCCCAAGTCCCCGAAAAGCTGTTTTTTCGATACGAGCACCACGAGTCCAAGTGTAACAAGCCGCATTGTTATGCGTCAAGTCCTGGTATACCAAAAATAGACTGAGTCCAAAGCCAGACCCTTGAATACTTTAACAAAGGCAAATTGTTTGCCAAGCAATCTCGAGAGGGTCGGTTTTGGCGTGACGGTTTTGTTTGGGTCTGCCGTCAGTTGGCTTGTAGAATGTAAAACAATGAAACTTGCATTTGTTGGCGTGGGCAAAATGGGTGAAGCCATTCTCGAGGGAGTTCTCAACTCCAGACTTCTAGACGCAACTGAAGTTGGTGTGATTGGCGGTGCTAGTGGTAAAGCTGAGGAAGTGAGCGCCAAGTACGGGGTCAAACTGATCGAACGTTCTGATCTCTCCAAAGCCGAACGCGTGCTCATTTGCGTTCAACCCAAAGTCTTTCCAACAGTCTCAGAGTGGGTTTCCAAAGCCGATGCAGGGTTTATCTCGATCATGGCGGGCGTCAATTTAGATCGACTTTCACGAAACCTCAACTCAAAACGAGTGGTTCGCGCCATGCCAAACCTTGCCGCAACCATTCACAAATCGGCAACGGCAGTTGTTGGGCATGAAGATGCCAGCGCTTTGGGCGATCTCGAGTTTGCGAACGCCCTGTTTGCGTCGGTGGGCGATGTCTACGACATTCCAGAACCCTTGTTCAATACCTTTACGGGCATGGTCGGTTCTGGTCCAGCCTACGCCGCGATTTTTGCCGAGGCACTTGCCGATGGTGGCGTGCGGATGGGTTTAAACCGCAAATTGGCGATTGAACTGGCTGGCAAACTGCTGATCTCGACGGGTGAGTTGCTGTTGCGCCGCGTTCATCCAGGAATTTTAAAAGATGAAGTCGCCAGCCCTGGTGGAACAACCATTGCCGGCATTGCCGAAATTGAGCGTTACACGTTTCGCTCGAGCTTGATCGAAGCCGTCCGAGCCGCCACCTTGCGCGGTGCTGAACTGGGGGAAGAAAAATGAAATGGTTCTCGAGATTGACGGTACTTCTGGTTTTTCTGAGCCTTTCGACCAGCGCCCAAAGCGATTATTACCCCAGCAAACCAGGTTTAAAATGGGTCTATTCCAACAATGAGACCCAGCAATACACCAAAACAATCAATGTTTTTGGAATAAATGCCGTCATTCTGGCGCACATTTTTAACGGTTCAACCGTGCAAGAAGATTACATTCAAGTCACCAGCCTGGGTGTGAACCTGATCGGCACAAAACGCAATAACACGGTGACGCAGTACAAACCAGCACTGGCAGTCTATCCAGCCGCACCCCTGGCAGTCGGCGCACGTTGGAGCAGCTCGAGCAAGGTCGGAAGCAGCGTGGTTGCCATCTCGAGCGCAATTCTTTCCAGCGAGGGCATCAGTGTCAAAGGCGGACGTTTTAATGCCTTTGTGATTCGCCAATCGGTTAGCACCTCGAGCGGCGGGCGTAGCGTCAGCGATTTGTATTTTGTGCCAGGCATCGGCACGGTGCGCTACGTGACCGCCGACGGTACGGCTGTGGATTTGGTCAGCCGTTAAGCATTTAAGACCGTGTTTGAGTGTGACGTTTACGCTCGAGCACCGCATATTTAAAAATCTGCCAGTACATCTTAAAGCGTCGGATCATTCCACGTACAAAGCCGAGTTTTTGTTCTTTTAAGCGCTGCGACACCCCATCGAGATTGACAAACTTACAGCGCAGTCCCTCGAGTTGAATCTGGTCGGTAATTGCCAGCTCTATCGCGTAATTGCGATCCGCCAGATCGGGAACTCGAGCCAGCAATGCCCGTGGTATAGCACGTTGACCGCTCCATTGCGGGGTGGCTCGGTTGCCAAAATCGGTAATGCTACCGCCGCCGCTGAACAAGCCAACGGTGG
>JAYVRX010000129.1:0-15711 GCA_043775825.1 Deinococcales bacterium
GTACATGATTAGCGGGTCAGTCAGATGCGGTAGAATCTTTCATGGCAAAATTGCCTGATCCAAATAAACTCAGCAAAGCCGATCTGATCAAGATTGTGCTCGAGTTAAGAACTGAAAACGAACGCTTAAGAACCGAACTTGAAGCACTCAAACGCAAACAAGCGCGAACAGCCGCACCATTCAGTCGGAACACACCCAAGAAAAAACCATTACCACCAGGCAGAAAACCAGGCATTGGTACTTTCAAATATCGCGCAATCCCAACACCTGATGAAATCACCAACACCATCAACGTCCCCGCGCCTTTGAACTGCCCCAAGTGTGGGAATCCAACGCAATTCCAGAAACTCGAGTTTGCGTACATCAGCGACTTACCAATCATCAAACCCCTGATTACGAAGTACGAATTGAGCGTGAACACCTGCGCTGTTTGCAAGATCGAAATTAAAGGCTCACACCCTGACATCGCCACCACTCAACATGGAGCAACAGCCCATCGTTTAGGAACACGGTTAATCGCTGCGGGGCTTGCCTTACAGTTTGCTTTTGGGATCACTGCTCGTAAAGTTCCTGCGGTACTTGAAATGCTGACCAACACTCGAGTTACGCAAAGTGCTTTGACTCAGCAAGCGGTAAAACAGGGGAATCTCGAGTTTGGGATTGTGGGTTTGAAATACCAAACTTTACGTGAAGCAGTTCAACACAGTTCTATGGTGAACACGGATGATACGAGTTGGTGGTTGAACGGCAAAAGCGCGTACTTGATGGGTTTCAAAACCAACTCGAGTGTCGTGTACCAAATTCGAGATCAACACCGAGCGGTTGAAGTGGGTGAAATCATTCCAAGCAATTACACTGGGGTGCTTGTTACGGATCGGTTTGTAACCTATGACGCGAAAGTATTCTCGAGTGTTAAACAGCAGAAGTGTGTGGCACATATTCTGAAGAATATTCGAGTTTTACTCGAAAAACCAAAACGAGGTAGATCACACGAGTTTCTGTTGGAAGTTCGAGCCGTTTTCAAGAAGGCTTTGAAATTGCATCAGGCTTTTCAAGAGGGGTTGCTCGAACGAAAAAAGTTCGACTCGGCTGGACGTTGTTTGACTCGACGATTAGACCGATTACTCGAGTCCAAAAGCTTATCGAATAAAGCCAATGTGAGGTTGCAATCTGAACTTGAGTGGCATCATGCTCGAGGGTCATTACTTCGTTTTTTGGTTGATACGAGTGTTAGTCCGACGAATAACAGTGCTGAAAGAATCTTGCGTCCTGCGGTGATCTCGAGGAAGTTGAGTGCTGGGTCGAAAACGTTGAGTGGAGCGACTGCGTTTAGTGCTTTCAAAAGCGTGATCGAAACGGGGAAGTTAGCTGGTGTGAACGGGTTTAATACGTTGCTGGATTTGTATGCAAATCCTCGCTAATCACATACGTTGGAAGCAAGCGAAAAATCAAAAATCCACAGCGAAATGTTAAAAGTCGCCGCAAAAAACCTGTTCCGTTCACATGGTTTGATTCCTCAATTGCAACAAAAAGCAGAAATTCCAGCCTTATCAGCACTTGAGAAAATTACTTCTAAGGTGTTTTCGGGGAACACAGGCGTTCAGTCTGTGTGGCAAGTGATAGAAGCGTTCGGAGGAGTTTTATGACAAAAGTATTTCTTGTGTTGGTTTTTCCATTTCTTCTCGCAAGTTGCGGCGCATTAAATCCTGAAGTTGAATCAGGAGCAACAACAGCAGGCAGAACACCTACATACAGCGCCTGCTCACAAACTGTTACAACTCAGGGAGTGCAGCAAACACCAATAGCCCCAACAGACCCAAAAACTGGAAGTGGTGGTTGTTAATACTACAAAATAGCATCTGAAAATTTTTCCAATTAGAATTGCCAACGTTTGTAATGACCTTAGCTCAACGGAGTTCAATATGCCATTCAGATATATTCCTCTTTTACTTTTGATTCTCATATTTCCAATATCTGCTGCTTCAAAACAGCAGATCGGCGATAATTTATTCAGTTTTATCGAGAAAGTTTTAAAAGAGGAATATATTAATCCAAGAAAGGCTAATATAGATAATATTGTATTAAAGTATAAAGCTGAGCTATCTGAACGTTGCAAAACTGAAGTAGAATGTAGTTATGAAGCAAACAAAAATATAGTTGAAAAAATGTTAAATACCTTTAACGATACTCACTTAAAGTATTTTGAGAGTAACGGTTTGAATTTTTCAGTTGGAACATTTAATGGTTCTGGTAGGTTTGGTTTTTATGGCGAACACGATAAATCTAAATTTGTCATTTCTTATGTCTATCCAAATAGTCCTGCTGAAAAAGCTGATTTGCATGTTGGAGATATAGTCATTGAAATAAATAATAAAATTGTAAATCCTAGCGACGCAGCAATTACCCTACGAGAAAAAGAAATTAGCTTCGCTGAAACCATTATTAAAATTAAAAGATCAAAAGAAATTAAAACTATAACAATCAGAGGCTCAGATTCTAGAATTTATACACCTGTTTTATATAGTTTAAGTCCCGAAACTGATTTAATAAGAATACCTGAATGTAAAGATTATCAGGAACGTGAGTTTCATAATATAATTTCTGATATATCAAAGAGAAATATTAAGTCACTAATACTTGATTTACGTGACAATGAAGGTGGTACAAGTTTAACAAGTATGAAAATGGCAGCGGCATTTTATGAAAAGCCTGGACGGATCTCAACCGAAAAAGATGGCACTAAATGGATTTTTCAGTTTGATGGAAAAGGAATTTCATGGAAAAATTTTGATGACCCTTCAAATAACGGTATGTTTCCTATTGAGTTAAATCAAGTTTCCCACTTTAAGGGCAAAGTAGCAATTTTAGTTTCTAACAACACTTACAGTGCTGGTGAACAGCTTGCACATTTATTACAAACCAATGGTGTCGCTCGAGTTTTCGGTATGCCTACTGCTGGCGCATTGGAAAGTAGTGCCACGACTAAACAATATCCAGGTGGTGGAATCCTTCTTTATAGTATTGGTTTATATTCAGATTTAAATGGTGTCCTATTACCCCCACGAGTAACACCTGACCAGATTGTTCCACTTGATCTCGAAGCATTGTCTCAGGGACATGATTCTCAGATTGAAGCAGCTATGAAATGGTTGCACAAATAAAATTCTAAAATTCTTGTACCTTGCTCAACAATCCTAACCCTAACGACCTACAACTCTTTGCGGCTGATGCACCTTCACCTCCTTGATCCTAGTCAACTCTTGCTGTCCAGAATCCCGCTTGAAAAGTCAAGATTTTGTGAACTGATACGCAACTTGAGGCAACCATCAAGCATCTGAACGAAACCAAGTAGAAATCTCGAGTCTTTCTGTCTCGCAATCCTCGAGTCACTCGAGCCTCTAAAATTTGAAGCTCGAGCAAAATTTTATTCCGAATCGGTGTACGAAAATATTTTGGGCATCAACGAAACCGATGAAACCGCTTGGACGGGTTTAATCCAAAGTTATGTTTTGGATGGTCAAGAACAACAAGCACAGTGGACGTTCAAACGCTGGCAGCAAATTGCGCTCGAGTTTGGGTTTGACCCACCAAGTTTTCCGTTTGCAACCCCAGCACCAAGCCGAATACTAAGTCTCGAGGTTGATGGTTGAGGCTCGAGTTACAACCCGCGTTTTGGATTTCTCGAGGTTGATGTGGTTGCTCGAGTTTAAGTTTTGGTTCGTTTCTCCAGTTTTCTTGAGGAGTTTATCCTTCTTTTCTTGCGCTTCACTCGAATACCAGCCATAAACTGTGCGGGACTTAACACCCGAATGCTTCCAACTTTCTCGAGGGACAAAACATGCTTTCGATCAACCGAAACCACAAACGCAGCTTTTGCTTGTAGCGCCATACCAAATAAGAAATTATCGTTTTCGTCGGGTGAAACATCCACTGGTTTAAAAGATTCAACCACAAAAGCCCGTTCCCGCAATTCGTTCACGAACGTACCAACTTCGGCTCGAGAAACATACTTGCGAAACTGGGGACGCTCGAGAACCCATTTTAGTTCTTCAAATTGCAATTCACACATGACCAGCACAAAAGATTTAGCCAACCATGCCCGACGCAGTTGGCTTGGTGTGCCAGCATCGCTGATTAAAGCCGAAACCAGAACGCTGGTGTCAACAACAATCCTCAATGTTTTTTCTCTCGTGCTGCTCGGAATTCATCTACGGCATTTTGGGCTTCTTTCAGTATGGTGGTGACAGGTACACCCCGAGTTCGTGATCTGACATTCTGAGAAGCAATTTCAAAAGTTAAAAAATCATTTGCTCGAGATACCAATTCCTCTAGTGCTTGTGCTCGGGTCACACCTCGAGAGCGTCTATACAAGTCCAAGACTTTAAGAACAGTTGTGGATGCTGGAATCATGGTCATGACCAAAGCCTAGCATCAAGGTTCTTGGGTGACAAGCACAGGATTTGCTTTTTAACCCTGGCAGCAAGTCACGCTCGAGTTTGGGTTTGACCCGCCAAGTTTTCCGTTTGCAACCCCAGCACCAAGCCAAATCTCAAGTCTCGAGGTTGATGGTTGAGGCTCGAGTTGGTGAAAAAGTTTTTGAAATGAAAAAAGCCCCCGAATTGACAGGTGGGCTTTTTAAGTTCGTATGGTCGTCTCGAGTTTTCTCGAGTGCATGACTGGTTAAATTTATTTTGCAGTTGTGGCGGTTGGTGGAGTTCTCAGGATGTCTATCTTTGCTGATGCGACACCTGAAGCGAGAAGAACAAGACCGAGGGCAACAATAATCATTTTTGACAATTTCTTCATGGTAGTCTCCCGACTGCGTCTCCGACAGGCTTTTTTGGATTTGTAAGTTTTCTGTAAGAGTGTTGCGGGTATATTATGAACTTTTGGTTAGTCTGTCAAGCTCTGAAAAATTGTACTGAAGTACATACAGGCTTGCGCCCTCAGCTTTTGCACTCTGGCAACGCCAATAGATGTGTAGACTATGTGCGACTGTAACGGACAAAAGACTACCCAAGGAGAATTTACGATCAGCAGTAGCCCCCATATACAAGAAGTGGTTACAACTGAGCACCTGAACAGATTGATTCAGTTGGCTGAAGCATTGTCGCAAACCCAGCCACGTCAAGCTTTAACGCCTGCTTCCGAAGCTGTAGAACTTGCTCGAAGCCTAGATGACCAATATGCACTGGCTCAAAGCCTGCGTTGGTTGGGAACGAGCCATTACTATCTGTCGGAATACGATATTGCTTTGAAATACATGCTTGAAGCAGTTGAACTGTCTAGGGAATTAGACGATCTGATAACCTTGGGCGAGTGCGAACGTATGTGTGGACTTGTCTATCACGATCAAGGCAAGCTTTCTGAAGCATTAGAACGATTTGAAATCGCTCTTGGTTTATCCCAGCAGACCGAAAATCAGAGTGGTATGAGTTCGGCTCTGAATAACATCGCTTTGATTTATCGTGCATTTGAGGAATATGAATATGCACTTGAATATCACACACGCAACTTGGAGCTAAGTCAAAATATTGGCGATATCCGCACAATGATTCGGGCATTAAATGCGATTGGCTTGATTCATCTCGAATTGGCTGAAGCAAAAGCAGAAGAAGACCCACAGCGAAATCAAGAATTACAAATGGCTTTAGATTTGTTCGAGCAGGCTCTTAAACCATCTCAAGAAACACAATTTCGTTTAGCCGAGATTGCCCTTCTAAACAATATTGGTTGTGTCTACATGGCAAGACACGAACCACGAAAAGCACTCGAGTTTTTTGATGCCCAACTCGAGGTTGCCCAAGCTTTTGGTGATCGAAAACGTTTTGCCAATGGCATTGTTGATTCGGGACGTGCTCACCTAGAACTTGGCAATCTGAATCTGGCGTTTGACCTGATCTCCGAAGCGCACCAAGCCTTTGAAGAGGTCGGCGCTCACGACGAACTGGCAAAAACCCACAAAGACCTGTCCGCCATTTTTGAAGCCAGGGGCAACATCACCTTGGCGCTCGAGCATTTCAAACAATTTCATGCCCTCGAGGCAACCGTCAAAAGCGATGCCGCCAAGCAACGCACGCAAACGCTGGCGGCAAAATTTGACCTCGAGAAATCGCGGCTCGAATCGGAAATGTACCGCATTCGCACCACCGAACTCGAGAGCAAAGTTGCGGAACGAACCCAGGAAGTGCTGGACGCGCAATTTGAGATGCTCGAGCGACTGGCGAACGCGGCGGAGTTTAGGGATTCGGACACGGGAACGCACACGCGGCGGGTTGGACGGATTGCGTCGGCGGTGGGCAAACGCATGGGGTTGCCTTTTGACGACGCGCAATTGCTGCGTTCGGCGGCGCAACTGCATGACATTGGCAAAATTGGCGTTCCGGACGCGATTTTGTTTAAACGCGGCACATTGACCGATGTTGAATGGGAAATCATGAAAAGCCACACGACTTTGGGCGCAAAAATGCTCGAAGATGGCAAATCGCGCTTGTTGCAAATGGCGGAAGAAATTGCCATGACCCACCATGAGCGTTTTGATGGCACGGGTTATCCTATTGGTTTGTTTGGCATAAACATTCCATTGACGGGGCGGGTGGTGGCGGTGGTGGACATGTACGATGCCCTGTTAAGCGAACGTCCTTACAAGGGCGCGTGGTCCAAAACCGATGCCTTGTACGAGATCAAACGGGTGGCTGGAACGCATTTTGATCCCGAGGTGGTGCGGGTCTTCTTGGACGTGATCGAATCTGATCTGACCGAAGCTTGGGATTAAATGCTCAGTCTTTTAAGGCTCGAGAAACCGCTTTGGAGCGGGTTGTTAACGTTTTGAACTGCCAGGGTTGGCACTGCCGGCTTTGATCACATCGGCAATGACGGGTGGCAAACCCCAGGTCAGAATGTCGAACGCGGCGGCTTGGTAATCGTATTTGACTTTGAGTAAATCCACCTCTGGACGCAAACCAAATTCGATGATCGCACAATCTGCGCCAGGTTCGCCGTTCAGGCTTAAACCAACGCTCCCAGGGTTAATAAAGACACCGTTTTTGGTGCGTTGAATCGCTGGAATGTGCGTGCCACCCGAAATGATGATGCTGGCGTTCAGACCCTCGAGTTGCGCATCGAGTTCACTGATGTGGACTTGCAAATCGAGCCTGCCGTCTGGATCGTCGGGCAGTCCATGAAAGAATTTTAATCGTCCACGTGGGGTTTGCAGGCGTTCGACCACTTTGAGTTGGCGCATGTAACGCATTTCTGATTCGCCAATTTGGGTTTTGGTCCAAACCAGGGTTTGGTCTGCCACGCCGGTGCGGGGTTCAATGTTTTCTGAAAGCTCGAAGGCGATGCGGGCATCGCTCGCGCCCAGGGTGGTTGGAATGTTGTTGTCACGCATGAATGAGATGACCTCGAGCGGTGACGCGCCGTACCCGACCAGATCGCCCAGGCAGATCGTGTGGGTCACACCACGAGCCTGAAATGCCGCCCAAGCCGCCTTAAGGGCGTGAATGTTGGCGTGAACGTCGCTCATAACTCCTAAAATCATGCTTTTCATACTGTAACCCAGATTTTAAGGTTCGAGCGGCAGAAAACCGCTCGAGCACAATTCTTTACTCGAGTTCAAGTAAATCGGGTGTGTTTCACAAGTTACTTTTAAGCAAATGGTATATTTCCGAGACATGGTTGCAGGCGTTCATCCACTTCAAAGCTTCTCGAGATTCGGGTTCACGGCAGCCTCGAATGTTTAATTTTTCTTGGCACGAAGACACCAAAGCTCAACCTTACGGCGTGCCGTTGTCGTTGCTGGCAGGGTTGGTGCTCGGGTTTACACACATTCCGTTTATTGCCAGTTGGTTGGCGGTGCTGCCGCTCGCCGCCATTTTTTACTTGATTGCTCGCGAGGACACCCCGCGTCTTGCCGCTCGAGCCGCGTTCTTTGCGGGACTCAGTTTTTGGGTGGTGCATTTGTTCTGGTTGCCGCAATCGTTCGCCCAAAATTTTGGTCCGGTCATCTGGGCTATTTTTCCCTTAATCGCACCGCTCGAGGCGGTCATTTTTTGGAGCAGCACCGCTTGGCTTGCGCACCGTATCGCCCGTCAACCCTTGCCGATGTTGGGTTTTCTGGCGGGTGGTTTTGTATTGATTGAATGGATTCGCGCGAACATGGACGCGATTTCGTTTCCGTGGGGCAATTTTGGATACACACTGCTCAATACGCCGCTCGCCCAAGTTGCCAGTTTGGGTGGTGTGTACCTGGGCAGTTTGCTGGTGACTCTGCTGGCTGCCGCCATTGCCGCGCTGGCTTGGTTTGAGGCTCGAGCCTTGATATTCATGCTGGGTGTTTGGCTGGTGGCACTGATTTTTGGTGTCACCCGTCCCGCGCCCGTGCCTGCCAGCAAAGATGTTCTGTTGGTTCAACCCAACATCAGTGCGTTTGAAAAATTTACGGGAACAGTGGTCAACCCGCTCGAGCGTCACAGGATTTTAAGCAAACGCGCCAAGCCAGGGGCGCTGATCGTCTGGTCTGAGGCGGTGGTCAGGCTCGAGGAACTGACCCAACCCTCGTTTCCAGCTTACGACCCAACCAAACCCACCCAAAGCACCAAGCTTATTCCCGCACCAAGGTTTAACAAACTGATTGCAGGAGTCAGAAACGGTGCTGTCAACTCGGTGGTTGCCATGCAAAATGGAGTTATGCTTGGCATTAGCACCAAAACCAAACTCGTGCCATTCTCGGAATTCTTCCCGTTTAGGCAACAACTGGCATTTATTTATGACCCGATTTTAAAAGCTTTGGGTGCAAGCGGTGCAGGCGGCTCGAGTCCAGTCCTTGCCCCAAAAGTGCTCGAGATCGGCGGGGATAAAGCGGGTACTTTTGTTTGTTATGACTCGATTTTTCCTGCCGTGCCCCGTCTTTACGTGCAAATGGGGGCGAATGTTTTGGTGCAAGCCACCAACGACGCCTGGTTTGGTGGCGGTATCGGCAACGAACAACATTTTGAAATGGATCGAATGCGAGCCATCGAACTTGACCGGTACTTGCTGCGTGCTGCCAACACTGGCATTTCGGCTGTGATTGACCCACGCGGCAATGTCATTGTTTCCGCGCCTCAAAATCAAAAACTGGCACTCGAGGGAAAGTATGGTTTGCAAAGCAATTTGACGCTCTATGCCCGTTTTGGCGATTGGGCGGTCTTGCTGGCAGTTTTGGTCATGATGGTGTTTGGGTTTGCGGGGCGTCGCTCGAGCGGAATCTGATTCCCTGGTCTTTTGGCGGGTGTAAAGCTCGAGGCTTGGCTGTTAAAGTGCGGTTGTGAGAGATGTTCCCCCGCCAGTCAATGTGCGCAAGCCGAGTGAACCGAAAATCCCAACCAAGGTCTTGCTGGGCGATTTGGCTTCGACCCTAAAACTGGTTTGGGCTGCCAGCCCTTTGCACTCGAGCGTGATTGGATTCACCAGTTTGCTGCAAGCCTTCGCGCCCGCCGCAACTTTGTGGGTGTCTAAGCTTCTTCTCGATGCGGTGGCGCAAGCCGTCCGTGGCGAACTCCAGGGTAGCTACAACGCTCTGGTTGGCTTGTTGGCGATTCAAGTGGGCATTGGGGTGCTGCTGACCTTTTTAAACGCCGTTCAGGGCGCATCTCGAGAATTGCTGGGCGACAGCTTGCAAAACCGCATCTCAATCTCGATTCTCGAGAAGGCGGCGGGGCTGGAGGTCGAACGTTTCGAGAATTCTGAAACTTACGATGCGCTGAAAAACGCTTACAACGAGGTGGGCTTTCGTCCGATCACCGTCGCAACGCAGCTCATTTCGTTCGTCCAAGCTTTAATCACGCTGCTTTCGATTGGTGCGTTGCTCTCGAGGTTGGGTTTGCCGATTTTGGTTTTGGTTTTGGTCGCCACGCTGCCTGGCGTGATCGTCTCGAATCGTTTTGGTCTGGAATCTTACCGTATGATTCGGCGGCGCACCCCAGACGCCAGGGTGCAAAATTACTTGGGTACGTTGCTAACCTCGGATCAACTGGTCAAAGAAGTGCGTTTGTTTCACTTCGAGCCGTACCTGCTGCAACGCTGGAAAGAGTATTACGCCAAGTTTAGGGCGCAACTCGCGCCACTCATCTATCGCCGCAATGCCTGGACGCTGGGTGCATCGCTTGTTTCAGCCGTCATGATCGGTTTCGCCACGCTGCAAGTGCTGTCCAGAGCGGCGTTGGGTTTGATTACCGTCGGTGATTTCTCGCTGTTCATTGGCGGCATCGCGCAAGTTCAAAGTCAATTCTCGAGTTTACTGTCTGGCTTCTCGAGCATTTACCAGAGTCTGCTGTACATGCGAAATTTATTTGAGTTCCTCGAGCTGCCAAACCGTGACCTTGACGCTGGCGAGGTTTGGACGGGCGAGATCGAGGGCATCGAATTTGAGAACGTTGGATTCCGTTACCCACTAACCACTCGAGATGTTTTAAAAGGCGTGAATTTTAAGATTGCACGCGGTCAAGCGCTGGCACTGGTCGGCGAGAACGGCGCGGGTAAAACCACCATCGTCAAACTCTTGACCCGGCTTTTTGAACCCACCAGCGGCAGAATTTTACTCAATGGTCTGGACTCGAGCCGTTTCAGTCCGCGCAGCGTCCAAGCCCAGATGAGCATCATTTTTCAAGATTACGGACAGTACCAAATGACTGCCCGCGAAAACATTGCCCTGTCAAAACTTGATGACATTGCTAACGATACGGCGCTGCAACGTTCGGGGGCGCAATCGGGCGCGAACGAATTTATGAACAACCTGCCCGAAGGCTACGACACCATGCTTGGCAGGATGTTCGCGGGTGGACGACAACTTTCGGGTGGGCAATGGCAACGCATTGCGCTCTCGAGGTTGTACTTTCGCCAAGCCAGCGTGCTGGTGTTCGACGAACCCACCGCTGCGCTGGATGCCCAAGCCGAATTTGACACGATAGAGGCGCTTCGTGCGCAGTCTAAAGACCGCATGACGGTTCTGATCTCGCACCGTTTTAGTACCGTGCGCCTCGCCGATTTTATTGTCGTGCTCGAGGCTGGGGTGATTTCTGAATCGGGATCTCACGAGCAACTCTTAAAGCAGGGCGGCACGTATGCGCAACTGTTCAAACTTCAAGCCAGTGGCTACCTCGAGCGTCAACCAGAACTCACGCCATGAGGGTTTTTACGGGCGGCTCGAGATTGAAAAGTGATTGTTTTCAGGGTCGATTCCGTTGCAAAACTCGAACCAATCGGTTTTGATGATCTTTGAAAGTTTTGCCCCTCGAGCCATCAAGGCTTCTCGAGTTGCGCTGACATCTTGGGCGTAAAACGTGATTTTTGGCGGGCGTTTGGCTTTGTTCGGCGCACCGTTTTCGTGAAGCGCAAGGCTGATTGCCCCAGCTTGAAACTCGAGCCAAGCCTTCGGGTCGTCGGGTGTAACTTTGGGAATCAAGCCAAGCACGTTGCGGTAAAACTCGCCCATGACTCGAACATCTTTCACAAAAACTACGATGCGGCTGCATTCCAGGTTTAAATTCATAACACTGAGCTTAGAGCGCTGACTCGAGGTTGGCAAGGCTGTTTTTTATTCCCAAAATGACGGTTTTAGGCTGTGCTGCAAGACTTGAATAAAAACGGCTCGAGAATTAAATTTTTACCAATTCCGCGCCGCCCTGCGCCAGAACATCCTCGGCGAGTTCAAAACCCAAATCTTCGGCTTCCTCGGCTTCGCCCTCAATGGTCGCCCGGATGACCTTGCTGCCGTCGGGCGCGGCAATCGCACCCTCGAGCGTTAACACGCCATCGTCGGAGATGCTGGCGAGAGCGCCAATGGCGTGAGCGCCCATGAACATCGCACCTTTGGGCAGCACGCCCTCGAGAAACGCGCGTTCGGCGGTGGTGCGGTCATCGCTGGCATGATGATGAATGCTGTAAGCAACCTCGGTGGCAATGTCATCATCGTCTCGGGCGATCAGGGCAATCGCGCCCTGTCCTGGCGCGGGTAAAATCAGGTCTGGGTGAATCAGTTCATCAATGCGGTTGCGGTACTCGAGGCGCAACAAATCGTTGGCTGCCAGCAAAAACGCATCAACTTGCCCAGAACCCAAAGCCTCAAGTCGGGCTTCGACATCGCCGAAAAGTTCGATCAACTCGAGTTCGGGACGGAACGAACGCAAGAATGCCAAACGGTGCGCACCGTTCACGCCCAACCGTGCGCTGGCTTCCAAGCTGCTCAGGTTTTTGCAACCCGCACGTCCCACCAAAGCATCTCTGGCTTCGAGGCGTTTGGGAATGCTCGCCACCTCTAAACCTTCGGGTTGCTGCAATGCCACGTCCTTAAGCGTCTGAACGACAATATCAACGCGTTTGGCAATCAGGGCATCCTCGAGCGCTTTAAGTTTACTGGCGGGTTTGATAGCGTCTGGAATGGTTTGAAGTTTGAATTCGGTGTCAATCCATTCTTCTTTCAGACGGGCAATCACCCAACGGGTTTGTGCGAGTGCGAGTGAGCTGCCTCGAGTACCAACAACAATGGAACGCATAATCGCAGGAAGTATACGTGTTACGCGTCCGTTTCGCTAGTCTCTGAAGATTCGGGTTTGAAGTCAAAACCCGAGCAGGTCATGTTTTAGCTGTGAATCACGGTGTTGTTGTGTTTTAGTACAATTGGGAAATGAACAAACCTTCGGTGATTGTCACAGGCGCAGCGCAAGGTATTGGGCGGGCAATCGCAGCACGGTTTAAAGAAGACGGCGCGAACGTCACCATTGCCGACATCAATCCCAGCAATCTCGAGCAAACCATGTTGGAGCTTGGCGTACACGGCGTGCTGACCAATGTTTCGAGCGAGCTTGGGGTGAATGGGCTGATTGAGACTGTGCTCGAGCAATTTGGATCAATTGATATTCTGGTCAACAACGCGGGTGTTAGTGATTTTGTGCCACTCGAGCAGCAAACCTTGGAAGGATTTCAAAAAGTTTTAAACGTGAACTTGACTGGGGCTTGGTTGTGCGCCAAAATTGCCGCGCCGCATTTGCGGGAGGCGAAAGGCGCTATCGTCAACATCGCCTCGACTCGAGCCATCATGTCCGAACCTGGCTCTGAAGCTTACGCGGCATCCAAAGGCGGTTTGCTGGCGCTCACCCATGCGCTCGCCGTCAGTTTGCAACCCGACGTCCGCGTCAATTGCGTCTCGCCGGGTTGGATCGAAACCCGAGCGCCAGGCTCGTTCACGCATTCGAGCGGCGACAACGCCCAGCATCTTGTTGGACGCGTTGGAACACCCGAAGATATCGCCGCAATGGTCGCATTTTTAGCCTCGAGTCAAGCGGGTTTTATCACTGGGCAGAACGTGGTGGTGGACGGCGGCATGACCAAGAAAATGATTTACCTCGAGTGAGGCGCTAAAATTCTCGAGCCTGTGATTACGGATTTGTATGCCAACATGCAGCCCGAAGAATATCAAAACGCGGGCTGGTTGATCCTTGACTCGAGCGAATTAAACCTCCAAATAAGAGATACCCCTAAAAGTGTGTTGACCCTCTTACAAGAAGAGCGAATTGTCCCTATCTACCCTCACCCGGCTCGTTCCTCGCCGCCCTCTCCTGATGTTGGGAGAGGGTAAAACCTTCGAGCCACACAATATAAAACGTAAACTCCCTTCTCCCGCTGGCGGGAGTAAGGGTCGGGGATGAGGGTGGCGAAGTGATTACCTGTTTGGGGTCAACATATTCTTAGCCCTGTCTCCCCAAATAACTGTTTGTTTGATTCGTGAACAAGTTAAAATCTGAACTCAGTTGTGCTTGGCGTTTGGTTGTCCAGGTGTGAAAAAAGCACTCGAGTTTGGTCTTTTTCTGGTTAAGATGATCCTCATAACCTGCGTTTGATTTTATACAGCTTCCTGTAACGCAATTTGCTTTAACCAAGGTTGAAGTAGAATGGAGAATCAAATCGTGACCGTACCCTGGCAAGGCTCTTACAACCCAAAAACCATCAAAGAATTGATCGAAGCCCTCTGCCTCGAGTCGGGCGCGGGACGGCTGACGTTTCGTTCAGGAATGCAAATGGCATCGCTGTATTTAAATGAAGGACAACTGAGCGACGCCCACTTTAAGTCCTTACGTGGCTTGGAAGCGCTGGCGGTGCTGATGGGTTTTGAAGCTGGCGAATACCGTTTTGTCTCGGGTTTACGTTCAGACAGCCAAAACCTGAGCGGTAACGTTGAGGAAGTATTCCGCCAAGCCTCAGGCATCGCGCCTCAAACACCTGCCATGACCCCAAACCCAGCGCCTGTAAGCTCAAACTCGAGTACACCAAATTTTACGACTGCGCCCTCTACAGCCC
Source organism: Deinococcales bacterium (assembly GCA_043775825.1). Lineage (GTDB taxonomy): Bacteria > Deinococcota > Deinococci > Deinococcales > JAAFIG01 > JANXTZ01. Next base: position 14,338 of record JAYVRX010000129.1, read on the forward strand.
CAAAACCCCCAACCCCAATGGAGTTCACAGTAACTCCGACAGTCAATTCAGAACCGCACAACACAACCGCAACTACGACCAATGGTTTGCGTACCGTTGCCGCTACCCTCCTTGGACGTATTCCAGGTCCAATGCTTTCAACGGTTTTCATGACTGAAATTCGTCAAAGCCTCGAGCAACTTCGCGTGTTCAATGCTGAAGTTGCCATTGACCGCGCTGCCGAAAACCTCGGGTTTTACCCTACAGAAATTCCAAGTTCGCAAACCAAAAAATTCTTAACCGCCATTATTTCTGAGATCACCAACGAGCAAGGTTATCAATTTCAACAATTGCTCGACACCACCGTTCGTCAACTCGAGGGTCAAGCCAAAGCCAGCAAACCCCCAAGTTTAGCGGATCGCGCAGCCTCATTTCCAGCGTTCACGAATCCCTTGGCTCGAGGAAAAGCCATTGCCAAACCGATTGATCCCGCCTTCGAGTTTGGACAGAGTATTCAGCAAAACCTAAAAAACTTGGTTTCCGCAGGCGCAATCAATGCTTTGATTCAAGCCGCCGCCAACGACTTGGGCATTCAAGCTTCTAACGTTGCGCCAGGTTACGCGCAAAAATTTGTGCAAGCCATCTCGCAACGCCTTGATACAGATGCCGCCCAAAAGTTCCAACGCACGATGGCACTTTCGGTTGGTGTTTACACCGCACAACGCTAATTTATGTCATTCGGGTTTTCAGAACTGGTCGGGTTAAACCTGCCAGTTCTTGGTGATTTGTCGCGCCGCCTCAAATGCAATAATGCCCGCACTGACCGCCACGTTTAAACTCCGCCCAGCCCCAGGCATCGGAATCTTGACGCTGGTAAACGCCTCGAGAATCTGGGTGGGTAAACCGTCGGATTCGCGCCCGAACACCAAGTAATCATTTTGCTGGTACTGAAAACTCGAGTACACGGTTTTTCCTGCCCCCGAAGTCAAAACAATCCGCGCAGAAGCGTCCAAACTCGAGCAAAAATTGTTCCAACTGGCATGTTCGATCAGTTCAATTTGCTCAAAGTAATCCATGCCAGCCCGACGAAATTGCGGATCGTGAAGCCGAAAACCAAATGGACGAATCAGATGTAATCTTGCCCCAAGCACCGCGCACGAACGCCCAATGTTGCCGGTGTTCTGCGGGATTTCGGGTTGATACAACACAATGTTTAACACGATCTAAAAAGTTTAACACGATCTAAAAAACGTGGTTTTGGAGGCGGTTCGAGTAGGGCTACAAGCTAAAAGCCATAACTCATTTCTTGCAGTTATGCAGGGTATCGTCCTGAACGCAGTTTCTCACGCATAATCATGCACTCGAGAGTCAAATGAACTTGAAGTGAGCTTCGGA
>JAYVRX010000130.1:0-15512 GCA_043775825.1 Deinococcales bacterium
CACAATCTTGATCAGATCGGCTTTGCTGAGTTTATTTGGATCAGGCAATTTTGCCATGAAAGATTCTACCGCATCTGACTGACCCGCTAATCATGTACACTGGACGCACCATGAGTCAAGCATTCTCTGATCTGCTTCACATCGAACGCAACCCAGGCATGGAACTCGATCTCGAGTGGGTCATGCGCACCAAAATTAATCGCAGCGCGGTTGAACGACGCTCGAGCACCATTCCGACGCGGCGTACCGTCAAAAAAGATTGGCAGGCGGCGTGGTTGCTGCGTGCCATCACTTTGATTGATCTGACCACGTTGGCAGGTGATGACACCCCAGGCAACGTGCAACGCCTGTGCGCCAAAGCCCGTCAACCCGTCCGTAGCGACTTGATCGAGAGTATGAATGCCAGCAATTTGGGCATCACGACTGGCGCGGTGTGCGTCTATCATGCCCTGGTCGAAACCGCCGTGAAATCGCTCGAGGGTTCGGGCATTCCCGTTGCCGCCGTGAGCACTGGTTTTCCCGCAGGTTTAAGCCCCATGCACACCAAACTCGAGGAAATCCGCTCGAGCGTCAAGGCTGGAGCAAAAGAAATTGACATTGTAATAACTCGCGGCAATGTGTTGCGCGGCGACTGGGAAGCCTTGTACCGTGAGGTCAAAGCCTTCCGTGAAGCCTGCGGCGAGTCACACCTCAAAGTCATCCTCGGCACAGGCGAACTTGCCACCCTGACCAACGTCGCTCGAGCCTCTTTGGTGTCCATGATGGCGGGCGCAGATTTTATCAAAACCAGCACGGGCAAAGAAAGCGTGAACGCTACCCTGCCGATCAGCCTCGTGATGGTGCGCCAAATTCGGGCGTACTTAGAGCGAACCAATTACAAAATCGGTTACAAACCCGCCGGAGGCATTCGCGCCGCCAAAACCGCCCTCGAGTACATGTTCTTAATGAAAGAAGAACTCGGCAATGAATGGCTCGAGCCTCATCTGTTCAGGTTTGGCGCGAGTGGTTTGCTGACCGACATCGAACGGCAAATCGAGCATTATGTGACTGGGGCTTACTCGAGCGTGCGTCGTCACCCGATGGTTTGATATGCCAAGACGTGACATCTATCATTCCAGTGTCAAAAAAGCCCTCGAGTTGGATGGTTGGGAGATTACGCACGACCCGTTATCGTACCGAATAGACAACGATTAAATATTTATTGATCTTGGTGCAGAACGGGTGATTGGTGCGCAAAAAGGAACACTTAAAATAGCAGTTGAAGTCAAAAGCTTTCTCAGTCCTTCACCACTCACAGATTTACAAGAGGCTATCGGTCAATTTGTGTTGTACAAAGAATTTCTTGAGGAACTTGAACCAAATCGAATCATGGTCTTAGCAATTCCTGAAAGCGCAGCGCCACTCTTTGAACAACGCATTGGTCAACGACTTCTAAAATCTCAAAACTTTGTTGTGATCGTCTATAACGTAACGAAAGAGGTGATCTCCAGATGGCTACCGCAAATTCCCAAGACATAAATACTATCGAAACAATTCTGAAAGAATGGCTCGAATACGGGTACAAAGACACAGGTTTGACCGTATTCGATATTGAGAATTTGCACTTTATGTTGCTCGAGGTCAGTTGGAAAGGCTCTGAAAGAATTCATCGAATTGTTGCCCACGTTGATATTATTGACCATAAATTTTGGATTCAACAAGACCGCACTTCAACTGGTGTTGGCGTTGATCTCGAGCGTGCAGGCATTCCCAAAAACCGTATTGTGCTGGCATTTTATCCGCTTGAACATCGAATTCATGGAGAGTATGCGCCACAGTGATTTTAACCTGAAAAGTTTAGGCTCGAGTTTCAGGAAGGCTCGTGGGGTCAAGACATTGGAAGAAAAAGTTTGTTTGGAATAAACTCAAATTTTACAAGACTAAAAATGAAACCTGAATCTCAGAAACCTTGTGGAGACCCTTATGCCTAATGTTGCCGAACTTTTTCAAACACTTCCTTACGGCTCTGCGCCCGAATCTGATTCAGAAGCCGTCCTGTGGCTCGAGCGTCACAAGCGAAAATTCGATTTGTTTGTTGCTGGGAAATGGGTCAAGGCAAAATCTGACTCGAGTCTCGAGACAATAAATCCTGCGAATAAGAAAGTCCTTGCAAGTGTCGCAATTGGTAATGACGCGGATGTTGATGCTGCCGTCAAAGCTGCCCGTAAAGCCTTCCCCGCATGGTCGGCACTGTCGGGTCATGCTCGAGCCAGGTACTTGTACGCGCTGGCAAGACTCGTGCAAAAGCATTCAAGGTTGTTCGCGGTGCTCGAGACTTTGGACAACGGCAAGCCAATTCGTGAGACTCGGGATATCGATATTCCATTGGTGGCGCGTCATTTTTACCATCACGCGGGTTGGGCGCAATTGCTCGAGACTGAATTTTCTGGTTTTAAAGCGCTGGGTGTGGTCGGGCAGATTATTCCCTGGAATTTTCCGTTGTTGATGCTGGCTTGGAAGGTCGCACCCGCGCTGGCGGCTGGCAATACGGTGGTGCTCAAACCCGCCGAGTTCACGCCGTTAACCGCCTTGTTGTTTGCCGAAATTGCGATCAGTGCTGGGATTCCTGCGGGTGTGATTAACATTGTGACTGGCGACGGCGAGACGGGCAAAGCGCTGGTCAATCATGCCCTTGTGGACAAAATCGCCTTTACGGGCAGCACCGAAGTCGGGCGTTTTATTCGCGGCGCAACCGCTGGTAGCGGTAAAAAACTGAGCCTCGAGCTTGGTGGTAAATCACCGTTTGTGGTCTTTGAAGATGCCGACCTTGACAGCGTGGTCGAAGGCGTGGTGGATGCAATCTGGTTTAATCAGGGCGAGGTTTGTTGCGCGGGCAGCCGAATTCTGGTGCAAGAGGGCATTCAGTCGCGTCTCGAGCAAAAACTGAAAGCCAGACTCGAGACCCTGCGTGTCGGCAATCCTTTAGAAAAAAACATCGATGTTGGGGCGCTGGTTTCAAGCGAACAATATGATCGCGTGACGACGCTGGTGGCGCGTGGTGTGGCTGAAGGCTCGAGTCTCTGGCAAGCGAAAACCGGTTGTCCAACAAATGGTTATTTTTTCCCACCAAGTTTGTTCACCAACGTGCAACCCAGCAGCACGATAGCGCAACTCGAGATTTTTGGTCCGGTGGTGGTCATGATGTCGTTCCGCACGCCGGAAGAGGCTGTGGCACTGGCGAATAACACCGTGTACGGACTTGCCTCGAGCGTTTGGACGGAGAATATCAACTTGGCGCTCGATGTTGCGCCAAAAATCAAAGCGGGCATTGTTTGGGTGAATTGCACCAATCAACTCGATGCCGCCGCCGGATTTGGTGGCTACCGTGAAAGCGGTTTTGGTCGTGAGGGTGGGCGCGAGGGTATGTTTGAATACCTCAAACCTGATTGGAAAAAATCCACAAAATCTGTTGTTAGGGCTGTAGGGGCGCTGCTTCTTGACCCTACTACAGCACCTAACGGGCTTAGGTCGCTTGCTGCGCCTTCGCAGGACGTGAAGCCAGACGAAAATTCAATCTCGAGCCTCCCAGCTTTAGACCGCACCCCCAAACTGTTTATCGGTGGTAAGCAAGCCCGTCCTGACAATGGTTACTCGAGCGCGATTTACGGCGCGAATGGCAAACTCTTGGGCGAGGTTGGCGAAGGCAACCGCAAAGATGTGCGCAACGCCGTCGAAGCCGCGAACGCCGCGAGCGGTTGGGCGAAATCCACCGCGCATTCCAGGGCGCAAATTTTGTATTACATTGCCGAAAATCTTTCGGCTCGAGAATCCGATTTTGTCACGCGGATTGCCAGCATGACGGGCAACAAGAAACTGGCAAAACTCGAGGTGGAAACGTGTATCTCGAGGTTGTTCACTTACGGCGCGTGGGCGGACAAGTTTGACGGTGCGATTCACAACGTTCCAATTCGTGGTGTGGCGCTTGCCACGAATGAACCGATTGGCACGATGGGTCTAATCTGTCCCGAAGAATTCCCGTTGCTCGGTTTGATCTCTTTGGTCGCGCCTGCGATAGCGATGGGCAACACCGTGATTGCGATTCCAAGTCAAACGCATCCTCTGGCTGCTACCGATTTTTACAGTGTGCTCGAGACTTCGGACGTGCCCGCTGGTGTGGTGAACATTGTTACAGGTGACTCGAGTGCGCTAGCCAAAACCCTAGCCGATCATTTGGATGTGGATGCGGTCTGGCACGCTAAACATACCGAAATGATCGAACGTGCAAGTGCCGCAAACTTGAAGCGAACTTTCAACACTGAGGCTCGAGACTGGCTTGAAACCGTGCAGGGTGAAGGACGTGAGTTCTTGCGTGAAGCCTCTCAAGTTAAAAATATTTGGATTCCATACGGTGAATAAGCGCATTAAATCAGAAATTTTCGATTGGCTTGGGCTAAATATTGACTCGCTCGAAATTTACAAAACCGTTTTTGATTCGGCTAAACCCAAGAAAATTGAGGATACTCGGTATTTGACCGCTTTTGACCAGGGAATTTCCTTAAACTTGAATAAAAGATTGTGCGTGACGGCTGTTTTTTTGTATGCCGAAGGAACTGGGGACGGCGAATTCATTGCTCGAGCTTACAAAAATGCTTTACCAGCAGGGTTGAGTTTTGAGTTCTCTCGAGCGAAAGTCTCGAGGTTTCTTGGCGTACCAACCCGAAGTGGTGAACCAAACGGTGAAGGCATCATGCAAATATTTTTTGCTTGGGATCGGTACGAATTTGAAAATGGGTATTTGCGGCTCGAGTATGATGCTTTAAAGCAAAATATTCGGATGCTCACGATTGGGCAATGATAGAAAGAGGTTTTCAAAATGATTACAGACCTTGCCCACAGCGCTTTTCGCGTTCATGACCTCGAGAAATCCTTGGCGTTTTACGCGCTGCTTGGAATCAAAGAATCGTTTCGCCTGAACCACGACGATGGCTCGGTCATGCTGGTATACTTGCACATCGGCGCAGATCGTTTCCTCGAGTTGTTCCCAGGTGGTGCGCTCGAGAATGCAGAGGGCAGTTTTATGCACCTCTGTTTGGCATCAGATGATTTGGTGGGCGATGTTGAAATGCTGCGCTCTAAGGATGTGAAGATTGATGTTGAACCGAAAATGGGCTTGGATTTGAACTTGCAAGCTTGGATTGCTGACCCTGACGGAAATGCGATTGAATTGATGCAACTTTCAGATCAATCACCGCAACGGCAGGTTGCTCGAGGTGAGGCGATTTCGTTTAAGCAGTAACGCTCAAGTTTTTACAGGAGGCTTTATGCAATTCACTCAACTTGGTCGCAGTGGTTTAAAAGTCAGCCGTCTCTGCCTTGGCACAATGAATTTTGGTCCTGAAACCAGTGAACCAGACAGTTTTAAAATTATGGATGCAGCGCTCGAGCGTGGCATTAATTTTTTTGATACTGCGAACGTGTACGGGCGTAAAATCAGTCTTGGCTTTACCGAAGAAATCATTGGGCGCTGGCTCGAGCAGGGCGGCGGACGGCGCGAGAAAATCGTGCTGGCGACCAAAGTGTACGGCGGCATGGGCGACGGACAGAACGATGGACGCCTTAGTGCCTATCACATCCGCAACGCCTGCGAAGCCAGCCTCAAACGCCTGAAAACCGATCACATTGACCTGTATCAGATGCACCACGTTGACCGCAACACGCCATGGGAAGAAATCTGGCAGGCGATGGAATGGCTGGTCGCGCAGGGCATGGTGTTGTACGTCGGCTCGAGCAACTTCGCGGGTTGGCATATCGGGCAGGCGAACGAGGCGGCAAAGGCGCGGCATTTTATGGGCTTGGTGTCGGAGCAAAGCATTTATCACCTGAACAACCGCCAGATTGAACTCGAGGTGATTCCGGCGTGTCGTTCTTACGGCTTGGGCTTGATCCCCTGGAGTCCGCTGGCTGGTGGCTTACTGGGCGGCGTGCTGCAAAAAGCTGCCGAGGGTCGTCGCTCGAGTGAGGCGATTCAGGCACGGGTCGAAAAACACAAGCCGCAACTCGAGGCGTATGAGGCGCTGTGCAAAGATTTGGCAGAGACACCCGCCGATGTGGCGCTGGCATGGCTGCTGCACAATCCTGTCGTGACCGCGCCAATCATTGGACCGCGCACGCTCGGGCAGTTGGATGGGAATTTGAAGTCGCTCGAGGTGAAACTTGATGCAGGAATTTTGAAGAAATTGGACGAGATTTTCCCTGGACCTGGTGGCGAAGCACCAGAGGCTTACGCTTGGTAAGTCAACCTCGAGCTTTGGTTTTGGCTACAGCTTCCAGAATTCCCAGAGGCTCGAGGATTTCGGGTGTGGCACGTTCCAAATCTTGAATTTCTTCGATAAAGTCTTGAACGTTGGCAAAGTCGCGGTACACGCTGGCAAATCGAATGTAAGCCACTTCGTCTAAGGGGCGCAAGAACTGCATGGCGCGGCGTCCGACCTCTTCGGAAAGAATGTCCGAGCCACCTTCAAAACGGTCTTCAAACGAAAAGGCAAATGCCCGCAGGCGTTCGACATTGACTGGGCGTTTTTCGCAGGCGATCATCAGACCGCGCAGCAGTTTGTCGGGGTCGAAAGCTTCTTTGCGCCCGTTGCGCTTCATGACCATCAGGGGTTCAAATTGGGCGCGTTCGTAACTGGTAAAACGGTATGAGCACTTCGGGCATTCGCGGCGGCGGCGGATGGCGGCGTTCTCGTCGCTGGGTCGTGAATCAACAACTCGAGTATCGGGATGGGCGCAACGTGGGCATTTCATAGGTAAAACTCCCGTGGAATAGTAGACCTGACATCTTTGACAGCCGACAGGGTGACGCCAATGGTTTGCCCCGTGATGCCTCTCGAGGCGGTCAGTGCGAGCGAGACAGCACTTTCACCAAGTCTCGAGTCAAACTCGAGTCCTCCTGCCGCCCTCGAGGGCACGAGGGCGTTGACGCGCATTCCAGTCTCTGAAAGTCCTCCGACCAAACCAGAAAGGTAAGACCGTAGCGCCCGCGTTTGGGGTTCATTGTTGGCTTGAGGTGGCAGCACCAGGGTCGCCCAAGCGTTCGGGCAGCGTTTTAAGAGCGTTTGCAGCATCAGGTAACTCGAGCGGGCGGTGGTTTCGAGCATTTCGGTAAATTCACCCTCGAGTAATTTTTTAAAGGGCGTGCTCGAGGCTTCATCGGCGATATGAACCAGCCCGTTGATTGCGCCGTAAATCTCGAGCATTTTGTTAAAAGTTTGTGCCACCTCGAGTTGGACGCTGCTGTCACCTTTAATGGGAATGCTTTGCGCCCCGCCCCGCTCGAGTTCGGCGGCGGTCAAACTTGCCGCTTCGGGGTTGGCATCAACGCAGATCACAGTTGCGCCAGCCACAGACAACGCCCTGGCGATGCTGTGACCGAAGCCGCGACCCGCACTGGTTACGGCAATCACGGTGTCTGTTAGGGGTTTGGGCGCTGTTGTTAAAGGTGGCATCATGAGAATCTTTTGCTATTGTACACCGCCGCCGATAGCAATAAAGGCTTGATAATCTCCTTTTTGACACGGTGTCTGATTTGCCTCATTCTTCAGACTTGAGCGAGGGTTTCAGGATTTTGACCGAGAATTTTAAACCGAGGTTGTAAACTGACTGATGTGCGTGGTTCATTAGGCATTTTCAGTTTGCTCGACTTGCTGCAACTTCTTGGGTCAAATCAGTCCAAGGGTTGTCTGTCGGTTCATCATCCCAGCGAACGCGAGGGGCGGGTGTTTTTTGATGCTGGGCGCGTGGTTTTTGCCCAGTTCGGGACGCTCGAGGATGCGGTTGCGGTGCGGGCGATGTTGCGCGACGAGCGCGGCAATTTTGAATTTATTCCGAGTCGCACACCGCAAAAGAAAACCATTAGCGTTAGCCTGGATAACTTCTTGTTTGAAGTCATCCGCGAGCTTGACGAGAACACCAAAGTCACGGTTGAGAAGAAAATCTTGCCGCCCAACGAATTGGACGCACCCCGAATTCTGGACAATGCCAGAATCAGCAGTTTGACGCTGTCCGCCGACGAATTTTCGGTGATTGAACTGATCGACGGCGAGCGCAGCGTCTCAGCCATCGCCCAAGCCGCCAAGCAACCACTGGATTTGGTGCAAACCGTTTTGATTCGGTTCTCGAGTTTGGGTTTGGTGGACGTCAAAAAACGTTCGCCCAGAATTGCGCGTTTGGTGATCGGTTTAAGCCGTGAACTGACCGATATGCGGGTTTGTGTCGATGAGGTGATCTTGCGGGCTTGGGATCGGCAACATGGTCGTCCTGTCTCGAAGATTCGGATGCGCGATACCGCAGGGCAAGAATTTGTTTTTGAAGCCTTCGGCACGCCAAACTTGGGCGCGTACCTGCTGTTCTCGAGCAACGCCATCATGCGTTACGACTTGCATGCCGGGGCGCAAGTGCTGGTCAAACCCGAGGGTTAAAGCAAGTTAGACTGAACTGGCATGAGCCTGCCCGATCTGGACCCAAACTCGAGTTTAACGCTTCGCAAAGCCGCGATGCGTGATGTCAACGCCATGCTCGAGTTGATTGCGTTCTGGGCAAAAAAAGGCGTGATGCTGCCCAAAACCACGGATGTGATGTTCACGCAAATCCGTGATTTTTACCTGCTCGAAACTCAGGACGGCGGCATTGCCGGCACGGTGGGTTTGCATGTTTTGTGGCACGATCTGGGCGAGGTGCGCAGTTTGGCGATTCATCCGAATTTTCAGGGGCAAGGCTTAGGCAAACAGCTTGTGCTTGGCGTTGAAGCCGAAGCCAGGGGTTTGGGCATTCCGAGGTTGTTCGCTTGGACGCTCGAGCCAGATTTTTTTGTGCGCTGCGGTTATGCTTTGATCTCCACCGATGAATTGCCGCCCAAGGTCTACAAGGAATACAACAAAAGCGCCATGATGAAACCGATTGGTATTGCTTAAACCACACCATTCTCGAGTTAGCGTTTTAAAGCAAAGGAGTCAGTCTTGTGAGCGAAGAATTCAGTTATCCAATCGGGAAAATGACAGCTCGAGCCGAGTATTCAGATCAGGATCGAAACGGTTTCCTGGTTCAACTCGAACAACTGCCCAAGCATTTGCGTGCGGCGGTGGCGGGTCTAAACGAAACCCAGCTCGAGACTCCGTACCGCGACGGCGGTTGGACGCTACGCCAAGTGGCGCATCATGTGCCCGACAGCCATTTGCAGGGTTATATGCGGTTTAAACTGGCACTGACCGAAGATAATCCTGTCGTGACCGCCTACAATCAACCCGCCTGGGGCGAACTGGCTGACGTTCAAACCGCCCCGCTCGAGGTATCAATAAAACTGCTCGAGGCGCTGCATGTTCGTTGGGTGAGGTTGATTCGGGACATGAAGCCAGAAGATTTTATGCGAACCTTTGTAATCAAAGGCGAAACCCGCACGCTCAATGCCACCTTGCATTTGTACGCTTGGCACAGCTTGCATCATGTCGCCCAAATCAACGGTTTAAGAACACGAAAGGGCTGGCAATGAGCGAGTTGCAATATCCAGTTGGAAAATTCGAGCGCCAAACTTCGTACTCCCAAACGCAGATACTCGAGATGATTGATGTGCTCGAGCGACTGCCAGCCCAAATGCGGGCGGCGGTTTCTGGTTTAACGGATGCACAACTCGAGACACCGTATCGCCCAGACGGTTGGACGTTGCGCCAAGTGGTGCATCACGTGCCAGACAGTCACATGAATTCTTTTGTGCGTTTTAAGCTTGCGCTCACCGAAGAAAATCCGACCATCAAACCTTACAACGAGGCGGCATGGGCGCTACTTTCAGACTCGAGTTTGCCCGTTGAAGTCAGCCTTGACTTGCTCGAGGCGCTGCACGGGCGCTGGGTGATTTTGCTGCGCTCCATCAAACCCGAAAATTGGAAACGCACGATGAATCACCCAGCAAACGGTTCAATGACCCTCGAGTACGCGCTGGCATTATACGCGTGGCACTCGAGACACCACTTGGCGCACATTACCGTGACTCGAGGGCGAATGGGTTGGTGATTGATGCAGACTCGAGCGAGCAATTGAAGGTCAGGTTCATTTCAGGCTGACGGGCTGATGCTTAAAATGGGGGCAGTCAAGACTTAAAAAGACTGAATCCAACAAACGAGGTAAGTCATGAAAAACTCGAGCATCACATTAAGCATTGCCCTCATTTTGAGCTTTTGTGCCCAAGCTGCCGCCCCCAAAGCCTTTGATCCGTTTGCAGGACGCTGGGCGGGCAAACTCGAGTACCAAGATTATCAAGGCACTGGACGGGTCAGTATTCCGGTCAAGCTCGAGGTGAAACCCAGCAACGAGACGACGGCGATCTGGGATTTTGTCTACGACGATTTTGGTAAGCCTGTGCCAAGTTTTGAAACGCACGTTTGGAACGGCAGCAAATACACGGTCACGACCAAAGGAAAAACCGAGGTGCTGACGTACACCAGCAAAGACTTTGCGAAACTGATTGCATCAAAAATGGGCAAATCCGTACTGACGGGTTTCGAGATTGAATTGGGCGCAAAGGTCGAGGTTCGCCGTACCATCACGCTCGAGGCGCAAAAACTGGTGACGCTGAAAGAAACCCGTCTTAAAGGGGAGAAATTTACGTTTCGCAACCAAAGCACCTACAGTCGTCAACCTTAATTGACACGCCAGCGCAGCGTACATACCAAAACAGGGCTTGCTGCTCGAGCGTGTCAAAATTTCCCCGAGAAGACGGTGTATTGGTTTAAAAACGGGCGGCAATTAAATTCTCGAGCTGTGAGACGTGGCTTGATTTTCCAAGCTATTCCTGAAATGCTAACCAAAGCTCGAGCCTCGAGCTTTGCATAAAATTACTTAAACCTGTATAAATATAACCGCTCGAGTTGCGCTCGAGTTCTTTTGATGGAGGAAATCCGTGCTGAAACGAGAACGTGCCGTGCTGGCGCTAGAAGATGGAACGGTTTACCGTGGTTATGCCTTTGGTCATCGCGGCGAAACCGTGGGCGAGGTGGTCTTCAACACCTCCATGACCGGCTATCAAGAAATCATGACCGACCCGAGTTACAACGGTCAGATTGTCTGCATGACCTACCCGCACATTGGAAATTACGGCATTACGGTTTACGACATGGAATCTAACAAACCTTATGTGCGTGGTTTTATTGCCCGTGAATTCTCGAGCCATTACAGCAACCACCGTGCTACCGACGGCATGGATTCGTTCACCCAAGATCACGGTGTGGTCAGCATCGCGGGCATTGACACACGATCCTTGGTGCGGCGTTTGCGGGTGGGTGGCGTAGTCAAGGGCGTGATTGCGCACCGCAGTTTCACGCACCCAGAAGACCCGTTTGGCGAATTTACCCCAATTGAGGAGGCGGCGCTGGTAGCTCGAGCCAAAAACCATGACGACATTGACGGGCGCGACATGACGCCCGAAGTGACCACCGAATTGCCGTATGCCTACCCTGTGCTGGTCGAGGGCAAACGGATTGTGCTGCTGGATTTTGGGATCAAACATACGATCATCAAAAAGTTAGCGGGCGTCGGCGCAGAACCGATAGTTGTGCCAGCCAGCACCACCCCCGCGCAGATTATGGCGCTACAACCGCATGGCTTGTTTCTTTCCAATGGTCCTGGCGACCCAAGTGCGCCCATATACGCGCACGACACCGCCTGGAAGCTGCTGGGACTCATGCCAACTTTTGGGATTTGCCTTGGGCATCAGATTCTGGGGCTGGCGGTGGGCGGCAAGACCTTCAAAATGAAATTTGGACACCGTGGCGGCAACCAACCCGTCAAAAACCTTTTGACTGGCAAAGTCGAAATCACGGCGCAAAATCACGGCTACGCGGTGGACATTGACAGCATTCCAAACGGACAGTTTAAGGTCACGCACGTCAACCTCAACGACGGTACGCTCGAGGGCATGGCGCACGTGCGATACCCAGTTTTTAGTGTTCAATACCACCCAGAAGCCAGTCCTGGACCGCACGATAGCAATTATTTGTTCACGCGGTTTATTGATGAGGTCAACGCCTTTGCGGGTGCGAACGGCGTCCCAACCGAGAAGAGCGCGAGCGGTTTACTGGGCGTCTAAACCCAAAAGCTCGAGTCATTTGGCATTTGGGTATTTCTCGAGTTGGCATCTGGAAATTAAGCTCGAGTTTCTAACCTCGAATCAAATGCGTTTGAGAATCTCAAGAAAATTTTAAATTGCCTGCACCGAAACGTTTTGGCTAATGGCTGGGTCATCAAAAATTTCAATTTGACCCAGCGCGTATTGCATCGCTTCTTTGGAATTTAAACTGTTTGCCTCAAGAAGAAATTGTTCCAAGGTTTCAGGACCAAATAAACTTGCGCTCAAAGGTTCTTTGAAGTGGTTGGGTTCGAGTTCTTCCAAAGGGAAATCAATTCCAGGAAGTGAACGCCAAACGGTGGCGATGGCGTTCAAGCGCAAGGCTTTGGCGTGACGCTCGTGCTGTTGCTCAAAGGCGGCACAGAGGGCGTAAAAACAACTGAAGCAAGCCGCCTCTTGGACTTGCAGGCAGAGCCTTCCAGCCTCGAGCAGTGTTTCATGTACGCCCCTCATGTTGCCCCGCCTAAACATAATGTTGCCAAGGGTCAGCAATGAGGCGCACAAGTTACCAATGTTCAACGATTCGCGGTAAAACTCGATTGCCCGCTCGAGTCGGTGCTGTGCAGTCTCGAGGTCGCCAAGCGTCGCGTAGACGTAGGCAAGGTTGGCATTGGCGTTCGCCAAACTGCGTTTGTTGCCTGTGACCTGGCAACGGGCGATCAAGTCCTCGAAGGTCTGGCGTGCCAGTTCGGTATCACCGTCACTCCAGTGCAGGAATGCCAGTTCGTTACGACAATCCGCCTCGAGGTTGATGTCCTGGGCGGTCTTGAGAAGTGTGAGCGCGGCTTTCAGGCTTTGGATGGCGCGGGGCAATGCTCCAACATCGCCACAAGCCATCCCAAGGGCAAGTAAAGCTTGGGCTTGAGATTTCAAATCACCAACCTCACGGGCAATCTCGAGTGCGGTTTGGGCATCATTTAACCTTTCTTCGCCGTTAACTATTCGCATTCCAACGATGCTGCGGGTGTTCAGTAAGTTGGCACGCGTGGCATCTCGAGTCTGCAAAGCCGGTAACTCGAGTAAGGTATTCAACCACTGCAAGCCGAGCGGCTTTCTGGCGGCGGCATACCAGAAGTACCAGGGCAGGCAAACGATGTTGGTACACAACTGTGGGTTTGCCTGCAACGACCATTCGAGCGCGATGGCGACGTTCTCAAATTCATGCTCGAAAGACATAATTTTTTCAGAAAGCAATCGTGCCGGATCATAGATGGCAACCGCCAGCGCCCAATCAGACGCCAACAAACTTAACTCTAGAAGCGCAGACTCTTTTTCTGCTGGCTCGAGGTGCTCTGCCGCGTACTGCCGTACCGTTTCGTGCATGACAAAGCGGGTTTCAAATCGTCCAATCAGCGATTTGCTGACCAAACCCAGCAACAAGCTTGGGGTTGCGTTCGCCACTCGAGCCGCCGATTCGAGGGTAAACCCGCCGCGCAACAAACTGAGTTTCGAGAGCGTGAGTTTCTGTTCTTCGGAAAGTAAGACCCAACTCGAGTCAAACACCGCCCGTAAGCTGCGATGACGCCCTGCGAGTTCGGGTTGGTTGAGGCTTAAAAAATCCAGGCTTTTGCGAATTTCGGCGGCGACCTCTGAAACGCTCAACACCCGCAACCAATTGCTGGCAAGTTCGATGGCAAGCGGCGAACCTTGCAGCATCTGACAAATTTCGATCACAAAAGGCTTGTCTTTAGATTTGAGCATAAAACGTGGGTTGACCCGTTTGGCACTGCGCAAGAGCAATTGCACCGAATCGAACATTTCAATTTTCTCAGAGGCGTCTTTGGGAACATCCAAACCAATCACATCAACCAGATACTCGCTCTGAAGATTCAGGGCTTCTCTGGTGGTCACAATGATTCTGAGCTTTGGACAATGCCCTAATAGCTCCAGAACAATCCCAGCGCCGTCAAGGAGATGCTCGAAATTATCCAAAACCAGCAACAAGTGTCTTTCGGATAAATAATTTTTGAGTTGTAATTCTATTGGCTCGAAGCTCGAAACTGAGAGCTTCAAGGCACTGACGATGGCTGGAACAAGAGAACTGGACTCACTAACGCTGGCGAGCGGCACAAACGCTGCCCCGTCTGAAAAATGTTTGGCTTGCTCGAGTGCCACCTGAATGGCGAGACGGGTTTTGCCCATGCCACCCGCGCCAATCAAGGTCAACAAACGAACTTCGGGTTGTCCGAAATACGCCGCGATCTCACTTAAATCCAGGTCGCGTCCAACGAATGAACTGGTTTCTGATGGAAAATCTCGCAACATTTGGGCGGGTTGTTGATGTTGACTGACCGCTCGAGTTTCGAGCCGCAAATCCGCCGCCAATTGCAGGGTTGTCTCGAGCGGCATCAAACCAAGCTCGAGAGACAACATGGATTTGAATGATTCAAAGACTTTCAGGGCGTCCACCCGATGCCCCGCCTGACCTGCCACGCGCAAGTAGGCTTGGACGATATCTTCAGCCAGCAAATCGATTTTTAAAACCTTTGCCAGCAATGCCGCCGCGTCATCAAAACGGTTTTGCGCCTCGAGTTGCTTGGCGTAATTCAACGCCGCCTCGCGGTAAGCGGTTTGCAGGGTTTGTGATTCTTGCTGCAACCAATCTTCAAATTCGCTCGAATCGGTGGTTAAACCACCCAAGAGATTTCCCTGATAAACCGCTACGGCTTGCGCCCAATCGCCAGCCCCCAAGTGTTGTTGAAACAACGCCACATCGGTTTGCACCAACCAACGCACGTCGTCTTGTCCCTCGAGTTGCGCAAAATCGAGGTTTCGCGTGCGACTGAGTAAATGCCGTAAATTCTTGCGAGCCGAAACCGAATCGGTGTCAGACCAGAAGAGGTTGGCAAGCTGATCTCGAGACACCCAATCGTTTTTGAACGCCAAGAATGCCAGCAACAAAAAGCGTTTGTCCGAGACAAACGGAACGCTGTGTGACGCCAGGGTCACTTTGGCAGCTCCGAGCAGTTGAACGGATACGGTCATTATTAGGTACATTCTAACCTGTTTGGGACTTGGTTCGCATTATAAAAATTTAGTCCTGAACAGCGTTTTTGCTGGCGTCGCATCGGCTTTAAAACCATGCGACGCCCATGCGACGCGCCAAATTGCAAACTACTTTCAAGAAAGAACAAGCAAGAAAAGGAGCAGCAAATGAAAAACCATGAAGTCGAATTCCGAATCGCAAGCCTTCAACTTGAAGCCCAAAATTACGCCCTGCTCAAAGAAATTCGCAACGCAGAAAGTGCCGCACTGCGACACGCCCTGAGCGAAATCCTGGGCATTTTCAAGCACTGGACTTTCGGACTGTCCCAAGTAAACACCAAACACGGCTTGACGCCATAACCCGAGTTTTGATCAC
>JAYVRX010000131.1:0-57123 GCA_043775825.1 Deinococcales bacterium
AAACCGACAAATTCAGAGTCGAACAAAGCATCAATTTCAGACTCGGTTTTGGCTTGTCGCACAACACCCAGCATGTGTTGCGGTTTGGTTGGCGCAAGCAAACTCAAGGCTTTAAACGACTCGAGTCCTGATGTTAAAGCGGCGACCATGCCGCCCATCGAAAGCCCAAGCAAACCGAATCTGGAACGGTCTAAATCTGTCCGAGACTCAAGCAGGCGCAGTGCGGCTCGAGCGTCCTGAACTTCGCGCCCTGCGGTCATCTCAGAAAAATCACCCTCAGAATTGCCACTGCCACGGTAATCAAAACGAAACGCGGCAATACCGTTTTTGGCTAAAGCCCTGGCGATATGGGCAAAAAAACGATGTGGCTCGAGGGATTGACCCGTGAAACCGTGCAGCATCAATACGCATGGAAATGGTTTTCCTTGCGGCTCGAGCGGCAGGTGCAGCATGCCGTGACAGCGTTGAAGGTCAACATCAAACGAAAGCCAATGTTCATTGAGAGGCATGATCTAACTTTAACCCGCTTCGCTTCCGATGGCGACTGAATTATTGGGGTTTGAAACCCAATCTGACCAACTGCCCGCATAAAGTTTTGTGTTTTTGACCCCAGCAAGCTCGAGTGCCAGCATGTTCGCGCCCGCACTGACACCACTTCCGCAGTACACCAATACTTGTTCTGAATCCTCGAGTTTAAAAAAGCGTTCTTGTTGCTCGAGCGCGGTTTTGAATTTTCCAGTCGAATCCAAACTTTCGCTCCAGTCCAAATTGACCGCGCCTGGAACATGCCCCGCTTTCCAGTCAAGCGGCTCAACCTCGCCTCGGTAACGCGGAGCGGCTCGAGACTCCAGCAATGCGGCGCTCGAGCCTCTGGCAGCCACCTGTGCGGCGCTGACCACCATTTCAGGGCGAACTTGGGCGGTGAATGTGGTATTTGAAGGTAGAGGAGAGGCAGTCTCGAGCCTACCGCCAGCCTCGAGCCAAGCTGGAAGCCCACCATCAAGCACCATTACGTTGTCGTGCCCAAGCCAGCGCAGCAACCACCAACCGTGCGCGGCATAAAAACCCTGCCCAGAACTTGGATCGTCGTAAAACACCACAAAGCTCGAGTCGTCTATGCCCAAGCTCGAAAGTTTTTCTGCCAGTTTTTCAGGATCGGGCAGTGGATGACGACCACCCACCCGATCTTCCCGAACTGGACTGGACAAATCACGCTCGAGATCAAGAAACACCGCACCAGGAAGATGCCCAGCTTGGTATGATTCCAAACCAAAATCGGGTTTTCCAAGGGCAAACCGAACATCAACCAGTTTGATAATGTGTCAAGATTCTCGAGCAACCATTTGGCGGACACCAGTGGCGAAATTTCAGTCATGCAAAATATCATATAGCGAAGCAAAGTCGAATACTGAGGCTAAAACCATGAAATCTTTAACCCGCGAATACCTCGAGAAACGAAATCTGCTCTGGCAGAAATTGCGCGAACTCGAGCCAGAAGATGAACGGGTCGAAGCCTTGATCCTCGAGTTGATGGAACACGCGCATATCAGCCGAGAAAAAGTGCTTAAGGGTTTGGGTTGGTTTGAAAAACTCGAGCCTTAAGATTTGCAGACGTTGATAAAGTCTGCCAGCATGTCGTAAGCGGTTTCTTTTGCGCCAGCGTTGTGGGTCGTGATGGTCAACCCTGGCAGCACATCCAACTCAAAATGTGAGATGTTGGTTGTGCCAGTCGCCCGAAGCGGGTCGTTCAAACCAATTTTTTCATGCCTCACTCCAGCCTGCAATTCAGTCTCGAGCACGTCAATAAACGCTACCTGACGAATCGGCGTTCCCGCCTTTGCCGCCTCCTGAATTTTGGTCACATCGAGATCACGAATGCTGGCACGCTCGAGTTTGGTCACATCGAGTTGCGTATCCAGCAGCACGTTCGCTAAACCACAAACCTTCACGGCGCTGTCCCAACCGTCCACGTCAAAACTCGGGTCGGTTTCGGCAATGCCAATTTCTTGCGCCCGTTTCACACCTTCTTCAAAGCTCGAGCCAGCCTCGATGGTTTGCAGAATAGTGCTGGTGGTGCTGTTCAATAAGCCTCTGAAACGTTTGATGTTGGCGGCGGGCAGCGTTTCTCGAAACAGGCTGTAAATCGGACTGCCGCCCATAAAACTTGCCTCGTGTCGAAATTTTAAACCTCGGGCTTTTGCAAGTGCGTGAAGTTCTTTTGCGGCGTGAACCACAGGACCTTTGTTGGCACTCACCACATGGCAACCAAACTCGAGCGCAGTTCGGATGTAATCAATCGCGGGCTGCCCTGTGAACGGTTCGAGACTCGAGGCTTCAAACAAAACATTTGCTTCTGACCCCTCGAGCCAACTTTGAAGATCGCTCGCCTTGTTCGAGCGAAGCGAGACAATAGAATTTGAACTGCTGCTCGAGATCGGTTTCCCCTCAAGCAAGACGTTTGTGTCCAAACCGTTGACATCTGCTAGCCAACCCAAACGCCGTGTCATTACTCCCGTCACGCGGTACTCGAGGTTGTACTTTTGTTTGAGTTCAGATTTTTTAGACTCGAGGAATCCAACCAGTGCGCGGTTAACGTTGCCAAAGCCGATCAAAGCCAAATTCAAAACTTTCATGGGTTTTAGCCTAACATTGCTTAAACTTGGAAGACGTTATGCTATTTTGGCGGTTCACCATACAATTTTAGCAAGTTCTGAACGTCGATTTTGTCCTTATCTCGATTGCTGGCACGTTTGTTAACGATTTGGTCATGAGGGTGCATCACGTAAAAAGAAACCCCGCGATCTTCAGTCAGATGTGCTCGAGCTTTCGTTAATTCATATTCAAGACCAGAAACGCGTAACAATATTTCGATCATATTTGGTTTAACGCCAGCCAAAGTAAAACCAAGTCGTGAAGTCTCCAACAACTCGAGTACCTCATCTACGTTAAATCGAGCGCCAATAAAATCCTCGGCTGCGGAATTAAGCCGCTCCAGATTCTCCGTTGTTGGGAGCACCCAGAAATCAATATCGCCCGTGTAACGTGCCTCAACATTTAGTATGTAGGCGTAACCACCAACCAGCACGAAATCTACTCCGTATTTGGTCATTACAGCGGTTTTCATATCCGTTGACGCGCTTCGCGCTCTCACTTCTATAAAAACCGCTGTCTGTTGCTACTCCCTTTGGTCGCCAATGTTCGACGCTTCGCGTCAAACATTGTACAAGGTGCTGTAATCGGATCAAATCGAGAAAGTCTTCGTTCACTCAATTTCCGTCCAAAGTTGTCGTGAGGCATTGAATGTAGCGTGAGATTTTGGCAAACCTTCAAACACGTTCTTTGTTTTTGCCACCCGAAGAGAAACTTCACGTTTTGCAAAACGTTGCTCAAAATTCGTTCCTTGTTCCATAAACTTGCGAACTTTTTCCCAACGTTCTTTATCAGGCAGTGTGATCCAATTCGGATCAAGCCCGTCATCATCGGGTTCGATGGGAATGATGTTTAACATCCCGTTTGGTTTAAGGGGTACTTGAATGTCGCGTTTCATCGTAATTCCTCTTAAGTATTGTACAACGTAAGAAATAGCCAAATTGCAAATAAATTTGGATTTCCAGTGTGAGTGCAAATCTTACAAGAAAACCTCGAGATTCAAATTTCAATCTCGAGATCTAAGTTTTCGCGGGTTTAAGCGCCAGGAAGTTTGTGGTCTTTGAACTGATCTCGAAGTGCTCTTTTTAAGAATTTACCCGTGGTTGTCAACGGAATTTTATCGGTGAAGACATAATCGTCGGGCAGCATCCACTTGGCAAATTTCTTCGCCAAATGTGCGTTTAATTCTTCATGGTTTGCGCTCGAGCCTTCACGCAGCACGATCACACCGAGCGGACGTTCGTCCCATTTTGGATGCGGCAGACCAATTACGGCGGCTTCTTTGACGGCTGGGTGTCCCATCAGTTCGTTCTCGAGGTCAACACTACTAATCCACTCGCCGCCAGATTTGATCAGGTCTTTGGCGCGGTCTTGAATCATCATGAAGCCCTCAGCGTTCATGGTGGCAATATCACCAGTGTCAAACCAATTGTTGTATTGCGTGGCAGCCGTGGCTTCGGGGTTGTTGTAATAACTTTTTGTCACCCACGGACCCCGAACCAACAACCGCCCTCGAGCCTCGCCGTCGTGCGGTAGTGGCAGCCCGTCGCCGTCAACAATCTCGAGTTCGACCAGTGGTGCTTGGCGTCCAGAGAGGGTCATCTGATCCCATCTGGTTTCGTCGTCGAGTTCCAAATGGTGCGGCAGCAAAACGTTTGCCGTGCCGAGCGGCGTGGTTTCGGTCATGCCCCAAGCGGGAATAATTTTCAGGTTGTGCCGCACTTCAAAGTCCACCAACATTTTGCGCGGGGTCGAACTGCCACCGACAACCATGGCTTTGAGTTTCTCGAGTTTGTACGGTGTGCCTGCCGCTTTTGCTTTGTCCAGTTCGTCCAGCAAACCAATCCAGATGGTTGGCACGCCAGCCGTCATGGTGACGTTTTCTTTTTCTAAGGTTTGAGC
This sequence comes from Deinococcales bacterium, assembly GCA_043775825.1. Taxonomy (GTDB): domain Bacteria; phylum Deinococcota; class Deinococci; order Deinococcales; family JAAFIG01; genus JANXTZ01. The sequence goes on from JAYVRX010000131.1 coordinate 4,552, forward strand.
GATCACTTTGGGGTCGGTGAACATGCCCGTGTAAACCTGTTTTGCACCGACCCAAGTGCAGGTGTACGGATAACCCCAAGCATTCACATGGAACATGGGTACGACTGGCAGTACGGTGTCGCTGCTCGAGACGCCCAATAAATCTGCGCCCATGCTGGCGAGGCTGTGCAGCACAATGCCTCGGTGCGAGTATAAGACGCCTTTGGGATTGCCCGTCGTGCCAGAGGTGTAGCACATGCCAGAGGCTTGACGCTCATCGAGTTCTGGATAGCTGAATGTGATAGGTTGGTCGCGGATGAAATCCTCGTAGTCGTGCACGCCAACGGGTACGCCACCAGGCACTTGCCCCATGACAATGACTTTTTGAATGCTCAGGCAGTGCTGCAAAATCATTGGCAACTGCGCGGCAAAAACGTTGTCAATAAATAAAACTTTATCTTGGGCATGGTTGATGATGTAACCAATTTGCTCGGGTGGCAGCCGAATGTTAATCATGTGACAGACCGCACCGACGCTCGGCACGGCAAAATAAAGCTCGAGGTGTCTAAAACTGTTCAGCGCCATTGTCGCAACCCTGTCGCCTGATTGCACGCCAGCGTCCACCAGCGCATTGCAAAGCTTCATGACCCTGGTGTGAATCTCAGCGTAATTGGTGCGGTGCTCGAACGGGGTGGGCATCTTGGTTTCTGGGTTTGGCGCACCTGGCAGCAGTGACACGACTTCGACGTGTGGGAATAATTGTTTTGCTCGCTCGAGCATGAGTGGAATGGTGAGCGGGTAATCCATCATTGTGGATTCAAGCATGAACGCCTCCTTGTTTTGATGGCGTTATCATACCTGTTTTTGAATTCTCGAGCGTGATTTAAGCCCCAGGTTTAGCGGTCAGTAAGACTTGCGCCCCTCGAGCGAGCATGATTGCCAGCATCAATAAAAATCCAGTCAGCGCTGTTGTGCCCTCGAGTCTTGAAATCAGCACCGCGACAATGATGAGGGTCACGATGGCGCTGAATGGTACGCCGCCAAGTCGCACAAATCTTTTGAGTTTTAAAACCCGGTGCAACACCAGAAAAACCGTTCCGAGTGCCATCGTGGTTAAACCAATCAAGCTCGAGCAGACCGTTAATGCCCCGCAAGCGGGAGCAATGCCTTGCCCACCTTTAAAGCCGTGCCAGATTGGGTAGCAGTGCCCAAGTGTCGCGGCGGCAGGAGCAAACCACAGCATTTCGCTCGAGACAAGTGATGCCACAAATGCCGCCAATGCGCCTTTCAGAATGTCTGTCAGCATAATCCCAATGCCAACCGCCACACCAAATTGCCGCATCATGCCGCTCGTGCCGGCAAAATCGTTGTCGCGCACATCATGACCGCTAGCCCTCGAGTAGATGACGCTAGGGGAGACTGCGCCAATCAAGTACGCCATCAACAACGCTGCAATGCTCGAGATCATGGCTGTATTGTACTATTTGAGGTGATGAATTCTCGAGATTTTAGAATGGCGTACTTTGAGACGATCTACAACACTGCCGCGTATCGTTTTACGCTCTCGAGTACCAATCGAGGACTTGAATGCTATGATGGGCGGCGTTTCAGTATTTTGACGGCGGCAAATCCCTTCAGTCAGCAGTTTTCCGATGATGAAAATATTGCCCGAAACAACAGTTTGAAACTCGAGCTTGAAAAATCGGGTTTCGAGTTTGATTGGAGTTACGGCGAACAAGCCGATCAAACCTGGCGCGAGGATGGTTTTATTGTTTTTGACGCCCCGTTCGAGGTCACGCTCGAGTTGGCTCGAAAATTCGAGCAGAACGCCATTTTGTACGGTTTTGATTCTAAGGTGGCTCTGGCATGGTGTGACAATGAAGAACTTGAATGGTTTTTTGCCCAACTTCAGTTAGACTGAATTCTTGGAGGTCTTCATGGTGAAGTTATTGTTGGGTACGGTGGTGCTGGTTGGAGTTTTGGGTTTCGTGGCGTGCAATGGTGGTGGCGACCCTAAACCACCCGTTTTGGCTGATTGCCCAGCAACCATTACAATTGGCGCTGGAAATGTCTACTCTGTTCCAAGTTGTCAACTTAAAGTTGGCTCAAGCGTGATCATTGATGCTTCAGGTTCGCATCCGCTGATTGCCAAGGGCAACACACCGTTGGTAACGGACACCAAAACCACCAATTTCAGCTATACAGCACAGGCTTCTGATGTTGGTAAATCGCTCGAGTATCAGTGTTCAATTCATGGTCCTTCAATGTCAGGGTCGATTAAAGTCGTCGCCGCAATGTAATTCTCGAGTAAACTTTTTTCATGCACGCCAAAATTATTCTGTCCAACATTTTAACGCTTCATCCTTCGCACCCTCGAGCTTTGGGGGTGCTTGTGATTGAAAATCGGGTTCAGGCACTTGGTTCACTCGAGGAATTGCATGATCTTGCGCCCAAAGCCGAGGTTTTGGATCATCGAGATTTTTTCTTAACCCCAGGTTTAACCGATGCCCACATTCATTTGGTGGGTTACGGTTTTAGTTTGCAAAACCTCAAACTCGAGGATACGAAAAGTTCTGCCGAGGCAGTTGCTCGAGTTTCCGAACGTGCGGCTTGGGTTGATGCGGGCGATTGGATTTTTGGCAATGGTTTTGATCGCAGTTTGTGGGGTCAAACTGAGTATCCAACGGCGCATGACCTGGATCAAATCTCGCCCAACAATCCTGTGGCGTTGTGGTCTAGGGATGGTCATGGTTTGTGGTGCAATTCGCTTGCCTTGAACATTGCTGGCATCACCTCGAGCACCTTAAATCCTCATGGTGGCTTGATTGTGCGCGATTCACACGGCGAACCGACGGGAATGCTGCTCGAGAATGCGATGGAGTTAGTTAAACGCGTTTTTCCGATTCAACAACTCGAGGATGTGGTTGCGGCGGCAAAACTTGGCGCTCAGGACATGGCGCATCGTGGTTTTACTTGCGTTCATACGATGGCGCTCGAACCAATCGAGTATTTGCACGCCATGTGGGAACTCGAGGCGCGGGGTGAAATGCCGCTGCGAGTTTGGGCGAGCATTTCTCACGTGCACCTCGAGCATCTGCAACACACGGGCTTGCGTGGTGGCGTGGGTGACCGAATCAAACTTTGCGGTGTTAAATTTTTTGCCGATGGGGCGCTCGGTTCGCGCACGGCTTTGATGCTCGAGCCTTACCTTGGCTTTGAGGATTCTGGTGTCCAGGTGGATTCCAAAGAAACCTTTTTGGAACGCGGGCGTTTGGCGCTCGAGCTTGGGTTTTCGCCTGTGGTTCATGCCATCGGTGATCGTGCCAACCGTGAAATGCTTGATGTGCTGGAGAAATTAACACCATTGGCGCGAGCCAAGAACGTGCGGTTGCGCCTCGAGCACGCGCAACATCTGCATACTGATGACATTGCCAGGTTTGGAAAGTTGGGTATTGCCGTCAGCGTTCAACCGATTCATGCGCCAGGAGATGTGCAAAATATTCAGCGTCTTCTCGGTGAAACCAGGGGCAAATCCACCTATGCCTTCCGTCATTTACTCGAGACTGGCGCGGTGCTGGCGTTGGGTTCGGATGCGCCCGTCGCTACACCAGACCCGATTCAGGGCTTTCAAGCGGCAGTCAAACGGCTTGATTTGACTGGGCAACCCTGGAATCCAGAGCAAGCCCTCACCAGGCTCGAGACGCTGCAAGGCTACACAACTGGGGCGGCATTCGCAGCGGATTGGGAGGGTTGGTATGGGCAGGTTGCGCCAGGCTTTGCCGCCGATTTTACGCTCTGGGACAAAGACCCAACGCTCGAGGTTGCCAGACCAGTTCGTGCCCTAATGGTTTAAGACTTGTTCAAAAGTCAGTTTTGGAGTACGATTCTTCGTATGAATGTTGCGAAACTTAGTGTGAGTCTCGATCCGATAAGAATCAAATTCATTGAACAATACCAAACAAGTCACGAAGTTCGGACAAAATCTGAAGTCGTTGACCGTGCGCTCGCGCTTTTGCAACACGAGGAACTCAAACTTCAATATGCAGCCGCGTATCAAGAGTGGTTTGACTCTGGTGAAGCGGAGGTTTGGGATGCAGTCGTTGGTGACGGACTAGAAAATGAGCCTGATTGGAATTTCCCAACAGCAAAATCAAAGAAAGCAAAATGAGGCGAGGCGAAATCTACATTGCTGATCTCGAGCCTGCACGTGGTTCAAAAGCAAATAAACGTCGTCCAGTTGTTATTGTTAGCAATAATGCTTCAAACGAAATCACTGAGCAATTGATGGTTGGCATGATTACTGTTGTGCCTCTCACGACTCAAATCGAGCGAGTTTATCATTTTCAGGTTTTACTTCTAGCCCATCAAAGCGGACTTGATCGAGACTGTAAAGCCCAAGCCGAACAGATTAGAGGAATCAGTACCAATCGGCTTCAAGGTGATGCTATTGGCTTTTTAGATAAAGCCGTTATGGGACAACTCGATGCAGCCCTCAGGATTCATTTATCACTGTAAAAAAATCTCTAAACTCGAGTCGCCCAGTTCTTAAAATTCTCGAGTATCTTCAAACCGGTCTTCTGACTTTTTTCTGGATGAAACTGTGTGGCTTGCACATTCTCATGTGAAACCACGCTCAAAAAATCGAGTCCATAATCGGTTTTAGCGCCGTCTAATCCAAGCTCGAGTGGGGCGTAATAACTGTGCACAAAGTAGGCGAATGGTTTTGCGCCTAGGTTTTGCATCAATGGGCTTGTGCCAACAGCCTCGAGGGTGTTCCACTGCATTTGGGGCACTGAAAGTTCGGTTTTGGGGAATTTCTTGATATCGCCTTTCAAAATTCCCAATCCCGAAATCTCGGATTCTTCACTGGAGTCAAATAAAATTTGCATTCCGACACAAATCCCAAGAAATGGTTTACCAGCTTTAATGTGCGCTCGGACGGCGTGCTCAAAACCGCTCGCCAAAAAACTTTCCATAACTTGCCGAAAATGACCTTGCCCTGGCAGCACCAAGGCGTCGGCGTGTTTTGCATCGTTCGGGTCGCTCGAGACTTGTAAATCAAAGCCCGTGACCTCGAGCGATTTGGCGCAAGATCGCAGGTTGCCAGAGCCGTAATCAATCAGCAGGGTCTTCATTGGGTTCATCATGACCCGAGACTGACCGAGATTCAAGCACCTTTTTCGTGGTTTATTCACGGGACTTCCATTGTGCACGTGTTAAGGTGGTTGAAAGCACAATGAAAATAGCTCAGGCTTTGGCTTGAATTTCATTTCTTTCTAGGAAACCCCGTCCGCCCCAACCACGTCAGAAGTGTGTATTTGCAGGCGATCAAAACGGTTGGTGCGTTACAGAAAAGGACTCGGGATGAAACATCAATTTTTAAGATTTGCAGCTTTGACGCTGTGCGCAAGTGTTACATCGGTATCGGCTCAGAAACTTTCTGCGCAACCGTTCCCGCCACTCCTGGACGGCAAAGTCACCATTCAAGCCGAGGGTTTTGCGCCAAATTCTACGGTCAATATTGCGTTCAATGCGCCCAAACCAACCAAATTGGACGGCTCGAGTTTAGCAAGTACGGTGAAGTCCGATTCAAGCGGCAAATTTGTCTTGATTGTCAAAGCCTCGACGCGTCTGAGCATGTCGGCAGTGGCGGGGACGCAAAAGGCACAATTAAAACTCGAGCCACCCGCGCCAGCCGCAATGCCAGTGCTGACCGTTAAAGGTGACACGTTAGAAGCCAGTTTGAATGGCAGTCCTGTTTGGACTGCCAGATTGCATCCAAAGACTGGTGTCAAACTCGAGCCTGCGATCATTGGACGCGATATTTTTGTGCCTGACGGTGCAAGTGTTATGCAGCTCGAGCCGAATAACGGTACGGTGATTCAACGTTTTGTAATGTCTGGTTTGGTTTCGAGCTTGGAGGCTCGAGGCACAGATGTTCGGGTTAATGTCAGCATTCCAAACGGTTCTTCGACTCCGATTTCAAGCCTAATGGAGTCATTTACCTTGCGTCGTCTGACTGGTCAACCCAATTTTTCTTTGCTCGAGCGTCCTGTCTATCAACCGAACAGCATTTTACTCGAGACGTTTGAGGGTTTCGCAAAAAATGCCTCTCAGGGGAATCAATTAAAGCCCAATTTCCCTGAAGTTTCGCAAACGATCAATGCAAAATTTGCGGCGCAAGACCCGACCAATCCTTTTTACAAAATTTATGAGGGTGCGGCTCTTAAGGCGTTAAACAAGGCTTCAGAGGCTCAGACCGCGTTTTCGCTGGCTTCAAATATTGCTGTGCCATTTTTTGTATACATTCGAGAGGCAGCGGTATTTGTGCGGTTAAAAGAGTGGGACTTTGCCGAGCAAGCCCTGCGTTTTGCGCGGGTGGCTTACGGCAACGCCGGTTATGACCCTGCCATTCCAGTCTCGAGCCAAGCTTTAGAAGCCTACGGAAATCCTTTGGGTGTGGCGAGGGCGTTGTTCAAAGACCAAAACATTCAACAGGGCATGGTCTGGCTGGCTTTTTTGCGGGACACCATGCCAAGGTTTAATCAGTCTGAAACAGTCTTTCTCGAGTTGGCAAATTATTTGGATACGCAATTGACTGGTGGTGGCGACCCTTGGCGTGCCATGCAAAAACAAATTGCTCAGGGTACGCCGTATACCTTTGGCGTCTCAAGAATCGTCATTTTTTCGCTCGGTGCGTTATTGGCTTTAATTGCCGCGTTCATTGCGCTGTGGGTGGTTTTGGCAGCCAAATATGCGCCCCAACAATCCAAAGACCTCAAAAGTGTTGGTGGTGCGATGGGCGCGTGGGGAAAATCACCGCTGCTGCGGCTGCGCCATAGCCTCAGTGCCTACCTGACCTTAACCGAAAAAATCGTGCTGGTGATCCTGCTGGCACTCATGGTTGGTGTGCTTGGCACTTGGACTTGGAGCACCCGAGCGCTCGAGACGCTGCGTCATCCCGCGTTCAATTTGGGAACCTTGGGCGGCGTCACGTTTTGGAATTCGTTTGCCACAAAACCCACCAGTTCGGGTTTTGATGCCATTCGCGGCTTGGCATCGCTTTTAGACGGTGATAAAACCCGTGCCACGCAAAACCTAGACAAGGCTGGAAGCAATCCGATGGCGCTCAACAACCTTGGGGCTTTGGCGCTTGACCGTGGCGACAACGCCCAAGCCAATCAAAAATTTCAAGCCGCCCTACAATTGCAACCTTCTATGCTCGAGGCGGGTTTTAATTCTCGTGCCAATACCAGCGGTTCGTATCGTTTGGATTTTCACAAAGCCGTTTTTGGTGATAGTCCAATGCTGGCATTTCCAGAACCCAAAGACATTGTTGATGCCAGTCAAGGCAAACTCGAGCAAGAATTTGTGCACATGGTTTCAGACCCTTGGGGTTATTTGGTCAACTTGCCATTTGGCTTACCTGCTTGGGCAATGATGGCAGTTGCGGTTTTGATTTTGGCAATTTTAATCTTAAATCTTTTGTCATTGTTAATTCCAAGAATTCGTAGCGCCAGGGATGCGCCGCGCAACGTGGTCTATCATTTTCTGGCATTGGTTGTGCCAGGTTCTGGTTTGGCAGATGAAGTCTGGGGCATTATTTTGCTCGTCCCGTGGGCGTTGGCAGGCAGCTTGTTGATTATTTATTTCAACCGTCCCGATCTTGTTCCGAGCATTCTGGCAGAACAAAAAATTTTAAACCTCTCGAGCGTTCCGGCAATGCTCGATCTTAAAACCTATTCAATTTGGCTGATTGCAGGCATTGCTGGCTTGTACTTGATTAATTTTGTCGGTTGGTTGCTCGAGACTTTGGCTTGGAATAAAAAAATGAAACGCCTAGCGCAAATTGCCGCCACGCAAACCTTGGCTGGAACGATGCAAACGCCGTAATGGCGCTGTGATGCCGCAATAAAAAACCTCGAGTCTTGCTTCTGACGTAGAGCCTCCGAAAGGTCTTGATTTCTCAGGAATTCTGTAATAATTGGTTAGTCAGAAAAGCAGGGCGACCACAAGGGTCGCGCCATACAAGGTCAAAAACACGATTTTTTGAAGGGGCGGGTCTTGTACCCGCCCAGTTTTAGCGACGACGATTCATTCCTTCGGAGGCTCTATTCTGACTCGAGGTTTTGTTGTGGCTCATTTTAGCGCTGTGCTGTGCCACCAAAGAGGGCACTGACCGGAAAAGCAAAACTTTGAATTCCTGGGACTTCCAGCGTTGGTGCGCCGCTAATCTGAAAGTCAAATTTGCCACCGACCAAAATTCGTGCGGCAGCCAGTGGATCAATCGCAAATCGCGTCGAAATCACACCCGTTTCCCTGGCGCGTACCGTGCCGCCCGCCTCGGCTTTGGCAACTGTTTGCCCGCCGACCACCAAGCCGAGTGGTGCAACCAGTTTGAACCCGACAGGCGACGGGTTTTTGACCTCAAAACCCAGATCGAGCGCCGCACCGCCCAAACCAACCGTTAAACGCGTCAAGTCGGGACGAAAGGCAAAACTGGGCGGCGTGCTCGCCAAACTTGGCGATTTAAACGTTCCCTGCGCCAAAGTGTAAGGTCCAAAGCCTGGCTTGCCCAGCACGCCAGCATCAACTTTAAAGCTGCCCAGCATTTGATACGACGTTGGTTGCCCAGTCACGATTCTGCCCAAGGTTTTTAAAGTGTTCAGATCGAGCGGCACTTCGACATCCACAGGAAACCTTGTGGGCACTCCAGAGGCTTTCAACTCAAAACCTGGCGCAACTCCAGCCGCGATTTTTGTCCCCTCGAGCAAAAGATCAAAACGAATTTCCTCGAGTTTTAAACCAAACGGATTTGGGTTACGACCTTGCACCTGAATCCGAATGACCGCCTCGGCAGCACCACCATTCAATCCAGGCGGGTTGAGTTTTAAGAGTCCAGCCTCGAGCATCTCAAATTGTGGGGTTTGAACGACCTGTGACGGGGCGCACGAAAATAACATGATTAAAAATGCAGCTAAAAATAGGGTTTTCATTTTTCTATGATAATACGATGGATAAGATCTAACATGAGATTTCATTTTGCAATCGAAGCAGTTGCTTACCAAAGTTAGATTTGTATTTAGATTTAAAATAAATTAGTACCCCAAACAATATTATGCCCGTTTGAGGTACTAATTTGAGGTACTAAATAGACTAATTAAATTAGCAATGTATTGTTACGTTACCTCCAGAGCCACATGGTCCAGAAGAGTCTAATTTAATTGCTTGACTAAAGCCACTGGAAATAAAAGTAAGGATGAGTATTAATGCAAGAATTCTTTTCATATACAACCTTTCCTAAAAGCGGATCAAAGAACGTAATAAACAAGATAAGGTCGCACTTAAATGCAATTTTCTAGTTTAGCAGGCGTACCAGTACAAGTAATAGCCCCCACCTGATCTTGCAAAAAACATGACACAAGAATCGTCCAAAAATTTGTATGAGGGCGGTGTCCAATTATCGATCACTGGAGAAATATGAGACACTTGACGTACTGCTAATGCAGTAGGAGCAAAGGACACTGCGGCTGAAAGTAAAAGACCTGTCACAAAAATTGCTCTTTTCATAATTTCTCCTTTAACTTCGAGAAGTAAAGTTGCAATTAACTATAGTAACTTTACTTCTCGGTGCAATTTTCGATAGATCTTGAATCCATGAGAAATATGTAAAACTTCACTAGTAAAACTTGACTGGTTAGATAAATGTTGATATATTTCTCGAGCTGTCCATGCCGGGATGGCGGAATGGTAGACGCACCCGACTCAAAATCGGACGGGAAACCGTGGGGGTTCGAGTCCCCCTCCCGGCACCAAATTTTTCTCGAGCCTTTAAAGCCCTCGAGTGAAGGAGCACCACCCATGATTGCATTGCCCTCGTTTTTGTTTTTTCCGTTGCTAATTGTTTTTTTTGTGGCTGCCGCCGCCTTGGTTTATTTGGTGCTGCTCCAAGAACCAAAGCAGGGAGGGCTTTCGACCTCGTTGGGTGGCGGCGGCGGTTCTGAAATGCTCAATGCCAGGGGGCAGACCGGTGGTTTGGTGCGCTTGACGCTTTATGCGGGCGGCATTTTTTTGTTCGTCGCGTTTTTGCTCAGCACCGTCAAATTATGATTCTAGCCTAAAATGGAACTCTAACCTCGAGCTGTCCTCGAGGTTTTTTCTTGTCGTCGGTAGCTCATGCGCCAGAAGTTTGCGTTTTGCATGGGTTTATTTCTAGGTTGAACAAAAGATTTTGAAACCTGTGTCAATAGTGTGACACCAAATGCGTAAAAACAGCGTCAGGATCGTTAAAATGGCTTAAGCCAAATAGCTTGACTTGGTTTAACTTTCGCTGTTACTCTAAACATTGATAGCAAAACTCTTTGGGGTTCAATCCCAGTCGTCTCGAGACACGGGTCGTGAGGGCAGCGCATATCGGAGGAGGTTTAGGATGAAGAAAGCCATACTGGCAACCGCAGCCTTGATGCTGGCGGGTTCGGCGTTCGGGCAGACATTCGTTTACCCTGACGCTTGGTCGGCAAGCAAACCATCTGAAGTCAAAGAGGGTGGCGTATTTCGCGTTGCCACGATTTCGGATTACAAAACACTCAATCCGTTTACAGCAGCCGAAGCAGATAATATTCCGCAAGCGATTACTGATGCTGGTGGAATGTTTACGTATGATCCTGCTACAGGTGAATACATTCCCTATATGGCTTTAAGCTATACGATTTCAAAAAATAAACTCGTTTGGACTATGAATGTTCGCAAGGGTATGAAATGGTCAGATGGTAAGCCAATTATTGCTGACGATTTCATTACTGCTTTTAAAATTAACACCGATGAGGACGTTGGTGCTAACGCTTATGACAGCTTCTTTATCAATGATAAACCGATTAAGATCAAGAAAATTGACGCTGACACTATTCAAGCAACTTTGCCATCAGTTGCGGCGGATGCAGTCGAAGTTCTGGCATTCGCACCCGCCCCGACCCATGTTTTTGAACCTGTGTATGCCGCAAAAGGTGCAGCAGGGATTAAAGCCATGTGGACGTTAAACACACCAGCAGATCAGATTGTCTCATCTGGTGCGTTTAAGTTTAAGAGCTATAAACCAGGCGAACGTGCAGAATTTGTTGCCAATCCTACCTTTGGTGAGTGGAATAAAAATTCTGCTGGCAAGAGCCTGCCTTATCTCGATGGTCGTACCTTCGCCATTGTTAAAGATACGAATGCAGTCCTGGCAGCTTATCTCAATGGAGATATAGATTCGTTCGGTCCAGCCAATGCAGATCAATTGCGTCAAGTGAAAGGTGCAATTGATGCTGGTAAATTGAAAGCCACTCTGCGTGCCAATGTTGGACCCGCAGCCTCGAGCCAATGGATTGTCTTCAACTGGAACCAAAAGAGCAACCCAAGCAAACAAGCCATGTTCCGCGATGACAACTTCCGTCGTGCCATGAGCCACTTAACCAACCGTGCGGCAATGGTTGATCTTGTTTACGGTGGTTTGGCACAGCCTGCGTATTCAAGCGTTTATGCCGCATTCACCCAGTGGGTTTCGCCAGACCTGAAAAAGTTTGATTACAATGTTGAAGCTGCAACTGCCCTTCTTGCCAAAGCAGGTTTCAGCAAGAAGAACAGCGATGGTTACTTGGTCAACAAAGCTGGTAAGGTTGCAGAATTTGACTTGGTCACCAATAGTGGCAACAACCAACGCGAACAATTGGCTAAGATTTTTGCCGACGAAGCCAAAAAAGCTGGTGTCAAGGTTAACTTCAAGCCAGTTGACTTTAACACACTTGTTCAATTGTTGCTTTCTGAAGGTGATGACCGTAAATTCGACGCGATTCTGCTTGGGCTTTCGGGTAGCAGCCGTATTTACCCGTTGGGTGACAACGTTGAGCCATGCGGTACAAACCTTCACTCATTTAACAAGTCTGGTAAATGCTTGGCAGCTTGGGAAACCCAAGTTACAGCATTGTTCGCCCGTGGTAAGCAAGAACTCGATTTCAAAAAGCGCGTTGCAATTGCCCAACAAGTCCAAAACGTCCAGTCAAACTATCAAGCCTGGGATTATCTTGTTTCACCAAACGTCCACTTTTCATGGGCTGCAAGCGTAAAAGGTGAATGGCCAATTCCATTGCAAACATCAATTAATCGTTCACGTATTTTCACTGCCGAAACCACATGGTTGCAAAAGTAAGCTTCAAGAAATTCTTGAATAAGCCACAATAAAAAAGTGCGAAACTCGAGCTAATTGCTCGAGTTTCGCCAAGATTGAGGAGGATGTTGTGCTTCCCTATATTTTAAAACGTTTTGTTAATTTGATCCCAGTCTTTATAGGGGCAACAATGTTAACGTTTTTAATCATTCAAGCTGCACCAGGCGATTTTTTGAATGCGAAACGTCTCGATCCAAGAACCACACCTGCCACCATTGCGCGTATAGAAAGTCAATTTGGATTGGATAAACCCGTTTTTGTGCAGTATGGTTTGTGGCTTAAAAATTTTGTGACTGGAAATCTAGGAATTTCTTTTGAAAGTAACGTTCCCGTTTGGGATTTAATCGGACCGAAAGTTTTTAATTCAATGATTTTGGTTTTTGGCTCAACTTTTTTGCTGTATTTCATTGCCATTCCAATCGGTATTTACGGGGCTGTAAGACAATACAGTTTAGGAGATAAGACAATAAGTTTGGTTTCCTATTTCTTTTTAGGCTTTCCATCATTTTTCTTTGCGTTAATCCTTATTTTTGGGATTATTCAATTAAACTGGGCGTTAAATACCAAAGTGCTCCCAGTTGGTGGTATGACCAGCGAATATTACGACACCCTTTCGCCAATTGGCAAAGTGCTTAATGTTTTGTGGCACACCCTTGCGCCAATGATTGCGCTCTTGTTGCGCAGTATCGCATCCGAATCTCGAGGCTTCAGGGCGCAAATGCTCGAGTTCCTAAATCAAGATTTTGTTCGTACCGCCAGGGCTAAAGGACTTTCAGAACGGGTGGTGATTTACAAACACACACTGCGCAATGCCATCACGCCTTTTGTCGCCAACATTGGCGGTTTGTTGCCTGCCATTTTCAGTGGGGCTGGTTTTGTCGAAGTGGTTTTTAACTGGCCCGGTTTAACCCCAGTGTTTCTCGAGGCGTTATTCTCGCAAGATATTTACGTCAATGTCAGCATTGGCGCAATTACCTTGGTTTTGCTGGTGATTGGAAACTTAATGGCAGACTTCTTACTTGGTGCGGTTGATCCACGGATTAGGTATTACTGATATGGCACTCGCATCTGGTGTTTCGGGTACTCAATTTGATACTGTCAAGTCTAAATCTCAATTGCAGGTCGTTTGGGAGCAGTTTCGTAAGCATCAATTGGCTGTTTTCGGTGGTATGGTGCTGGCTATTTTGTACATTGGTGCGATTTTTGCGCCGTTCATATCGCCTTATAGCCTGTCCGAATACAGCACCACCGACATTACCAAGTTTCAACAACCAACTCGAGTTTACGTGATTGATCCTGAAAATGGGCAGTTTAATTTGCCTTTTGTCTATAAATCGATCCGTTTTACCAATCCTGATACCTTTGAAGAGGGTTATAAAGAGGATCGCAGCACAAAATATCCGATCAAATTGTTTCACAATCGCCCAGAATCGCCATTTCAATTGTTTGGGTTTATTCCAATGACGGTACATTTGTTCGGTGTTGATGCACCTGGAAATATTTTTATTTTGGGAACGGACGGTTTTGGTCGTGATACTTTTACCCGAATTTGGTACGGTGCTCAGATTTCATTGACAATAGGTATTTTTTCGGTGGCACTCTCGACCATTCTTGGTTTATTTTTGGGCGGTTTGGCGGGGTTTTTTGGTGGTTGGATTGATAATATTATCATGAGGTTTGTAGAAATTTTATCTGCGATTCCAGAATTATTTTTGTTGCTGTCACTTTCTGCGCTTATTCCACGAAATATCGATCCTGTTGTCAGTTTTTACGGCATTATTTTTGTGCTCGGTATCATTGGTTGGGGTGGATTGGCACGAACTATCCGTTCGCAAATTTCGGCGCTTCGTGAGGTTGATTTTGTTCAGGCGGCAACTGCGCTGGGTGCATCCGAAATGCGAATTATTGGCAAACACATGCTGCCAGTCACTTTTTCGTTGCTGATTGTTAACTTGTCATTGGCTATTCCTGGGGCTATTCTGACTGAATCTGGTCTAAGTTTTCTGGGTTACGGCATTCGAGAACCTTATTCAAGCTGGGGTTTAATGATTAGCGTTGCACAGGAGGGCGGGTTTGCCAGTATTCAATACCGTCCTTGGGTACTGATTCCTGGTTTCTTTATCGTCTTGGCAGTATTATGTTGGAACTTCCTTGGAGATGGTTTGCGCGACGCGGTTGATCCACGCAAACGCCAGTAAACTCGAGCGACCAAAGTGTTAATTTTATGGGGGCAGAAAATGGCAAATGCAGAAACCTTGGTTGATGTCAAAAACCTAAAAACTTATTTTTACACCGACGAAGGCGTGGTCAAAAGTGTTGACGGCGTGACGTTTCACATTAACAAGGGCGAAACGCTGGCAGTGGTCGGCGAATCTGGCTCGGGTAAAAGCGTGACCAGTTTATCAATGATGCGTCTGATTGCTTCGCCCCCAGGTAAAATTGTCGAGGGCGAGATCATGTTCCGTGGCAAGGACGGTACTGAACGGGACATCACCAAACTTTCAGAGTCCGACATGCGAAAAATTCGTGGCAATGACATGTCAATGATTTTTCAAGAACCCATGACTTCGCTCAATCCTGTTTTTACGGTGGGCGACCAAATTGCTGAAGCAGTTGTTCTCCACCAAGGCAAAACCAAAAAAGAGGCGATGGAAGTTGCCATTAATATGCTCGACTTGGTTGGTATTCCCGAGCCGCGTCGTCGGGTGACCAACTTCCCGCATCAAATGTCGGGCGGTATGCGTCAACGCGTCATGATCGCAATGGCACTTTCTTGTAATCCAGCACTTTTAATTGCCGATGAACCAACCACGGCGCTTGATGTTACGATTCAAGCCCAGATTTTGGATTTGATGCGCAAGTTGCAAAAAGAGATCGGCATGAGCATTTTGTTTATCACCCACAATCTTGGTGTGGTGGCAGAAATGGCAGACCGTGTGGTTGTGATGTACGGCGGGCGCGTGGTCGAAGAGGGCGATGTGGTTGAAATCTTCAAAAACCCCAAGCATCCGTACACGATGGGTTTGCTCCACAGCATCCCGCGTGTAGATCACGCCGTGACCGAACAAAAGCGGCTCGAGGCGATTCCTGGTAACGTCCCAAACCCTTTGTACCTGCCGAGCGGTTGCGCCTTTCACCCGCGTTGCAAATACGCGATTGACGCCTGCAAGGAAGCCGTGCCTGCGCTTGAAGACACTGGGGCGGGTCACATGAGCCGTTGTATTCGTTGGAAGGAGCTTTAAGCGTGACCGCACCCAGCCCACAAAAAACCGAGCATCAAGTTAAGCAAGATGTGCTGCTCGAGGTCAACAATTTGGTGAAGTTCTTCCCAATTCGTGGTGGTTTACTGTCTCGAGTGGTGGCGAACGTCAAGGCAGTCAACGATGTCTCTTTTAAGATTCATCGCGGCGAGGTGCTCGGTTTGGTCGGTGAGTCTGGTTCGGGCAAGACCACGGCTGGTCGCGCCATCTTGCGCCTGATCGAACCAACGTCGGGTGAGGTGAAATTTGACGGGCAGGACGTTGTTAAACTCTCCAAGAACGACATGCGCGAGTACCGCAAGAAAATGCAGATTATTTTCCAAGATCCCTTTGCCTCGCTCAATCCGCGCATGACCGTGGGTGACATCATCGGTGAGGCATTGCAGATTCACAACCTCGCCAAAGGGCAGGCTCGAGTTGACCGTGTCGCCGAGTTGTTGCGGCAAGTTGGTTTGTCACCAGATCACATGCGCCGTTACCCGCACGAGTTTTCGGGTGGTCAACGTCAACGTATTGGTATTGCCAGGGCATTGGCTGTCAAACCAGAATTTATTGTGGCTGACGAGCCTGTGTCGGCGCTTGACGTTTCGATTCAAGCGCAGGTCGTGAATCTGCTCGAGGATTTGCAACGCGACCTTGGTTTGACATTGTTGTTTATTGCACACGATTTGGCAGTGGTCGAATACATTTGTGATCGTGTGGTGGTGATGTATTTGGGCAAGGTGATGGAGGTTGCGCCAGCCAAAGAACTCTACCTGAATCCCAAGCACCCGTACACCGAGGCGCTACTTTCGGCTGCGCCGATTCCAGACCCGACCATCAAGCGCGAACGAATTTTACTCGAGGGTGATATTCCAAGCCCAATCAATCCGCCGAGCGGTTGTGTATTCCGCACGCGTTGTCGGTACAAGATCACCGAATGCGAGCACACCGTGCCTGAATTAAAAGAGGTCGCACCAGGGCATTTCAAAGCCTGTATTCGTGACGATGTGCTTTAAGTTTTAACCCTCGAATTTTGAAGCCGTGGTTCTTAATCACGGCTTTTTGCATGTTCAATTTCCGCTTCAAGTGCCGCGCCGAATGCCGTCGCAAAACCTCGAGATTCTGGAATGATGGGCGGCAGTTTGACCCCATAAAATCCCCAAACCCGTTGAATGGCGGCACGAATTGGCTCGAGATCAACCAGATGACCAACGATCACGATTCGCTCGAGTTTTTGGGCGTTTGCTGCGTTTAAAGCAATCACGGCAATTACTTGCGAAACCAGCGTGACCAAACCTGCCGCCATGTCTTCGCGAGTTGAGGGTTGCTCGAGTTGCACAAGCCTTCCCAGATTGACCGCAGTCGCATCGCTCGGCAAATGTCCAATGCCACCGCCCAAGACATCTTGCAACGTGCTGTCAACACCAGCAGGATTGCCCCGAGCTGCAAGTTCAGCAATACTGAGCGGGTTTGAAGTGCCGAGCAGAAGTTTGGAAAGTCCTAGCAAAGTTCCGCCACCAACCGCACTGCCTGTGACATGCCCAAAGCTCGAGCCTCGAGCTGCAATCATGCTTGTGCCCGTGCCCGCACTGACCACCAGTGCCTCTTGGAGTTTTGCCATTCGTAAACCGCCGTGACCCACAGCTTGCGCCTCGCCAACTTTAAAAATCGGAACGCCCTGAAAACTCGAGGCTAAGTCTTTATGCCTGCCACCCGTTGTGCCAATACACTGTAAATTTCTTAGGTCAATCTGATGCTCTGCGGTAATCTGCTCAAGTATTTCCAAACTTGCAGCCCCGCGTGTATCTTGTCGCCAGCCTTGCTGGACTTGACCATGTTCGACCAGCACGGCATCGAGATTGGTTAAACCAAAATCCAAGCCTAAGATCATAATTTCGCCTCTAGATTTGATAAAAACCCCTCGAGCACTTTTAAGAAGGCTTCGGGTTGTTCTTGATGCGGCAAATGCCCAGCGGCTTGTATCACCTCGAGTTTGGCTTGCGGTATCGCTTTTTGCATTGCCAAAGCAGCTTGAACGGGAACGATGTTGTCATTTGCCCCCCAAATTAATTGCAAAGGCAGCTTATCGAGTTTAGAAATTATTTTTGAATCAGGACTAAACAAACTTCTGAGCGCCGCCAAAAACGCGTCTCGTTGCGTGTCAGACCAAACCCTTGCCCATACCCTTTCGCGCAAAAACTCGAGATCGATTTTGGGCATGGCTTGGAGGTTAGCATAATACGGCTCGAGCGTGCCAAATGCGGCATCCTGTCCCAATGATCGCAACCCGTTGTAGTAATTTTCGCCAATTCCAGGCTCAAGCAAACTTTGAATGCTGGGACTGACTTCAATTTCACCAAAACCAGCAGCAACTCCACCAACCAAGGTCAAGCTGGAGACGTGATCTGGTTCTTGATTCGCGTAGTTTGCCGCTATAAACGCTCCCAAGCTCGAGCCGACCAAATGCATCTTGGAAAGCTTGAAATCGTTTAAAAACCTTGAGAGTCCAGCAGTTAGGCTGTCCAGATCACCGTTTTGTAGTGGCAAAGACCGACCAAAACCAGGCAAATCGAGTGCCAGAACCCGAAATGATTTGGTAAGTGGTTGAAAAATGTGACGCCAGGTTTCAGCTTCGTCACCATTGCCATGCACCAATACAAGTGTTGGCTTGCCAGTGCTGACTTCAGAATCAAAAAAGAAAACGCCATCAAGGGTTCTCGAGTACGGCTCGAGCGTCTCATATGGTTTAAAACCATCACCGTGGATTTCAGGAACGTAAGAATTCACATCAGTATTTTACGCCTCACAATTCCCCAACATACTTTGGAACTCCATCAATAATGACAGTGAAAGTGGCTTTACCACGTACATCTCGAGGCAGGTCAATCGTTGTACCTCCAGGAACACTGAGCGGACCGTAAATGGTTTTTTCGCCGTCATCATCGACCATGCGCACCTCTAAGGTCACAGTTCCCAAATCTGCTGGAACGAGATAAGAGAACGTCACCGAACGCGTTTGAGTTGTTGCCTGGGTCGGTGTTGGCTGTGTGGGTGTGGTTACCGTGGGTGTGGTTACCGTGGGTGTGGTTACAGTCGGTTCTGGTAGGGTTTCAACAGGTGGTTTTTGACCTTCGGGTAAGACTGGGTTGGTTAGTGGAGTGCTCGGTATGGTTTCTGGCGTTGTGGTTGGTGTGGTGACGGGTGTGGTGGTTGGTGTAGTTTGCGTGTTGGTTTGCGTGTTGGTTTGAGTTGGAGTGTTTGGTATCGGATCAACAGGTTTTGGTCGAATCGGTGCAGGAACAACCGGCACTTGCGCGTTGGCGGTGGTTGAAATCGTTAAGGTTGCCTCACCCTCGAGTGCCACACTTTTGTTTGGAGCGGGCGTCTGGGTTAAGACCGTGTTTTTGGCAACCGTTGAATTGCGGGTATTGATTTCGACTAAAGTTAAGCCAGACATTTTGATAATCGCTCGAGCCTCTTCAAACGACAATCCAGTTAAATCCGGAAGAAAGGTTTTGCCTCTTTCCGGACGTGCGCCACTGACCAGAATCGTAATGCCACTGCCTTTAATCATTTGCGTCCCAGGAATTGGATTTTGCGCCAAAACCACGCCTCGAGGTTCACCTTCGGCGGCTGGTACGATGGCGACGTTGGCAACGACCAATCCCAATTCCTTCAGGGTGATTTTGGCTTCGGTGCCAAGTTTACCCACCAAATCAGGGGCAATCAGCGGGCGTGGGTAATTCACAACCAAGGTGACCACCCTGGTTTCGGTCAGTGATGTTCCTTTGGGCGGATTTTGCGAGAGCACAATTCCCTGAGGTTGGGTGTTGTCGTTGCCCTTCTCGAGGTTGGTGTTTAAACGGGTTTCGGAAAGGATATTGGCTGCCTCTCGGATGGGTTTACCGACCACATTGGGCACAACGACCATGCTGGGCTGCAAAAAGGCTTGTACCGCCTGTTGACCAAAAAAACCTGTGCCAATCAGCAAAGCAATTCCTGGAACGATGCCCCAGATGGTCAATCGGCGCGAATTTATTTGGGGAATGACAGACTTGCGATCAGGCTCGAGGCTGGGATCAGCCAGAGGATTTGTTTTCATGACAGGTTTTTTTTGGTTTTTAACACTAAAGCCAGGTTTGGTTGTTGCTTTTTTTGGCTCGAGCAATCCCAAATTGAGTTGCTTGATTTCATCGGGAGTACGTTCAACAAGACGCAAATTGGCTATCGCCGGACGGACTTCGGCTTTGCCGTTTTCACGGTGTTCAACTGCAATCATGTCAGTATCGGCAAGAGAAAAACCGAAAGACTCGAGCGAGCTGGCGATAACTTGGACATGTCCACGGAAACCATCATCTTTAGGATGCGCTTCCAACCATGATGACGCACTTGCGCCACCCTCGAGTTGCCAAACCGTATAATACGCCCCTGGTCGAGCGACAGCATCGAGCATGAGTGGTGAATTGGCGGTTTTTAAGGCTGTGCGGTAACGGTGAAAGTTAGAACGGCTTTTGGGATCAATGACAAAAAACCAATCCACACGGACTGCGCGACCATCTAACGTGGCAGCTTCGACGCTGCGAACGGCGGTATCGCGCGAGATTTCGCGTTTGACCTCGTATTTTCCATCAAGTTTTTCGAGCGTCATCGGCGCACAGTGTACCGCAGATTCATGAAAAAAGCCTCTTAAACTGATGCTCAAGAGGCTTTAGATTTTAATCTTTAGAAACTGTACTGAACACCAACCCTCACTGCCCAACTCGAGACTGGAGCAAAAGTCAGGTTAAGTTCGGCATAACTGTTCAAACCTGGCGCGATGGGATAATTAAAACCTGCGGCAGCACCGAATCCCAAACCGCCCGGAATAAAGAATTTCAGGCTTGGACCAGCGTAAAGCCTGAATTGAGCCACTTGAAAAGTTGCCAAGGGCGTAACACCAATTTCGATGCTGGTGCTGCTCGAGAATGTTGCATCGGCACTGAGACGCAAATCCACGCCAATGGGTCCGATTTTTAATAAGTCTCCAACGGTAAACTGTATGCTCGCACCAATCTGGGCTGCTTGATCAGAACCCGCCGAGCCAGTGATGCCACCACCGATTGAAAATTTTTGCGCCCCAGCCATCGACGAGAATCCCAAAACCATCAGCAGCACAATCAAAATTTTTTTCATTCCTGCCTCCTTAACCCTCAGTTTAAAGTACAGTGCAAAAATTGAATGCCATTGCAGATTTTAGTGTGTGCCCATCAAACTAAACCTTGAAAGGTCTCAAATAGCGGATTCAAGTGTTACTGCGAGCGATTAAACCGAGCAAAGTCTCTAAATGTTGCCAGACCGGGTTCGCAGAATGCTTCAAGCAACTCGAGCCACAAGGCATTCATTTGTAACGGCACTCGAGACAGGCTGAGGTAAGTTGGGGCTTTCATCTCAAAAAAGGCGGCTCGGCGCTCGGTGCGTAAACTGATTGAACCGTGCAAGTTATCGATCAAATCGCAAACCTTGATTGCCCAAGCCTCGCTGTCGCCCGCTTGCTCGAGTCGTAAAACCATTTGCGCCCAGCGCTCGTCTTTGTCAATGACGGCATTATCGTGACTGGATAAATCCACCAGTTGTACGGTGCGGCTCGAGAAACCCAAATCCAAAAGTTCTTTAAGGCTGGTGTTACCATCCTCAACGATGTCATGCAGTAATCCTGCCAAGACCACCTCGAGCTTGTAACCGTGCCGCGCCAGTCGTTCAGACACCCGCCGTGAATGAATCCAAGCCGCCTCGAGCGCACCCTTTCGAGTTCCAGGAATTCGCTCTGAGATCAATTGCAGCGCCAGTGCCTGAAGTTCCATGCAGGTATTCTACGGCTCGAGAATATTAAAAAGCGCATCCATGGGGATGCGCCGGGAATCTTAAAGAATTTGGTTTGCTTAACGGACGGGCCAGACAGGATTTTCGACCAGTGCCACCGGGTCAATCTTGTCCATACCGTATTTGGCTTCGTGCCCCTGAATCTTGGCGTAAATGCGCTTAACATCACGGAGCATGATTTCTGGGTCAAAGGTTTCCCAGATGGCGGTTTGCATCATCTGCCCTTGTTCGTCGGGTACAAGACGGGTGCGTTTAATGCCTTCCTCGAGTTGACGCTTGCCCTGCACGCCAAACTGCGAGAAGACCAGCGCGACAACATCCCTGGCGTACTCCCTGGGTCCGTATACGGCGCACTTGTACGCTGCCTCAAAGAATTCATCCCAATTTGGAATGATGTCCCCTGCCGGCATGGCAAAGTGATTGACCACGTCACGCATGGCTTCAAGCGTCTCGAGTGGGTAATAGTACATGAACAACCGAGCACACTCGAGGAAGAAATTGTAATGCGCCGCCTCGTCGGTGGCGATGGTCACGGCAACCTTGGTCAGCACTGGGTCAATCTGGTCATTTAACTCGGGTTTGCTCGAGATGCCCTGGGTGATTTTTGCCAAATTAAGGTAATTGAGTTGCGTCGCACGTTCCTGAAAAACCGTGTACAACAAAACATGCAGCGCATCATCCCAAGGCAATTTCCATTCGTTGGTACGCAGTGAAATTTTGTAATCCTCGAGGTAGGCTGGCGTGCGGCTGCGACTGAACAAGACAGCGTTTTCCCAACTGTCGGCGTGTTTTTCTTCTTCAGAACCCCAACGCATCTGAAAATGGCTGCGCCCGTGTGAGCGGCGCACCATGTGCAAGAACTTGCTGACGTAATCGGGGGCGTACTGCTCGACGGCAAAAAAGCCTTCAAGCACCATTTGCACTTGAGGATTAAAATCGGTACGAATTTTGGTCCATTCAAAACCCAAATCTGGATTCCAGTTGCGGGTTTCTTGTGAACGGGCGGTGTACCAACGGTACAAGCCCAGCAGACCACGTTCGATCAAACGGTCGCGGTATGAGCGCGATAACAAACTGGCGGGACTGAGCGGACGATCCTGATCGATAATTTCTCTTGGGGGCATGATTGAAGCCATGACATCTCCTGACGATTCTTGCGAGATTGAGACAACTGAGCGGTAAAAACATTCTACTTGTCTTTAGCTCAGAAATCTTGCCCAAACCACGCACGAACGCACTCGAATCAAGGCAGGGTTCAAGCCTATAAACCAATCAAAATCCAAGGCTCGAGCGACCAACGAGACATTCTCGCTATTGCTCGACTCACGCACCGAAAACGGACGGGCTTCCCAGTCGGCTCGAGGTTCGGGGTCGGTTTCAGAATGCAATGCCAGCAGCATTGCCAGAACCAGTTTTGTGACCCAAGCCCGAGTCGCTTCAAAACGTTCCAAGCCGTCGCGCAAACGAGGGTACGCCGTCACAAAGGCGTCCAAAAACCCTTCAAGCTGAGCACTGACCTCGAGTTTGGCGAGTTGAGTGCCAATCTCAAATTTTTCCCAGGTCATACCTCGGCTCGACAAAGCACGCCGAAGCGCTTTTTGCAGCGCTCCAAACTCAAGACTGGGGATGGGTAAAGTGTTAGTCATTGGGAGATGATTTGAATTTTAAAATTCAAACCTCCTTAGACTAGCAGGCTTGGGCAGGGAAAAACAGGAAAATGCACATTTTTTGACCAAGCTCAAAAAAATTAAGGTATCGTTTTTGAATGGATCAAAGCGAAATCACCGCAACCCTCGCCCGTTTTGGACACTCGAGCTTTCGTGCTGGACAGCTTGAGGTGCTTCAAAGCTTAGAGCGTGACGCTCGAGCCTTGGCAGTTTTTCCCACGGGCAGCGGTAAAAGCTTGTGTTATCAGATTCCAGCGCTCATGCTCGAGGGACTGACTTTGGTCGTCTCGCCCTTAATTGCCCTGATGCGGGATCAAGTTCAAGACCTGCTTGCCAAAGGAATTCCTGCCGCCAGACTTGACTCGAGTATGGCACGCGATCAAAATTTGCAAATCTGGAATGAGATTAAGTCTGGCAAACTAAAAATTTTGTACGTCTCGCCGGAGCGTTTCAACAACGAACGATTCAGGGATTTGATGAGCCGCAGTCATATTGCTTTGTTCGCCATTGACGAGGCGCACTGTATTTCGGAATGGGGTCATAGTTTCAGACCCGATTACTTAAAACTTGCGGCTTTTGCCAAAGAAATTCAAGCCGAACGCATTCTGGCACTGACCGCCACCGCCACGCCAAAAGTGGTGCAAGACATCTGCAAAGCTTTCGAGATTCCAATCGCTGCTGCAATTGTGACAGGCTCGAGACGAGAAAATTTGAGTTTGCAAGCCAAACCAACCAAACTGGCAACTCGAGCCTCAGTTTTGGCGCAAGAAATCAAAGCCAATCTTGGCACGAGTATTGTTTACGTCAGCTTACAACGCGATGCCCAAAGTGTTGCCGAATCATTGAGGACGGCTGAAATTGATGCCCGAGCCTATCACGCGGGTATGGAAGACGAGGCTCGAAGCAACGTCCAAAATTGGTGGATGACTGCCTCAAATGCTGTGGTGGTCGCCACAATCGCCTTTGGAATGGGTATTGACAAACGCGACGTCCGAGCCGTTTATCACTTTCACCTGCCCAAAAGCCTAGAAGGGTACAGCCAGGAAATCGGACGCGCAGGACGGGATGGTTTTCCCAGCAATGCCGTCATGCTCGGTAGTTTTGAGGATTTGGCGGCACTCGAGCAATTCGCTTACGGCGATACCCCAAGTTTGAGTGCGGTGCGAGCTTTTGTACAATTTTTAAGCCAAGGTGAACAAGCCAAACTTCTAAACTTGTACGAACTTGGAACGCAAACCAATATTCGCGCAACAGTTCTCAAAACCCTTCTAACCTATCTCGAGTTACTCGGGTTTTTATCGCAAGGCACGCCGCAATACGCCACGTACCAACTGAAATTCTCGAGCAATATGAATGACATTCTCGAGCGATTCGATGCGGAGCGGCAAAGTTTTTTGCGAAGCGTTTTTAAAGCTGGAAAAATGGGACGAGACTGGTTGACACTCGAGCCAGACGTGATTGCCACAAACATTGGTCAGGAACGCGAACGAATCCTCAAGGTGCTGAATTACTTGGATGAACAAAACTTGGCTGAAGTGCGGGTCAGTGACTCGAGAAGCCAATACACACGTTTAAAACCAATTGCCGACCCGGACGTTCTTGCCGCCAAACTTTTTGCCCGACTCGAGCGACGCGAAAGCCAAGACTTGGCACGACTGCACAGCGTGGGTGCCCTGTTTGAGAACCCAGAATGTTACGCCAAACAACTGGCAAAATATTTTGGTGACCCGAGTGACTACGATTGCGGACAATGCAGCGCGTGTCAAAAAATCAAAATTACCCTTCCAGCCGCGCCAACACCGCCAAAACCAGAAAGTCTTGTCACTCGAGCCGAGATTCTTGAAATTACAAACGCAAACTCTCAAATCTTTACCGAAGCTCGAGAAATCACCAAATTCTTGTGCGGCTTGACCAGCCCAAGGTTTACAAAAGCCAAATTGAGCAAACACCCGCTGTTTGGGAAACTCGAGAAAATCCCGTTTATGACCGTGCTGGAATGGTGCAAAACAAATCTCGAGAAATACAGTGATTTCCGTAATGGTTGAGAAACTTGTTTCTCAACCATTACGCGAGCTATGCGAGGAGAAGCGAACAGTGGTTGGAGTAGGAATTGGTCAAAAAGCGCAGCTTTTTTATCAATGAATACGGAAACCACTGTAGTAACTTACACCTCGACATTCCAGCCGAAAATGCTATAATCCTTCGTTGCGGGTTAACCCGCGCTTGGAGACGTGATGAAGGCGCATTTAATTACTTACGGTTGTCAAATGAACGAGTACGACTCGCACATGGTCGAGTCGCAACTTGTGGCACTGGGTGCAGAATTGGTTTCAAACGTCGATCACGCCGATTTTGTGCTGGTCAACACTTGCGCAGTGCGCGGTAAGCCAGTTGATAAAGTCAAAGCGGTACTCGGTGATTTGCGAAAACTCAAACACAGCAGGGGGTTGATGCTCGGCATGATGGGCTGCCTGGCGCAACTCGAGGAGGGGCAAGAGATTGCCAAGAAGTACGAGGTGGACGTGCTGCTTGGACCTGGCGCGTTGACTGACATTGGTGCGGCGCTCGAGGGTAACAAAAAATTCTGGAGTTTGGCTTTTAAAGACGATATTCACGAATTTATTCCACCGCCACCCAAGGGCAAACTGAGCGCCATGCTCACGATTCAACGCGGTTGCGATCACCACTGCACGTACTGTATTGTGCCGACCACCCGAGGACCACAAGTCTCGAGGACTCCGCAAAATATCATGATCGAACTGGCGGCGATGGTTGAGGCGGGTGTGCTCGAGGTGACGCTGCTTGGGCAGAACGTGAATTCTTACGGTTTGGATCAACCTGGAATGCCAGGGTTTGGCGAATTGCTGCGAATGGTCGGGCAAAGCGGCATTCCACGCGTTAAATTTACGACTTCGCACCCAATGGATTTTTCGGATGACATCATTCATGCCATCGCAGAAACCGAGAACGTCTGCAAGTACATTCACCTGCCTGTTCAGTCTGGCAGCAATGCGGTGCTCAAACGCATGGGACGCGAATACACCCGCGAGTTCTACCTCGAGCGAATCGCCAAAATTCGTTCGTTAATGCCCGATATTTTTTTGACCACCGATTTGATTGTGGGTTTTCCATCTGAAACCGAAGCCGATTTCCTCGAGACACTGTCCTTGTACGAAGAGGTTGGTTTTGACAGCGCTTACACGTTCATTTACAGCGCCAGGGCGGGAACGCCAAGTTACAAGCATTTCGATGACCAGCCCAAAGAGGTTAAAGGCGAGCGCTTGACGCGCCTTATCGAACGTCAACGCCACTGGGCGCAGGTCAAAAACTCGAGTTTGATTGGCAAAGAGGTCGAAGTTTTGTTGCGCGGTCCCGCCTACGAACCGACGTTTATGGAAGGTCACACGCAGGCGCACCACCCAATTCTGTTGCCAGCCATTGAAGCTCCGTTGCCCGGTTTATACCGTGCCAAGGTTGAGCACGCCACGCCGCATATGGTTTTTGGCAAAGTCACCCAAACCATCCAAACATCCCTCATCACACCAGCGCTGTACAGTTCACCTGTGATTCCCAGCGCCACGATGACATGAACTCGAGCAGACTCCCAGCCCTCGCGCTAGCCGTACTTTTTGCGGTGGGTTGTTTTTATGCTGCCTTTGGCTTGGTGAGTGTTGTGGCTGGGGCTAAAGTTGGGTTTCAACTCTGGTGGTTCGAGTTTTTAATTGCAGCAGTCTGTGTTTGGTTGGGATTGCAACTTTTTGCTCGAGTTCAAAACCGCCAAAATATCAATCCTCGGGCGGACAGGGGAGAACGCGCGATCTGGCGTCTGGCTTACCGCAAAGGGTGGAAACTCAGTCTTAAAGATATTCTTGAGGGCACTATGCTGAACGAGAGTTCGGCGCTTTCCGCGCTCAGGTCACTCGAGGCAAAACAACAAGCCAAACTCGAACCAGACGGAACGTGGACACTGCTCGAAAAAGCTTAAAACAGATTTTGCTCGAGCATTGATCTAACACTCAGGTTGACGGGTTGCAGCCATTTTAAGGCTGTCTCGAGCACCAAATCATGTCCTTGCTCGAGGGCGGTCAGATCGTCGGTCATGGTGTAATCAGGTTCGAGTCTTTCAGGGATGGATTCGCCGTCCGCAAAAAGGTTTTTGACGGCTGCCAGGCGCAATTCGCTTTGGTCAATTAATTGTAACGGTGCGAGAGCGGTTTGGCATAAACCATAACTTGGTTCGCCTATAAAACGCGCAGTTTGATTGCGCTGCAAAATTAATGCCAATAATTCGGCGGCGCTGGCGGTGCTCGAGTTTGTCAGTACAATCAGGTTACCTTTGAAGGTTGTTGGTTTTGGCAGCGCGTACCTCGAGGTTTTGCTGCCGACGGTGGCTTGGATACCGCCGTTTTTCAAGCTGTACAACTGTGTTGCTCCTCTCGAACGCAACTGTATGGCAGTCCCATCATGAAAGGCGCTTAAAGTCAGTAGCATTTCTTCAAGCAAGCCTCCAGTGTTAAATCTTAAGTCCAAAATTAATGAACCAGTGCCACTCGAGATCAGTTTGGCGATCTGTTCGTGAACTCGAGCGGCAGTGCCAGACATTTGAAACGATGGAATGCGAAGATAACCAATTTTCGGTTTTGGCACATTGAATTCTGGAAACCCCAGATTGGTCAACCAACCCAATTCTGGTGACATGCTCTTCTCAAATTTCACGCCGCGTCGCTCGAGAAAAATGGTGATGGGCGTATTGTCGCCAAACTCGAGTTTTTTAGTCCAGGCTTGATTGTTGCGGCTGATGTTTTTAATCACATCGCCGACCATGACCCTGGCTTTGTCGGCTGGGCTGTTGTCGAGCACGCGGTACACCAGGTTTTGCCGCAACTCTATACCAAGCCCAAATCTGGCATCGCTTAGGGTGTCGCCTCGAGCCTCGCTTCGTTTTTGGGAGGCTTGTTCGGGATTTAAAAATCTTGAGGTTTTATCGGGCAGTGATTTGGCAATTTTGCCCAACTCGTCATGAATTTTGCTGGTCGGACAGTTTGCCTCGTCGCTGCAAACGTTTGAGATTGCAATTTCGAGCTGTGACTTGATGGCTTTCAGGTCAAGCTTTTCGGGTTCGACATAATAATTCTCAACGTAATTCAAAAATTGAGTTGCCAAATCCGAAGCTGGACTGGCATACGCTCGAGACACCCCGAGCCACAAAAGTAAAAAGCCGAGCAAGATTTTGAATCGCACCCTTGAAGTTTAACCAAAAATTAGGGTGTTGTGAACAATCACTGACCGCCGATGTTCAGGCTCTTGACCCGTACACTCGAGCCTCCAATACCACCCATTTTAAACTCGAGGTCGTCAGCCACAGCCTCAATGTTTTGCAACAACTCCAGAAAATTGCCCGCAACGGTAAACACCTCGAGCGGATGCGCCATTTTGCCGCTTTCGATCCAGAAACCGTCGGCTTGCAACGAAAAATCGCCATTGATCGAGTTCGCTCCAGCGTGATAACCGTGAATGGCGGTCAGCAGCACGCCCTGATTGATGCTCGAGATTAATTCTTGCTGTGTGCCAACGCCTGGTTCGATGTAAAAATTGGACGGTGCGACGCCAACCGTGCCACGGTAACCGTACCTCGAGCCGTGCCCCGTACTTTGCAACCCGTCTTTGGCGGCGGTTTCGGTGTTGTGCATAAAATTCTTTAAAACGCCGCGCTCGAGCAGCACGAGTTTCTGACTCGGGAAACCCTCGCTGTCAAACGGTCTGGAATCAATGCCGCCAGTTCGCGTGGCATCGTCAAGAATATTGACCACGCTCGAGCCGATGCTTTGCTCGAGTTTGCCCGCCAGCGGACTTTTGCCGTCCTGAACTTGTTTGGCACTGAACATGCCCGCAAAAGTGCCCAAGAATGTTGCCACGCAATCGCGGTCAATTACGACTGGATACGTCCCACTTGGCGCAGCTTGACCGCCAAGCATGGCTAGAGACTTGCGCACCGCCTCGAGCGCGGTTTGATTTGGGTCGAGTTGTTCAAACTCTCGAGAGAATTTGAACTCGTAAGCGGATTTGTTTTGCCCGTTTTCGCTAACCAGTGGTCCAACAAATTGGTAGGCAAAATTTTCTTTGTAACTGCGGTCAAGTCCAGCCGTGTTCGCCACCGCCGTTTGGGCTTCACCGTCGCTGTAAGTGGCGTAAGGCACGGTCTTCACTCTTGGATCGGCATTTCGTGTGGCTTGCTCGAGGCTGACCGCCAATTGCACCTTACGTTCGACACTGACGCCAGACAAGCCCTCGCCGTACAGATCGCCGACGTGTGGCGGGTCGCTCCATGCGCCAATTACGGCATGACTCACTGGTTCGACCACTTCGGCATTGCTCAGTGCCATCTCGAGACAACGGGTCAGCGCGGCTTCGGAAAAATTTTCGGTAAAGCTGTAACCCCAAGCTTGATTGACCAGCGCCCGCACGCCCAAGCCCATTTGTTTGGAAAGTTTGAACTCGCTGACCTCGCCCTCAAAGGCTTTAATGCCCGTGCTGGCTCGAGACATGGCGTAGACTTCGACACTTGCGCCCTTGGCTTTGGCTACGTCCAGCACAAAAGATCTGGCGTTCTCAAAATTCATGAGCGACCTCCTACGGTAATTTCAGAGATCAATATGTGCGGTTGACCGACATCGGTTGGAATGCTGCCCGAGACACTGCCGCAATTGCCCTGACCCCTTGCCAGATCACCTGCGACGCCAGTGATGTTCATCAAATCCTCTGCGCCGTTGCCGACCAATGCCGCGCCGCGCACGGCTTCGCAAATTTCACCGTTGCGAATCATGTAACCCTCGTTGACTGTAAAGTTGTAATCGCCCGTGCCAGGGCTGACCGAACCGCCGCCCATTGTTTTGGCGTACAAGCCGTAAGAAACTTGCTTGATAAGGCTATCAACCGTATCTTGCCCCTCGAGAATAAAGGTGTTGCGCATTCTCGAGGCTGGAGCGAAGGTGTAATTTTGACGCCGCCCCGATCCTGTGCGTTTAAAGCCCGTTTTCAACTCGCCGACGTAATCGACCATAAAGGATTTAAGGATTCCGTTTTCGATCAAAACCGTGCGTTCGCTTGCCATGCCCTCATCGTCAATGTTAATGCTGCCCCACGCCCCAGGAATTGTGCCGTCATCCACGGCGCTGACGCAATTACCAGCGATGCGTTGACCCATTTTGTCGGCGAAGATGCTGGCATTTTTTTCAACCGCCGTCGTCTCGAGAATATGTCCGCAAGCCTCATGAAAAATCACGCCGCCAAAGGCGTTGCCAATGACCACCGGAATCTTGCCGGCAGGCGCGTAACCCGCGCCAACCATCGCGTTGGCAATCCGTGCCGCCTCCGCGCCAGTGCGTTCTGGTACATCGCCGTCAAAAAACTCGAGTCCCATGCTCGCCCCGGGTCCAGCCGTTCCAGTTGCCCGATTTGAACCATCGTCGCTGATGGCATTCACGTACAACCTCGAGCGGATTCGTTCGTCTTGTGCCCATAAACCGTCTGAATTGGCGACCAGCATTTTTTGCGCGTAATCCAAAAATGCAACATCCACCGTTTTGACCATCCCAACGCCCCAAGCCGCCGCATGGGCGCGTTTCATCAACTCGAGTTTTGGGCGTTGACCAGTTTGCATCGGATGGTGTTTGACCACGTACATTGGCTTAGGGTTGGAAACACGAAAATCGAGTCCGCCGCGACCCGCCGCATCGGTCACGCCAGAACTGCCGGCAGCTTTTGCGATTGCCTCGGCAATCTCGAGAAGCCCCTCCTCGCTGCAATCATTGGTGTAGGCATAAACCACTTTTGTGCCGTACAAAACCCGAATGCCTGCACCGTACTCGTTGCCACCCGTGGCATCTTTAACCACACCGTTCAGGGATCTGAGGCTCGAGGTGATCGTGTCTTCGATGAACAATTCTGACCAGTCCGCACCGCCAGATTTGGCGGTCTGCAAGACTTTGGCAACGGTTTCGGGGTTTAACATCTTCGCTCCTCAAGTTGGATGATGAAAGAAATTCTGGTGTTGGTTCAAACTGCTTCAACTTCAAAAACATTGCCCATTTCGGTATTCTCAAGCTTGATTTTGTCCTCGCCGGCAATGACCGCCATCGTGCCGTTTTGCAAATATTGCTTGGCAACACGTTGTAAATCGCTAAAATTCGTCTCGAGAAGTCGCTTTTTGAACTCTTTTTTGATCTCCAAAGTGTAACCGTTTGCGTCGCCAAAAAAGCGCGAACGCCCTTTGGTGTCGGCTGAAAGCAAGGGGTCAACGCTCGAACAGGCGGTTAAAATAGCCTCTTTCAACGCCTCTGGGTCGATTGCGTGCTCGAGTACCCAACTGGCGGCGTTTTCAAAAACCTCAAAACTGCGTTTGATGTGCGGGTCACGGTACGAACCAAAGTAAAACGTGCCGCGTTCCTGATTGGCTACCGCCCAACCGCCGTAAGCCCCACCTTTTTCACGAATTTCACGGTGTGTGTACTTTGATCGCAAGTAATCTGCCAAAACGCACAACGGTGCGGCGTCGGGATGGGTGAATGGTACGGTATTAAACATTAAAACGTTATACGCCACAGGAGCGGCAATGCTGCGAGCGAGTGGTTGCCGCTCGAAAATTTTGATTTGGTTGGGTTGAACACTCGGTGCTTGTTGTGGAAAAACCTCGAGCAAAGCTTTGACCTGGATTTTTAAACCCTCAATGTTTTCTGCTTCGGCGGTGACACAAATTTTGAGATTGCTCGAGTAAAAAATCGAGTCTTGAATGGCTTCAAAATCGGCAATCAACGCCTCTAAACCTGTATCGTCCAAACTGGCAAGTCGTTTTGCAAGCCGCACTTGAGAAACGCCGTTCATGACCTCGAGCAACGCACCTTGGGCACTCAGTTGCGCCTCTGCCAGTGCCGTGGCGTAGATATGCCCCCCGTCCACCAAACGAGACTCGAGCATGGCGCGGTATTGGTTGAGCAGGTTTTTAAGGTGTGCTTGATCGAATTCGGTCTTTGCAATTAAATCGGCAAAAATCGAGAACAAGCCGTTCAAGTTGCGGTTGAGGGCTTTGCCCGAAACGGTAAAATTCTGAGCGAAACTCGAATGATCTTGCGGCTTGCTGCGCGTGCTGGCACTCGCCGAAATGCCGCCAGTGTTGCCCTCAATTCGAGCCGCCATTTGCAAATAGCTGCTCGAGCCGCCGCCCAAACGGGGTAAGACAAACGCCAGAACGGGTAGCAAGGCTTTACGCTCAATACTTAAACCAGAAAAATTGGCTTGAATGTCAACGTAAGATAAACCGTTGGTTGGCTGTGTGAACAAGCCAACAGTCGCGCCATGAATCGTCTCGAGCTGTCCATCAACTTGCGCAAAATCCATTGGAATATCATTTAGCTCGAGCGTCGGCAAACTGCTTAAATCTTGTTCTTGATTCTGCGCGTCCTCGAGTCGTTTGGCATCGGCAATAATCTGCTCAGTCTGGCTTGGCGTCAAACTTGCTTTGATCTCCCCGAGTTTGGTGCGTTCCTCAGCCTCGAGTTTTGAATTCAAGTCTGGGTCGGGCTTGAGTACGTTTAGAGTACGGTGCGGATTGTTCAAAAAGTATTTTTCGATCAAACCCTCAAAATAACGCCCCTGCTTGCGGGCTGCTTGGAGTTTTTGCAAATCGCTGTCAAATTGCAACACCGAGTACGGATCGCCGCCGTAAATATAAGCGCTCACCATGTCAAACAAAAATTTTAAAGCAAATGGAAATTGTGCGTTGGAAACCTCTTTGGATTCAATCTCGAGCCTGTGAATGGCGGCTTCCACAGCAGTTTCATCAATGCCCTCTTTGAGAATTTGTTGCAGCGTCTCGAGCACCAAAGCTTCGATTTTTTCGGCGTCCTCAAATCGAACGTCTTTTAAACCCGCATTGAAAAGCGCCTCTCGAGAATTGTCTGAAAAACCCGAAACGTCTGACAGGGCGCTGCCCAAACCAGATTCGATAAGCGCTTGGCGCAACTTCGAGTTGGCATTTGCCATGAGAACGCGGTTAAGTACGCTGAGCGCCAGCATTTCCAGGCTGTTGCCGACAAAAGTGGTTAAGAAGGAAACCACGACCTGCGCTTTTTTCTCGAGCGGTTCGTTTGGCGCGACGGCAAAAACGTCCTCGACGCGGCGCGGCGCATCAAAACGGGGTTGATCTGGAATGCTCCAATCTTTCTCGAGTTTTCTGAAACGCGAAAGCGCGTTTTGTTCAATCATGGCTAAAGTCGGCTCGAGGTCAAAATTGCCATACGTCATGAAGTACGCGTTGCTCGGGTGGTAATGCGTGGCATGAAAATCTTTGAGTTGCTGATGCGTCAATTCTGGAATGACTTTAGGATCGCCGCCAGAATTATTGGCATAGGTCAAATCGGGAAAAATACCGCGACCAACCAGTTGATAGAGCACCGAACCAGGGCTAGCCATCGCGCCCTTCATTTCGTTGTACACCACGCCCTTGTACTCGAGCGGCGTGCTGGGATCGTTCAGGGTTTCAAATTCAAAACGCCACGCCTCTTGTTTATAAGAATCCTCGTCAATGCGTGGGAAGAATGTCGCATCCAGGTACACCTCGAGCAAATTGTAAAAGTCTTTCTTGTTGCGGCTGCTAAACGGGTACGCCGTCCAATCACTCGAGGTAAACGCGTTCATAAAGGTGCTGAGGCTGCGGGCGGTCATGCTGAAAAACGGGTCTCGAACTGGGTATTTTTCACTTCCTGCCAGCACGATATGCTCCAAAATATGCGCCACGCCGCTGCTGTCTGCTGGGATGGTTGGAAAGGTGACGACAAAACCGTTGTTGTCGTCCTGACATGCCACATGGATGTGTCTTGCGTGGGTGACATCGTGGCGCAGTTCGATAAATTGCCCAGCCACTTGTTTTAAGGGTAAAACGCGCAAGACGGTGTAACCACCGATGCGCGAGCCAACAGTCAAGTTTGAGTTCACCCTATGTTTCTAACATGGCGCTGCACTGCCGACAATACGCAAAAGCTGCGAAATTGTGACAAAATTGTGCTAAATCGAAACTTTGGTGCATCACACTGTTGCTGGACTGGCTTTTCTCGAATTCCCAAACTGTTGTCACCAAACTTGGAAGGACCAGCGTTTGGGTTTGCTGGGATTCAAAAAAGTTCTCGAGCTTGGTGCGGCTCGAGAACACTGTGAAATTTAGTTATGCGTCATCTCGAGCGGAATCACCCAAGTCTCAAACTCTTCGGGCGTGACAAACTCGAGCTTTAATGCAGCCTCGCGCAAGGTCAAACCTTCTTTATGCGCCTTCTTGGCGATGGCTGCCGCTTTGTCATAACCAATATGACGGTTTAGCGCCGTGACCTGCATCAAATTACTGGCAAGATTCGCCTCAATTCTCGGCAAGTTCGCCTCGATGCCAGCCGCGCAATTGTCATTGAAGGCAACACAGGCATCCGATAGCAAACCAATGCTCTCGAGCACGTTATGCACCATCACGGGTTTAAAAACGTTCAGTTGAAAATTACCCTGCGACCCCGCAAAAGCCACCGCCGCGTCATTGCCAAAAACTTGCACCGCCACCATCGTTAGCGCCTCGGACTGGGTTGGATTGACCTTCCCAGGCATGATGCTCGAGCCTGGTTCGTTCTCGGGAATGGTAATTTCGCCAATGCCATTGCGTGGACCCGACGCCAGCCAACGCACGTCATTTGCCATTTTCATCAGTGCCCCAGCCAAGGTGCGCAAACTGGCGCTGGTCGTGACGAGCGCATCGTGTGCGGACAGCGCCGCAAATTTATTATCTGCGCTTTTAAACTCAAACCCAGTCTCGGAGGATATTTTTTGTGCCGCCAAATCGCCAAACTTTGGGTGCGCATTCAAACCAGTGCCAACCGCCGTGCCACCAATCGCAAGCTCGAGCAACCCAAGCATGGCGTGCTTGACCTCGGCTAGACAATAATCGAGTTGCGCCACCCAAGCCCCGACCTCCTGCCCCAGCGTGATTGGTGTGGCATCCTGCAAATGCGTGCGCCCGACTTTGACGATGCTCGAGAATTCTTGGGATTTTAGCGCCAGGGTATCACGCAATTTTTTGACGCCCGGGAACAATTTGCCGTGCAATTCTTCGACCACCGCAATGTGCATTGCCGTCGGAAAGGTGTCATTGCTCGACTGACCACGGTTGACATGATCGTTCGGGTGGACTGGCTTTTTGCCGCCCATGACGCCGCCCGCCAGTTCAATCGCACGGTTGGAAATAACCTCGTTGGCGTTCATGTTCGACTGCGTGCCAGAACCTGTCTGAAACACCACCAAAGGAAAATGCGAGTCAAGCTTTCCAGAGATAACTTCATCTGAAGCTCGAGTTATTAAATCCGCAATGTCCCCAGGCAATTCCTTTAATTCGGCATTTGCCAAAGCCGCGCTTTTTTTCAGCACGCCCAACGCCCGAATCATCGCCCGACCCCACTTAAAGCGCTCCACCCCTATCGGGAAATTATGGATGCTGCGTTCGGTCTGAGCGCCCCAATATTTACTTTCGTCAACAAGAATTTCACCAAAAGAATCTGATTCTGTGCGCTGTGTCATAAGCCTCCAAAAATAGATTTTAGCATGTTCACAAACCTCGTTTTTCTCAGTAACGCTCGAGTGACGGTGAAAGTCTTAAACTGAAACCATGAAAAAACATTTGTATCTGGTTACTCGAGGAATACTGGTTCTTTTGATGGTTGGTTTGGTGGCTTGCCCAGGAAACCCTGGTGGCGGGAACGGCGCTTACCGCATTGAATTGCGTTATTCCGCAGATTTTCCAGCGCGGTTCAAACCCGCCTTTGAAGCCGCAGCCCAACGTTGGCAGAGCATCATCACTGCCGATGTGCCAGACATTAGCGCGACCATAGACCCAGCCGATTGTAACGTCAGCGGGCAAACCACTTTGGGTGGCGTTGATGACTTGGTTATTTATGCGGGCATCATCGCGTTTGATGCGGGCAATCCAAACCTACTTGGACAGGCGGGTCCGTGTTACTTCAGGACAACCACGTTTCTGACCATCGTTGGCACAATGGCATTTGTTGATAACAAAATGGATGGGTTACTGCAAGCCAACCAACTGACCGATACCGTCACCCATGAAATGGGACACGTGCTGGGCATTGGAACCCACTGGAAAAATGTTCCAAACATTGCCACCGGACTCTCGAGCGACCCCACACAATGCGGCACAAATCCAGAATTTATTGGGGTTAATGCGGTGCGCGAATACCGTGCACTCGGAGGCACTGGCAACATTGCAATCGAGAACCAAGGCGGACCTGGCACTTGCGACGGGCATTGGAAGGAAAGCATTTTTGGCGCAGAACTCATGACTGGCGTTTTAAATGATGGCGTCCCAAACCCACTCTCGAGAATTACCCTTGGGTCAATGCAAGATTTGGGATACAGCGTGGATTTGTCAAAAGCGAACGCCTACAGCATTTCTGCCTTTAACGGTTCGACCTTGCGTAGCCGCAATCAATTGATCGTGACCCGACCCATTGAGCGCCCATTGCCTTAAAATTGACTCGAGCGACATTGAAAAGATTTTGCGACCCGCAATTCTCGAGTTGCGGGTCGCTCATTGTCAACGATGCCTCATGCTCAAATGTCACGTCAGAAATTTGGTTTCAAGCTAGACTGAATCTGTGAACCGAATTCTTGCTCGAGCTTTGCCTGTTGTATTGATGTTGTTACTTGTTTCTTGCCCCACAAGTGGTGCGAACGTCAATCAGAATCCTGTTGTGCCTGCACTTTATATCAATACAACTTCGGGCATTGCTCCACTTCCAGTGACATTTTCTTGGGTTGCTGCAAGCAATCCAAGCGGGATACCGCTATCTTGTTCACTCGACATCAACAGTGACGGTCTGCTCGAGTTTGCAAATTTTGACTGCTCAAAAATCGCCCAGCAAAAATATACCTATCAAACTGTTGGAAATTACGTTGCGAAGTTAAGCGTGATTGACTCAACGGGAGCTTCAATTAGCCAATCAAGCAATATTAATGTTGTTGTGCCAGGATTGTTCAGCATTGTCTTGCGGTACTCAACAAGGTTTCCTGCAAAATTTAAACCCGCTTTTGAAGCGGCTGTAACCCGTTGGCAAAGCCTCATCACGGCGGATGTTCCCGATAGTACCAGCACTTTTTTGCCGTCTCAATGCGGTGTTACAGGACAAACCAATATTGTTGGTGTGGATGATCTGGTTATTTGGGTGGACACCATTCCTTTTAATGCCAGCAACCCAAATCTTTTGGGTCAAGCTGGACCGTGTTTCTCGAGACAACCCTCACGCTTGACGCTGGTTGGTGTGATGGAATTTGTTGATACGCAAATGGATGGTTTGTTGACTGCGAATCAATTGACCAATACGGTTACACATGAGATGGGTCATATTTTAGGATTGGGAACGCACTGGCAACAATTGAATTTATCTGTAAATGTACTGGGTGGAAATTTGTGCGGCACTGACCCGCAATACATTGGCGCAAATGCAATCCGAGAGTACCGTGCTTTGGGCGGTGCTGGAAATATCAAGCTCGAGAATCTTTACGGACCAGGAACTTGCGAAGGGCACTGGAAAGAGAGTGTTTTCGGTACGGAACTCATGACGGG
This sequence comes from Deinococcales bacterium, assembly GCA_043775825.1. GTDB lineage: Bacteria > Deinococcota > Deinococci > Deinococcales > JAAFIG01 > JANXTZ01. The sequence goes on from JAYVRX010000131.1 coordinate 42,166, forward strand.
CTTCTTAAATGGCGGCGTGGCAAATCCACTCTCGAGAATGACTCTGGCTTCGATGCAAGACTTGGGTTATAGCATCGACCTTTCAAAAGCCGATTCGTACAGCATTCCTGCGGTTGGAACAGCCTCGGTATTGGTTCGTTCTGCTAGCAAATTGATCGTGACCCGACCCGTCGATCAACCAGTCCCTTAAAATACCAACGTGGCAATTATCCTCGAGTTTTTAGGTATCTCGAGTTAGGCTTAGCGCATGTTTGATGTTGCCATTATTGGGGCTGGACCCGTCGGTTTGGCTGCCGCGATTGAAGCCAAACGAAACGGCTTGAGTTACGTGATTCTCGAGAAGGGTTGCGTGGCGAATGCGATCTTCGAGTATCCAACGTTTATGACATTTTTTACGACTGCCGAGAGGCTCGAGATTGGCAACCATCCGTTCGTGACTGGCACGGAAAAAGCCACGCGCCGCGAGGCTTTGGCGTATTACCGACTTGTTTCCGCTCGAGAAGCCTTGAATCTCCGTCAATACTCTGAAGTGACCGCGATTCATCCTGCGCCTGCCGGTTTTACGCTCGAGGTCAATGCCAAAAATGGTGACATGACGGTTGTCGAATGCCGAACGTGCGTGGTGGCAACTGGGTATTTTGACAATCCAAACCATCTGGGAATTGCTGGCGAGGATTCGGAAAATGTATCGCATTATTACACCGAAGCCCACCCGTTCTGGGGCTTGAACGTGACCGTGGTCGGCGGTGGTAACAGTGCCGCCGATGCTGCGCTGGATTTGTACCGCCACGGCGTCAACGTGACCTTGGTGCATCGCGGCGCAGATTTGCGGCACACGATTAAATACTGGGTCAAACCCGACCTCGAGAACCGAATTAAAGAGGGCAGCATCAAAGCCTGTCTCTCGAGCACTGTCAAAGAAATTACCCAAAACGCGGTAAAACTCGAGACTGACGCTGGTGAAGTTTCAGTGCCTACAGATTTCACGTTTTTGCTTGTGGGCTACAAACCCGAAACCAGTATGCTCGAGGAAGCCGGGGTTAAAACAGACAAGGATGGTCGGATTTCGTTTAACCCAGAAACTTTTGAATCTAACGATTTAGAGGGTTTGTACCTGATCGGCAGTGTGTACGCTGGACGGTTTACGGGGCAGGTCTTTATCGAAAATGGCAAACTCGACGCGATAAAAGCGCTCTCGAGCATCAAAACGCAACTTGATGCTCGAGAGCGGGTTATTTAGAAATTCATGATGCTTAAAGTGCGGTGGCGCAAATTGCTGTGACCGTGATTGTTCCAGCACTGATTTGATTGCCTGAAATATTGGCAAGCGCAACAGCCCATTGCGTGTCCGATGTCGGTCCGTTTGCACTCGAGAGCCAACGACCAGTTGCATTAAACACAACAAAGCCGCCACCCACGATCTTTTTTCCTGCTGGGCAATCTACGATTGTTACTCGTTCTCCGTTTCCTGCCAAGATCACGTTGTTGCCGGTATTCACAATCCGTTCCAAACCACTGACACCAGAAACACCTTGGATTCCTTGTAAACCTTGCGCTCCAGTATCACCTTTTGGACCTTGCAATCCTTGTGCTCCAGTATTGCCCTGTGCGCCAGTGTCACCTTTTGAACCAGTTGCGCCAGTATCACCTTTTGCGCCAGGTGCTCCTGCTGCTCCAATGTCACCCTTATCGCCTTTTGCACCCGCCGCTCCATCCGCCCAGACGAGACTCGAGCCGTTAAAGCCCAAGAATTTTCCGTTTGCGGCGGGTGTCGTCGTGGCAAGTTTTGGCGCGGTGATGGCAGCATCTTTAATAACAGGGTTGGCTTGCAAGTCATCTATCGCACTTTTTAAGCTCGAGAAATTCGCGTTGACATCGGCAGATTTAATTGGGGTGTTCGGTGCGAAGGTGTTCGGAATGCTCACGGCTGCCAGCACGTAAGCGCTCGAGGCGACCAGAATGCCGCCAATAACCAGGTATTTCAAATCTCTTGCGTTAAACATAAATTGCTCCTTTTGGTGCTTTGAATAAAAGTTATGACTCGAGAAACCGATTTACTGCCAGTTCGATGAATCCCAAGTTGCTGCATTCCACTGACCGTCGTTGGACGGCGTTTCGGGGCAGGCGGTCAGGATCATGACCAGACAAAGTGCCAATGCCAGTAACGACTTTCGCATGTGTTCCCTCCTTTGAAATCTAATGTATTCAAGTGCCGTTACGCGCCGTTACGCGACCAAAAATCTCGAGCACGAAAGCTTGTTTTGATTGAACTCGAGCGGCAATACGTTGCAATTTTGCAATGTTAGTTTGGAGTCAAAACACGGTGGGTGATACGCTGACGCACAAGTCATAGGCTTGCTTTACAAACTTTCGGGGGTGCAAGTAATTTGGGAAACTCGAGTCAACTTTTTTTCCTTGGCGCACCGCGCTACCTTGGCTCGAGTCTGAGCGTTCGATGTTGCAATCCGATTGGCGGCGCTGATTGGTCGCACGCAAAGGCTTGCGGAACAAACCAATGCCTCTGAAGAATTGTTTGGTTTACTCGAGAAACTTTTAGAGGTTGATCCGTACAACGAAGAGGCGCTGCTTTCACTCCAAACTTGCAAGTCGGCGCTGTCGTTGTTGACCAGAAAACCCGAACCACTGCGCCGCAAGTCCTGCACAGGCTTGACGGCTCGAGCTAGAGTTTGTGCTTCGCTGGGCGTAAAACTCGAGCCATCAAATTTTTTGAGATTCAGCACAGCCGTGTCAAACAGCGTTGCATTGCCGCCCGCCGTGTTGACTCGAGCCACATAGCTGAGGTTGGTGACGCTGAGCGTTGGCGTGACCCGAAAGGTCGCCGATAAGTACCGAAAACCATTGGCTGTAAACGCATTCTGGCTGAGTGGTGTGTAACCAATACCATCGGCACTCGAGAGGCTTTTGCTCTGTAACTGGCTTCGGAGGGCTTGAGCGCTGGCGTTGAGCGCATTGCTGATACCACTAAACGTAATCACCACACCGCCGAGGCTGCCTTGGGGCGGCACAATCGGTTGAATAGGGGCTTGCTGATTGCAACTAACCACCAGCAGAACGAGAAAAATAATTGGAGAGTAACGCATTTTGAACACCTCTCGAGATGAGTTTGCTTTAGGGTGACGGCGGACAATCTTGAAAACAGATAACCGTACTTATGCCAGTCGTCAGCACCCATGTGCCGTGCGACTCGAGTTTTGGCGCGGTGTACGGCGCTCGAGGTGTGGGTTGTGTGGGTTGTTTTTTGCATAAAGGCAATCCTTTTATGGCTGGAATGACCCAAGCATAAAAAGTTGCCGTTATGCGCCGTTATGTGGCAAAAGTCCTTTTCCAAAATTGGCAATCAACGCCGAGAACGCTTGCCCAAAAGTTGATTATTTAGACTTGTTCAAGAGGTTGATCTCGAGAGTGCAACAATTGGCAGTAGGCACTAGCGAAAAAACTCGAAAAGCCACACAATAAAGCATGGACGTTGCTGCGCTGAAAAAAGAAGCCAAAAGCAAAAAAACATCTGCAACTCGGTTACTCGAGTTGGCTAGAAACCCAGATCCGATGGTGCAGTACGCCGTGGCGAGCAATCCCAACGCACCACTGGATGCGCTCGAGTATTTGAGCGGACATGGCAAATGGACGATTCTGAAAGCCGTAGCCACAAACCCAAATGTCAGTTTAGCCATCTTAGAGAAATTAGCACTTCACAAGCAAGTTTCGGTCTGTATTGCTGTCACCCAAAGCATCAGCATTTCTATGCCTCTGCTCGAGCAACTGGCAAAGCACTCCGATAAAACGGTGCGCCAAGCCGTGACCAAAAGCAGATACTGTACTGCTCCACTGCTTACCTTGCTCAGTCAAGACCCCGAAGCAGACGTGCGCCATGATGTTATTTTGCCATTGGCTTGTCCTAAAGTTGTGCTTAAACAATTGGTCAATGACCCCGATGCAGGTGTTCGCTCATTTGCCAAAAGCATTATTGGGTCTAGGTAGAAACTCGAGTTAGAAGTTAGCGCTTGAGGATTATACTGATGGATTTTTGTGGAGTATTAACTGTGACCACATCGAGGCGACCATCCTTGTTCAGGTCGCCCAGCGCCACGGTATTTGGAAAGAGATCGAGACTCGCTAGATCACGCGAAAAAGGGAAGGTCAGTTTGGCGTTGCCATCGCCCGAGCGCACACTCAGGTTGCTCGAGCCTGAATTGGCGGTCACGACATCGGGTTTGCCGTCGTTGTTGAGATCGCTGAGGGCTTTTGTGCATTTGGTGATTTCTTTGAGGCTGAGGAATTGACCAAATCCATTCCTGGCAACCTCGAGATTATACATTTCGTGATTCATAGGCAGCATCAACGAAAAGGTTTTGGTCTTGCGGCGACGCTCGAGGTGATTCGGGCGTTGTTAAACCGAGATGATTGCGAACGAATTATGGTCGCGCATCACCCTGATAATCTTGCCGCCAGCAAGCTTTATCAAGGACTTGGCTTTAATCTGGTGGGCGAAAACTACGATGGTGATCCGTTGTACGCCATGACGAAAACACAAGCAACTGCATTACTCGAGCAGCATTAAATTCGGTTGTAGGTTTTCAGAATCTCGAGCAACCCAGTGTGCGGTAGGGCGAATACAGTGCGATCTTTGAAACCCGTCATCGTTTCGGCAGCCACGAGCGCGTTGACAATCGCTTCCTCTGTGGCTCGAGTCACAGCACGAAAAAACGGGTCGAGGTTGGCTTCGGGGACTGATTTCCAAAGCTCGAGATTTTCTTTTCGTTCGGGTGTTGCCGTCGAAAATGCGATAAACAAATCGCCTGAACCGTTGTAAGCGTTCGATCCTGTTCTTGCCAAACCCATGCCAGCACGTTTGGCAAGCCGTTTGAGTTGATGCGGCAACAACGGTGCGTTGGTGGCAACCACGACAATAATTGAACCATCTTTGATCTGAGGCTCGAGCGGCATCAAATCCGTAATGTGCCTACCAACAGGAACGCCCAGAATTGTTAAATCATCTCGAGCGCCATAATTGGCTTGAACCAGCACACCAACTGTCCAGGGCGTTAATTCAGCCTCGAGAATATTGCACTCAATTTTTCTCGAACTTGTGCCAATACCGCCCTTAAACCTGGCAACAATCATGCCCGTGCCACCGCCAATATTCCCCTCGAGCACTGCACCGTTTGAAGCATTCTCGAGCGCGAAAATCGCGTGTTCTGGTTTGACATGAAAACCGTTGATGTCGTTCAAGAAACCATCGTAAGTTTCGGTAACAACGGGCAATGCAAACCGTTCAAGCCAGCCGCGTTTGTTCGCCCAGTCAATTACGGTGTCACGCACCACGCCAACCGAATGGGTGTTGGTCAGCATGATTGGACCTGCGAGGCTGCCCGTTTCGTCTAACCATGCCGTGCCAGTCATTTCGCCATTGCCGTTTAAGGAAAACCAAGCGGCAGGAATGGTATCAAAACCTCGAGACAAACCGAGCGGCAAAATCGCGGTGACACCAGTGCGAACACTGTCACCTTCAATCAAAGTACAATGTCCAACCTCAATGTCTGGAACATCGGTAATCGCATTCAAACTTCCAGCAACACCATCAAACTTTAGTCCTAAATCTCGAGCGCGAGGTTTCATACGCCAATCCTCGATTTGATAAGTTCAGTCAATCCCTCGAGCGGGGCACTTTGAGCGGCATGTTGTCCGCGAGCGTAATCGAACATGACTCGAGTTGCACCCAGGATTTTCGCGGCGCTCAGCAAAGCGTCTTTCATCACCCATGATTCGAGCGAGACGATTTGCAGGCTTGGGTCGTTCATGCCGTGAAGAAAAATGGCGGCTAGATCAGCGTCAGTAAACACCAGGGCGTACTTGGTATCGCCTGCGGTGAGCGTCATCAATTCGCCTGATACAGTCGGGTTATCAACGATCAACCAATTTGAGTCGAACGGATTGGACGGCGTATTCACGACTCAAAGTTACCATTTGGGGCTAACTTGCGGGTTAAACTCGAGGGTATGAAAGCATCAAAACCAAAGTCGAGATTGCTCGAGCCTGAAAGTTTGTATCAGTTGCAATTCGCCTCCGACCCGCAAATCTCGAGTGACGGCAATACGGTGGCGTTCGTCGTGACCAGCATTCAAGACGATAGCCTGAAAGCCGAAAAAGCCAAGAAGGTCTACCGCTCGAGTATTGGACTTTCTCGAGATGGTGCACAAGCGGTGCAGTTCACCTCGGGTTTGTACCGTGATACCAGCCCCAGATTCTCGCCCGATGGCACAAGTTTGGTGTTTGTCTCCAACCGTGCGAACCCAGAAAAACTCGAGGCAATGCAACTGTACTTGGTTGAGTTGAATGGGGGAGAGGCTGAGCAGCTAACTACCCTAAAATCTGGTGTGAGCAACCCGCAATTCTCGCCTGATGGCAACAAAATCGCTTTCATCTCGAGGGGTGACTTTGAGGACAAACGCGCCGAAGACGGCGAGGCTCGAGCCTTCGAGCACGTGCCTTACAAAGCTGACGGAATGCCAAGCCCTGGTTTTGCCCAAGACGAACCATCGCAGATTTGGATTTACAATCTCGAGACGAACGAAGTCAAAGCTGTCACCAGCGTTCAAACCAACATTGATGGCTATGATTGGGCAACGAATACGAGTTTGGTGTTTACGGCATCCAAGAATATTGCCCAACGTGCTCGTTGGAGTAGCGAGCTTTTTCAAGTCAAACTCGAGGGCAAGAAACCGAACACGCTACAGCTAACAAATTGGGATGCGAGTTTGGGATCGCCTAAAGTTTCGCCTGATGGAAAGCACGTGGCGCTGCTCGGTAGTTCAACCGCGCACAAGCAACCAGGCGATTCGCATTTGCACGTTTGCAAGCTCGAGAAGGGCGCGAAATTGGAGCGCATTGACCAGAAACTCGAGGCTTTTGCGGGCAATGCCGTTGGTGGCGATTCGCATTACGGCGCGTATCCGTCGGGCGCGGTCTGGTTGGACAACTCGAGCCTCGCTTGCGGGTATACCTTTGGTGGTTCGGGCGGGATAGCCAAAGTCACACTGAAAGGCAAAACCGAAATTTTGCACCTCGAGCCTGAAACCAACGTCAATTCTTTTGCGGCGGCTGGCGGCAATATTGCGTTTATCAGCGAGGCACACGACGAACTGGGCGAGGTCTTCCTCGAGACGAGTGAACAGATTACGCAACTCACCAACATTTCCGACAATGCCCTGCCGACCACCATTTCGAGCGGACTCGAGCACGTGAAGCTCGAGCGTGACGGCTTTACGGTTGAAGGCTGGTTGCTCAAGCCCGTTGGATTCTCGAGCCGTAAGAAATACCCTGTGATTTTATCAATTCACGGTGGACCTGCGACAGCATACGGACACGGGTTTTATCACGAATTTCAATTGCTTGCTCATCAAGGCTATGCAGTCTTGTACGGCAATATTCGCGGCAGTGTTGGTTACGGTGAGGCGCAAACGGCTGGCACAAACGGACGCTACGGCGCTGGCGATTTCGACGACCTGATGGCACTGCTCGACACCGCACTCGAGCAACATCCGTGGCTTGATGCAACTCGAGCGGCAGTCATGGGTGGCAGTTATGGCGGGATTATGACCAACTGGACGATCTCGCACACCAACCGTTTTAAGGTGGCGATCACAGACCGTTGCATTTCCAACTGGGTTTCGTTCTACGGCACGTCCGACATTGGTTACCGTTTCACCCCCAGGGAATTGCGCGGTGTAATTCCAGACGATTTTGAGCACCTGTGGGAAGTCTCGCCGCTCAAACATGTCAAAAACGTCAAAACACCGTGCCTGATTATTCATTCCGAAGCCGATCATCGCTGCCCGATAGAACAGGGCGAGCAGTGGTTTAACGCCTTGAAGCGCCTGAACGTTCCCACCCGATTCGTGAGATTCCCAGGTGAAGGACATGAACTCTCGAGAAGCGGCAGACCCGACAGGCGCGTAAGGCGTTTAACGGAAATGCTCGAGTGGCTCGAGAAGTATTTGTAGCAAGTTGCCACCGAGTTTCATTTTCCTCTATCTATTGGAGTTTATCGTGTCTTGTTTTTACTTCTTCTCGAGTCTTAAATGAACATTCAAACCAAATCAGAAGCAAAATCCAGCAGTCCAGAAAACATTGCCTATTTTTCGGCTTTAACGGCTGTAACCTCATGGGGGGTCAATGTCGTTCTCCTCAAGTTTTTAACGGGCACATTGCCGCTTGCCGTTTTAAATGGGGTTCGTCTTGCCGTTGCCGCCGTGGTTTTACTTTTTATTACCGCCATTGTCCGACGTAACACTACCTTTTTACCAAAACTCGAGCCTCGAGAGTGGTGGATTATCGCCCTTGTTGGCGCCACGGGGACAAGTGCTTATCAGTTTCTATTCTCAAGTGGTATTCGGCTTTCGAGTGCTAGTTTTTCTGCGCTTGTCAGCAGCACAAGCCCAATTTGGGTGGCGTTGATTGGTATCTTTTTTAAGGTCAGGCTCTCAAAAAACCAGATCATTGGAAGTGGCGTGGCGATTCTGGGCGTGGTGCTGCTTACCTTTGAAAATTTGAACTTGGGCGTGAACTTTCTTGGAGTCTTGTTGCTGCTCGGTTCACAAATCGTTTGGGCAATCTACACCCTGGCTTCAAAACCCATCATGACCCGCCTCGAGCCGCTCGAGTTTACGGGTTTTACCTTCGCACTTGGTTCGTTGCCTTATCTTTTATACTGTATTCCCGTGTTTTTCACACCAGAAATTAAGAATATTGCCGCACCGTACTGGATTGGCGCGGCAGGTTCGGCAATACTGGCTCAGGTGATCGGATTTATCGGTTGGTTCACAGGTGCAAGAACCCTTGGTGCGGCTCGAGTTGCGGTCATGCTCAACATCACCCCAGTGGTTGGTGTATTGCTTGCCGCGTTGGTGTTGCATGAGCCTTTAACCTGGCTCGAGGGCGTTGCCGCGTTGGTCATTTTTGTGGGCGTGTATTTGGCAAATCGAAAATAACTTTTGAGAATGTTGCTCGAAACCACGTCAAACTCGAGTAAACTGACGCTGTGATTCTTCTCTGGTTGATCGCGTCGCTTATCTCGTTTCAAATTTTGATTCGAGTCTGGCTCAGAGTTTTCCCGCAACCCATTCCGTATGGTTGGTCATGGTTGCTCGAGAATCCCTGGCGCAGAGCGTACCGAAACCCAGTTTCAATTGCTAAACGCTGTGAAATCAAGCTTTCAGACGTCGTGCTCGAGATTGGTTGTGGCTCTGGATTGTTCACGCCGTATTTGGCGGCGGCAGCGCAAAAAGTTATTACTCAAGATTTAGATTCGCGTTACATTTCCGAAACCAAAGTCAAAACCAGTGCTCTGAGCAACGTCGAATTTCTGGTTTCCGATGCACTCAAACTCGAGCTTCCAGATGCCAGTGTAGACGTGATCGTGTTGATTTCGGTGCTGCCAGAGATTCCTAAACCTGTCCTGGTACTTCAAGAGTGCTTGCGGGTCTTAAAACCAAGTGGGCGCGTGGTTATCAGCGAAGAACTCTTCGAGCCTGAATACGTGACCTCGAGCACCACCGATTCTTGGGCGTTTAAGGCTGGACTTAAAATTGCGAAAAAAACGGGTAATGCCTGGGTTTATTTCAACCATTACGAGAAAATTTGAGGCTCGAGTCTCAGGCAAATTGACTGGCAGTTTTGACCGCAACCAAAATAGCGTTTTTGACCGCTAGATCTTTCTTCTCGAGCACAATACTTTCGGCATCTGTGCGCTGTGCGACCACGGCACAGACACAACCCGCCTGAAAACCGTAAACATCCGCCATCTTAAACAGCGTGCCAGATTCCATCTCAAAATTCAGCACGTTTAAGTTCACATACTCGAGAATCATGCCTTGGTTAGAGCGCATTAAGTGTGGATTCGCGCCACCAGAACGTTCTTGACCCTCGTAAAAAGTATCCACACTGGCAGTAATGCCAACATGATGTTCAACTTCCAAATCTCGAGCCGAGTTCGCCAGTGCCACGGTCACGAACGGATCAGCCGAACTTGGATACTCGAGCGGCGCGATGTCGTTGGCAGCGCCCTGTCTGCACAATGCCGCCTTAGAAATAACCACGCTGCCCGCTTTGACATGATCTTGAATCGAACCGCAAGTGCCAACGCGAATAATTGTTTTGATTCCCACCTGAATCAATTCGTTCACCACGATACTCATGCTCGGTGCGCCCATCCCAGAGGTTGCTGAAAGCATTCGCTTGCCATTTTCAAGTGTTCCCACATATGAGAACAACCCACGGTGCTCGGAAAGCGTGGTGACATCGGTCAAATACGTGTTCGCAATCAACTTCGCACGGTCAGGATCGCCCGAAAGAAGCGCAACGCTTGGCGGATTCGGCTCGAGGTCGGAACAACCAAAACCAATGTGATACAGCTTATCGGAGTCCATGAAACCACTATAAGCCATTCGCCCAACTTGCGTCTCGAGCCTCAGGTTCGTATACTCGGGATATGAAAAGAGTCATGACTCAAAAGCGAATGCAAGGTTCAACCGGTTGACCCGAGTGTGTTGCTCGAGAGACCGGGGCTTTGGTTTGCCCCGTTTTTTTATGGATTGTGTCGTAGGGGCGCTGCTTCTTGATTCCAAGACGCACCTTCGGGCGGAATCGCTTGCTGCGCCTTGCTCGAGTCCGAGATTTGAATTTTCATGCTGAGAACTGGGTTTCTCGAGATTTTGGAGTGTGTTTTATGGACAAAAAAGTTTTTTACTTAACCACCGCAATTGATTATGCCAACGCCAACCCGCATATCGGGCATGTCTACGAAAAAATTGTGTCTGATGTGATCGTGCGTGTTCACAGGTTGCTGGGTTATCAGACACGCTTCTCGACAGGTACAGACGAACACGGTGAGAAGATTTACAAAGCCGCCAAAGCCAATTTTGAGACGCCGCAAGAATTCGTGGATCGCATCGTCCCAAGCGGCTTTCAGGCGTTGTATGACCGTTTGAACATTTCGTATGATCGTTTTATTCGCACCACCGAAGCTGGACACAAGGCATTCGTGCAAGAAATGCTGCAAAAAACCTATGAGGCGGGCGATATTTACCTTGCAGAGTACGAGGGATTGTACTCGGTCGGTGCGGAACGCTACGTGACCGATAAAGAACTCGTGAACGGCATTCTCCCAGGCGATAAAGACCCGCCCGAACTGCGCCGCGAACAAAATTATTTTTTCAAGATGGAGAAATACCGCCCTTGGTTGCTCGAGCATCTAAAAGCGAACCCAGAGTTTATTCAACCCGCCCAGTGGCGCAATGAATTGCTCGAGATGCTGCGCGAACCGATTGGGGATCTCAGTATTTCCAGACCGCTCGAGCGACTGCCTTGGGGCATTCCGATTCCTTGGGATGATGGTCATGTCGTTTACGTTTGGTACGACGCGCTAATTAATTACTTGTCGCAACTTTATACGGATAACCTCGAGCCAGCAGATTCTGAAAAAATCTGGAAGAAGGCTTGGCATGTGATCGGCAAGGATATTTTGCGTCCTCATGCGATTTTTTGGACGACCATGCTAAAAGCGGCGGGTTATCCAATTTTTGAGCGTTTAAACATTCACGGGCATATTCTTGCGCCCGACGGGCAGAAAATGGGCAAAAGCCTGGGCAATGCTGTCAATCCAATCGAATTGCTCGAAAAGTATGGTGTGGATGCTGTGCGTTACGCCTTGGTGCGCGATACGACTTATGGTCCTGATAGCGCCTTTGGCGAGAATGATTTGATCTCGAGGTTGAATTCTGATTTGGCGAATGACTTGGGGAATTTGTTGTCTCGAGTGCTCAGTATGGTCCAAAAGTACCGTGATGGTCTGATTCCAATTCCAGGGGAGTATGACGCTCGAGAATTGAGTATAAAGACTAATGCTGAAGCCTTGCCTGAGCGTTTGCTCGAGGAAACTCGAGATTTGCGTTTGCACCTTGCGATTGAAGCTGTGCTCGAGTTTGTGCGTGATTTGAATCGTTTTGTTGCCGAATCCAAACCTTGGGAACTCGCCCGAAATCCTGAGAGTGCGAGCCGTCTTGATACTGTCCTTTACACGTTGCTCGAGGGAATTCGTTTTGCCTCGTTGTTGCTTGAACCTGTGATCCCAACCAAAGCCCTCGAGATTCGTGCTCAACTTGGTTTAACTGCAATTGACGCAACTGGTGTCAATGGTACGACGGACGGCGTGAATGCGCTGACGTGGGGTGCGTTGCCCACAGGAATCAAGATCAACCCAAGAGGCATTCTGTTCCCAAAAATTGAAGTAGAAAAATCTGACGTAGGGGCGCTGCTTGCTGCGCCTTCCACGCCACCTGCCCCCCAAACCAAAAAGGAGAAACAAGCTGTGTCCGAAACCGTCCCAACACCAGAAACCCATAGCGAATTTATTAACATTGATGATTTTATGAAAGTTGACCTTCGCATTGCCGAAGTCCTGACTTGCGAGAAGCTCGAGAAATCTGACAAGCTCCTGAAATTCACGCTCAAACTCGGTGAGGAGACGCGCACGGTACTTTCAGGGATTGCAGCTTGGTACGACCCTGCTACGCTTGTAGGGCGGCGTGTGGTGCTTGTAGCCAACCTTGCACCGCGAACCATGCGCGGTGTGGAATCGCAAGGCATGATTCTTTCAGCAGAAGATGAAAATGGCAATGTTGTGCTTTTAACGCCTGAGAAACTGGTGGCTGGTGGCGCTCGAGTCCGCTGAGACTCGAGCACCCATTTCAGTTTTGCAATTGGTCGGCGCGAAGTCTTAATTTTTATCATCATCGTTTTGCGGCATTGATTGAGATTTCATTAATGTTAGTGAAAAACGTGTTCCAGAGAGAAATTTTATTCGCTCTGAAAAAGTAAAGTAAAGCGTCGAAAAAGACGGTGTGGCGCATGAATCTCATGAAATCGAAATTCTGTTGTAATCTATGAAAACGATGCAACGTGTTCAACAAAAACTCGGACTTGATATTTTTTTATGGGTGGCTGCGGCAGTTGTTGCATTTTTCATGCGAATTGATTTGCCATTTCTCGAGTCAAAGCAGATTATTTTTTGGTTTGTCGTGCTGACCGCTCCAATTAAAATTGGACTGGTTATTTTGTTTCAGTTGCATCGCCAAAGTTGGCATCGTGTGGGCGTTCGAGATTTGTATCAAATTGCCTGGGCAATCGGTCTGTACACCGTGCCGTTGTATTTGCTCAATTTTACACTTGTCCACTTAACGCATATTCCGCGCAGCATTCCGTTGATTGAAGGTGGGGTTGCTTTACTTGCTTTGGGCGGCGTGCGCTTGATGACACGGCTGTACTTTGAACGTGAAGATGCCCGCAGCTTTACTGGTCGCAGCTCGAGTCGGGTGCTGATTATTGGCGCTGGCGAGGCTGGCATCATGATTGCCAGAGAAATGTTGCGTCACCCGTCTTCGGGGCTTGAACCCATCGGTTTTCTCGATGACGAACCCGCCAAAGCCAATCTTCGTTATATGGGTTTGCCCGTCTTGGGCGTGATTGACGCCTTGCCGCGTCTGGCAGCAAAAGCCAGTGCCGACCAAATCTTGATTGCATTGCCCAGCGTCGCAGGTCGTGTGATTCGCCGTGTGGTGGATTTGGCGCAAGAATCAAACCTGAAGTACCGCATTATTCCTGGGGTATTTGAGATCCTCTCTGGCAAGGTTGGTATCAGTCAAATTCGTGACGTTGACCTGGAAGATTTGCTGCGCCGCGAACCGGTCAAGCTGCACCTCGAGGATATTTCGGGTTATCTCGAGCAACGCACGGTTTTGATTACGGGTGCGGGTGGCTCGATTGGTTCTGAGATCGTGCGTCAAGTGGCAAGATTTCAACCAACTCGGGTGGTGCTCTTTGGTCGCGGCGAAAACAGCGTGTTCTTAATGGCTCAGGAATTGCGCCGCATGTGGCCCGAACTCGAGTATCACAATGTGATTGGTGATGTCCGAGACAAGGGCAAGCTCGAGGAAGTGTTTTTAAGATTTGCGCCGCAAGTCGTTTTTCATGCCGCCGCTCACAAGCATGTGGGACTCATGGAGCAAAATCCTGACGAAGCTGTGTTTAACAATGTCAAAGGCACAAAAAACCTAGTCGAATTGGCGCTCGAGTTCCGCGTAGAACGCTTTGTTAACATTTCCACCGATAAAGCCGTGAACCCCACTTCGGTGATGGGGGCGAGCAAGCGTATCGCCGAGTACGTGGTCGAATGGGGGGCAGCCAGAGCTTTGCCAGGGCAGGTTTTTGTCAGTGTGCGTTTTGGCAATGTGCTCGGCTCGAGGGGCAGTGTTGTGCCGTTGTTTAAAGAGCAAATCAAGGCGGGCGGTCCTGTTTTGGTGACGCATCCGGACATGACCAGGTATTTTATGACGATTCCCGAAGCGGCACAATTGGTGTTGCAGGCGGGTGGACTGGGAACAAACGGCGCGGTGTACGTGCTTGACATGGGCGAACCCGTCAAGATTTTAGACCTTGCCAAAGATGTGATTCGACTCTCAGGGTTTGAAGCGGGGACAGACATTGACATTGTGTTTACCGGTGCGCAACCGGGCGAAAAACTTTACGAAGAATTATTAACCTTAGAGGAGGGAACAACCTCTTCAAAGTACGCTAAAATCTTTTCGGCAAAGAAAGCGGGTATGCCCGAGTCCGATCTCGAGCTTGGCTTAGACGAGTTATTTCATGCTGCACAACTGCGTGATGGTGATTTAATTCGTGCAACCTTTAAGAAACTAATTCCTAGTTTTGGGGTTTTTGCCGCAAATCGAGTTTAAGCCTTGAACTTTCAATTAATTCGAGATACCTATGTTTCTGGTTTGAGCCTGATCCTCAAACCGAGTACGATGTTTGCATGACGATTTCGACTGCCAAAACCCTAGCCAAGAATCCTGTCAGGGCGCAGGTGCAGAACGCGCCACTCTA
>JAYVRX010000132.1:0-4240 GCA_043775825.1 Deinococcales bacterium
TATCATGGTCGAGTGAAAGCGCTCGCGGATGCGGCGCGGGAGGGTGGCCTTGACTTCTGATCGTCAACCCAGAGAGAGCCGTGGACGTGGACGCGGTGGCAATGACCGTGGCAATCGGCGCAATGAGCGTCAGGAAGCCCCCAGCGAATTTGAAGAGAAAATGATCTCACTCGAGCGCAACGCCAAAACCTACCAAGGTGGGCGGCGCTTCAAATTCCAAGCCGTCGTCGTGATCGGTGACCGTGCAGGTCGTGTCGGTATGGGCATCGGTAAGAGCCGCGAGGTTCAAACCGCCGTTGCCAAAGCCAATACCGCCGCCCGCAAAAACGTGATCCGCGTGCCACTGAAAAATGGCACAATCCCTCACGATATCATCGGCGTGTCAACCGCCTCCCGCGTCATGCTCAAACCTGCCAGCGCAGGTACGGGCGTTATCGCCGGCGGCGTGCCACGTGCCATCGCCGAACTTGCTGGCATCACCGATTTGTTAAGCAAAGAAATCGGTAGCCGCACCAAAGTCAACGTTGCCTACGCTGTGTTCCACGGTTTGAAAAACCTTCAAACCAAAGACAGCGTCCGTGAACTCAAGGAGAGCGCCCAATGAAAGTCAAGCTTGTCAAGAGCCTGATCGGACGCAGCGCCAAACAGCTTGCGACCGCCAAGACCCTTGGTCTGAAGAAAATCGGTGACACCGCTCTGGTGGGAGAATCCGAATCTGCAAAAGGTCAAGTGGACAAACTCAAATTTCTTCTCGAGGTTATCCCCAGTTCGCAAGTTGTACCTGCGACTGCTAGGGTCAATGAGGAGGGAGCAAAATGAAGCTCAACGAACTCAAACCAGCCCCAGGTTCACGCAAACGCAAAAAGCGCGTTGGTCGTGGTCCAGGCGGTACAGACAAGACATCTGGTCGCGGTCACAAAGGTCAAGCCAGCCGTTCAGGCTCGAGCCTCGCCGCCAGTGGTAGCTACAAATCCGAAGGTGGTCAAACACCCATGATTCGCCGCTTGCCAAAACGTGGTTTTAACAACCCGTTCAAGCAAGAATTCCACCTGGTCAACCTGGCAGACCTCGAGCAATTCGGCACGGACGCGATCAATGCCGAAAGCTTAGTTGCCAAGCGCGTCATCAAAAAAGTGCATCACCCAATCAAACTCCTGGCTCGAGGTGAGGTCAAAGGTGCGGTGAATATCACTGTTCACGCCGCCTCCGAAGCCGCCGTCAAAGCCGTTCAAGCCGCCGGTGGCACCATCACCGTGCTCGGTTACAAAAGGGTCAGCGCCGAAACCGCTGAGGTGGCGTAATGCTTCGTGCTTTCCGCGATGCGTTCCAAATCCCGGAATTGCGCGGGAAGTTCATTGTCACGCTGATTTTGCTGGCTGTTTATCGTCTGGGGTCGGCACTGCCAACCCCAGGCGTCAATGCCACCGAACTCTCGAATAAACTCAGTTCTGGTGGCGCTGGTGGCGTGTTGAATACCCTTGGCTTGATCTCTGGCGGAAGTCTTTCGACCTTCAGCATCTTCGCCTTGGGTGTGCTGCCCTACATTACCGCCAGCATCGTCATGCAAATCCTGACCACTGCCGTGCCTGCGCTCGAGAAACTCCAAAAAGAGGGTCAAGAGGGCAGCCGCAGAATCAACCAGTACACGCGTTATGCCGCGATTGCCTTGGGTGCGGTTCAGGCGCTGTTCTTTGCGACCTTAATTCTCAACCAAGGCGTTTTGCGTCCAGGTTGGGGCAGCAATTTGCCACTGTTTTACCTGACCGTGGTCGCAACTCAGGTCGCTGGCGTTGCTTTTACCATGTGGCTGGGCGAGCGCATCACTGAATACGGCATCGGCAACGGCGCAAGCTTGATTATCTTTGCTGGTATCGTCACGCGTTTTCCAACCGAAATTGCGCAAACCTTGACCCTGATGAACACTGGTCAAGTCCAATTGCTGCAAGTTCTGGGCTTCTTTTTGATGGTCATTGCTGTCATTGCTGGTATCGTTTTGATTCAACAAGGCGAGCGCCGAATTCCTGTGCAGTATGCCCGCAAGGTTGTCGGTAAAAATGTTTCGGGCGGTCAAGCCAGTTATATCCCGATGAAAATCAACACCGCAGGCGTGATTCCAATTATTTTCTCGGGTGCGATTTTGCAACTCTTGCAACTCTTGCCCCAAGCCTTCCCGAATTCAGCCGTGGTTCGGCAAATCTCGAGCACTTTAAGCACCCGCACTTGGTCGGGTTTGCTGGTCGAAGTGCTGTTCATCATTGGCTTCACTTACTTTTACACCATCATTAACTTTGACCCCAAACGCATTGCCGAAAACCTCCGCGAATACGGCGGATTTATTCCAGGTGTGCGCCCAGGTCAAGCCACCCAAGATCATTTGGATCGCATCAGCACCCGCATCACTTTCTGGGGCGCAATGTTCCTTGGGGCGCTCGCCATTATTCCAAGTATCGTTCAAAACTTTACGGGCGTCACCACCTTCCCGCTCGCAGGCACAACCCTGCTGATCGTGGTCGGTGTGGCACTCGATACCTTGCGTCAAATCGAATCACAACTGTCGTTACGCAATTACGACGGTTTTATCAAAAAAGGTCGGATTCGTGGACGTACCCCAGTGGATGGTCCCGTTTCGTGATGCTCAAAGTTTTAAACGCTTCAAACGTGCTGCTCGAGGTTTTTGCTCGAGCAGCCTATTTGCCTAACTTGCTTTCAATTTCTTGGAGTGTCGCATGAGCAAAGTGGTCATTTTTTTAGGTCCTGCTGGAGCGGGCAAAGGCACTCAGGCGAAACGACTTGCCAAAGAACTGAACATGGTTCAACTCTCGACGGGCGACATGCTGCGCGACCACATGGCAAGGGGAACTGAATTGGGACAGCAAATCAAATCCATTCAGAACTCTGGGCAACTGGTCTCTGATGATATTGTTGTGGCTTTAATTCGTGACAAGCTTTCGGTCATGGACGATGTCCGCGTGATCTTTGATGGTTTCCCAAGAACCATTGCCCAAGCCCAAGCGCTTGACATGTTACTGGAGGAACTGAGTGCGCCAATCTCGAGTGTTCCAGTGCTGGAAGTGCCAGAAGATGTTTTACGTCAACGCTTGACCAAACGCGCCGAAATCGAAAAACGTGCCGATGATACGCCAGAAGGTATTGAAAAGCGCCTCGAGTTGTACCGCAAAGAAACTTCGGCGTTGATTCCATACTACGAACCTCGAGGGCATCTGCACCGAATTGATGGTTTGGGCGCACCCGAAGAAGTTTACGCCCGACTGAAAGCCGTGATCTGACTTGATTCTGAAACGCCCCAATGAACTCGAGATCATGCACGAAGCTGGGAACTTGCTGTACCAGGTTCATGACTTGGTTGCTAAGGAGGTTGCTCCCGGGGTCACGACCAAGCACTTGAATGAGATTGCTCAAGATGCTATACTTAGGTTTGGTGCTCGTCCGGCGTTCCTGGGATACCACGGATTTCCTGCGACCATCAACGCATCAATCAATGAAGTAATCGTTCACGGCATTCCCGGCGCGAGAAAACTCGTCGTCGGTGACATCATCTCAATCGATATTGGTTTAATTTTTAAAGGCTTTGTGGCAGACTCTGCCCGAACCTATCCAGTGGGGGAGATCAGCACCAAAGCCAGAAAATTGCTCGAGGTTACAGATGCCGCCCTCTGGGCGGGTATTCGTGCGTGTAAAGCCTACGGCAGGTTGGGCGATATCAGCAACGCGATACAACGCACCGTCGAAAAAGCAGGTTTTAGTGTGGTGCGCGAATTTGTTGGACACGGTGTAGGACGCAAGATGCACGAAGAACCCCAAGTGCCAAACTGGGGCAACGCAGGCAAGGGCGCAGTTTTAAAACCAGGTTTGACCATTGCCATCGAACCGATGGTCACAATAGGCAAGACCAAAGTGACCGTGCTCGACGATGGATGGACGGCAATCACCGATGACCGCAGCCTCAGCGCCCAGATAGAGCACACCGTAGCCATCACCACCAACGGACCCAGGGTTCTCACCCTTCCAAGAGGAATGCCTTACGGTCCAGTTTATAAGCCTCAAGAGTTAGCGGCAGTCTAAATTTAGAAATCATTTTTCATTCGGTATTTTTAGAATTCTCGGCAGGACGCGCAAAAAGCATCCCACGTTGAACCCCGCCAGACGGGGCAACAGACCCCAACAGGCGTGGGCGACACGGAGGGTTAATGGCGAAAAAAGAGAAGAAAGTTGATGCAGT
>JAYVRX010000133.1:0-56361 GCA_043775825.1 Deinococcales bacterium
CTTTTCAAGGACACCCATGATGCAATCCATAAACACGCCAACAACAACCTCGAGCAGCGTCACCATCGAAACCTTCAGGCTCGAGCATCTTTTAGAAACGCTTGGCATTGGTACGCCACGACCACGTTTATCTTGGACGGTTTTGACAAGTCAACAAAACTGGTTTCAATCGGCGTATGAACTCGAATTGTACCAAAATAACGTGTTGCTCGAGACCAAAAAAATTATTTCGAGTGATTCGGTACTTGTGCCTTGGGTGTTTAAAGATTTGAAATCTCGAGAAGCTGTGTCAGTTCGGGTGCGAGTGTGGGGAGAAGATCAACAAGTTTCAGATTGGTCTGAACCGTTAACGCTCGAGCTTGGATTGCTTGAGGCTGATGATTGGACGGCGCGTTTTGTCAGCCCAAACATTTCTGAAGATATTTCTAAACCCCAACCCGCAAAATTACTGCGCCGAGAATTTGTGGTGCGCGAAGGTGTCAAACAAGCGCGGTTGTACCTGACTGCGCTTGGTGTTTACGAAGCCGAAATAAATGGAACGCGAATTGGCGATCACGTGCTTGCCCCAGGTTGGACAAGTTACGACCACCGATTGCGCTATCAAACTTTTGATGTGACAAAGCAACTGCTCGAGGGTCAAAACGCGATTGGGGTAACCATTGGCGACGGTTGGTTTCGAGGACGTTTGGGTTTTGGTGGCGGAAGGCGTAATCATTACGGCACACGTCTTGCACTGCTCGCCCAACTCGAGATTGAGTATTTGGATGGCAATCTTGAGCGCCTTGTGACGGATGAAAACTGGCTTGCTTCAACAGGTGCGATTTTGTCGAGCGATATTTACGACGGCGAAACCTATGACGCACGCCTCGAGCGACACGGTTGGAGCAGTGCGGGTTTTGACTCGAGCGGTTGGGCTGGGGTGGAGATTCTCGAGCGTGACCTGCACACCCTGGTGTCACCGAGTGGTCCGCCTGTGCGACGCATCCAAGAGGTTGCGCCCGTCAGTATTTTCAAGTCGCCATCGGGCAAAACCTTGGTGGATTTCGGTCAAAATCTGGTCGGTTTTGTGCGTTTCACCGTCACTGGAAAAGCTGGGCAAGCCATCACGTTGCGTCACGCCGAGGTTCTCGAGCACGGCGAACTTTGCACCCGACCGCTTCGACATGCTGCCAACATAGACCGTTATATTTTGCGTGGTAACGAACTCGAGATTTACGAACCAAGATTTACCTTTCATGGTTTTCGCTATCTCGAGATTGAAGGCTATCCTGGCGAACTGAAAGCCGAAAACCTCAAGGCTATCGTCTGTCATTCTGACCTCGAACGGCGCGGTTGGTTTGAATGCTCAGATCAATTGGTGAATCAACTTCACCAAAATGTGGTTTGGAGCATGCGCGGCAATTTTTTTGACCTGCCCACCGATTGCCCACAACGTGACGAACGCATGGGCTGGACGGGCGATATTCAGGTGTTCGCGCCCACCGCATCGTTTTTGTACGATAGCGCAGGCTTTCTCGAGTCGTGGCTGGCAGACCTGAAAAGTGAACAAGCCCCGACTGGCGCTGTGCCGTTTACAATTCCAAATATTCTCGAGAATGGCGCAACCCCGATGACCGCCTGGGGAGACGCGGCGACGATTGTGCCGTGGGTGTTGTACCAGCGCTACAAAGATATTGGAATTCTCGAGCGGCAATTTGACAGTATGCGGGCATGGGTGGATTGCATTGACACGCTGGCGGGGGAAAGCCACCTTTGGGAGCAAAGTTTTCAATTTGGTGACTGGCTCGACCCGAGCGCCCCACCAGAGAATCCAGGCGCGGCAAAAACCCAACCGATAGTGGTCGCCACCGCGTACTTTGCCCGTTCTGCCCAGATCGTTGGACAAGCCGCCAAAGTCCTGGGGCGGCTCGAGGATGAGCAAAAATACTTCGCGCTCGCCGCTGCAATCCGTGAGGCTTTCAGCAATCAATTTATTACACCAAATGGATGGATTATCAGCGACGCAACCACCGCGTACTCTTTGGCGCTCGAGTTTGGTTTGCTGCCGACCCAAGCCCAACGGGTTCGTGCCGGAGAACGCCTGGTGCGTTTGGCTCGAGACAGCGGCTACCGCATCAGCACGGGTTTTGTCGGCACACCACTGATCTGTGATGCCCTGTGCAGCGTTGGGGCGTATGACATCGCCTATCAATTGTTGATGCAGCGCGATTGTCCATCGTGGTTGTACCCCGTCACGATGGGCGCGACCACCATTTGGGAGCGCTGGGACAGCATGTTGCCCGACGGTTCGATCAACCCGGGCGAGATGACCTCATTTAACCATTACGCTCTTGGTGCTGTCGCAGACTGGCTACATCGCACGGTGGCAGGGCTTGCACCCGCCGCCGCCGGCTACAAAAAACTTGAGTTTCGTCCGCAACCCGGCGGCGGCTTAACATCTGCCAGTGCCAAACACATCACGCCGTATGGTCTGGCGCAAATCTCTTGGACGATCACGGGGCAAAACATCTTCCTTGAGGTCGTGATTCCGGCGAACACCACCGCAACTGTGGTCTTGCCAGGTGATGGAAAAAGGCTCGAGCTGGGGTCTGGTCGTCATGTTTGGGAATATCCGTACAGCGTTCCATCGGCAACAAAACAATTCAGTCTTGAGAGCACCCTGGGCGAATTGTACGGCGATCTGGCGGTGTATTCGCAGGTGGTCAATCTGGTGCGCGAACACGAGCCAAACTCGATCACGGGCGACGGCAGTTTACGTGGCAATGGCGGCATGACGATTCGAGAGTTGACCTACATGATGCCCAAAGCCAACTTTATACAGCGCGAAATCACGACGATTCTCGAGAAACGCCAACAAGGATAACCATGTCACAGACTCAATGGAACGACCCCAGTTTTAACGATGGACGGGTTGAGGCACTGCTCGAGCAACTGACGCTCGAGGATAAAGTCAGGTTGGTCAGCGGGCAACTCGTGAAAAATGGCGAGTTTGCAGCGCCAGCAGGAATGCCCCTGTTTACCCTGACAGACGGACCGGCGGGCGTTCGTACCAGCCCAGACGCCACCACCGCAGCGGCAGCGACCGCCATGCCTGCGCCCATCGCGCTGGCGGCAACCTGGGACTCGAGCCTCGCAGAACAATACGGCAATGTGCTCGGGGCAGAGGCGGCGGCAACGGGTCATAACGTGCTGCTCGGACCTGCGGTGGACATTGCCAGGATACCCGTCGGTGGTCGCACCTTCGAGTCGTTTGGTGAAGACCCATTGCTGCAATCGCGCCTGATCGTACCCGAGGTGCAGGCGATTCAGCGCCATGGGGTCATGGTGTGCCTCAAACATTATGTGGTCAACAACCAGGAACGGGATCGCAACTCGGTCAACGTCCATGTGGATTCTCGAGCGCTATTTGAGATTTACCTGCCACCGTTTGAGGCGGCAATCAAACTGGGCGGGGCAGCCTCGTTGATGGCATCTTACAACCAGATCAACGGTGATTACGCCTGCGAAAACCCAATCATTTTAAACCAGACCTTGCGTGATGAACTGGGTTTTCGCGGTTTTGTGATGAGCGATTTTTTGGCGAATCACAGCACCGCACAATCGGCAAACGCGGGTCTCGGTTGGGAACTGACCATGCCCCACGTCAGCCAGTGGCGCTCAAAGTTACTCGAGGCGGTAGGGCATGGCGATGTGAGACACGAGGTGCTTGATGAGATGGTGCGCCGAATTCTGCGTCCGACGGTTGGGTTAGGCTTGCTCGAGCCGAAAGAACAGCGCGAAATACCCGTCGAAGTCCATGCCAAGATCGCGCTCGAGATTGCAGAGCAAGGCATGGTGTTGCTCAAAAACGTGAATCAATTCTTGCCACTCTCGAGTGCAGTCAAAAGCATTGCTGTGATCGGTGCGGATGCAAGCAACGTTGCGGCGGCGGGTGGCGGCAGCGCCTTGGTGCAACCCCTTCGGGCGGTCAGTGTACTCGAGGGTCTTCTTGCTCGGGCTGGCGACGATGTTCTGGTTGACTACGCCCCTGGAGCTGACCCCGTGACCGCCGGCGCGTTGCTGCTCGGTGCGCCCGCGATACCGTCTTCGGTCATGAGGCAAAGCACCTGGCACGCCCAATATTGGGACAACCTTGAGTTCGCGGGTGTCCCCAAACTCGAGCGTGCAGAGCCGTGCATCGAAATCAACCGTGGTTTCCTGGACATGCCAGGGTTTAAGGTCAGTCCAACCTCGAGCACACTCAAGCCTCTCAGTCAGCATCTCCCCTATCAATTCTCGGCACGGTTCACCGGAACAATCATTGCCCCCGCAAGCGGCGAGTATGTTTTGAATTTGACATTGATTGGCACGGCACGGTTGTTTGTGGCTAATACGCTGGTACTCGAGGTGCAAAACCATGACACGATCGTCAATCCCGCCCAACGCGCCGCGAACAACAACGGCATTCCCTGGGGTGGGGCGGGTGCCAAAACCTTCACGCACGTCATAAGGCTCGAGGAAAACCAGGAACTCGAGATGGTGCTCGAGTATCTTGGAGATGTTCCCGCCTTTGGGTTTTTGTACGGCGCTCAGTTGCGCCTGGGATGGCAAATGCCCGAGGGCACACTTACGCCAGCCATGAAGGAAGCAGTTAAGCTCGCACAGCGTTCTGAGTTAGCTGTAATCGTCGCTCGTACCTTCGAGACCGAGGCGATGGACAGACCAGATCTATTTTTGCCAAACGATCAAGCCCGTCTGATTCGTGCTGTGGTGAGCGCAAACCCAAATACGGTGGTGGTGCTAATGACCGGCTCGAGCGTCGAGACCGGGAGTTGGCAGGAAAACGTTCCAGCGATTCTCGAGGCGTGGTTTGCGGGGCAAGAGCAGGGTTTTGCGTTGGCTCGGGTGTTGTTTGGGGATACAAATCCCTCGGGCAAGTTGCCACTGACATTTGGGCAAGGTCAAGACCTGCATTCGAGGCTCGAGTATCCAGGTGAAAACGGCGAAGTTTATTATTCGGACGGTCTGAACGTTGGTTATCGTGCTTACGATTCAGGTCACATTAAACCGCAATACGAATTCGGTTTTGGATTGTCGTACACCAGTTTTGAATACTCAAACCTCGAGGTCAATCAACATACCCTCCGTTTTGAAATCAAAAATACGGGTCAATGTACAGGCATCGAAATCGCGCAGTTGTACCTCGAGCCTTCCAAGGCAGCAAAAGCGCCACCAAAAAAATTGGCGGGGTGGGCGCGGGTCAAGCTTCAAGCAGGAGAAACGCGGCAGGTCACGATTGAGCTTGATGCAGATTCTCTCGAGCGTCCATTCTCAAGCTGGAATATGGATACAAACAGCTGGGAAATCGTGCCAGGCGAGTACGGCGTTTTGATTGGCGCATCATCGCGTGACATTCGTTTGACGGGGCAACTGATGGTGACAATCGAAGCGCAAACATGACCCCTCAAGATCCACTCGTCATCCCGCTTTTTCCAAACGGTGCGTGAAAAGGTTCGCACCACCCTATTGATTTACTCATCCCTCGTTCTAAACCAATTCATCCTTGATGAGTTTGTCAACTGAAAAGTCAGATTTGGTAGACGGATAGTTCAGAGTGAGCCACTGATTCTCGAAGACTTCAGGCGCAACAAAGCCTAAGTTCGAGTGCTGACGTTTACGGTTCTTGCTCGTAAAATAGCACCTTGCGGGCTACTCGCGCTTGTACCAGACTTCCAACCACTCGAACACCACTGCTCGAGTTTCAAATCGATACCCGATTGCTTTCTCGAGATCCAACTCGCATTTCATCGTACCAAAAAAGCTCTCCACCACAGCGTTATCCCAACAAGCAAAAACCAAAGTCTCTTTCCTGCTCATACTCGGCACGGCTTTCAATCGCTCGAGCGCCCTCTGAAAGTCCTGCGCTGCATACTTCTTGACCATAAAACGCATCTGACGGGCATGGTTGCTTCTCGTACTCGTAATGCTCGAGCTTTGAACTTCCAGCTTCCATCGGAATGGGTTGGATCACATCACCAATCAAGAAGCGATCCTGCCCGTTAGGTGCATGGTTAGGATCAAGAAGCGATCCTGCCCGTTAGGTGCATGGTTAGGATCAAGAAGCATGGACGTTCATCAAAGACCACCAACGGACGTTTCGGATTGTACGACAAACTGTACAAGTGCAGAATGTCTTCCATTCGAGCAAAAAAATAGAATCTAACTTTCCAATGCACCAACCACGGACTCGTTGGGGTTAGATCGCATTTTTTTTAAGATTTCACCCACTGTATCGAAATGAATCTCCTCAACAAAACCAAGTTCAACCGCTTTATCCGCCAGCAATCGGTAACTCCATTGTCCGAAGCCTTCGGGTGGTGTGGTGCAAGCCAGGGCTGTGATTTTGGCTCGAGTTGCTCCGTCAAAAATTGTTGGACGACCAGGACGAGGTTTTTCTTTGAGTAGGTTCAAACCTTCGGTTTGGAATCTGCGACGGATGTTCAAGACGGTACTGCTACTGATTTCAACTCGAGTCATGATTTCAGTGTCTTGGAGTCCTTCGTGAGCCAGGAGCAGGATTCTGGCGCGTTTCACGGTGCGTGGGGTGGCAGTTCCTTTGTCGGTGAGGTGTTGGAGTTCACGGCGTTGTTTTTTAGTAAGTTTCACAAGGTAAGTCTTTTTTGGCATCACTTACCATACTCTTTAATCCGACGCTGCACTTAGCACTTAACTCGGGCGCACACGAGAAATTATTTTGACAAACCCGAGCTTATGCGACCAACTGCCGCAGCAAAATCGGGTCTTGAATCTCTGAATCTTTTGCCAACATGATGACCTTGGCAATTACCTCGGCGGTGCGCGGGTCGGAATCGGCAAACGGCAAGAAAATTCTGCCCCTGGCTTGATTTGGCACTGCCACCAAACAAATCGCGCCGCCTGGTTGTTGATGCGTTACAGCGCTGCCCAAGTGAACGCTGTAACGTCCAATCTGCCCTTCGATCAATGCCAGGTTTTTCTCGAGCTTGACATTGCCAATTTTTAACAACCGCAAGGTTTCCTTGAGCAAGGCAGCCCGCATTTCGGTGGTGCTCTGCGAGGCTTCGGGGTCAACGCCACCCACGTGCGCCACGGAAACCACCAAATCAAGGTCGCGCATGATCTCAGAGTACAAGCGTTTGGGAATACCCTCAAGGTCGAGCGCCTCCCAACCGCCACGTTTGCTGAACGAAACCGTCTCGAGCGCTGGGGCTTCAACCTCGGCTGGGGTTGAATAACCTTGTTTGCTGCTGATATGCGCGGTCAGGCTCTCGGCAAAGAACGTGCGGCTGGCATCACCGTCGAATCTGACAATCCAACCTCGAGCGCCAAGCAACGCCGCACTTTGACGCGGGTTGATTTGATGCCCTGCGTAACGGCTGGATTTGGTTTTCTCGAGTTTTTCGGCTGGTGTTAAAAGGTACAATTCGCGGAAAATTTGCTTAAACGGTTGTTGGCGTTGCGCCGTGAAATACGCGCTCTGCCATTCAGACCAAGTTTTGGACTCGAACAAATCCACGGGGTGCGCCAACCTTAAACTCGAGGCTTTGATCTCGAGCAGTTCGCCGTTGGCACTGACCAGGTTTTTACCGTCTGGCGAGAGAAAACCAAGTTGCGATTCGTCCATAAAAACCAGTTGCTCAAGCATCGGACGGGCAATTGGGTGCTTGGTCAAATCACGCAATTCTTTGGCATTGAACGCATCACCGTGCACCATTGCACGCTCCAAGGAAACCCGCATTCGGCTGCGAGAATTCTCGAGTTCCTTTTTTCGAGCGCGAATTTCGATCACCGCTTCATCTTTTTTGAGGCTTGCGGGAATATCTTTTAAAGTCTTGCCCGATTTTAAAACCTCGAGTGTCGGTTCGCCGTCTTTGGTGACTGACAAAACCAGTTCAACATCGTCTTTTTTGAGTTTGACCGCACCTTTAGCCAAATCAGCCACGGCTTTTAATTCCATCGCCCACTCGAGCCGCATTGGGTCTGGAAACCCTGCGGTGCGTGCCAGATTCTCGAGCGCGATGCGTGACGCCAAGCGTTCGGATTCTTTGCGCTGCGAACCGAATTGTTTGCTTTGCTTTAAGAACGTTTGCACGATTTCGTAACGCGCCAGCAAAACCACATCTTTGGCTTTGGGAAGCGGAATTAACCCAAGCGCCCGAACGCTGTCCTGATGGCGTTTGGTGGTGATTCGTTTGACCACATCGGCTTCGGGCAATTTGCCCAGCATCGCATCGGCAAATTGTTTTGCTCTGGCATGACCCGTGCCCGAAGTGATGTACTTTGCCGCATCGTAAAGTTGCGCCCAGCGTTTGTCGCCAAGGTCTTTGTAAGCCTGATTAAACCAGCTCACATCCACCGCACCATCCACCAAATCTTGGGTTAAAAGTGGTGTTAACTGTGCCATCTCGAGTTTCCAACCCTCGAGTTCGGAATCGTTACTGAAACCACCGTCTTTGGTGTGCGCCCGAAGCCAGTACATTGCCTCCGCCAGCCCTTTCCAAGCCACATTTTTGGCGACAAATTGCGTCCATTGCGGCGCAAAAAGCCCCAGCTCGAGCAGCCGTTGCTCTGGAATTTTGGCTTTTTTGATGGCGCGGTCAAAATCGCTTTGAGTGTCAGTGTTACTGGGATGAACAGCTTTGAGCAAATCGGAGAAAACCACCAATCGCGGGGTCTGATCTTGGTAATAATAACCACCGCCCCGCGAGATATTGTCCTGCCCGATCACCTCGAGAATCTGCATTAAACGTGGCAAGCCCGATAAGAATCGAATTCGAGTTGCGGCGCTGGTGGCAGGCGTTGGCAAATCCCCGCGTTGCAATTCGATCTCGAGCACACGATCCGCGCATTGCTCGAGCATCGGTTGAAGTTCTGGGTGGGTTTTCAGGAAGTCTGATGGTTTTTGCGTCAAATGATCGGTGAAACCGTTGTTGCAAGCCACGTTTTTGCCTGGGCGCAAATTGCTCGCGCCGATTAAGGCTTCCATCACATCGGTTTGGTTGGCAATGCCCGCTTTAAACGCCGCCATCAAATGCTGGTGGTTGATCGTGCGGCTGCCATTCCACCACAAGCGCAGGCTCATGCTGTGCTCGATTTGCCAGGCTCGAGCTTGCTGGGCGCTAGACGGTGCAGCAACGCTCGATTGGATTTTGATCACAATCGGGTTGAGTCTTTTAAACAACAAATACGCCTTGTTTTCTTTCAGCGCCGTTTCATCTGGCAGTACCGCACCGTTTTCTACGAATTTTTGAAAACCTTGCTCGAGCATTGGAACGCTTTGCGCCAATTGATCCTCGAGCAAATCAAGTGCGAAATCGTGTTCCTTTGCGGCAGGATACAAGTCTTTAAGCCAGTACAAAATTTGCAACATGTTGCTCTCGAGGCGTTGATCTTCGTCTTTGCGTTTTTTCGGTTTCAAACTGCCAAAATAGGTTTTTTGCAAATCCAAATTCAGTGTTCCAGGGTCATCATTGTCAGGCTCGAAGTCGTATTCAAATTCGTCATCATCGTAGTAATCATCATCATCAATATCTGACTTAAACATAAACGGACGAATCGCAATGGCGCGTAAAATCTCGAGTCCGTCGGCATCGCGTTCCTTGGCACTGCGGTTTTCAAACCATGCCGTCCAAGCCTCGGATAACGGAAATTTTTCCCATTGCTCAGTCAACGGGTTTTCGCTGTCGTGAAGGCTAGGAGCAGGCAACCACGTATTTTCAAACGGTTTTTGCGAGGTTTCATTGTTCCAATTGATCTCGTCCACTATGGTTAGACGATGCTGCCAAACCAGTTTCTCGAGCGAAGCCAACAACGCCAAGGTGGCGGGTGTAACAAGTTGGACGTTCTTGCGCTCGAGCTTGAACGCTGGCGTGCGTTTGCTGGGGTCGAACAATCCAAAACCATCTGCGGCGCTGGGCGCATTTTGCTCGAGCCTGACCGACTCGAGCGCTTTGGCGATTTCTTCGCCGGCTTTTTTCTGCTCACTTGTTTTGGCGCTTTTTAAACGCGCCGCGCTGGCGCTGGCAAATTCGGTGGGTTGCGCCAGAAGCAATCCAATCGTGTCTTTACGAACCGACGCGGTTTTACGCGTCAGTTGCTTCTCGAGCGCCGCAAAATCGCTTTCCTCGAGTGCGGTTTTGCTGCTACGCATGATCTCAAAAGCCCGTTCGCGCAAGTAATTGTCTTTGGCGCTCAAAGCTTCGATCACAATGTCACGAACTTTGGTATCCCAAGGTTTTTGCTCGGTCAATTTATCCATCAGGCTGCGCAATACCCAAGGGTTTAACAAGTGCCTGTAGGGCATCATCAAACCTGCGTTTTCGTTGTTGACGTAGTCAAACATTCCCCCAGCAATGTCGCTTGGGTCTGACGCGACAGCACCCATCCAAAGTTCTGGGGCTTTCAACTCGAGCTTGGCAGGGAAACGCTCGAGAAATTTTTTCAACGTTTCAAACGCTGCCAGTGCCTGTTCGGGCGTTTCACGGGGCAGGATGACCACAGATCGCGCTTTGAGCGCCGTGGCATCATCGGAATTGGAAAGCAGGGCGATGATGTCGGGGTGGTTCGCCATTTCAAAACTTTGCAGCACATGCAGCGCCGCAAAACGGTATTTGGCATCTTTATGCCTTAGCCACGGCAACCCTAAACTTTGCGCCTCCTCGAGATTCTCGACTGCCAGCACGTACAACGCCAGGTACAAATCGCGGCAATCTGGTGTGCCTTTCAGGTTTTTGGCAATTTTGCGGTTTGAATCCTGATCCTCGAGCCGTGTCAGAAAATCTCGAACGGCAGCCTCTAAGACTTTGGGCGTCGGCTCGGTTGGCGCAAGCGGCAAGAACGAGATCGCCCATTGCACGCTCGAGGAAAAGCGCAGCAAATCGTTATCCAGAATCAAATGAAGCATTCGTCTGAGCGCCGTCGGATGGGAAATCAGGATTTGATTGAAAATACTTTGGCGCAAACCCTCCTGACGTTGCGCGGCAAGCAGCAATTTCTCGAGAAGTTCCCAGCCCTCGGGACGGTTGGCACGCAAGAGGGTAATGATCACATAATCGCCCATGACCGCCACGGGATGTTCGTTTTTGGCGGCGGCGATGATGATTTCAAATACGGCATTGTTGCCAGAATTCACGGCAGCCAAGTACAACGGCGTGCAGTAATACTGAAACGCCCATTCGTAACCCGCGTATTCGGTCATCCACTCGAGCGGCTGGTCATAAGTGCGGGTGTACGCCAACCAGCCTTTGGCGGTTTCAAATTGCGAGGTCAAACTTGGCATGACGCTGCTACGAAAGCGGTAGGTAACAGGTGTTTGCAATGCTGCCAGCGCAACGGCAGCAAACCGTGGAAACCATGCCTCGAGAATCAGGGCAAAATCGT
Organism: Deinococcales bacterium; assembly: GCA_043775825.1. Classification (GTDB taxonomy): domain Bacteria; phylum Deinococcota; class Deinococci; order Deinococcales; family JAAFIG01; genus JANXTZ01. The sequence goes on from JAYVRX010000133.1 coordinate 11,398, forward strand.
CGCTCGAGATTTGATTAAAGGCATTCTTGGCGGCTTCATCGAATTTGTTGCGGACTTGGTAATCGGAGAACTTTGGCTCAAAGCCGTTTGCATCCAAACACAAATAATCTAGGGTGAGTTGCACCAAAGGCTTGGGCAATTGCTGTATGCGCTGCGCCAAAAGAACATTCGGATTTTTGAGTTTTGCGGCTTCGAGAATTTTCTGAGCATCTTCGCGTTTTATCATGGCTTATCCTCCGACCAGTGCAACAAGGCGTAAAAACATAATGTCTTGGCGAAGCTCGAGGTTCACCACATCGGTTAAGTATTCGATTTGCGTCTCGCCGTTAAAAACGTAATACAGTCCGTCTTGAAAGGCTTGAATCGCGGTTTGTATGGCTTGGTCGGTATTGACTTCTTGGGTAAATTCCTGCCCGCCCAAACTGATTTTTCCTGTTTCACTCGCCTCGAGCAACTGGGTTTCAGTTAAAATCCGCAAAAATTGATTGTCGGCTTGGCGTTCTCTAAACGCATTCACCTCGAGCGTCACAATGCGTTCCAGAAGTTCTTGTAAAGTTGGCTGGTTCGAGAAATTTCCGATGCTGTAATCGCGGGTGGTCAGCGCTTTTTTGCGCCCGAGTTGTTTGACCGATAGGCTTAAATTCACAGTGATTCCGTTCGATAAGTCCATGTCCTAGTTTGGCATGGTTGAAGTTATGAGTTCTGAGGGCTGGGCGGCAGTGTTTGAGGTATAAAAAACACCGCTCAAGAAAAAGCGATGGGCTGGGTTTAAATCTGGCTCACCTCGAGCTTTCTGGTTGATGGTCGTGACGTGCGAAAATTGGGACGGGAGCGTATTGAGTCTCGAGATTTCTGTTATTAACGTAATTATAGCATGATTATTACGGATTTGCAAAACTCTGATATGCAAATGTCCTCGCAACCCTTATCCGGCAAGTAGGAGAAAGAAATTTTATTGCTATCTCGAGAAGCTAAATATTCTGTCCTAAAAGCTCAAAAATTCGATATATGGCATATTCTCGAGCATTAAATGGTTTTTTGATTTGGTCAAATCAATTTCGGCAGCACACATCAAAACAAAACCTAAATTACAAAACCCACCTCGAGTACACCAAATACCGCTTGGCGAACGGTTCACTGCGGCGTGAAATGGCATAATACAAATCATATGTCCACCATTTCGAGCCAACGCTACCAATTCGTCCGAGAGCTAGGCTCTGGAGCAATGGGTCGTGTCAGCTTGGCGCTGGACAAGGAAACAGGGCAGTTTGTGGCGGTCAAACGCCTTCATGAAGCCGTGGCATTGCAAGGCGGTGTCCGTTTGCGCCGCGAGTTCAAGTCGCTCGAACGGATCGAACACGAAAACGTGGTGAAAGTGCTGGGTTTGGGCGAAGAAAACGGTATTCCGTACTTGGTGATGGAATTTGTCCGAGGCACGGATTTAAATGACTGGCTCAAAGAAAATCCACCGCTCGAGAAACTGATTCATGTTTTTGCGGGCATTGCCAGCGCGTTAACGGCGGTTCATGCCCAGGGCATTGTGCACCGCGATTTGAAGCCCGAAAACATTCGTGTCACCGAAGCTGGAAGTGCCAAACTGATGGACTTTGGATTGGCAAAAACGCTCGAGGGAAGTGTGGCGTTAACTCGGGAAGGCGCGGTGGTCGGTACGGTCTTGTACATGGCTCCCGAACAATGCCGAGGGCAGCAACTCGATTACCGAGCCGACCTGTACGCCCTGGGCGCGGTGCTGTTCAGCGCCCTGACCGGCAAACCGCCCTTTACGGGTGAAGGCATCGTGCAAGTCATCATGCAGCACATTCAAGGCACGCCCCCAGCCCCTCGAGACTTCAACCCGAACGTTCCCGAAAGCTTGAACGCATTGGTCTTGCAACTGCTGGCAAAAAACCCGTTTGACCGTCCACAAAGTGCCTTTGCCCTTAAAGAAGCCCTGCTTACCTCGCTCGAGTCAAACCTAAAAAACACACTTGAAATCTCGAGTGAAATTGCTCGAGCCGACGCGATTTTGATCGCGCCCTTGATTGGACGCGACAGTGAGGTCTTGGCTTTGAACGCATTCCTCGAGTCTGAAACGGGTTTGATTGCCGTGACAGGCGATGTTGGCGTGGGCAAAACCAGGTTGTTGCGGGCGTTGACTGAGCGCCTTTCGGGGGCAGGCAAACGACTGGTGATTGCCGAAGCCATCTTCGATGACCCAACCCCATTCGGCACAATCTCGAGGTTGATCGCCAGCCTGGGCAAACACCACAGCGACGCAATTGAAAACCTTTCAGACAATGCCAAAGGTGAACTCGGGCGCATCTCGAGCCGTTTGGGTTTTGTGCCCGCTAGCGACACCAACTTACCGCCAGAGGTGGCACGTTTAAAACTGTTTGAAGCCTTCACCGAATTGCTCGAGCAAATTTCCAAAACCTCTGTCCTGGCGTTTGAGAACTTGCACTGGGCGGACTCGAGTACCTTAGAGCTTCTCGCACACAGCAGCCGCGCCCTCGAGAATGCCAAAATCATCATTTCGTACCGACTCGAGGATTTACCCGAAAACACCACGCACCCCAAAGGCTTAAACCCCAAACGCAGCATTCACCTCGAGCCTCTGTCCGAACCTCTAACCCTCGAGTTATTGCGGGCATTGATGGACGACGAACTCGATCCCGCGCTCGAGGTTGAACTGGTCTCACGGGCTGGCGGCAACCCTTGGGTGCTCGAGGAGCGCCTGAAAGCCATGCTCGAATCGGGCGCGGTGTACAGGCGAGCTGGTATCTACGAATGGAATCGAAACCTGACTGGCTTGCCAGAAACCCTAAACGACCTGCTCAGTCACCGCATCACCGCGCTACCGCAACCTGCCCTCGAATTCGCCCGAGCCGCCAGCGTTTTGGGACGAGCGTTCTTGTTCGACGACGCCCGAGCGCTGCTTGACTGGTCAGACGATGCCGCCCTTGATGCGCTCGAGACGCTTGTCCGCGCCAAACTGGTGATCGAAACCCCAGGCACGAACGGCGAGGGGTTCAGGTTCACGCACCCCAGTTACGCCGAACTGCTTGGGGTTGGCTTGATGAGCCTCAAACGCCGCCGCCTGCACGCCAAAGCCGCTGCACTGCTCGAGACTCGAGCCGCACCGCTCGAACTGACCGAACATTACCTTGAAGCTGGCATGTTTGAACAAACCCTGCAAAAAGGTTTGGAAGCCGGTTTGCTTGCCCAGAATGCCTTCGCCTACCCGCAAGCCGAACGCGCCTACCGCATGGCACTGACCGCCAGCGAAAAACTCGAGGGGGAACGCCTCGAAACCATGCGCGTGCGGCATCAACTGGCAGAGGTACTGTCATTCATGGGACGCAACGACGAAGCCATAACCTTATGGAAAACCGTCATGGACAGCGCCGAATTGCTCAAAGGTGGCTTGGAAGCATCACTGAACGCTCGAGTCAGTGTTGCCAAAGCCCTACGCTTGCGCGGTTCTTTGGATGAAGCACTGCGCTTGGTTGGCGAACCCAAACGAGACGAACCCGCGTATGCGGCATTGTGTCTCGAGCAAAGCGCGATTTTGCGGGAGCGGCAGGATATTCGGCTGGCAAAACATGCTGGACTCGAGGCGTTAAGTGCATCCAAGCAGGCAAAAGATTTTGTTGGGCAAACTTTAGCAATATCTGGCTTAGCTCGAATAGAACGTGAACAAGGACGATTAAGTCGTTCAGAATATTTGTTAGAAATGGCGGTTAGATTGGCTGAGCAATCTCAAAACTATCATTTGCTTACCAATGTCTGGAATGAGCTAGGAGTCACATTACATGGACAGTCTCGAATTATTGAGACTGCATCTGCATGGGAAAAGGCTGAAAATTTTGCAGGAAAAACTGGAGATGTTCGCGTAGAGATTGTTGTAGGAATGAACATTGCTTTAATTGATATGGATAGAAGCGATTTTAATGCAGCTAAATTGCGTCTTCAGCGTTCACAGTCACTAATAAAGCGCAGTGGTTTAATAAACTATGAGCCTCACGGAATATTAAATGCTGCTATTTGTGAGTACGCTCTAGGAAATTTAGAACTAGCAAGGAATCAATTAGAGCAAATTCAAGATCATCAGTCTGAATCACTAGCTCAGAGTTGGATTACACGCATTACACTTGAGCTTGGTGATGGTTTTGTTTCTAACTTACCAATCATTAATATTGCTATTGGGGAAGATATGGTAGCGCTTCTTCAAGTGGAATATGCACTTTCGTTTGGCGATTATGAAAGAGCGTTTGAATTGACGCAAATACAAAGAAACGATTGGTTTTGGTTTCTTGCACGTCTACATGCTGCTTGGCGTTTGGGAAAGAATACCTCTGAAATGCTCGAGGCGGTTTTACAACCCCATGCCGATTGTGAAGCTATGCTCGCAATCGAATTAGCAGAGCAGTACAAGCAATTTGCCAGTTTGGTGTTTCAAGATCATTGGAATGCCGCGACTCAAACTCAACTTCGTGTTTTGGCGCATCAGTATCAAGCTACTGCGATTGGTTTATTGGCTCGAGATGTCAGCCTGTCTTTAACCGAAAGCGCCTAAATTCCATTCTGGACATCTTTAAACCTTTCAGAACCTGATTTCTTAATTGACTTTGTTAGACTATGGTCAAGAGTCGTTCTTGGGAGGTTCAAACTCATGAAGTTAAGTAGATTCGTTTTAAGTATTTCAGTCTTGGCGTTGACGGTTTCTTGCGGAGCAAAATTAACAACCGATGATGCTAACGCGCTCACCAGTGTTGCCCCGAGTGTGGTTGATGCAAGCATCCAAAAAATAGGTGGAGTAGCCACTTCTTTAAATTCTGTACCCATCAACCTCGAGCCTCTGACAAAACTACCCACCGTTTTCGCCCGAGCTTTCGCCCCAGAAGTTGCTGGCATGTTAACCAAAACCAATGCTTCAAACTTACTGACCTCGAGTTTGAAGGCGAGTTTGCAAAATTTGCGCCCTGGTCGGGTTCAAATCATGCAAGCAACAGGTAACGGCTCGAGTTGCGGGCAAGATGCGAACCAAGCCGATGCCGATCAAGATGGTATTCCTGATTCGGTTATCAATTACGTTTATGATTGTTTGTCACAAGGCGTGCAAACCACAGGAACAATCACCATCAAAGACAATTCTAATGGCGATGGACCTTACGAAGTTCATGTCAAACAACTCAAAGCGGTGGATGTTAATCCTCAAAGCCCAGACTATAAGGTTGCCGTTATCGTGAACCTTGACCTCGATCTGAAATCGGCGACACCACCGTATGCAGTTTCTGAAGGCATTTCGATCACGATTAAACCAGACGACACCAAGCCCGAATTTATTACGGTGGGTTTCACCTCGAGCTTAAAGTACACACCAGACAGCAATACAAGTCCGTTTAACGGTCAGGGTAACGTGGAGTCAAGCTCGAGTTTTAATTTTGCGTACAAACTGACGGACGATGCTGGCAAGATGCTTCAAGCGAATAAAACCTTTAAGCTAACCGCTGACGTGCACCGCAACGATGCCGCCTGTGCGGGTCGAGATGAAAAAATTGATCGGGGCAACGTACAGTTCTCTGATGACGCGGGTGGTTACGTCCGAACGACTTCGGTTTCGTGTATTTCAGCTTGGACTTGGGAAACCAACGTCAAATAAAGCTTCAAATTTGCTCTGGCAGCCTCTCGAGTTTTGGGAGGCTGTTTTTTCGTACTTGTCGCCGTCGTCCCTCGAGCGCTATTCTGAGACACCAAGAATTTGAAAGGTGGAACTCATGACCATGACCGCTCCAGAAAAACCCGTGACAACCAAGACGCAAACGTTGCTTGAGGCTCGAGCGCAGCACATTCCACGCGGTGTCAGCGCGTTAACACCATTGTTCGCCGCCAAGGCTGAAGGTGCGAAACTTTGGGATGTCGAAGGGCGCGAATTTATTGATTTCGCGGGTGGTATTGGCGTTTTGAACGTCGGTCACGCGCACGCTAAAGTTCAGGCGGCGGTCAGGGCGCAACTCGAGAATTTTACGCACACCTGCTTTCAGGTTGTGGCGTATGAGTCCTACATCAAACTGGCACAAAAGCTAAATGCGCTCGTGCCGCAAAAGGCAGGGCAGACCAACAAAACGTTTTTTGTCAGCACTGGCGCGGAAGCCACCGAAAACGCGATCAAAATTGCTAGGGCGTTCACCAACCGTCCTGGGATCATCAGTTTTGACTCGAGCTTTCACGGACGGACGCTCATGGGCATGAGTTTGACGGGCAAACAAAAACCCTACAAGCAAAACTTTGGTCCATTCGCGCCAGAAGTCTACAAAGCCCCGTTCCCCATGCCGTATCAGGGCATTACGACCAAAGACGCGTTGGCTGGACTCGAGCATCTGTTTGACACCCAAGTTGCACCCGAGCAGGTGGCGGCAATCATTATCGAACCCGTGCAAGGCGAAGGCGGGTTTAATCCAGCGCCAGCCGCTTTTATGCGAAGCTTACGCAACATTTGCGACAAGCACGGCATTGTCTTTATTGCCGACGAGATTCAATGCGGTTTTGGACGCACGGGCAAAATGTGGGCTTACGAGCACAGCGGCATCATTCCCGACCTGGTGACGATAGCCAAAAGCCTTGCGGGGGGCTTACCGTTGGCTGGCGTCACCGGACGCGCCGATATTATGGACGCGCCGCATCCTGGGGGCTTGGGCGGCACATACGCGGGCAATCCTCTGGCGTGCGCCGCAGGGCTGGCGGTACTCGAGATTTTTGAGGAAGAAAAGATTCTCGAGCGAGCCGTAACGCAGGGCGAATACCTCGAGCGAGAACTCAAAGCCTTACAAAATGACTTCCCAATGATCGGTGACGTGCGTGGCTTGGGTGCAATGATGGCAATTGAAATCGTCAAAGACCTCGAGAAGAAAACCCCAGATGCGGACGCGGCAACCAAGGTCGTGAATGCGGCGCTCGAGGCTGGATTGATTATCATTAAAGCTGGAATGCACGGCAATGCGATTCGGATTCTTGTACCACTGAATGCCAGTCAATCGGAACTCGAGGCTGGGTTTAAAATTTTACGCGGTGCGTTCGCAAGTGTGTACAAAAACTAAAACTCGAGATTCCAATATGTTTTTCAAAAATAGCACAACCTCGGTCTACCCTCATCCCCGACCCTTCTCCCAACATCAGGAGAAGGGAGACTCGAGCCATGTTTTGTGTGGCTCGGGTCTTTTTCGTTTTCAAAATATTTGAAGGAGTGTTATGACGAAACCAGTTAAAAAATCAGCCGCACAAACCTCGAGCCTGCCGCATTTTCCATTAATTATTAACGGTAAGGAAGTGACGCATGGTTCGCAAGATTTAATCGCGCCAGCCACAGGTAAAGTCTTTGCAACGGTAGCAGTTGGAACGCTCAAAGATGTCCAAGATGCGGTCAAAGCGGCTGTGATGGCGCAGAAAGCTTGGGCGGCGCTCTCCCACAGCGAGCGAAGCAATGCACTCTTAAAATTTGCGGATGCGCTCGAGAAACACAGCGATAGGTTGGCAAACCTCGAGAGTCTCAACGCGGGTAAGCCTATTAAGATGGCGAAGTACAGCGATATTCCCGTGGCAATTGATAACATTCGGTATTTTGCGGGTGTACTCAGGCGTGTTGAGGGTGTCGGAGCGGGTTCGTACATGCCGGGTTACACCAGCATGATTGAGCGCGTGCCTGTGGGTGTGGTCGCGGCAATTACACCTTGGAATTACCCATTTATGATGGCGGCTTGGAAACTCGGTCCTGCACTGGCGGCTGGTAATGCGGTGGTGATTAAACCCGCGCCGAACACGCCAACAACCACGATTGAAATGGCTCGAATCGCACTCGAGTCTGGATTGCCAGCAGGACTTATTAACGTTTTAACGGGTAATGTTGAGGTGGGCGAGGCGATGGTCACACACAATGACGTACGCATGGTGACGTTCACGGGCAGCACCCGCACGGGGCGGCGGATTGGTGAACTGGCAGGACTTGGTGTGAAACGGGTGACGCTCGAGCTTGGTGGTAAAGCGCCGTTTATTGTGTTTGATGATGCTGACATTGAAGCAGCCGTGCAAGGCGCGGTGGCTGGAGCGTTCATCAACGCGGGGCAAGATTGCACGCAAGCCGCAAGAATTTACGTGCAGCAAAAAAGTTTTGAGAAGTTCTTAAAACGTTTTAAAGCCGTGGTTAGCACCATTCGCATGGGTGATCTGGCATCTGAAAGTACCGACATGGGTCCGCTCTCGAGCCAGGTGCATCGTGACAAAGTACACAGCATGGTACTTGCTGCTAAAAAACAAAAAATCAAGATTGAAATGGGTGGCGAACTACCAAAAGGTGCAGGGTTTCACTACCCGCCAACCATTATTATAAACGCCCCACAAAACTCGAGTGTGGTGCAAGAAGAAATTTTTGGACCTGTGGTTGTGGTGAACAGTTTTAAAGACGAAGACGAAGCCATTCACCTTGCCAACGACACGATTTATGGACTGGCAGCCAGTGTCTGGACGAAAGACAGCCAACGTGGTTTCAGAGTCTCATCCGCGCTGGAATACGGCACGGTTTGGGTCAACGATCACTTGCCGCTCACTTCGGAAATGCCGACAGGTGGCATGAAAGCTTCGGGCATGGGTAAGGATTTGGGTCATCATGCGCTCGAGGAATTCTCGATTCCGAAACACATTATGTTCGATACTTCAGGCGATGCGCGTAAAGGTTGGCATTTCACAATTTTTGGCGACCAGTAAAATAAAACCAGTAAGCTCGAGTTCTTTAAAAACCCGAGCTTATTTCTTTTGATTGTCTTGAATTGCGGCTATATTCTGATATTTAGGTGTTATTCAAAAAAGCTTAATTTGGTGGAAGCGGCGCACCACGGAAGCAACCAACGGTGTACGGGTATTCACGGGTGGCATGATAATGGTACATCCAATGCCATTGACCACCCCAAGGAATCCAGTGAGCGTGTCCGTGGCAATCATCCAGGTCGAAGTTAGTTAGGTTTTGATTGTTTTCACCTTTAAATCCAAAAATTCCGAAGCCATCAAAAGCGTAGCCTAGTTGTTTAGAATGCCCCCATCCGGAATCGTCCAGGCATCTCGAGAGGTTGTGATAATGGTACTCGCCACCTGGCGCAGGATGCCCTTGGCAACCATCTTGGACTTCGTGAGCTACTGCATCTTTGCCGTTACCATCGAGTGCATTGTATAAAACTGCACCACTGTACATGATGCCAATAGCACCAGGCGGCAAGCACCTTGGTGCAAGCCCCATGATTGGAATGGGTGGCATAATAATATCTAACCATTTTGCACTAATTTGGTTTGGGTTGCGGTCATAGGTGAACGCATCGTCCCACCAAGCAATCGGGAAATTCCCTGTCGGATGGTTTGGTAAGCCGTAAGAACTGATGTGCGTAACTCTTTTATCGTACTCGTAGCGAATCCAAAGCCCACTCGTCCAGACCTTATTGCCATCAACAATGGCTTTAGCGGTTTCGTCGAACGTGCCGTTAGATTTCAGCCACGGGCCATCTTGAAACGCGCCACCAATATTTGGAAATGTTTGCTGACAAGAAAAAACGTTGCCTCGACTTGGGTAATTGGTAATCCGACCATCACCTATCGGTAGCGCTTGTGGTGAGAGCCAAGCAGCTTTGGTTTCTGATTCTTGGACAACAGGTTCAGTTTGCTGACACGATGACAAGACCAGACACGAAAGTAACAGCACGGCGAATATTTTCATAAAATAACCTCCAATACAGTAAGCCTTCAACTTCATGCTCGAGAGTTGCTGTTGAACATTTCAAGGCTTGCTATGACTGAACGTAACGTATGACCGAACAGTTATCTCGTTGTAGGAAACCACACATGTAAAGGCTCATTTTGCCGCCACAACGGTTCATGGCGGTACAACTTTTAACTTGGTAATCAGCAAAAAATAAATCTGAAAGCTCGAGGTGCAAAAATCAGATCTCGAGTTTCTGATTTATTGCGGTGCAGTTTCGTAACTGATGTGGTCTGTCGGGCGTTCGAGCGCCAGGTAGTGAAAATGTGATGCTATTTAAACCGCGTACAAGCTCGAGCTTGAAGCGCAAACTCGAGGGTTTTCAGGGTCTAAACTCGAGAGGATACTGGGCAAAAGCGTTATTTTGGATGAAAGAACCCCTGTAAAAAACAGGGGTTCTTTGATGACTGCCGCAACGTTTTAAGGTTCTTGGCAAGTTGGGCAAGGACGCGGTGGTCTTGGCGTGGGCGCTGGCGCCGGCGCTGGCGGCGGGGTTGCGCCGAACGGTTGAGCGGTACTGGCAATGAGGCTGCGTTTGGTATCCAGAATCGTGCTTTCAAACTGCCCTAAAGTCTTACCGAAGATTTTCAAATATCCACCAACCCCAACTTGTAAACCGGCAACAACCGAATAATTGAAAGTGTTGGCAGGCAATGTGTAAGTGCCAGCCAATTCAACGTATGGTTTGGCGTAAGCATACAGTTTGGCATTGGCAATACTATAAAACTTAAATCCTCCTTCAACACGAACAAATGCCGCCACGTTCAAACCAGCACTGGCTGTGATTCCATCAAGTCCAGTCACTGTAAACGTTGAATCATCGATTGGCGAGAATCCCTGACCTTTCTTCCACAAAACACCGTAAGTACCAGAAAAGGTTTGGGTTACATTTAATGAAGCTGTGGCGGTAATATTGCCGCTTGCACCGATCTTCACAGAGATATACGGCGTAATCACCACGGGCAAAGGACCAACCCAAATGACTTTGGTTCCGAAATTGATTTTCGCAATTTCTTTATCCAAAGTAACCAAACTGGAGCTACACGTGCCACTGAAACCCAATTTGAGGCTTTCATTTGCCGTAATGCCCGCCGAGGCTTGTTTGATCGTGAAAAAACCAAATTTCACCTTCAAGAAAGCTTTTAGGCTCGCGGTCAAAGAACCAGTTGCCGTCACCTTATCGCCAGTGGCACTGGTGCACATCAGCACATTGTCAAAAGGAACATTGACGGTTTTAAGCGTCACACTGGCTCGAGAACCCAAGCGGCTATTTAACTGCGCTGCGTTCAAGGTTGTACCATCGGCATACTGAATGGACACAACGTCGGCTTGCTCGAGTGGCGCTTCTTGTTCAGAATCGGCGTACAAAATCGCTTCGTCAAGGTCGGTTTCTTCGGTGTAAACCGTAATGCCCGAAGCGCCAGCGTCATAAGCGAAAGTCACTTTTCGCAAAAAACCTTCGGTGGTGACTTGATTTGGTGGGGCGCTAATCAAATCTCCTGGCACTAAACCTCGAGCGTAAGCACTGTCCGCACTGAAGGTAATGGTGCTCAGGTCGGGGCTGGCAGCGATCAATTCATTGATGTTTTGAATCACACCACCAATTCGTGTGCCTGGTGCGGGGGCTGTGCCAAGCACTTTGGTTCTGGAATTCAGAACCACTTCTCCTGGTGCAAGTTGCGAGTCCAACTGCGTGCCGCAAGCACTGAGTGCGAGAACCAATGTCAGTCCAATCCAAATTTGTTTCATCCGATCTCCTCCTGAATTTTGAGATTCATGATCCTGCGTTGGGTGGTTGATTGTGAATAGCCATCATGCTCGAGGCATTTTGCGCGAACGCCTCGAAGTAAAACTGGGAAGTTCTTCCTTAATATTGATCTACGCAAAGACTAATATTTTTGGATTGCCTGAGAATTGGAAGCATTAAAACTTAAAGTGAGTACAGTTTTGTGTGTTTAACAATAAAATCAAAAAATACGTCTATCAAACATTTTTATGGACTTGGTTTCAGAAACCACTTTCAATCGCACAAAATACCGCAATCAAGTTCTTGATGCTCGAGTTTTTGCTTTCAGACCAAAGTCGGTGTTCAAAAACGAGAACTTGCTTTAAGATCATCTGGACATGAAGTTCAAACTGCCACAATCGCCACTCAAAGCCGCACTGATTGCGCTGGGTTTACTTTGCTTGGCGGCTTGCAATGAGATGATGACACAACCTCCTTCGGTCATACCTCCTGTCATCCCACCAACCGAACCTGTTTCACCGCCCGTAGTTGTGACCGATATTGACAGCCATTACAGCCTGACCGTCAAAATCAAAAGTGACGATACGGTGGTTGGGACTGAAACCAAATACAATGGCAAAGTTGTGGTGTGGCGACCAGACGAAAAATTTGCGATTCTGGCACTTGATAAAACCAGTGGCGATCAAGTCACGGCAGTTGGGTCAACAGCAGTGACGCTCGAGCCGAACAAAAAAGTTTTTTTAGGTGCTGGGCAATTGGCAACCATGAACGGTAGCCCCAGCGTCTGGGGAAATGGTCTTTCAGCTTGGGCTGGCGGTCTCTCGGCTTGGGCTGGCGGTCTCTCGGCTTGGGCTGGCGGTAGTTACTTGCCAGTGCCACAAAATACTACAAAGTGGCAAAGATTGAACTTACCACAAGCTCAATCTTTGGCAAACAATCTTGGTGCTGGAATTAAAGTTGCCGTAATTGACAGTGGTATTGATTTGCAACACCCAGCTTTCCAAGACGGACTTGTTTCAAGTTCTGAAATGTGGGACTACGTCGGTAACGATGCAGTGCCACAAGAAGAGGGTGCACTTGGCACAGATGCAGCATTTGGACATGGGACAAGTGTGGCAGGAATTATTTTACAAATTGCGCCAAAAGCAAGAATTTTACCCTTACGCGTTTTGGGTTCTGACGGCAGCGGGGATGTTCTGAACGTTGCGGCAGCAATCAACCGTGCCATGCAAGCAGGGGTAAAGATCATCAATCTTAGCCTTGGCAGTGACACAAATTCGCAGGCAGTCAGTGATGCCATTAATGCAGCGACGTTGCGCGGTATTTTTGTAATTTCTTCTAGCGGTAACACAAATGACCAGAATGTGACCTTTCCTGCCAACCAAACCAACGTTGAGACCACTATTTCTGGTCAGTACAGTCTGAGCGTGAGCAGTGTAAATGCCAATGATGACAAATCATCATTTTCGACTTGGGGCACTTCGCTCGAGATATCAGCCCCTGGTGAAGAGGTGTTTGGTCCAGTTCCTGGAAATAAACTGGGCGCTTGGTCGGGCACTTCCATGTCCGCCCCGATGGTTTCGGCGACCTTAGCACTGGCTTTGGGTCAAGGCACAAGTTTAAGTTCTGGTGACTGGACGACCAAGCTTAAAAGCACTGCCTATAATATTTATAAATCAGGTCAAAATGCTGACTATAAGATCGATTCGTCCGCTTCCGGTGTCAGTTCAGTGCGTTTACTTGGCGAAGGAAGATTGGACATCAGCAATTTTTTAACTTCGGTTTTGCCTTAAAAATTCACTCAAATTTGAGCACAATCGGTTAAGGTGGTCGTATCGAAATGCAACCCGCTTCGAATATGACTATGCCAATAGAATCAATTTCCTCCAATGAATCTACGCCTGAGACTTCAGCCAGTCAGTTGTTGGCTGCTGGACTTGAAGCTTATGGGAATTCAGCCTTTGAAAAAGCCCTTGAAATACTGCTCCAGACTGCGCGTCAAGCCCAACTCGAGAATTCTTGGAACGTGCAAGCTCAAGCTTTAATCGCCCAAAGCAGGGCGTACCGAGAATTGGGTAAATACGAAACGGCGCTCGAGTGTCTCGACCAGGCTCTTGATCAGGCACGGTTTCATAACGATGCCCTGATCGAAGCAGATGCGTTAAATCAACGGGCTGGTGTAAACCACCTTAATGGTGAATATGCTCGAGCACTAAAAGATTTAACTCAAGTCCTTCAGGTTGCGTTTCGTTTTAACGATGACAAACGGGCAGCAAATTGTTTGATCAACATGGGTATCATTCGCACCAAACTTGGTGATTATCCTCGAGCACTAAAGGCTTTAACTGATGCACATGCCTTGGTGCGCCAACATCTTCATGACCCTGGTATTGAAAGTCAATGTCTAATTAATCTTGGTGTCTTGTATGAAAACATGACCGACGATACCAAGGCGCTTGAGACTTACCAACTGGCTTTAGACACACTTCAGGCTATTGGAAACCATGTTCTCGAGGCAATTACCATTATTAACCTTGGAGGGGCTTACAAGCGCCTTGGGCAACTCGATAACGCATCAGAGCGATTTGAAACAGCCCTGGGCATGGCTCGGCAAATTAAATTCTTACAAGTCGAAATCTATGCGCTTGATGGTTTAGGGCAAGTTCAAACAAGTTTGGGAAACTTCACAACCGCACTCGAATTTCATCAAAAAGCCTTTGCCCTTGCGCTCGAGATTGGAGATGTTGAAAGCGAAATTGATGCGCTTTTAAACATTGGTCGAGTGAACCTGAAAACCAATGATCCAAACCAGGCAATCGAGTCTATACAAAATGCGCTCAAGCGGGCTGAACAAACCGAGCGTAAGAAAGCCATTTTTGAAGCCCACGAACTACTCTCAGATGCCTATCAGCAACTTGGCGATACTGTTGAGGCGCTCAAGCATTTTCGTGAATTTCACCGAATCGAAAAAACCCTGTTCAACCAAGAAAGCGAAGAGAAAACCCGTCAACTCTCAATTCAATTTGACCTTGAGCGAGCGCAGCACGAAACCGAAGTCTACAAGTTACGCACCGAAATGATGAGCGAAGCCAAAGAACAAGCCGAACAAACCGTGCGCGAGCGCACCTTTGAACTCGAGCTTGGCAATCAAACCATTGAGCGCCAACGCCAAGAATTGCAAGAAAAAGTCTTGACCCTACATAAGCTGCTCGAGCAAAACGAAGGCTTGCGCAGCCGACTCGTGCTGGCGGCAACGCGCAGCACCACCTTAAACGAAAAATTCTTACGGCGTTTGAGCGCAGAGCTTCATGATGGTCCAGCCCAAGATTTAGGCTTTGCGCTGTTAAAACTCGACAGCGATCAACTGCACAAAGTGACTCAAAATGCCGCGCTCGAGCAACAAACAAAATACAGCAAAGAACTCGAGACGATTCAAGCCTCCATCGCTCGAGCGCTGGCTGAAATGCGAGCCATCGCCAGCGGCATGTGCCTGCCCGAACTCGAGCAATTATCGTTAAAAGAAACCTTACTGCGGGTGATTAATGCCCACAAACGCCGTTCGCAAACCGAAGTCGAATTTGTGCTCGAGGAAACGCCCGAAGAATTGCCCTTGCCCGTGAAAATTACGCTTTATCGTTTGGTACAAGAATCCCTGACCAACGCCTTCAAACACGCTGGCGGACGCGGGCAGAAAGTACACCTTTACAGCCAAAACCTTCAATTGCAACTCGAGATCAGCGATGCGGGAACTGGGTTTGAAATGAACGCCTCGCTCGAGCAATCCGAGGGTCTGGGTTTGCTGGGAATGCGCGAACGGGTTGAGAGTGTTGGCGGAAATTTTGAGATTGAAAGTCAACTTGGGGTGGGAACGAAAATAAAAATTACGTTGCCGTTGCAGCACTCGAGCGACACTATGCTCTGAAATTGTGGTTACAGCGTTTGTGAAATGACCCCTTTTTAAGGGGTCATCTGGTTTCAACTTCTAGCGCAGTCGCTCGAGCAAGTACGCTGGTAAATCTTTCATGGCAATGCGTTCTTGCGCCATCGTGTCGCGGTTACGAACGGTGACCGTGCCGAGTAAATTAGGGTCACTTGCTTCAGTGGAATCTTTGTTGCCTTGCCCAATCGTATCAAAATCAACGGTGATGCAAAACGGTGTACCAACCTCGTCGTGACGGCGGTAGGCTTTGCCAATATTGCCCGTGTCTTCGTAAAGCACACGCCCGAACCCGATGGCTTGCAAATCTTTTTTCAGTTTGCGGGCGACATCGGTAATCTCGGGTTTGTTCTTGGCGAGTGGAATCACGGCAACTTTGATCGGCGCAAGGTGCGGGCGTAATTTAAGAACAATTCGTTCCGAACCATTCTCGAGCGTTTCTTTTGTAAACGCTTCGGTCAAAACCGCCAGCACGCCGCGATCCACACCAGCCGAGGGTTCGATCACGAATGGCACAATCGGTTTTTGGGTTTCAGGGTGCGGGATGGTGAGTTTTTCGGTGCTGTCCGTGTTCGGTTCGACATTGGCTTGAATCCCGAGCGTGTCGTTGCCGCGTGTGTGCGATCCCAAATCAAAATCCGTGCGATTGGCAATGCCTTCGAGTTCCTCGAGTCCGTGTGGAAAACGGTACAAAATGTCCACGGTGGCTTTGGAGTAGTGCGAGAGGTCTTCTTTGGTCTGGTGGTAAGGCTCGAGGTTATTACTTTGAAGACCCTGATCGCGCCACCATTGCAGTCGGGTTTCGACCCAGGTGGCGTGCCAAGCGTCGTCCGTGCCTGGGGTGACAAAAAACTCGAGTTCCATCTGCTCGAATTCGCGGACGCGGAAAATAAAGTTGCGCGGCGTGATTTCGTTGCGGAATGATTTTCCGATTTGCGCAATGCCGAACGGCAGACGTCTCGAGGTACTGTCCACGACATTCTTGAAATTCGTGAAAATGCCTTGCGCGGTTTCTGGACGCAAGTACGCGTAACTTTCTTCGTCTGCCACAGGTCCAACGGTGGTTTTGAACATCATGTTGAATGGTCTTGGCGCAGTCCAATTGCCCGATTTTCCGTCGTCAGGGTCGAGCGCTTTACCAGCATTCAACGCAGTTTCGGCTTTCTCGGGGTTTTTGGTCATGGCGCTCGAGAGTGCGTCTACACCCTCGCCCTCAAACCCAAACGCTGCCGCGATGCTCGAGAGGATTTCGGGCTTTTGATCTTTGAGTAAATGATCGAGGCGGTAGCGTTTTTTGGATTCGCGGTTGTCCACCATCGGATCGGTAAAAGTCGCCTCGTGACCGCTGTGACGCAAGACCATTTTGTGGGTCAAAATGCTGGCGTCAAGCCCTTCAATGTCGTCGCGCTCGTAAATCATGCAACGCCACCAGGCGGCTTTGAGGTTGTTTTTCAGCTCCACTCCCAAAGGACCGTAATCGTAAGTCCCCTGCAAGCCACCGTAAATGTCACTGCCTGGGAAGATGAACCCACGGCGTTTACAAAGAGAAACGAGTTCGTCCATTGACTGCGCTGGCATAAAACCCTCTTTCGTTGCGCTGGAATTGGATTTGCGCCAAAACAAAAAGTCCAGGCAGCTTCCAGCGCCACCTGGGGACGCAAAATCTTGCGCGGTTCCACCCCAGTTCTTTGAGAAATCCCAAAGCTCTTTTCCTGCTTCCGCTCCCCGCTTGCCTTTCGCAAAGTTCGCATCACCAGGCTTTCACCGTCCCTGGCTCGCTTTAAGATACAAGTCTTTGGTACTCCTGCGGATCGTTGCCATATCATTGTGCCGTAAAAACGGCTCGAGATCAAGTGAGACTTGATGATTTTTGACAACGCTTGACATTTGTTTTTTTTTTACTACTATACTGAGAACAAGTTTAACGTAGTTTAATTTCTAACAAGTTTCATGGATGTGCGAGAGCGAACAAAAATTTGACGTTAAAAAGACCCTTGGGAGTGGGTCACTAAAAATTCGGGAATCTAAAAAAGCATCTCGAGATCGGTTGATCGGTAATCGTCAAGCAACTGTCGTAACATGGGTATGTTGAAAGAGGAACTCAATGAAAGTAATCCAAATCTTGGCACTCTTTTTTAGCGCACTGTTTTTCGTCGCTTGCAACCAGCAAGTAATGCCCATTGAGTCGTCTCAATCAAACGATGCTCCAACAGTTTTTACAAAGTCAAATGCTTTCTCGAGCAACGATGCCAAAACCAAATCTGGTTCTACACTCAGTCCAGAAGATACGGCAAAACTGCAACTGAGAGATGTTGTCATTGAGCATACATTCAGTGATGGCACGAAACTGATTTTCAAAAATAACCCTGGAGGCTACGCAATTCAAAATGATGACGAGGCGATTGCAGAAACCAAGTTTATCCCAGCATATTTTAACAAACTAGAGGAAGACTTTGCCAAAGCACTCGCCGATCATGCCAAAAAGGAAACCAGAACCATCGGTTTGAATATTTTGGGCTGTTCTGGCGGATCTATTGCATCAATTTGCTTCAACCCAACAAGTAAATATTTCTGGACAAAATCAACTATTCCGTATGCCTTTGATAGTACGGTCAGTGCGGGTCAGAAAGTACTGATTCAATCCCAAATTGCTTCCTGGAATGCAACGCCTGGTTTGAATGTAAAATGGAAACCAGTAGGTACATTCTCAACACCAGATTCCCCTGTTTATTTCGGGATTGATTCAACAATAGTTGGAACGGCTTGCGGTTATGGACAAATAGGATATCATGCTCCAGGATTACCAGCACTTGGGAGTACTGGTAACTATATTCATTTAAGTCCAAGTTGCCTTAATAATAATTCTGCTCGGCATGAAATGGGGCATGTGGTTGGTCTGCCACATGAACAGGCTCGGTGTGATCGAGATAATTTTGTTGTTTCTGTGTCTGGGGCAAATGAAGCAAAACTTTGTGGAAACGATTACAAAAACTACAACGCCTCATTTGATTTTGGTTCAATCATGCTGTACGATACGCGCTTCTGGAAACCTATTTTAAACAGCAATGGATTTTACGTAGGAAACCCAAGTTTTGTTGGAAATCCATACTTCACAGATTCTGCTAGTACATACGTTAAAATTTTATCAGTCTATGATGTTGATACAATTAATAGCATGTACGCTGGAAGATAAGTATGAAACCGCTAACTAAAATCTTTAAAAGCGTGTTTCTAGGGGCTTTGATAGGACTAATTTCTTGTGATAAAGAAATAATATATGAATCGGTGCGCCTTGATATATTAGTTAATCGCCAACCATACTCAGCAACAGTAAAAAAATCACCCGTAGTACTCAATGTTATTGGAGTTGGCTTTCCGACAGGAATTGTTAGTTTTTTTGAGGGCAAAAAACTTATTGCTAAAGTTAATTTAACAACCGAAATTCCATTACCTCTATATAAACTTTCTATTTCGATGACTAAAAAAGATAATGGTATACATAAGTATACTGCTGTACTTAAGGCAAAAATGCCTGACGGTAAATTCGCAACAGTCACATCTCCAGAATTTGTTCTTAAAGTCGACTTGTAAATCGTTAGTGTCTTAAGGAGCAAACGATTTACGTCGTTTTTGTTTGAAACTCGGGGTCAAATACCATTTGAAGACTCGAGACTCTCTGTAATTTGCAATACCTGCCCTTCAATCGTGGCTTTCTCGAGTACGACATGCCAGAATCAAGCACTCAAAGATTGAAGCTCGAGGCAAGTGAGGTCTTCTCACATTTGTGCGTGTTCGCATCGCCAGATGGGGTGTTGGCAGTCGAGCCGATTTCGCATTGCACAGACGGTTTTAATTTGATGGCGCGGGGTGTTGCAGACACGGGCGTCAAAGTCCTAGCGCCTGGTGAAAAGTTGGCTGGGTGGGTGCGTTTGAGTTTGCAGGGTTAAACTAAACGCGATGAGCATCGAAATTTTAGAGAATCACTTTTGGAAATTGCAAGTTCAGCCGCGTTTGGGCGCGAGTCCTGTGGCGCTTGAGGCGATGGCGGATGGCAGATGGCAAGCCGTGATGCGTCCAACAAATCCTGAATTGCTCGAGGGGAATGACAGCGCTGGTTTCTCGAGTTATAACCTTGCGCCGTATTCCAACCGCATTAAGAACAACAAATTTGTCTTTGAAGGTCGTGAATACAAGCTTCAACCCAACTGGGCGGACGGGATGTTAACGATTCATGGTGACATTCGCAACCGCGCACTGGACATGACCCGCAAGGAAAACGCGCTCGAGTTTGATTACGACTCCAGAACCGTGAGCGATTCAAATTACCCGTTCGATTATACTTTCAAAACCAGGTACGCACTCGAGGATGACGTGTTCATCTCGTATCTCGAGGTGCAGAACGTTGGAACTGAACCCATGCCTGCCGGATTGGGGTATCACCCATATTTTATGCCAAGTTTTTTAGGCTCGAGCACCGTGCCGTTGCTGCACTTTCAGGCGAAAAGCGTGTACTTGACCGATAACACCCGAATTCCTGACGGAGCGAGCCAAGCGATTACGCCCGAACTGGATTTCTCGAGTCCCAAAGCCGCGACTGAATTTTTTATTGACAATGTGTACAACGATTGGGACGGCGTGGCAACTTTTGAATGGACTGGTAGCGGTTATGGTTTACGGATTGAGGGCGACCCGATTTACACGCATTTTGTGGTGTTCAACGGCGACCCTGACGGCACTGTGGCGCTCGAGCCGGTCTCGCATTGCACCGACGGTTTTAACCTCATGGCGCAGGGCGTTCCAAACACGGGCGTCAAAATTCTAGCGCCTGGGCAAATACTGGCAGGTGCGATGAGATTAAAACTCGAGAAGCTGACTTAAGTTTGTCTGAAAGCTTAAACTGAGCACATTGAAACCACATTCTTTGCGTCCCTCACAGTTCGATCATGCTGCTCCCATATAGTTTTTAAAGACACTATTTGAAGGGGTAACTATGAAACGATCTGTACACAGCCTGCTTGCACCGGTTCTTTTCATGATCTTGATGGCTTGCAATCCAACCATCCAGACCACGTTTAAGCTCAAAGCCTCAGATTTAACGCTTGCTCAGGGCGCTTCTGGTTCGATCACTGTTAGTGTCGAACGTGACGCCAGCGACACCACACCAATTGATTTGGTCTTGGAACAGGCAGACGGTTCACAACTGCCCACAGGTTTAAGCGGCACATTCAGTCCCATTGCAAGCAACTCGAGTTTGCTGAACATTGCGGCAAGCAGCAGTTTGGCAGCAAAAACCTATGCGCTTCAAGTCAAAGGCAGTGCCAGTGGCGTCAGCCAGACGGTGGCTTTCAATTTGACAGTCGAAACAGCCAAAACCTTTGTCCTCAGCATTGACCCTGCCAGTCTTGGTGTAGTTCAAGGTCAGTCTGGCACGGTCAACGTGACCTTAACCCGCACCAATTTGACAGACCCGATTGATGTCAGCCTGCAAAGTACAGCAGGGGCAGCACTACCAGCAGGCATCAGCGCAACATTTACGGCGAATGCCACTGGTGGCAGCTTCAATATTGTGGTTGCCAACACCGCCGCCATTAAGGAGCATACGCTCGAGGTCAAAGCCTTGGGTGGTGGCATCACCAAAACAACACCACTGCTGTTGAATGTCACCGCGCCAACGGCAAGTGATTTGAGCCTCGAGTTAAACCCCAGCAGTCTGGATGTGACGCAAGGACTGAACGGTACGGTGGCGGTGACTTTAACCCGCACCAACCTGACTGGCGATGCAGTCATCAGCTTGCAAGGTCTGGCTGGGGCAGCCTTACCAACAGGGGTTTCATCGGCAGGATCAACCATTTCGGGTACGACTGGTAGCTTAACCATCAATGTTGCTGCCAGTGCCGCCGTGAACAGTTACTCGCTCGAGGTCAAAGCCGTGGCGGGTGGCATGACCAAAGTCAAAGCCTTAACCCTAAAAGTTGTTGCACCCATCGCATCAGATTTCTCGATTGTTGCCAACCCCGTCACCCTCAGCCTCGAGCAAGGTTTATCGGGCAATACTGGTGTGACCATCACCCGCAATAATTTCACCGCCGACATCACCCTCAGTTTGCAAGGTCAGGGTGGCGCAGCCTTGCCCGCAGGCATTAGCGCCCCGAACAGCACAAGCTCGAGCAACACTGGAACACTGAACGTCACCGTGGCTGCCAGTGTCGCCGCCGCTAACTATTCACTCGAGATTAAAGCCGTTGGTGGAGCAGTCACCCGCACCACACCATTTACCATGACCGTCACCGCTAAACCAATCCCAAAAGACTTTACACTCTCGAGCAGCGCTGCTAACTTAAGCGTTGAGCAAGCCAAATCTGCAAATCTAGGCATTACCATCGTCCGTACCAATTTAACGGCAAGTATTGATATCAGTCTGCTGACTGCGGGCGGCACTCCTCTACCAACGGGCATCACCTCGAGTGGCGTCACCATCGCCGCAAACACGGGCGATCTGGCAATCAATGTTGCCTTGGGTGTCATTGCGCAAAGTTATAACCTCGAGATCAAAGCTGTCGGTGATAGCGTGACCAAAACCATACCGTTCAAGCTGACCGTGACTCCCAAGCCCGATTTCACGTTAGCAGCCACCGCCGCCCTGACCATTGAACCAACCTATTCGGGTAACGCGGCTATTACCCTGACCCGAGCTGGAGCAAATGGCGCTGTAACCGTCAGTTTGCAGGGTACAAGCGGTGCACCTTTGCCAGTAGGCATCACCGCCGCACCAATCAATCTGACAACCAATACAGGCACGCTGAATATTGTCGTCACAACCAACAATGCAAGCGCTCAAGATTACAGCCTCGAGATCAAGGCTGTTGGTGACGGTGTGACCAAAACTGCACCCATAACCTTGAATATCTTGGCAGCCCCGTTTGCCGTGAACAAAGCCACCCAAACGATTTTGGATTGGGCTGGTCAGGTCGGGCAGGTGGGAGATTTCTTATCGGCAACTTCAGACAATCCAACGATTGCCAATTACACAACACCCATCAGTGCAGCAGGGGTTATCAGTTACGACTTACCAGTTCCAACAGTGTTAAGCGACCCTGCAACCTTGCTTGCGACATACTGCAAAAACGGAACGGCAAACCTGACATTTAGCTCGAGTACGGTCAAAGGTTCAGAACGTCAATTTGGTGCTCCCAGTGCGGGTAAGTATGGCTCGTTGGTTATCAGCGACCAAGCCATCACCACACCACCAAAAATAGGACTCGAGCAAGCCTTTGTGGTGTACGTGGACGGCGACATCAATGTTGGTGGAACGTGTCAGGGCACGAGCGGGGCAGTCGTTAGCGTCACCGTCAACGCGCAACTTAAACAAGGCTGGAATATTCTGGTTGGCAAAGTCGTTTCGATTACTCCACCACTAGGCGAAATTGGTGTCGAAGTGACCAGCCGCACGACTGTCCCTGCCAGGTACGCTTGGCGTTACTATCCGCGCTAAAGTTTAACAGCAACTTCTTTCAAAGCTCGAGAAGCCATTTGGTTTCTCGAGCTTTTGACTTAAATCATGCCCCGCGCATTGCAAACTGCACATCAACTCCCAATCACGGGTATGCTCAAAGTATGTCAAACCGTAAAACCATTTACACGGGTCGTGTGGTCAGGCTCGAGATTGAAGATGCCAAATGGGAGATCATCAAACACAAAGCCGCCGTGGCAATCCTAGCCATCCAAGACGGTAAAATGCTGATGGTTAAACAATACCGACCCGCCATCGAAAATTTTACGCTCGAGATTCCAGCGGGTTTGATCGAAGACGGCGAGGATGTTCTAACGGCTGCGGCTCGAGAATTTGCTGAGGAATGCAGTTTGGGCGGGGATTTAAAAGTCTTAACCCGTTTTTACAGTTCTCCTGGATTTACCGACGAATTGCTGCATTTGGTGCACGCAACCAAGCTGCATCAGGCTTTTGGTACGCCCGACGAAGACGAGGACATCACGCTCGAATGGATTGCACCAAAAGACTTGATTGCTGGGGCGCTGGGGGGCAGTGTTCGGACTTCATCGCCAGGGATTGCCGCCGCATTTTATGCTTTAAACATGATTTAAAACGTTATCCACAGCTTATCCACAAGTCTTCAGGAGAACTTATGAACAAGCATTCTATGAAAGATATTCAATGAAACTCGAGCGTGCTGAACTGCGCGTGGTGAAGTTGCCCTTAAAATTTAGGTTTGAAACTTCGATGGGCGTCGAAACTGAGAAGGTTTTTCCATTGTTGCGTTTACAATCAAACGGTTTAGAGGGACTTAGCGAAGGTGTGATGGACGATAAATTACCTGTTTTTCGGGAAGAAACCGTACAAACTGCCATGACTTTTTTAAATGAGTTTTTGCCCAGATTGATCGGGCGCGAATTTATCAATCCCGAAGCATTATCGCATTATCTCGAGCCGTACCGTGGCAATTACATGGCAAAAGCCACGATTGAAATGGCATTCTGGGATTTGTGGGCACGTCACCTACAGCAACCCCTACATTGTTTGCTCGGTGGTGTACAGGGTGCGATTCCGGTTGGGGTCAGCATCGGCATTCAAAAAGATGTTGCTGCGACCCTCGAGATGGTGGCAGACCATGTGGCGCAGGGTTACAAACGCGTGAAACTCAAGATCAAACCAGGCTGGGATCTGCAACCTGTCAGCGCGGTGAGGGCAGCGTTTCCGAACATCAACCTGACCGTGGACGCCAACAGCGCGTATTCCCTTGCCGACGCTCGGGTTTTTCAAGCGCTGGATGAGTTGCAACTTGATTATATTGAGCAACCCTTGGCTTGGAATGACATTCACGACCATGCCAAATTGCAAGCCATGATTGCCACGCCGCTCTGTCTGGATGAAAGCATCTCGAGCGCCCAAGATGCCCGCAAAGCTTTGGAAAGCAAAGCCTGCCGCGTGATTAACATTAAAGTCGGACGGGTCGGTGGACACCTCGAGGCACGAAAAATTCATGATGTCGCGGCGGCTTTCGGAGCGCCCGTTTGGTGCGGTGGAATGCTCGAGGCTGGGATTGGACGGGCGCACAATATTCACCTGAGCAGCTTGGCAAATTTTACCAAACCGGGCGATACCAGTTCTGCAAGTCGGTATTTTGAAACGGACATTATCAACGAAGCCCTCGAGGTTGAAAACGGTTTGATGCCGATTCCGGCTGGGGCTGGCATCGGCGTGAGTTTAAACGAAGCGTTTCTCGAGACGGTCACCCAACAAAAGCAGGAGTTTGGCGCGTGAATTACGACTTGCGTGAAATTTCTGGAAACCTCGAAATGCAAACTTTGGCAGCACTCGAGCGAGAAATCTGGAATTCAGACCATGTTCCAACAGAACTGTACCGAGCCATGCAGGACGAGGGCGCATTGCTGGCGGGCGCTTTTGCCGATAAGACTTTGGTCGCCTTTGTTTTCGGCTTTCCAACCGAGATTCCAGGTGTGCAACATTCACACAGTCTGGGCGTGAAACTCGAGCATCGGGCGGCAGGTTTGGGCGCGAGGCTGAAATGGTTTCAGCGCGATTGGTGCTTGGCAAAAGGCATGCACACGGTGCGTTGGACGTATGACCCACTTCGGGTTCCGAATGCCAAACTGAACATTGCCAAACTTGGCGCAACCGCCAGCAGTTACCTTGAAGATTACTACGGCACGTTAACGGGCATCAACGCTGGCGCACCGTCGGATCGTGTGATGGTACAGTGGGTTTTAAATGACCCTCGAGTGATTGTGCGGCATTTGGGAGAAGCGACAGCCATTCCAAACGCGTCAGAAGTCAACACAGTACGCGGCGAACATCCCGAAGACATCAACCTCGAGCTTGACGCACCACACCTCAAAATGCGACTTCCCAATGATTACTCGAGGCTGCTGAGCGAAAACCCAGATTCGGCACTGGCATGGCGCTTGCACGGGCGCAAAATTTTGCAACACTATTTTGCTAAAGGGTATCAGATTACAGGGTTTACGCTTCTAAACGGCGCTGGATACTTGCTCGAGAAAAACCCTTAAAACGTGCCGTAAGGCTCGAGGCTCGGAAGTGAATTTACCAGGCTTCGGGTTTGCGGTAAGCGATTAAAGCGCTGTAGACAACAGTGCCATTGGCTAAAACTGTGGTCGAAAAATTGATATGCCCCAAAACAATATCCGGTCCCAAGTCGTGAACAAAACGGTTCAGGCGTTCTTCAAAAATGTCGGCATCGGGCGAGGTAATCAATTTAAACTCGGTCATGGTTGTAATTATGACGGATTTTGCGAACTCGAGTTGTGTGTTTTAACCGCTCGACCTGCCGCCTCGAGCAATACTTCTGGAAAGTTCCCGATCAGGGCATTCACGCCCAGTGCAATCATGTTCTGCGCAATCTCGAAGTCGTTGACCGTCCAAGCGTTGACCTTCCAACCGCGCTTTTTGGCGCGGCGTATCAATTCGGGCGTGACGTCTGCATGATACGGATGCAAAGCTTTCACGCCCAGCAGCGCGGCGCTCCAACCATTCTCGAGCAACCATTTTGGTTGAGTCTTATTTTCAAAAAGCAGTCCAGTCTCCAAACCAGCATCGGCAAAGCGCACCCGCGCCAGGCTGGCAGGATTAAAACTCGAGACGATCACGTTGCTGCGCATTCCTGTTGCCGCAATGCACTTGACGACCTCGAGTTCGCGGTTGTCGGATTGCAAACCGCTTGATTTGATTTCGACATTGACAAACGCGTTGGTACTTTTCGCCCATTCCAGCACCTCCGTTAGCCTTGGGGTACGTCCGTTCATGGGCAAAATTGCGGCTTGAACCTCGCTGGCGTTTAACGCGGCGATCAGGCGACCATCGGGCAAATGGAAGTCGTGATGAACCACCAACACGCCGTCCAGTGTTCGTTGAACATCCAACTCTACACCGTCAAGCCCTGCATCCATCGCCGCTTGAAACGACGGTAACGTATTCTCCCTGGCGACATTTGGGCTGCCACGGTGTCCAAGCAACATCACAGATTTCATGACTCAAGTTTACTGCCTGCCTCGAGTTTTGTTTGACTTTAAGTGTTCAATTGAGCCAAAGCCGCTTTGCGCATCACATCAACTGGCGCGTCACGACCAGTCCAGGCTTTTAATGCCAACGCGCCCTGATACACCAACATTCCCAGCCCATCAATACCCGTTAAACCTTTCGCTCGAGCCTGTTTTAAAAGTTTGGTCTCGAGAGGTCTGTAGACAATATCGCAAACCCAACCAGTATGCGGCAGAATACCCTCAGGCAAAGGTGATTCGAGCGGGTTGTCGAGTCCAACGCTGGTGGTGTTGACGAGCAAACTTGAGGCTCGGACGCGGCTTTCGAGTTCCGCATCCGAAACAAAGCTCAGTCCAAACTCATCGCAGAGTTGTCTGGCTCGAGCGGGGCTACGATTCCATAGGCTGACGTTTGCTCCCGCTTGCTGTAACGCCCAACAAACCCCTCGAGCCGCACCGCCAGCACCAAGAACCATAACTTGAAGCCCAGAGGGATTACAGCCTGCCTCGAGCAACGCCGCCATGAACCCTGGCGCATCGGTGTTCAAACCATGCAATGCACCATCTTGACTCACTACAGTGTTGATCGCTTTAATCGCTCGAGCTTCAACACTCAGACTGTCCACCAACTCGAGCGCGGCTTCTTTGTGCGGAATACTGAGGTTGACCCCCCATAAACTCGAGTTTCGCAATGCGGCAAATTCGGCAGCTAAAGATTGAGGCGCTACATCTCGAGCCTCGTACCGCGCCGCAATCCCCAGAAACTCGAGCGCCGCATTGTGCATCGCTGGGGACAGGCTGTGCTTGGCAGGATGCGCGAACAGGCAAGCTCGGACTTCAAGGGCAGCGTTCATGCTCAATCTTGCGCCAAAACAATAATCTTGTCATCGCCCGAGAACCTGATCGTGTCTGACTTTTTCGGGTTGACCCGCACGCCATAAGCTTTGTCGGCGTCGTGGGCTTGCGATTCGATCCGGTAACCAATTGCTGTTTCATTGCGTAAACGTGCCGCCTCGAGCACGGTGTAAAAGTTCATGTCCACACCTGATTTGACATAACCACTGGCTGGACGCAAGTAAATTTCGCTGCCATCGTTCGAGAACAAATAACGGAAAACATCCGCCAGGTGTTTGTTCTCAGAGATTTGCGAAAGCATCAAACTGATCAGCTTATCGCTGACGATATAATCGTCAGCTTTGGTGACCTCTGCCAGTTCGCGGTTGCGATTGTCGAGCATCTCGGACACAATGCTCATGTCCTTACCGGCTTTATCGGCAATTTCGCGCAAGTGCAGCAAAGTAATCAAGGTTTTGGCATCGGCTTGTTGCACCTCAAGGTGCTCACGGTACGCCAGCACGATCACATGGTCAACATTGGTTGCGTCAAGAGCTTCAAGCGTGCGGCGGTCTGTTGTATCGCCCATTTGAAACTCGAGTTTTTGCTTGGTCACGCCAGCACATTCACGTTTCAAAGTCTCGCCAATGCTTTCATCGTTCGCCAAAACCATCACGCTCGAACCTGGGGACACGTACTGCTCGAGTTCGTTAATAATCGTGACCCCTTGAGGATTCCAACCCAAGATCAAAGTTTTTTCGCTGGCAGTTGTAAATTTTTCTTGGGCGGCGACAATCATGGACATGTCAATACTCGGCGTTGTCTTGGAGGGTTTGATCGTGTCGTCGTCACGGCTGATGCAAATCAGTTGATCGCCAGATTCAATTTTGGTGTCGCTGGAAGGGTTAATCAAAACCTCAGTCCCATTTTTGTACAAACCCATCAGACTCGAGTCTTCAAAGACCGACAGCGCTTGCCCGTAAGTTTTACCCCTGAGGCTCGGTTCGGATTGGAAGTAAATTTCGTCGCCGTCAAAGTCTAGAAGCTCGGTGTACACCACGCTCAGACCGCTTTGACGGCAGGTTTGGGCGGTAATTCTCGAGATCAAGTCCTCACCCAGCACAAAATGTGCTTCGTCACGTCCAACCAGATGCGCGGCTTCTAAATTGCTAGGATTTTGAATCACCGCCACAATGTGATACGCCCCCCTGGCATCGTTGGCGGCTCGGCGCTTGGGGTTATTGGTCAGTGCCAAAACGGTTTTGATCACGTTCGAGTCTGGATCATCGCCCTCTGGGGACAGCACAATGATCGAACGCGAGGTTTGCGGACTGACCACCTCGAGATCACCCAGGTCAATCGGGCTGCCAGATCGGCACACGACCCGCGTGCGACCCAACTTTGGCACTCGAGACCGAATCTCGTCTTCCATTTCAACTTTGTCATGGTCGGCAAGTACCACAATCACAGGGTTTTTGCGGTTTTCGTTGGCAATCACCAACTCTGAAACAATCGCAAACACCTGATCCGACCAACCCAAAATCAGGGTGTGATCCTGCTCGAGAACCTTCGAGCGACCTTTGCGAAGTTCATCCATTTTGGTTTCCAAGCCGCTCGAGATAATACCGATTAAGCTCGAGACGACAAAAATACCTGCCAGCGTGACCGCCAGCATAGCAGCCCGAAAGCCCCAAACGCCAGTGTCGCCACCCATCGTGCCAGAGTCGAGGGTGCGCATCAAACCCATCCAGACCAATTCGCCAAAACCAGCAGGCTTGTTGTCCTCGAAAGCCGAAGCCGAAACACCCGTCGCCCAAACCAAAAAGGCAATCAAGACAATGATCGCCAAAGAAATCAAGAACAGCCACGCCATCATGGCGATAGGTCCTTTTGCCATCGTGTTATCAAACCAATACCGAAACCGTTCACGAAAAGTCACATTGCCCATAAAACCCCCTGAATTTTCCCAGAAAATAATCGCATCAATCTCGAGCTTCCAAAACAAAGATTTTTAGAACATTCATTCTTTGGTTTTTTGGCTGCCAAACGGCATCCTAACACCCTCTAGCGTGACTGCTCGGGTCAATTCCAGGATATAAATCAACTTGCGGCAGGCTTCAACCCCGCAAGAATCCACCCAATGCCTCATCGTCCTCGAGGGCGGGTAAATCCAAAATAGATGAAAGTCCAAACTCGAGCAAGAATTTTTCGGTTGTACCAAACAACATCGGACGCCCAATAACCTCTTTGCGCCCCACAACTTTCACCAACTCGCGTTCTTGCAAAGTATCCAAAGTGCTTGCGGCACTCGAGCCTCGCATCAGTTCAACCTCGCCGCGCGTGATCGGTTGCTTGTACGCCACAATCGCCAGCGTCTCGAGCGCCGCCGCCGATAGCGCTGGTAACGGCGGTGGGGCAAGTAACGGCTCGAGCAGCGCCACCACGGCTGGCGCGACAATCAAGCGGTAACCGCCCGCCACCGCTTCAATCTCAAAACCCAAACATGCCTCCTGGAAACGCCGTCTGAGCATTTGGATTAACCGGTGCGAAGATTCGATAGGCAAGCCCAAAAGAGTTGCAATCTCTTTGGGCTTGATCGGACGCCCTGCCGCTAAAAGCGCTGCCGAAAGCGTCTCGAGCAAACTTGATTCGGCGGGCAGAGCCATGCTTTCAGGCATCAATGCAAGTTGGTACAGCTCGAGCGCCTCGTCTTGAACATGCTCTAAGTCTGGTAATTGGCTCACGTGAAAAATTCCCTGTCAAAACCCATATCAAGGCTTATACTACCCAATATGGCGACTTTCACCTATAAAGTTCGGGATCCGGCAGGCAAAGTCATTTCATCTTCAATGGAAGCCGATGACGCAAAACAAGTACGCGATGTGCTGCGCGAAAAAAACTTGTTTATTGTGGCAATCGCACCACCAAAATCGGGCTTAAACGCCGACATTAAAATCCCTGGTCTGGGCGACGGAACACCCAGCCTAAAAGCTGTTTCCTTGTTCTCGAGGCAACTTGCCACCATGATCGACGCTGGTTTGCCATTGGTTCAATCGCTGGCAATTCTGGGAAAGCAAGTCGAAGACGCCGGCATGAGAAAAATCTTAAAAAGCGTCCGAACCGATGTTGAAGGTGGCATACCTTTCTCGGATGCGATTAGCAAATACCCAAAGGTCTTCAGCCGTTTGTTCCTCAATTTGGTACGGGCTGGTGAGATTTCGGGTACGCTTGATACCGTCCTTGACCGTGTTGCCATCTTTCAAGAAAAAGAACTGGCG
The DNA here is from genome assembly GCA_043775825.1 of Deinococcales bacterium. Lineage (GTDB taxonomy): Bacteria > Deinococcota > Deinococci > Deinococcales > JAAFIG01 > JANXTZ01. Next base: position 42,021 of record JAYVRX010000133.1, read on the forward strand.
CTGCGCGGCAAGATCAAAAGCGCTTTGACCTACCCTGTTATTGTACTGGTGTTTGCACTTGGCATTACTTACTTTTTGCTGACCACCATCGTACCGCAGTTCGGTAAAATCTTGACCCAGCTTGGTGGCGAACTGCCCTTTATCACCAAAATGCTCTTGGCTATTTCTGAATTTTTACAAAGCTGGTGGGGTGGCGGCATCATGATTGTCAGCATCGTCGGTTCAATTCTTGCCTACAATGCCTACAACCGCACCAAACAAGGACGTTACAACCTTGACGCTTTTAAACTGAAAATTCCAGTTTTTGGCAACCTTCTGTCAAAAGCAGGCATGGCATCGTTCGCCAGAACCTTCTCGCTCTTGCTCGCAAGCGGTGTGAACATCATTGAAACACTCGAGATTACCAAAGGCACGGCTGGCAATGCCGTGATTGAAGAAGCCATTGAAAACGCCAAAAATGCCGTTCAACAAGGCGAACAAATCTCACAACCCCTTGGCGCGTCTCCAGTCTTCCCACCTATGGTCGTTTCAATGATTGCGATTGGCGAAGAAACAGGTGGTTTGGACGCCATGCTCAACAAAGTCGCCGATTATTACGAACGCGAAGTGGACGAAGCCGTAGATCAACTGACCGCTGCCCTCGAGCCATTAATGATTATGTTCTTGGGTGTTATCGTCGGTACGATTGTGGCTGGCATGTTCTTACCGATGTTCTCGATTATCGGTCAACTCTCGAAGTAACCAACACATCCCTCTCGAAGTAACCAACACATCCCTCTCGAAGTAAAACAAAAAGAATCTCGAGGACGGGTTCATGCCCGTCCTTTTTTCATGTGCTTGCGCTAAAATAAGCCTGTGAAAATTCGTTTTACCACTTCAAGCCTGCGGGTTCGGATTACCCCGAACGAACTCGAGCGCATCAAAAACCGAGAGTCGCTCGAATTAACCTTTGGTATTGCTGGTGGTTGGAAATTTAGGCTGGAATCTGGTGAACGGACCAAACTGGAATCTCGAGATGGGATTGTGATTTTCGAGCTTTCAGGTGCTGATGCAGTGCTGCTACTCGAACCAACTCGAGAGGGCGTGTATTTTGATGTTGATGGAGTGCGGTTTTTTATTGAAAAAGATTTCCCTTGCGAACACCCAAGATCAAACCTCGAGGAAACCACCCCAACTTTTGAACGCAGCCACGCTGGTATTGAAATTGACGTTGGCGCTGTCGAAACCACCAGGGCTTTACATGTTTTATTGCGCGAACGACTGGATTTCCCAGAATTTTACGGGCACAATTGGAGTGCCTTTTGGGATGCGATCAGTGGTTTGGTCGAAATCCCCACACGCATCAAGTTTTTAAACTGGGACAAGCTCGAGCAACGCCTGAATTTTGACGCGCGAATGTTACGGCAATGCCTAACTGACCTTAGCAAAACGCAAAATGTCGAAGTTGAATATGCTTGAAGTCTGGCGTGGCGACATCACCAAACTCGAGGCGAATCTCGAGATTGGGTAAACTACATTATGACCATTTTTGAGAAAATCATCGCTCGAGAAATCCCAAGCAGCATCGTGTTTGAAAACGATCAATTCATTGCCTTTAAGGACATCAATCCGAAAGCCCCAGTCCATGTGCTGGTCGTGCCAAAAAAAGTTTCAACTCGACTTGATGAACTGCCCGCGTTCGAGATGGGCGAATTGTTTTTTACGGCAAGCAAGGTGGCTCGAGAAAGCTTGAATTTAAGTGATTACCGCTTGGCAGTGAATGTTGGCGAAGGCGCTGGGCAGATTGTTTTTCACACGCACGTTCATATTTTGGGTGGTTGGGTAAACCGAAACGCCGATGCGCACCATGACGAAATGGGCGAGGTTTAAACCGCGTTTTGCCAGATTGCCACACCTTTTGAATCTCGAGTGACAAATCCCAAACCAGGAAACGGCGCGTGAGGCACTGCCAGCAGAATGTGCTCAAATTCGGCACGCTCGAGCATGGCGGCTCGGGTTTTAGCGGCAATCTCTTGATTCCAGTCGAATTTGATACTCCAATCTGGGTGAATCACTTGCACTGGAGCGTGCATCACATCTGCCAGCAAAAACGCTTTTTCGCCTTCAGACTCGAGCAAAACGCTGGTTGTGCCTAAGCGATGCCCTGGCATGAGAACCAAACTGATGCCTGGGGCAATGATGGCATCGTTAGCCACAACCTCGAGCAAATTTTTGCGAACCAGCGGCGCGAAGAATTTCTGAAATTGTTCGACTCGAGCTTCGTCTTTGGCGTAATCTTGGTATTCGGTGCGAGCCATGATGTGACGAGCGTTGGGATAGACTGGCTGCCCTTGGAGCGTGAATGTTCCGCCGACATGATCGCCGTCGCGGTGCGTGAAAAACACGATGTTGACTTGGTCGGATGTGATACCGACGGTTTTCAAACCCTCAAGCAACGGTGAGGTTTCAGACTCGAGCGGTAAGCCCGTGTCGATCAAAATGAGTTGGTCACTCAAGCGGATAAGGCAAATGTTTTGGGTGAACAACAAATCATTGCCAGTTTCACCAAAACTTTCAGGTTGTGCATCTCGAGCAGCCTCTAACAACTCGAGGGTTGCATTTGGGAACATCTCGAGGGCGGGTGCAGGGTCTGTCTCTTGGGTTTGAATCACGATCAACTCGAGGTTGCCTATTTTTTGGATGTGGGTTTGCATGGCTTTATCGTATATGTTCAAGCCATGAAAAAACCCGAGGTTAAAACCTCGAGTTTCTGAGTTTAAAACTTAAATCGCTTCGAGCAGCAGTAAATCTGGACTCTCGAGCAAGTTTGAAATATGACGCAAGAATCTTGCGGCTTCAGCACCGTCCACCAGACGATGGTCAAAGCTCAGGGACAAGTACATCATGGAACGAATCACGATTTGACCGTCGCGCACCACGGCGCGTTCTTGAATGGTTTGCACCCCAAGAATTGCGGCATCTGGCACGTTAATGATCGGGAAGCTTAACAAACTGCCCGCCGAACCCATGTTGGTGACGCTGAAGCTCGAGCCTGACAGACTTTCGGGGCTGGCTTTGCCTTCACGGGTTTTGCTGGCAAGGTCGCTGATCTCGCGGGCGATTTCGGTGATGCTTTTGCGGTCAACGTCTTTGACCACGGGCACAATCAAACCCGCTTCGGTATCCACGGCACAACCGAGGTTGTAATACTGTTTGTGAACAATCTCTTGGGTGGCTTCGTCAAAGCTCGAGTTGAGGTTTGGGAAGGCTTTTAAGGCGGTGGTGGCGGCTTTGAAAATAAAGGGCAGGTACGTCAGTTTGATGCCCGCTTTTTCGGCGGCTGGTTTCAAACGGGTACGCAATGCCACCAATGCGGTCATGTCCACTTCGTCAATGGTCAAGGTGCGCACGGTGTACAAATGCGAGGCTTGCATGGCGTTCGAGATGGCGCGGCGCAACCCACGCAAGGGCGTACGCGTCTCGAGGTGCTCGTAACCTTTAGGGGTTTTGTAAATTGGCGCGGCAACGTTCAGACCACCGATACTCGAGGGGGCGGCTTTGGCTGGAGCGCTGACGGCGGCGGCTGGTGCGGCGTTGCCACCTGAGGCGAGAAAGCCGCGCATGTCATCCATGCCAACCCGTCCGTTTGGTCCGCTGCCAGGAACGGTAGCAATATCAATATTGTTCTCTCTGGCTAATGCGCGTGCGGCTGGAACTGCCAATGGTCGCCCAAATTTGTTCGTACCTGCGGCAACGGCGGTACTCGAGTTACCGCCTTTTTTAACGCCACCGAAGTCGAGTTTTGCTTCGACGGTGTTGACCCCGAACATGCTGTTGGTCGCGCTGGCGGTGGCGCTTTGGTCATCTGCACCCAATTTGACGGCACTCGTCGCGGGCGCACTGGCGGCAACTGGCGCGGCTGCGGCTGGCGCGTCGCCCTCACCCGCAAACAAGGCAATCGGCGCACGAACACCAACCACTGAACCCTCTTTTGCCAGGATTTTCTCGAGCTTTGCACTGAATGGTGCTGGGATTTCGGTGGTGACCTTATCGGTCATGACTTCGGCAACCATCTGACCCTCTTTGACTTCGTCGCCCTCACTAACGAGCCATTTTAAAATTTCCACCTCGACGATGGATTCTGCCATTGTTGGCATGAGCATTTCTTTGGGCATTGGGATGTTCCTCCAAGTTCCGTAAAGGCGCATGTCCATGCGCCCCTACGCAGGAATTTGTTTATGCGCTGAGCACTTTACGAATCGCATCGGCAATATGAATTGCCTCGGGTCTGGAGAAGTGATTGAGGCTGTTGAACGGGCTTGGCATGGTGTCAAACCCTGCCACGCGTTCAATCGGAGCTTCAAGGCTGTACAGGGCATGTTGGGCGATCAGGGCAGAGATTTCAGCGCCCATGCCACCGGTCAGGTTGGCTTCGTGAACAATGACCACACGTCCCGTTTTTTCGACACTCTCGAGGATTGTCTCGAGGTCAATTGGGCTGATGGTGCGCAAGTCAATGATTTCGCATTGAATGCCAGATTCGGCGGCGGCGGCGGCGGCGGTTTCGCATTGTTGCACCATGCCGCCCCAAGTAATCAGGGTCACGTCCGAACCTTCACGCGCCACTCGAGCTTTGCCTAGCGGGATTTTGTAATAACCCGTTGGGACTTCCATGCGAAGTTTTGGATCGCGGTAATTTTTGATGGTTTCAAAAAAGAACACTGGGTCGTCATCTTCGATGGCAGAAAGCAGCAAACCTTTGGCATCGTAAGGATTGCTTGGGTATGCCACTTTGATGCCTGGGGTGTGCGCCAAATAGGTTTCTGGGCTATCGGCGTGTTGCTCGAGAAGCCCCAAGCCGCCACCGACTGGGAATCGCACGACGAGCGGGGTTTTCCAGCGTCCGCGTGAACGATAACGGAATCTCGAGACGTGGCTGTAAATTTGATCCATCGCTGGCATCATGAAGCCACCAAATTGCAACTCGACGACTGGGCGCATTCCGACGGCTGCCATACCGACGGCAGTGCCAACAATGCCAGATTCGGTTAACGGGCAGTCAAAGACGCGGGCAATGCCATGCTTTTTTTGCAAGCCAGTCGTGATGCGGTAAACACCACCAAGGTTGCCTACGTCTTCGCCGTACATGACCACGCTTGGGTCATGGCTTAATGCCAAGTCCAGCGCGTCGGTGATGGCGGCTGCCATCGTCATGGGTTTGGTTTCGCCGGTCACTGGACGTTCGACGGTTTGGGTCATGATGAGCCTCCAAATGCGGCAATGCGACGCTCGAGTTCGGCTTGTTGGGCAATTAAGTTCTGTCCAGGGTTGACCATCGCGTACTCAAGGATCGCTCGAGGGTCTGGGGCTGGCGCGGCATCGGCGGCAGCCAAGGCTTCGGCAAATTCGGATTCGATTTCGGCAATCATGGCGACCTCGCGGTCGTCGTTCCAGCGCTTCTCGAGTTCCAAGAATTTTTTGACGCGGCTTATTGGGTCGCGGTTGGCAATCCAATCGTTGGCTTCGTCCTCGGTGCGGTAGGCTTTGGTTTCGTCGCCGGTGGTGTGCGGACGAATGCGGTAGGTCATTTGTTCGATCAAGCTTGGACCTTTGCCGGCTCGAGCGTCATCAACGGCTTGTTTGGCGGTGTGATGCACTGCCAGCACGTCGTTGCCGTCCACCAGATAACCTGGAATGCCGTAACCTTCGGCGCGGCGCATCAGGTAATCGACTTTGGATTGCACCGCTCGAGGCACGCTGATTGCCCAACCATTGTTTTCAATAATGAACACACACGGCGCGTTGGTGGCGCTGGCAAAATTGACCGCAATGTGGAAATCACCTTGCGATGTGCCGCCCTCACCGATGTAGGTCATGGCGACTTGGTTTGTGCCTTTCAGTTTTGCACCCAATGCCGCACCCGCACCGTGAACGTATTGTCCAGGAATCGAAATGATGATCGGCAGAATGTTGAGGTTGTCTGGCAAGCGCCAACCTTCCGGGTGTCCGCGCCAATACATGATCGCGTTTTTGGTGGACCAGCCGTGGGTAATCATGGCTGCCGTGTTGCGGTACATCGGGGCGAGATAATCTGAACGCTCGAGCGCGAATGCCGAACCAACCTGACTGGCTTCTTGTCCTCCAAATTGTGCATACGTCCCGAGTTTGGCTTGTTTTGCCAGGGCAAAGAACTTGTCGTCCAAGTAACGCATTTGCGCCATTTTTCGGTACAAGTTCTCGACCAACTCGAGGTCAGTGATCAAATCTTCACGGACGGGTTTGCCGTCGGGCGCGAGGATTTGAAAGGGCTTGAGTTCCAAAGTTTCAGTGACGCTGCCTTTGAAGGTTGCGTCCTGTTTAGAGGTAGTACGGCTGCTTTTTGCCATAGACTTTAATTCTAAATCTTATCGCCCAAAAATCACAGCTTTTTAGAGAACTTTTGGGCGCATACTGAACCAAGTACAAATTTCTCGAGAAATCATGTCAGAGATTGTAGAGAATGGGTTTTTGTGGTCATAGGTGACTCGAGTTTCGCATAAAAATGCACAGAAGCTGTATGGGCATCTCGAGCAACACCACAAAAAATCTGGATTCTCGAGCTTAAAATCAAACCGTGATCCGCCTTCAACATCTCCTCTATTTCAGTTTTGGAATCCTAACGGCTTGCGCCCAGCCCACGACCCAAAACATGTACGCCGCCTATCTCGAGCCGCACACTTGGTCGTATCATGCACACCGTGAAGGGCTGGGTTCGGTGTATGACGGACGCATTACCATGCAGTCCAAACCGATTGACAGCAAACATTCCAAACTCGAGGTGCATGTGTTAAAGGACGCGAACGATCCAAAAAGTGGCGGCGTGCAAATGTACTGGCTGGACTTCACCAGTTTCCCGCCGCGCATCACCAACTCGAGTTCGACGGGCGGAAACGCAATGCTAGAGCCTGGGTTTGCGCTACCGAATGAAAGTGTGTTGACTGGAAACGGTCAAGCACGTTACGCCAAAACTCGAGGCGTTCTGAGTTTAAAAAATCTGGCGTTTTCTTGGAAGTACGTCACGCTCGAGCCAGACCGTTTGAACAACCGTCTGCGGTTTGACCTCGAGTTTCGCAGCGATTACAAACTGACCAATTCTAATATTCGACTTGAATTGAGTACCCGAGGAATCGAACGCGCCGAGTGGAAAACCAGTTACGGCACAACCACCAGTTTTGAACTCGAGAACTTTCAATAATAGACCTCAGGCGAAAGTCATAAAATGAGTCAAGATTTGGGTGAACACAAGGTTCACCCCTACGAAAAAGCGTGTTATGTAGGGGTGATGACAAGCATCACCCCTAGCTAAAATTTCTGCAAGATGGACTTGTGCCCGAAGTCTAATTTTAAAACCCGACAAGTTATGCTGACGTATGGGGTTGCTCGAGTTTCACAATTTAACCGAACGTCAGGCAAAGTTTGTAAATCTGGCAGACCGCCTCGCAGAAAGCATGAAACCTCGAGCGGATACCTTTGACCGAACTGGGACTTTGCCGCTCGAGAGTTTTACTGAACTCAAAAAAAGTGCTTATCCCGCGTTGACCGTTCCAGTTTCGTTTGGTGGGTCTGGCGCGAATTTGCTCGAGTTTGTGATGGCGCAGATTCACTTGGCGAAAGGTGATGCTTCGGTGGCGCTGACGGCTGCCATGAACGCGCACGTGATCGGTGCGGCAGTCACAACCAACGCTTGGAATCTCGAGTTGAGTCAACGTATTTTGGGGGTAGTGGTTTCTCGAGGGGCATTGTTAAACGCAGTTGCCTCCGAACCCGAACTCGGCAGTCCGTCTCGAGGTGGGGCGTTTCGGACAACTGCGTACAAAGTCGAGGGCGGTTGGGCGCTCACGGGACGAAAAACTTGGGTGACTGGCGGCGAATGTTTGGATTTTCTGGTGGTTCATGCCAGTCTTGAAGGTAAGAATTTACTCGAGAAAACGGGCAAGATGATTGTGCCCATGAACGCGATTGGTTTAAAACTCGAGCGAACTTGGCTGGAGGCGCTTAGTTTACGCTCGAGCGCCGCCGACGACGCGGTGTTTGAAGAGGTTTTTGTGCCAGATCAAGATTTCATTGCGCCCAGCCCGAGCCATCCAGCCTCGAGCGCCTGGTTTTGGTCAGCTATGGCGGCAACGTATTTGGGCGTGGGCTGTGCCGCCCTGGATGAAGTCGTGCGTTACGCCAAAACCCGAGTTCCTACGGCGCTCGGCAAACCCATCTCGAGCCTGCAAAGTGTTCAACAAAAAATTGGGCAGATCGAACTCGAGTTGAAAGCCGCTCAGAGCGTGTTGCTCGAGGCTTGCGGGCTGTTTATCGAAAATGAATCCAAAGACGCCCTGTTGCCGCTTCTGGCTGGCGCAAAGCAACTTTGCACCAACGCCGCCGTCAGTGCCACCGATCTTTCATTGCGGGTGGCTGGCGGCAACGCCTTAACGCGGTCTCTCAGTCTCGAGCGGCACTTGCGCGATGCCCGAGCGGGACTGGTACACCCACCAAGTGATGAGGTCGCGCTCGAGATGATTGGACGGGCAAGACTCGAGGATTGATTTCGCGGTATTCTTTTTTCATGACACTCGAGATTCAAAATGTTCCTCAAACCTGGGATGTGATCGTGGTCGGTGGCGGCACGGCTGGCGCGATTGCGGGTATTGCGGCATCTCGGGCGGGCGCAAAAACCTTGGTGGTCGAAGCGCTCGGTAGCCTTGGCGGGTCTGGCACGAACGCGCAAGTCACGCCTTTAATGCGCAATGTCTCGAGCGGACAAAACTTAAACCGTGGCATCACCGACGAATTAAAACAACGCTTGATCGCCCGTTGTGACGGCGCGGTGGATAAGAACAACAACGACAACTGGTTCAACCCCGAAGGCATGAAATTTGTGCTCGAGCGAATGCTGATCGAGGCTGGCGGCGAGATTTTGTATCACACGCATTTTGTGACTTCAGAACTCGAGGCAAAAAAAATCTCGAGCGTTGTGATTCACAACAAAGATGGACTGAGTAGGTTAGCCGCGCACACGTTTATTGATGCAACTGGCGATGCGGATGTGACCGTCAGCGCTGGCGCTCCGTTTGACGCGGGAGATATTGAGGGCGTGCATCAAGCCATGAGTTTGCGCTTTATTCTGGGCGGCGTTGACCTCGAGAAACTCTGCGGCTTTCTGGCGCAGCATGGACAAGCGCAAGAAAGTCAAAAATTCATGCACTTTTGGATGGTCTGGGAGAAAAACTCCTCGCTCGAGCCTTTGTTTCGTCAAGCCGTGACTGATGGTGTGCTGCTCGAACGGGACGGTGATTATTTTCAGGGTTTCAGCATTCCTGGAATGCCTGGTTGCATCAGCTTCAACTGCCCACGCCTCGATGCCGATTTGAACGACGGCGCGAGCGCTTGGACGCTTTCAAAGGCGCAAGTGGACGGCAAACTGGCAATTGACAGGCTGCTCAATTTCTGCCGCAAATACTTAACAGGTTGCGAAAATAGCTTCATCTCGAGTTACGCGCCAATGGTCGGTGTGCGCGAAACCAGACGGATTCGCGGCGAGTATGTGCTCACGCTTCTAGATATTCTCGAGTGTAAAAAGTTTGAGGATGCGATTTGCCGAAACCATTACCCTGTGGACATTCACACGCCGCGCGGCAAAAAACTGGTGCACGAACGCACGGGCGCGTTTCCATACTTTCAACCCGATGCGTTTCATGAGATCCCGTACCGCAGCCTCATCCCGCTCGAGATTGAGAATTTGCTCGTGCCAGGTCGTTGCGCCAGTGCAACCTTCGAGGCGCAAAGTGCGATTCGGGTTCAACAAAATTGTCACAGCATGGGCGAAGCCGCAGGGCTTGCCGCCGCCTGGTGCGCAACAAAAAACATTGTTGTGCGAGAAGTGTCCGCGCTCGAGTTACGAAGGGCTTTGATTGCCCAAGGCGCGAACTTGTGAACTGACAACAAAGGTTTTGTTTGGTCTATGGGATGAAGAACATGGCATGGATGTTTATTTGACTGATTGGTACATTGCCGTTGGTATTGAAGCAGGACACTTGAGTGATTACTTATCTTTTGATCTCGAGGGAAACAGAATCACTGACGCGAATGCCTAAAACCCAAGAAGTTACAGGGCATCATTCATGACTCAGAGCATAAACTTGTAAACTGAACCCATGAACACGATTCATTTCACCCGTGGCATTCCCGCCGACGAATCTTACCCGCTGGCGCAACTTGCCAGTTGCGCAGAAGCTGTTATGCGCGGACCGAACGCGCTCGAGACCATGAAGTACGGCACGGGTTTTGGTTTTACACCGCTGCGCGAAATTCTGGCAGCGCAAAACAACGTCAAACTCGAGAATGTAATTGTCGGAAACGGCAGCCTTGGGTTTATTGATTTGATGGGCGTCAGCGTTTTGGAATCAGGTGACACGGTTTTTGTCGAATCGCCGACCTATGACCGCGTGCTGACCTTGTTCAAGCGTCACGGCATTAACGTCGTGGGCATTCCGCTCGAGCCTGATGGTATCAACCTTGAAGCCTTAAGCAAAGCGCTCGAGGGTCACAAACCGAAAATCGTGTATTTGATCGCCGATTTTCAGAATCCTTCGGGCGCAACCATGAGCCTAGCAAAGCGCCAAGCGGTGGTTGAACTTGCAGCCAAACACGATTTCTTGATTCTCGAGGATGCGCCGTACCGCCCACTGCGCTACCGTGGCACGCAAATTGCCAGCTTATTTGAACTCAATCCTGACCGCGTGATGCAAATGTCGAGTTACACCAAGCAAATCAGTCCTGGTGTGCGGGTTGGTTCGCTGGTTGGTCCTGCCAAACCATTGGCGCAACTGGCGAAGGCAGCCAACGATACCTACATTTCCGCAGCCTTTTTGGGACAAGCCACCGTCGCAGAATTCTTGCAACGCGGCTGGCTCGAGCCTCAACTGGAAAGCTTACGAAACCTCTACCGTCCTCGTCTCGAGGCGATTATCGCGGCACTCGAGACACACCTTCCCAATGCCAGTTTTATCAAACCTGACGGCGGTTTTTTCTTGTCGGTCACGCTTCCAGAAGGCTCGAGCGTGAATACCCTGATGGAACGCGGTAAAGACGTGAATTTGACGTTTACCGATGGTCGCGGGTTTTTTTCTGTCGCCAGCGACGGTGAACGCTTTTTACGCCTGCCGTTTTGTGCCCTCACGCCCGAAGAACTCAGCGAAGGCATCAAACGACTCTCGAGCATTGTCTAATTCCCTTTGAGATTTACCCTAAAATCGGTCAGAATGCGCGAGTGAGTTTAGAACTAATCCGCGCAACCGCCGAAATAGGTCGTCTCGATGTGGTGGCTGCCAAAATCGCTGGTGTTTCCCGAGCCTTAATGCAAACCTGGGTGCAATCTGGGGCAGTGCTGGTCAACGGCAAGCCTGTCATCAAGGGCAGTCATTACCTCAAGGGCGGCGAGGCACTCGAGATTCAACCCGTGCCCGAAGCACCCAGCGATGTGCTGCCTGAAAACATTCCGTTAACAGTTTTATTTGAGGACGAGCACATTATTGCGATTGACAAACCCGCCGGCATGTTGGTGCATCCAGCCTCTGGGGTCTACTCGGGAACGCTGGTGAATGCCCTTTTGGGTCGTGTACCCTTGGCGCTCGAGGGTGAAGATTTTGGAATAGAGGGTTACAGACCAGGCATTGTCCACCGTTTGGATCAGGACACCAGCGGCGTGATGGTCGTGGCTAAAACCCGCGCCGCCCACGCGAGTCTAAGCGCCGCGTTTGCCAATCGCACGACCAAAAAGTTTTACCTGGCCATTACGGTTGGTGTGCCCTCCGAACAAGTTCGGGTCGATGCGCCCGTGGGGCGTCACCCAGTCGCACGGGTCAAAATGAGCGTGGGTGGCACAAACGCCCGCGATGCCCGCACGGATTTTCTGGTGCTTCGTACCGCGCCGCTCGAGAAACCCAAGTTCGCACTGGTGCAAAGCCAGATTTACACGGGACGCACCCATCAGATTCGGGTGCATTTGCAGCACATCAAAACCCCCGTTTTGGGCGACACGGTGTACGGTAAAACCTCGAGTTTGATTGACCGTCAGGCGCTTCATGCTTGGCGGCTGGAGATCAACCATCCAATCACGCATGAACTTATCAAGCTCGAGTGCAGCCCGCCAGAGGATTTTGTGCAGGCTTGGCTCGGGGTTGGGGGCGTTTGGAACAGTGCCAGTGCTCAGAGTTGAAATGGTCAATTTGGAATCGCTCGAGTCGCGTTGGCAAAAACAACCCATTTGGGTCTAAAATTACGCCATGAAATACCTTTTGCTTTGCGCTTTGCTGTGGCTCACTGCCTGCCAAACCAACATGCCACTGCCAGCAAGCTTGATTCTGAAATGGCACGAAACCCGCACGCTCGAGGCAGCCAAACTCGAAGTGCGTTTTGAAACCGTGACCGACTCGAGATGCCCAGTCAATGCTGTTTGCATTTGGGAAGGCGATGGTACAGCAAGTTTTAAACTGACAGACTTGAGCACTGGGGCAACTCAAACCCTCGAGTTTCACACCAACCAAAGTGTGGGTTCGGACTCCGTTAAACTGGCAGGCGTCACCGTCAAAATGCTCGAGTTGAATCCGTTTCCTGGAACGGTTGATATGTCCAAATTGCCTGAAGCATACACGGTTTTATTGTCGCTGAGTGCAGAAAAACCATAATCTCAACAGATTTTTAGTGAAGATTCAGATTCGGTGTGACCACAGAATCTCAAGATGATTCATTGAGTTTAAACATCACACACAAAGTTCATACTGGTTTCATATCGTAGATTGGAAATCTGCCATAGGTCTCTTTGTATGTCTTCCTTAAATGTATCCCGCAAGCTTATCGTATGCTTAACGATTTTTGTCACGGCTTGCCAAGCCACTACCATCTCAAATCCACCCCCACCTCCAAGTCCGACCTATTACATCAGCGTGACTGGCGATGATACGACGGGCATGGGAACGTCAGCCGCGCCCTGGAAAACACTGGCAAAAGCCTGCAAATCAGTAACCCAAGTTGGGGATGTCATTTATGTTAAGGCTGGCGTTTTTGTTGAAACAACCCAGTGCAAGCTCGAGCCTGGTGTCAGCATCAAAGGTGATGGTTTAAGCTCGGTTTTGCAAAGTATTATCACCCAAGATTTTACACCGCTCATTTATGCCGGATCGGCAGAGGGTACGGACGGTAAGCAAAGCATCAGTCAATTAAAGTTTGATGGTAAAAGCTTGACGGGCAACTCTGCGATTTGGGTGGCAGGCAGAAGCAATTTCAGCATTCATGATATTGAAGTCATCGATTTTTTTGACAATGGTGTTATTTTTTCTGGTAAAGAAGGCGGACAAGCCACACCACCAAGTATTTACGCCACCAAAAATACTTTTTACAACAATAAAATCAGCAATTCTGCACGCTACAATGGCTATGGTCGGGGCGGATTGATGATTGGTGGTCAAAAAGACATGCTCATTCATGATAATACTATTGTTCAAGATAGCAGACCTTCTGGGCAGAATGGTTGGCTCATCAAGTATTTTAGTGATGGGTACTTACGCGGTGTAAAAATATACGATAACACCTTTATTAAAAACCAATTGTTTGGCAATGGAGAAGACTGGAGTTTTGCTTTGGAATTATTCAACGCACAAGGTCTAGAAATTTTTAATAACAAAATTCAAGGAAGTCTCGATTTTAATTTTCAAGGCGATAAAGGAACGTATCCTTACACTGTTTATGTTCATGATAACCAAATAAGTGTACCAAATGTTACCGAACGTGTTCAAGAAGGTATAATTTTTGAATTTGATACCGATAGTGTCATTATTGAAAACAATGTTTTCGATAAATTAACCCAAGGCGTTGTGTTCTACGCTCGAGATGGCAATACGATCAGCAATATCACCATCCAAAAAAACTTGGTGACCAATCTTGGAAATCTAACAGGTCAAGGTGGTTTTGTTGGTGGTTTTGGATCAGGGGCAAGTTACAGTGTCAAGAACATGAATATCTTCAACAACACCGTGATTTCGGCAACGGGGACAGCCCAAGGTGATTTTGCGATGGGTTTTACAGTGAACACAAGTCAGCATTCGTTCTCGTTTGATCGCCTGTTCGTTAAAAACAACATCTTCGCAGGCTTTAGATACACCGCAATGCTGATTCAGGATCGGTCTAAATTTACCAATTCTGCTTTTCAGAACAATAATTTTTACAACAACGGCGACGATACTGATACCTGCATTTTCGACTTAACCATTTCCCGCGATTGCCGAATTAGCCCAAAACTTCTTCACCAACCCAAACTCTTCAGCCGCAGCCAACG
>JAYVRX010000134.1:0-15160 GCA_043775825.1 Deinococcales bacterium
ATGTTTATCCGTGGGGGGTGAGTGTCCAACAATGACCGACAATCGTTACAACTCGAGAATCGTGGTCGGATTGGACATTGGCACGACCAAAATCACAACAGTTATCGGTGAAGTCAGCCCCAACGGGGTACTCGACATTATTGGTGAAGGTACAGTGCCAAGTGAAGGTCTCAAGCGCGGCGTGGTGGTTAATTTAGAGCGCACCATCAGTTCAATCCGAAATTCTATCGCCGCCGCCGAACGGGTGGCTGGCGTTCGTGTCGTGGACGCTTATGTGGGCGTGGCTGGCGGGCATTTGAAAGCCCTGACCAGTCACGGGCTTGCCGCCATCCGTCGCGGGCAAGAAATTTCGCGCCCAGACGTCGAACGCGCCATCGAAAATGCCAGGGCTGTGCCGCTCGATCCAAACCTCGAGATTATTCATGTGCTGCCGCAAGAGTACGTGGTGGACGGGCAGGAAGGCATCAAAAATCCTGTCGGAATGCACGGCGTCAGGCTCGAGGTGGATGTTCATATCGTGACCGGTTCGCAGGGACCGCTCGCCAATTTAAGGCGTTGCGTCTCCGAGGCGGGCATTACCGTCAACGGTCTGGTCTTGCAGGGTTATGCCAGTGGTCTTAGCGTACTCGAGCCTCAGGAGGAAGACGTCACCACCGTCTTGATTGACATTGGCGGCGGTACAACAGACGTTGCGGTTTTCAGGCGCGGTAACCTGGCGCACAGCGCGGTTATTCCGCTCGGTGGCGATCATGTCACCCAGGACCTGGCTCAAATCTTAAAAATCCCAGCCGACGAAGCCGAACGCGTCAAGAAAAAATACGGCGCTGCCGTGCCCGAAATGGCAGACCCAGACCTCAACCTCGAGTTAACCCAAAACGGGGTTGTGCCGCAAGTCAGTGCCTTTGAACTCTCGAGGATCATCAAACCGCGCATGGCGGAGATTTTTAACCTTGCCAGGGCAGAAATTGATTCGGTGCTTGGACCTGTCGAACTGATCGCGGCTGGCGTGGTGATTACCGGTGGCACCGCCTTAATGCGCGGTGTCTCCGAACTGGCAAGGGAACGCTTTAAACTGCCCGTGCGTATTGGTAAACCAGGCAATGTCAGTGGTCTAGCCGATGTTGTATCATCTCCGACCCACGCGACCAGCGTTGGTTTGGTGCGCTACGGCATCGAAAATTTCACAGGACGCGGCGCAACCAGCAGCAGCCAACAGCATTACAATGCTGTTCCTGTCAGTGTGAGTAGTGTTTCAGGGGCGCACATAAACCAATCTGACCCTTCATCTGCCAGCAATTATGCCAGCGAAGAAGAGGGCTTTGAGTCTGAGCAAAGCGAAGCCATCGTCCGCAAGCCATCAGGTCCAAGCATTCTCGAGCGCATTAGGGCGTTTTTTAAAGATTTCTTTTAACCCAGATTTTAAAGCAAGACTTTGAAGCAATACGTTTTCAGAAATTAACCGCCACCATGGCAAGAACGAGGCGATAACAGTGCAAGCAGCAAACATTCGAGTGATTGGCTTAGGCGGCGCGGGCAACAACGCGGTGAACCGTATGATTGACTCTGGCTTAGAGGGCGTGGAGTTCATTGCAGCAAACACCGACGCGCAAGTCCTGGCGAACTCTCATGCAGAATTGCGCTTGCAGATTGGTGATCGAACCACACGCGGTTTGGGCGCAGGCGCAAACCCAGAAGTTGGCGAAAAAAGTGCGCTCGAGGATCGGGATCAGATCAAAGAACACCTCGAGGGTGCAGACATGGTCTTCATTACCGCAGGCATGGGCGGCGGCACGGGAACTGGCAGTGCGCCCGTGGTTGCCGAGATTGCCAAAGAGATCGGTGCTCTGACCATTGGCATTGTGACGCGTCCATTTAAGTTTGAAGGACCAAAACGCTTGCGCGTTGCCGAAGAGGGCATCAAGAAGCTCTCAGAGCGCGTGGATGGCATGATTATTGTCAACAACGAAAAGCTAGTCTCGGTGGTAGACCGCAAAGCCCCAATCCGCGATGCGTTCCTGCTGGCAGACCGCGTTTTGTACTACGGCGTAAAAGGCATCAGCGATGTCATCAACGCCAGTGGTTTAATCAACGTGGACTTTGCCGACGTCAAAATGCACCTTACCAGCGCAGGATCAGTCCTCATGGGCATTGGTGCGGGACGCGGCGACAAACTGGTCGAAGAAGCCGTGGCAACCGCCATTCACTCGCCGCTGCTTGAGCGCGGCATTGAAGGTGCGAAAAAGCTTTTGATCAATATTACTGGCACTGAAGACCGCGTGACCCTGGCAGACGCTTACGAAATCGTTGGCAAAATCCAAGCCGCCACTGGCTTAGACGAAAACAGCGTAGACACCCTGTTCGGCGTGGCTTTTGATGAGCATGCCGGCGACGAAATCCGTGTGACCGTGGTCGCCACAGGCTTCAACGAAGCCCCAGGTTTAATGAACCAACTGCGCACCAGCAACAACACGCTTGGCAATCTGGGCAACATCATCAACTCTGGGCGTTTCAGTGAACAAGAACTCGATATTCCCGCGTTCTTGCGATACCGCGATAAAGACAGTTAAACCTCGAGTCGCAAACTGACACGCCCCCAAATCTCGAGGGCGTGGTTTTTTTAATCCAGGAACACGATGTTCTTCGCGGCTCGAGCCAGATGCTCGGTGTTCATGACCACCCGATACCAACCACGCAAGTGAATTGTGGCATGGTCTGGGTGTGAGACTGCACCTTTAGCAAAAACAGTGGCGTCTCGAGTCATTGGTCGCCATTTCCAAGCAGCAGCATTTGGGTTGTTGCGTAGAAGCGCATTGTAATCAGCATCGATCAAACCAGTTGGGTGTTTGTTGCAAACCCAAACCCTCTGCCCGCCATCACGGTACGCATTCTCGAGCCAGTGTGGTTTGCCGCGCCCTCTCGAGATTGGTTCATGCGTTAAAATCAAACGTTCTGGCACAATCAAGTTTGGTGCAGGAATAAAAAACCATTCACCCTGACGAATAAAAGCCGCATTGCGACGCCGCAAACGATCTCGGGTTTTCAAACTGTTAAATTGCAGTGAATCCCGAACGTCGGCTGGACGCAGTTCGTTCATGGCAGTCAAAACATTGCTGACACTTGCACCAGGGACAGCGCAGGTAAACCAATGGCGTTCGTCATGACCGCACAAGAACTTGTCTTTGTTGCCGTCCTGCCGTGCCATCAAAAGCAAGTGACGCATTTTCGTTTGAACATCAAGCACTTCAAGCTCGAGGTCGTTACCTTCTGGAATCTTGACCAGAAAGTATTCGCCTTTGCGATCATTTTGAATATCCAAACTAAAACTGCCAGAAATTCGTCTTGGGCTTGGTTGCCATTTTGAACGTGCTGACCAGCGTTCAGGAATCATTTCAACTTGTGCTCGAGCACCAATGCGCTCGAACTTTTCAATCAATGTGTGCATAATTTTCCTTGTCTTGAATGATGGCTTGATGCCGATTTCACCTACAAGAAAGGTTTCTCGAGCAGGTGGCTTTGATGTTTTGTATGCCTTCGCATGATGAACCTCCTGCGGCTCGAGCAAATTTCTGACTCTAGTGCTAATGCTCGAGTCAGAGTTTAAGTGTTTGGTTTTGCGTTGTGATGCGCTGTGCGGCGTAGGTGTGACTAAGCCAAATGTACGGTCAGGCTTTTTGGGCGTGGTAAAACCCAATCAAATCCGTTCCAACCGCTTCTGCGCCCAACATTCTTTGCATTGCGAAAACCGGTGATACGTCTCGTGTTTGACCACGTACTTCACGATTTTCTTGGGCGAATCAGTAAACGGCTCACCATCGTGAGAATTTTGATACTCGAGCCTCATGTGCTCGAGTATTTTTACGGCGTTGGGACTTTTGCAAAAATAAAATCGAGTGAATCAGACAAAGCTTGATTGAACTGATTGCCCTCGCCATGACCCATTTCGTCATAAACCATCAAGTAACGCTTGCCCTGCCAATTGCCTCTTGGAACAGCATTGGCGCTCCAAGACAGTCCAGCATTTTCACAATCTGAGGGCGCAACGGTGCTGTTGGTGTTGGCGGCTTTCAAGTGAAAACTGGTAAAACCACCAATCGCCTTGGCGAGGTTGCACGATTGACTGGGCAATACAAACCAGTCCTGCACCCCGTGAAGCATCAGGATTGACCCCGACCAATTGCTTAAGCTCAAAACATCCTGATCTGGAGACCGGGTTTGATATTGCGGCGCTACGTTCGTGGGCGTGCCACCCAAAGCTTTGGTGAAAACCGAATCCAGAATTTGACCGACGTATTTTTTGGTCGCGTCGCTCGAGTTTAAAAGTTGCTGGACTTGTTGATATTCTGCCACCCAATTGCTTGGACCATAAAATTCGATGAGGGCTTGAGCGGGAGCGCCTTTTTGTACCGCCCTCAAACTGATGCAACCCCCGTGCGAGCCACCCATCACAATGACTTTATCGAGATTTGCCTCGGGCATGGTGCGTCCAAGCTCGAGCATTTTTAGCACGTCATCCACTTCGCCCTTGCATACTTCGACAGCGCCTTCAGAACCGTCCTCGCCACGGTAGGACGACATCAGGAAGCTGTAACCAAAACCCGCAAAAGCTTCACAAAATTCTTCGTCACTGTCTTTTAAACCCTCAAAACCCCCATGATTCCAGATTAAAACTGGAAATTTTCCTGGGCGGTTTGGACGGCAAACTTGACCAAATATTTTCAGATTGCTCGAGCGATACGAAACCTTTTCACGAATCACCTTCGCGTCCTGAAACAACACCTGCCTTGATTCCCACGGCGTCGGGTCAGTGATTGGTGTTGCCTGCGTGAAACAAGCCGTCAAACTCAGCAACAGCACAACCAAAACAGTTCGCATCATTGCCAAAGTTTAGCAAGGGTTGTATTCGTTTGGTGAGATTGAAATTCCTAAACTCGAGTATTACGTTCATGCGTTTTGGGCGCGGTAAAACGAAATCAAATCTGTACTTACAGCCTCGCCACTCAACATGCGTTGCATGGCAGCAATCTGCCCACGGTGATACGTGCCGTGGTTCACAACATGCTTCACGATTTCCTCGAACGAACTGGTAAACGGCACACCATCATAAGATTTGTAATGAATCTCGAGTTTGGGATTCTCGAATTTAGCTACGACTGTTTTCCAGCCCTCAAGCACAACTTCCCAAGCTTCACGCAACGCTTCGAGACTCGGGTAATCGCTTGGGTTTGGACGGCTTGGACTTTGACCCGTTAGCCTGCCCAACCAAGCACGGTCAGCGCCGTAAACGTGCACCAGGGTTTCAAACACGCTTTTAAAACTCGAGCCGAGATCACGGTGGAGTTGCTCGTGGTTGAGTTTAGCGCTCGAGTCAAGGGTTTTGGTGGTTGCCCATTGATGGTATTCCAGAAGTTCAGTAAGTTCGTTCATGGTTTAAGTTTATTGTGATGCTCGAGATTTGATGTATTGCTCGGAACTTTTAAAAAGTTTAGGTCGTATTGTGAAGCATGACCGAAACCGAGAATCTCGAGTATTTCATAGGCTTGTATTGCATTTTTCCTACGCAACCTTTCCCAAATCTTGCACAACTTGAGGGCGTAAAAATTCACTTTGTTGAAGAAGCGGGTGTGCGGTTTGGCGGCATTCCGTACATCCGTTTTCAACCTGAGAACAACCCTGCTCGAGTCATTGAAGTCCTTGGGGCGTGGACGATTTCCAAAGTGAAAATCGAAAACCAAATATAAAACTCGAAAACCATAAACGCTCGAGTTTCAATAAACCTAAGACTTACGTTTTCAACTCTGCCAGAGCATGTTTCGCTTGCTTGAAGTGTTTGCAGATTTCCCAACACCAAAATGCTAATCTTAACTGAAAGCCTGTTTATGAAGGTTTCTCGGGCAGAGCTACAGGCTACAAGCTATAAGCCAAAGAACGCTGTTCCTTGAAGCTTATAGCTTACGGCTTAAAGCCAAAACCACAATAATCCCCTCGCCATATCTTCTTTTAACTTCGTAAACACGCTCTAAGCAAATAGTCAATGCTTCTTCTCTCGAGCCAAATGTCAATTGCCCCTTACGGGTTAAAAATGCGACAATACCTCCATGTTCGATTACTTTAAAATTCTCGAGAGTCTCAAACCCGAAGAACGCGACATTCACATGATGGTACGCGAATTTGTGGATGCCGAAATCATTCCGCACGTTGGCGACTGGTGGGATGAAGGCACGTTGCCGCGTAGTTTAACGACCAAAATGGGTGAGCTTGGCATTCTCGGACCAACCACACCCGAAGAATACGGTGGTTCTGGCGTCTCGAGCACCGCGTATGGCTTGATTTGTTACGAACTCGAGCGTGGTGATTCTGGCATTCGCAGCACCGCCAGCGTGCAGGGTTCGCTGGTGATGTACCCGATTTATGCGTATGGTTCTGAAGAACAAAAGAAAAAATACCTGCCAGAACTCGCCGCTGGGCGCATGGTGGGTTGCTTCGGTCTGACCGAATCAGATGGCGGTTCTGACCCTGGCGCAATGCGAACTCGGGCGGTTAAAGATGGCACAGATTATGTCTTGAACGGCTCGAACATGTGGATTACCAACAGCCCAATTGCCGATATTGCTGTGGTTTGGGCTAAAGACGACGACGGAATCATTCGTGGTTTTATCGTGCCTACCGATACCAAAGGTTTTAGCGCACCTAAAATCAAAAACAAAATGAGCCTTCGCGCCAGCATCACCGGTGAAATCGTGCTCGAGGATGTACGCATTCCAGCGACCAGCCTGCTGCCTGGTTCTAAAGGATTGAAGTCACCCCTGGGCTGCTTGACCCAAGCCCGTTACGGCATCGCCTGGGGCGCACTGGGAGCGCTGGAGAGTGTACTTTCAACCACCCTCGAGTACACCAAGTCCCGCACGACTTTTGGCAAGCCGATAGCGGGGCGTCAGTTGGTGCAACACAAACTGGTTACGATGGCAACGCAGCACTCGTTGGGCTTGATGATGGCGTATCACCTTGGGCTTAACAAAGACGCTGGCACGATGAATTACGCGCAAGTCAGTATGGCGAAACGCAACAACGTGCGCGTGGCACTCGAGGGGGCGCGAATGGCGCGGGAGTTGCACGGCGGCAACGGCATCACCACCGAATACCCGATTATCAGGCACATGCTCAACCTCGAGACGGTGGATACTTACGAGGGTACGCATGACATTCACACCCTGATTGTTGGGCGTGATTTGACGGGTTTAAACGCCCTCGAGTGAAACCACGCCCTGCCCTCGAGTATTGTCGCGCACCAGAATTTGTAGTGTCTCGAGTTCAGTCTCGAGCGTCCCAAATTTTACATTCAAACCCTGATCGGTGAATTCATCCACACGATCTTGCAAGTCAAATTTCTCAAGCAGATTATGAAGTGTGCTGATAAGCTCAAAACCTACCAGCACACTCACCTTCACTCGAGGATGCACCTCGAGTTTGGGCGCAATTCTTAACACCTCGCTTGCCGCGCCACCATATGCCCGCACCAAACCACCCGCGCCAAGATTGACCCCGCCGTAAAACCGCACCACCGCCACCGTGACAAAATCCAAACCCGAACCCTCGAGCGACCTGAAAATTGGTGCACCCGCCGTGCCGCTCGGTTCGCCATCGTCCGAGAAACGGTATTGATCGCCAACACGGTACGCCCAGCAAACATGGGTCGCATCTTTGTACTGCGCCTTGATGGATTTCAACCACTCGAGTGCCGCATTGACGTTTGAGGTGTGATTGACAAACGCCAAAAATTCGCTGCCTTTCACCACCAAATCGTGACGCGTTAAGCTTTGAATCGTGGTGAACATGGTTTCAGGCTAACATTTAAGGCTCGAGAAATTTAAATTTTCTGGGTGGTTGAAACTGCGCACTGAGCATGGCTGATGGGTTGTTTCTCGAGATGCAAAAATACCCTCCAAAGTGGAAGGCATTAAAGCAATTCTAAACAAGTTTATGGATTGATTTTACCAATTTTCATTCCCTTTGTTTTTAGAACTTCAACCGCCCAGATCGGCAATGGTTCGTGGCTCATGGTTTGCGTTGACAACACAACATTAACGTTGGTGGTATCCAACTCGAACCATGCCCCTGTTGCCGCATCAATCGCCAACGGTACAAGTCCACCGAGAATATCTAAGATAATCCAGAGTGTTCCCACGCGATTGGTTAGGATAAAAGTCTGATTTGCAAAACCAGTTTTTTGAAACGTGACGTTGTAAGACCGATTTGTTTTGAGTCGCGCTTGAACGGTTGTTTGCCCAATGACACCTCCGTCAATCAGAACATTGGCTTGCGAAGGACTCGAGGTGAAAGTCACAGTGGCAGTGTCACCTTTAAACAACAGAGCGCAGCTTGAAGTAAAAAATGCCAGCAATACGATTAAAAACAGATTTTTCATAGTCCCGCCTTTCAAAAATAGAGTTTATGCCGAAGATATTGCCTAAATTTCTGACTTGTCACAATTGCCAATCAAGTTTATTCAAACACTTTTCACCTCGAGTTCCAAAATCTGATAGCAGCGTTTTGCTGCTTAATGACCGACGAATCTTGTATAAAAGAACCAGTAGATTGAACTTGGAACATGGAAATATCAATGTCTGAAGCTGGTGGATTCACCTCTGCCACATTGTTATCTCGAGTGTAAAGACCAACTAAATCGCCGTTACCAATTTTTTGGTCGTTGTTCACGTCCTTCACGGCTACCATCAAGTAAGAACCACTGGCTGCATTTGAAAAATTGTAATCAGAACTCGAACCTGTTCCTGAAAGCGTGATGACTTGACTTTTTTTACTGTCACAGTTGTCGGTTGCCGCATCATAAAGACACGCTAAAATATTGGTTTTTGCGATGGTCGTTCCGACTATAGCGTTGGTTTCGACTTTGAGGGTTAATGATGCTTTATGCACCAAAGCACCTGATGTACCTTGGAAAGCAATGTTGTACGTTCCAACCGCAACACTGGCTGCGACATTCATGGTTAAAGTCGAATTATTGCTCTGAGTAAAAGTGATGCCTGTTGGTGCTCCACGAAAAGTAATGTTCACAGCGTCTTGGAAGCCACCAATTCCAATAACATCCAAGGTAATTTGTTTACTCGAGCTTGGTTGAACCAGCAAACTCGAGGGGTTCAGGCTAAGACTAAAATCGGGCGGGGTTGTACCAACACTCAATGCCAGCAACGCAGCTTTGGCATCAATTAAACCCGCACCGCAATCATCGGAGGTTTTAGCAGTACCTGAACCCGTGCATTTGGTTGGTGTCAAAAGCCGTGCTGTGCGGGTCAGAACATCTAAAGCTCGAGCAAAACTTAGGCTGGGATCACGGCTTTTCATCAGGGCAACTACACCCGCTACGTGCGGAGATGCCATCGAAGTACCTTGAAGAAATGCCACATTGAATTTTGCAGTTGCGTCATCGCGTCCGACACTTAACACTCCGTCTGGATATTTTGGGTTGGCTAGGCTCAGGCTCATATTGCCACCAGGTGCCATGACATCAATTCGTGCACCAAAGTTTGAATATGGCGCTCGAGCACTCACAAAGTCGGTTGCACCCACTGTGATGACTCCACTGCAACTGGCAGGGCTGAACTGTGACGCGTCTTTGTTTGCGTTGCCTGCCGCCACAACAATAATTCCTCCTACGGCATTCACTTTATTGATTGCGTCTTGATAAATTGGGCTTGCGGCACACAACACACTCGAACCAAGGCTGAGGTTGAGAACCTGAGCAGGGTTGGGATTTTTTTGTACGCCAGCCACAGGTAAACCAACCGCCCAGAGCATTCCATCAATGATGTCAGATGTGGAACCGGTTGCACCCAAAGCCCGTACTGGAAGTATCTTTGCGCCCCACGAAACGCCAGCTATGCCTTGAGCATCGTTGACGGCAGCGGCAATCGTTCCTGCCACGTGTGAACCATGATATTTACCAGCCACGCGATCCTCTGGGTTGTTATCGCGTCCGTTTCCGTCGTTGGCAGTTTGAGGATTGGAAATAAAATCAAAACCAGGCAGAAGTTTACCAACAAAATCAGGATGTCCACTGAGAATACCCGTGTCAATCACAGCCACAGTAACAGGGTTGGTATCACCAGTTTCAATATCCCAAGCCTCTGGTAAATTGATTGCAGGGTAATGCCATTGCAAATTAAAAAACTCATCATTTGGAACAGCGCTTGGTTCTACAAGGTAATTTGGTTGCGCCCAAATCACATCGGCTCGAGCCTCGAGTGCCTGAACCACTGCTTGCACGTCCGAATCGCTCGAACGCATTAAAACAGTATTCTCGAGTGCTAACGAACGAACATTTTGTAGTGTTGCACCTGCTACCCGTAAACCCGCAGATCGCAATGCAGTAATGTTACTCTCAAATTTGACCAGGACTTCGTTTGGCACAAATGGCGCAGTTGCACCTGATAAACCCGAAGCTATTCTGACCGTACCCGAAATATTATTTGCAGGTGGTGTGTTGCCTCCACAAGATAGGAGCACCGCAATCAAACCCAGCCCAAGCAGAAGTTTTTTCATATGACTCCTAATAAATTATCAATTTCGGTTTACCGTAAAAAGTTTTTATCGTGTGGCTGGCATGTTTTTTAGTATGAACTCGAGATTTACGAATCTCGAGTTCATACGGTTTAGTTACATGGGGTTGCAGAACTGACAGTTCCTGCGGGACAGATAAACGGATCAGCAGGTGCTGAAGTTTCAAGAAAAGTATCGGAAATCCAAGCACCGACGGCAGCGTGCATGATTTCATGATTGAAGGGTTCTACACCACTTGTGTAAAAACGATACCAAGAACCTGGCGCTGGCTTTAACGCAATCGTGTGATCTGTTCTGGTGTGGTCAAAGTAATCCACAATACTTGTACCAAGCTTGAAACCCAATGCCGAATCGTATTCGACCAGCGCATCTTGTTCAACAAAACCATCGGTGTTTGGAAGATTGGTTTCAACAATTTGTGGTGCAGAAATTTCTTGGGTCACAAGAATAAATTTCCAAGGCTTAAGGTTTAATGGATCGCCCGTAAAAATATCTCCTGGGGTTGTACCCAGTGGTCCTTTGCAATCAATTGGTAAATTGGCAATTGTTCTTAACGTTGGCGTAATCAGGTTAATAATATCTGTAGCGATATTCTGATACTCGTTGGAAATTTTCCTGATTTCGCTAAGCATCTCTAACATACTTGTGGTTGTGAAAGCGTTGATTCCAGCCTCGAGCGTTCTGCCACCACTAACCAGCGCTTGCAAAAACAACTCGAGATCAATGGTGATTGGCGTAATTAAGTTATTCCCGTTCGCATCTCGGCAAACCAAAGCTGGAACTCGAGCGTTGACCCTGTCATTGAAATTAACTTCCCATTTGTTCTTTAAATACGCAGGAATTTTTGGTGAACCACCAGTTCCAGATAAGGTGCTGAGTAAATAAGTGACCATGGCATCGTTTAGCGGTGATGAAACTCGAGATTTCGCGTAACGCCATAAACGCATTGAGCTGGGGAAACCATTGGCGGCAATGGCGACTTCGGTGGCTCGGGTGGTTTCGGTAAGCCAATCGGTGTAATTGATGGTGTCTAACCGAGGATCGAGTGCCGGTTTAGCTCCTGCAACCGCCCAGAGTGCAGCATGACCAATCATGCTTTGCGTAAGTTGTTTTACAAACCTACTGCTGCTTTCAAAAATAGGATTGAGCAGATTATAACGTTTAAGGTCTGTTTGAATCTGATTTAAACTCAAGCTGTCGTAAACCTCTGCGCCCGCCTTACGAGCGCCAGCCACATGAATGGGTATAAGTTTTCTGGCTGCATTCGGAATCGGACTGTCAAAGCCTCGAGTTAACTGACGCGGATGCAACAACCCATCTAAAATATTATTGTCATCCGAACCTGTGTTCAAGCCTTTCCAGGTGGCACTGTCAACATCCTGAATCCCTGTTGTGGTTGGCGTACCAAAGTTAAGGAATACAATTAATTTACGAATTGCGCTAACGAGTGCCGCCTGAGACGCAGATATGCGAGTAAGACCACGTGACTCTGGACTGTTTTGAGCGCCCTGACCCGATAACGCCAGCAGTGGTAATACCGCCGAGCCAAGCCGTTCGACCATCAGTACATCCTGTGCTGTTAATCCAAAACTGGTCGGGTTGGGGTTTCCGCTTTCAATCCAATTGATGACCTGCTGCAATTTTTCTTGGAATATTCTGGGTTGGTCAGCCAATCTCGAGCCTTCATGCGGTGAAGCCAGCGTTAAAACGTACATGGTACGGTCACGAATGTAACCCATTTGATTAAATGTAGACGCATAAGAATCCAGCCGACCTGCGGTTGGTGCGGCAACAAAACCATTTGCAATGGCTGTTTCCAAATCGGCTCGTGTTGGACTACTGAGCATAAACCGAGCCACAATGCCACCCATGCTATGACCCATGAAAACAAATTTTGGCATTACATTGTATTTGTTTCTAAAGACAAGTTGGCATCTGTTAATTTGTGCCGAAGCATCCATGGCTTGTTCGACCAAACCAAGCCCCGCCCGCCTATGCGCCAACAACACCGATAAGTTCGGTGCAACCGTTGTACTGAAACGGTCTTGAGTGGTGACAAAATCATCTAAATCGCAGACACCTGCGTCTGGAACTTCATTAGGAAGAGTTGGCAAAGCACCCGTATTAAACTGAATACCAGAGACATCAATACCGCCCAACGTCACCAAAGGTGAATGCTTTGTGCCACCCAACAGACTTTGTGTAAACGGTTCAGTCCAATACAACCGAGCATGTTTACGCGTTCCAGGCACACCAGACAAAGCCATGTCTTCGGCGGCGCTTGCCCCAATTTGACTGGTTAAACCATGCAGCAAAACAATAATTGTCGGTGCGGCAGGTTGTGCCACTGCACCGCTCGGTTTACGCAAACGATCAACTTCCAATTGAATATCAACACCCAAACGTTGCGTTTGAACCACCAAACGGTTATCAAGGGCTTGTTGCACTTTAACCGGACTCGAGAGAAACGCGCCTTTTGGATCCACGGCTCGAGCCGTACCAGCCACATTACCGTCATTGTCAGTAATGACACCCGCCAGCAAACCCGCTTCCTCGAGTACGAACAAACCAGCCTCTTTTTTAGCACTTTCGGTTGACCAACTGAGTGCCGTACCGTCGTTCAGGGTCAGCGTTCCTTTGGCACTGGTATCCGCAAAATTAGCCGAGAATTTTAGACCACTGGAACTCTCGAGATAATTGCCTTTTGCCGAGATGGTATCGCTCCGAAACCAACCCGTATGGGTTTGCCAGGTGCTTTTACCACCACAGATGTAAGCGATAAAACTGTTCTCGTCGCGCACAATGGCGATCAGGGCATCGGAGTTTTCAATTTTACCAACCAAAGAAGTTTTTGAAAGTTCGGCGGGTGTCGGTGGTGTTGAACCACCACAAGCCACCAATGAAACAATGGCTGTACCAATGAGTAAGATTGCTTTTAAGGTTTTCATGGGTGTTGCTCCTTTACAATTAGACACGTGTTTTCTCGAGTGCCGATGCGACCACATCGGCACAGCCTGTAAGTAAATTTTTGACCTCCTTTTCTACTTCTTACCTTCACCATAAAGAACTGAGGATGACAGGGGATGACAGATTTGAATATAAGTTTTAGCAAGAACTGCAAACTCGAGTTTTAACAATAATGCGGTAGCTCGAGTAAAGGCTTACCCTCGAGAAGTGCTTGTTGGTGATGGCTTTTAGCGTATTACTGAGGTTCTGTGAAATCCCAAGAAACCGTGCCACTACTTCCCTTTTCCTTAAAGGCGTATGTCCCTTTTTTGACTTCCTCGGGTTTGGGTTGCCAACTTAAATATATTGAAGGAAAGGGACGAGCTTGATAATTTGTCTGTACTTGCCGAATCGGAGCTATTTCAGGGATACCCGGTGGGCATACAACTTTTGAATCCGCAAGACTGTCGATGAATTGCCCAAGGATACTTACCCCTATTTCAACCTGAAACCCAATTTGAGTGTCTTCTCGAATGCGGAAATTCCCATAACCTGAACCCGGAAGTGAACCTGTGCTTGTATTTGACCCTTCTCTATAATATTTACAAACTGTTCTAGTTTCTGCGTATATAAATTCGAGAATATCTAATCCATTTCCCGATATAGTGCCTGTTCCAGAGGTCGAAGTCACAACAAAATTATCTAGGGCTGCACCAATAGTGGCTATTCCCTCGATGCGAAACTTTCCTTTATAGACTGCTAATGATTTTCGGTAACCAATTTGGTCTAAAGTCCCCGACTCTGAAAATTGAGTATCATCTATGTCAATGTCAAACACAACTTTGCCCGTCAGTGGTTTTGGTATTACCGTCGCTAACTCGAGTTTAAGAACCGGTAGAACCTTAGTGTTTGCAAACGCAATAAAATTCGTTTCGATTGCCCCTGTTAGCGTTGCAATCCATGGAATATCTACGCTCGTTTGACCTTCAGAGACGGGAGCTTCAGCAACGAGAATGACACTACCTGCTTCTTTTCGGTAAATTGAGATGGATTCAACGTTGTAATCTAAGGGCAAAAATTTAACTTTATCTAATTTAACGTTAAATTTTAAGCTGTCACCTATTTTAAAAGTATTTTGATTAGCAGTCGCTGTTGCTGTGGGGGAAACGTCTAAATCGTAGGCGACTTTGAACTCTAACTTATCTGGAACAACCACTGCAAAAAGCTGTAAAAAAGCAACGGTATCAGCGCTGGGGGTGATACCAATTTCAATGGATGTTTTGTAATCAGACACGTAATCCTTATCCGCAGCTTGGGTTGCTTCTGATGCTAGTTTACCCTCGAGTTTTACACCCGCTTTAACTTCAAAAAACTCGAGTTCGCCCACTCCTTCAGCGCCAAGGGTTCTAAAAATTCCTTGAGGTCCAGCATTAACATTTGCGTAAAAGAAAGCATAAGCACCAACCTCGAGTTTTACGCCCTGAAAAATATCGGGAATAACCCACTTCCATTCAGATTTTGCTTGTGTTGTGACTTCTTTGACAAAACGTATGTGATTAGCGAGGATTTGCATACAAATCCAGCAACGTATTAAACCCGTTCACACCAGCTAACTTCCCCGTTTCGATCACGCTTTTGAAAG
>JAYVRX010000135.1:0-15021 GCA_043775825.1 Deinococcales bacterium
CCGACACCCAAACGCCGCAAAGTATCGGGGTCGGCAGCCATTTCGGTTTTGCAATCTTTGCAGATTTTCTTAACAAGGCGCTGCGCCAGCACACCGACCAAAGCGGCAGAGATGTTGAACAACTCGACTCCCATTTCCTCGAGCCTCACCACCGCACCAGCAGCGTCGTTGGTGTGTAGCGTTCCAATCACCAAGTGACCTGTTAATGCGGCTTCGACAGCAATTTTAGCGGTTTCGGTATCCCTAATCTCACCAACCATAATAATGTCAGGGTCTTGACGCAAAAAAGACCGCAATGCTCTGGCAAAAGTCATACCTGCGGCATTGTTGACTTGTGACTGGTTGATACCAGGAATTTCGTACTCGATAGGGTCTTCGATGGTTGAAACATTGACATCGGGGCGAGCAATGCGTTTGAGGGTAGCAAAGGTGCTGTACGACTTACCAGAACCTGTTGGACCGGTTACCAAAAAGATGCCGTATGGTTTTTCGATTAAATCGGCGTACAAGCCCAGGTTGTAATCGCTAAACCCAAGTTGTTCGATTTCGGGAATGTTGGCGGCTTTTTGCAAAATACGCATAACGATCTTTTCACCAAAGCGCACAGGCAAGGTGCTAGTACGCAAATCGGTTGCCATGTTTCGACTGCGAAATTGAATACGCCCGTCTTGTGGCACGCGACGTTCGGCAATATCGAGTTGTGCCATAATTTTAATACGAGCCGCAAGACTGTTGGCGGCAGCTTTAGGGAGTTCCATGTACTTTCGCAGCGAACCATCCACACGAATTCGCACGGTCACATTGGTTTCGGTGGGTTCGATGTGAATATCCGAAGCTTCTGCCAAAACCGCTTCACGGATGATGTTGTCCACGGTTCGCACAATCGCGTTATCATCGAGGCTCGAGTCTGAAACAGTATCTTCTTTATCATTGCGCCCAAGCGCTGACAATTCTTTGTTGAGCGCGTCTACATCTGTACCACCAGCGTAATGGCGGTCTATTAATTTTTGAATGTCTTTTTCGGTGGCAACAGCTGGTCTGATTTCGCGTCCGGTCATTAAACGCAAGTCGTCAAGTGCAAAGACATTTCGAGGGTCTTTCATCAATACGATCAAAATGTTACCCTCGAGTTTGTATGGGAACAAGGTGTACCGCCGTGCTTGGGCTTCAGGAATCATCGGTAACGCGCTTGGATCGGCAGGTTTGGCAGTTGGGTCAATAAAATCGTAACCAAGTTGTACTGCTAAACTTTTTGATAGCATCTCTGGCGAGAGCTTACCCGATTGCACCAAGGTATCCTCGAGCCGTCCACCGCCTTTGCGTTGCTTATCAAGGGCTTTGTCCACCTCATCGTTGGTAACAAAACCCATCTCGACCAGCACTTCACCCAAGGGTTTAGAACGCCCTGATTTACGTTGAACTTTTAAAGCCTCGGCAAGTTGTTCGCGGTTGACCTTGCCACTGGTAACCAGCGCCTCGCCCAAACGTCCTTTTTGTGAATAGACCCGTTCGACCAGTGCCTCGAGTTCGCTTGGGGCAATCATCACAAACCTGACGGCTTTGGTAAATAAGTTCTGGATTTCGGCTTGGCGTTTTAAATCTGTGGTAGCAATAACAATTTCATGACCGTCAAATTTAATCGGTACGGCTTGCAATTTGACCGCATCGGCACGCAACAATAAGCTCGAGACTTCATCAGGAATCTCGAGGTTGGCGGTTTCTTCAACAAATCCTGCATTGTTTTGGTCGGCTAAGGTACGGAACAAATCGTTTTCTTTTAAATGCCCCAAGCCCATCAAGATTTTACCGATTGGTTCGCCGCCTGGTTCTTGTTGCGCCAGTGCATCCTCGAGTTGGGTTTCAGTAACGTAACCTTGGCTGACCAAACGTCGCCCGAGGCGTTCCATTTCTGGGTTGGCAATTTTGTTTAAATCTGGAATTTCCAGACCCAGTTCTGGGTAGTACGTAGCAATCGCCCAACGCATTTGGTCGCGCAGGGCTTGGTAGGGTACAACCACAAAACCCGTGGCATCTTCAATACCTTCAACTGCCATGGTGTTGAGTGGGTCAACAAATGCCACGCTCAGTTTGTCACCCTCGAGTTTGAATGGGAAAGCTTGCAATTCGGTGGCTTTTTCGCCCTCGATTAACGCCGTTACCTCTGGCATGGGTTTCTGCTCGAGCGCCAGCAAGTTTACCAAAGGGTACGAGAGTTCATCTTCGATGGCTTGGGCAATTTTGCGCTCAGTTACGGTTCCTGATTCGATCAGAATGTCCGAAAGTCGTCCACCAATTTCGCTGTGACGCTCAATGGCTTTTTGCATATCAACATCGCTGATAAACCCCAGTTGCAACAAAATCGCGCCAAGACGACGATCACCGATTGGTAGTGCTGGCATGTCTAGCCTCCTAAACCCTGAAAACCATTTTCATTAAATCTCGAGGGAGATGTGTAATTACTTCTATTATGCGTCAAAAATCGTTTTGAAATGGGTTATTATCCCAGATTCGCAACTACGCCGTGTCAGACATTTAATATTGACAAATGTACCTTGCCCGATTGCCGGTTGCAAGCCCTACGCGTCTGTCTAAAAAGCCTGATATGCCAAAACCATCAACCCAAATGCTGATGATCTGCCAGCATACAACGGTCTTGAATAATTTCGATCCCAGCCTCAAGCACAGCTTTGGCAAAGTTTGCGTTGCGAATACCTTGTTGTAACCAGACCAGTTTGGGGGCTGGTTGCATTGCAAAAAGGTCACGAAGATGAGACTCGAGCAAATCAGGACGACGGAAGACATCCACCACGTCTACAGGTTCTTCAATGTCGGACAAATAAGACCGTACTCGTTCACCGAAAAGCTTTACCGAAGCTTTCGCCAGTTCTGGATTGACCCCAATAATTCGGTAGCCTTTGGTGAATAAGTAATCTGGCACGAAAAAACCAGGTTTTTTTGCATCACTCGAGATACCCAAAACCGCAATGGTTTTGGCAGTTTGAAGCACTTCACGGATTTCTTCTAACGTGCTGCGTTCAATCATGATTTCACCGTTTTCTTTGCAAAAACTTGGGTTCCCAAAGCCACCAACGCGATCAAACCAAGCAATGCCAGCAATGCGAATACTGGGCTGACATCACCACCCGCTTTGCCACTCGTCACCAAAAACTCGAGAGAACTGTTTCCAACAGGTTTTCCCAACGTTGTACTTTCAACACCCGTCAAGTCCGAAGCGGCTGACCAGATTCTTGTGCCTTCAAATAACCGAATTGTGACAATGTGCGAACCAGGGAACTCGAGTTTGACATTTGTGACCCACACATTACCCTCGTTTTTTAATGGAAAATCGCCAAGTGCACGACCACCACGGGTGATGTTTAAACTGGCGTGCGAAATATTCGGAAGATCTGTGATCACTCGAGCCATCAGTTTGGTTTTGGCTGGCACCACCAAACCCCGATCATCGTTGATGCCAGGTGCGACCTCGAGTTTTCCTGAGACTGCAAAGACGCTCGAGCACAGCATAAAAACCAGTAAAACAAAAAATTTCAAACGTCGCTCTCCTCTGCTACCGTGCCAATCACTTCTGGCGTTTCAGGATTTTTTGAAGCCGAAACTTCTATCAAACCCGCTTCTCGGACACGATGCTTAAA
The DNA here is from genome assembly GCA_043775825.1 of Deinococcales bacterium. Taxonomy (GTDB): domain Bacteria; phylum Deinococcota; class Deinococci; order Deinococcales; family JAAFIG01; genus JANXTZ01. Next base: position 3,654 of record JAYVRX010000135.1, read on the forward strand.
CAGTTTCGCCATTTTTTGATAGGTCGGGTGTCCCTTTAAGGCAGGAATCCCTGTAGCTTGAATCGGCGGCGCATCCAAATCTCCCAAATCCAGCCCAAACGCCTCAAGCGGCACTGCATCCTCGAGCACATCAATGCTAGTAACTGCCAAACCATCACCTTGCGTCTCGAGCCAAGGTGCAAAATCTTCATCTGCGGGCATTGAATCCAAACCAAACTCGGAAGAAATTTCAAGCGGCATCTCGAGCAAACCTGGCTCTAAGACCCCAATCGGTTCGAGCGATCTGGGTTCAGGACCTGGTTCGGAGGAAGAAAGTTCAAATAAACTTGGTTCGGGTTTTTGAACACCCAAGTTTTCAAACTCGAGCGTTGCAGGAATGCTTGAAGTTGTTAGGGTAATCACGCCACCCTCAACAAATGCAGGCATGACCCGTTGCGTCATGACTTGAGGTAAAGTTTCGGGTTCAATCTGAATTCGCTCAGGCTCGAGCACCACATCATCTTGAAATGTCTCGAGCTTTGCAAGATCTTGCAGTTCGGGAATTTCTCGAGCTTCAATCGGCGCTTCGATTCGAGCTTCAATCGGCGCTTCGATTCGAGCTTCAACCACAATTGAATCCATCACATTTTGCACGACATCAGAAACTCGAGCAGTTTCAACTCGAGCTATAGACTCAACCCGTGGACTTTCAATTCGGATTCCCGAGTTTTTTTTTGAACCATCTGGCATGATTAACTCGAGTGCAAAATGCTCTCCAAAAACGTTTTTGACAATGCTACTCAGTTCCTCGAGTTTACTGGCAACCTGATCGGCGTGCCATTTGTGTTTTGCACCGTAAGTCAGCACCAACAAGCCATCTTCGACATTAGGTTGCGCTTCGCGCAAAAATGCTCTCAGTTGTGGTTTTACCTTGACGATCACATCGCCCCAAGAACCCGAACCAGGGTTTGAAGCCGTAACTGTGGTAAGTGGTGGTACAGCCGCATTCAAGCTTGCCCGAGGCGTTTCGGCAAGTGTTTCTTTAGCTGCCGCAGGACGAGCCTGCCGTTGCATTGGGTCAAAATCTGGTACAGCCCGTGCCACTCGAGCACCACCACCGTCTCGGAGTTGTTGCTCGAGTTTAGAAAGCCTAGCCTCGAGATTTCCAGTATCACCACCCGAAGTTGTGCCTTCACCTGCCAAAAGCGCCCGCGTAAACGCCATCTCGAGCGAGATCAAATCCGAAGCTCGTGCAAAACGCTGATCTTCTTCGTCAAGCGCCCGAATCAGTTGCAACAAGCGTGACTCTGGAATTGGATCGTGTTGCGGACGAATGCCAATTCCCAACTGCGCGTGCAGTAAATCCCTGAGTGCAATCTTGGTACGTTCCGTGACCGTGCGCGGCGCAAAACCATCCTGGTACAAACCACCCAGCATCTCGAGCATCGCACCCGCATTCGCACGGGCAAGCTCGAGTGCCAGTGTTGTCATGCGCTCTTGTGGCGGAAGCCCCAATGCCCCCTCGACGCTCGAGACGGTTAAAACAGGTTCGCCAGAAGCCAGCATCCGCTCGAGCAAACTTTCGCCATCACGCATTGCACCGTCAGAAGTACGGGCAATCAGCATCAATGCCTCACGCTGCGCGTTGACCCCTTCTCGGGTTGCTAACATCTCGAGTTTGCCACAAATTTCTTCAACAGAATGCCGTCTAAAACGGTAATGCTGACAACGCGAAAGAATCGTTGGCGGTAAGCGTTCGGCTTCGGTGGTCGCCAAAATAAAGACCACATGCGCGGGTGGTTCTTCGAGGGTTTTTAGAAGTGCATTAAAAGCACTTTTGCTCATCATGTGCGCTTCGTCGAGAATATAAACCTTAGAACTTCCACGCATGGGTTGCAAGGCGACTTTTTCTCGCAAGTCACGCACATCTTCGACACTGTTGTTACTGGCAGCATCAATCTCGAGCACGTCGGGGTGACGACCCGCAATCACCATGCGACACGATTCGCAGACCCCGCACGGCTTGGCAATGCCAGAATTGTCATCGCAGTTGACCGTCATGGCAATCAGCCGCGCTGTGGTGGTCTTGCCGACCCCACGCGGACCCGAGAACAAGTACGCATGACCAATCCGTCCACGCTCGAGGGCAGGGCGCAGCACCTCTTTGACGTGTTCTTGCCCGACGACTTCATCCCAATGAATCGGTCTTGAGCGTTGGTAAAGCGAAGCCATACCCTAGTGTACCGCCCCAGGTCATGAGGTACAAAACTTAAAGCTCGAGAAACTTTAAATGGTTTCTCGAGTGTGTGCTGCAAACAAAAGTGCGCCATCGGTGAGCAACGGCACCTGATGGTCATCCCTTAAGGCTGCTTCCTTCCGGACCTGACCTGGTTCGAGAGCCACCACCGCGTTACGCCGATAGCGCGAAAAGGACTATAAACGCAAGGTGCAAAAAGTGCAAGTTTTTTGAGGGCGCTCAAGATTCATATTGACAAACATCAATATGTTGGTTTAACATCTCCTCATGCCTGCCCTGATCCAACTCGAAACAAGCATCAACTCGAGCGACACCCAAAATCTCGAGAATGCAGCTTGGGTGTTTAAGGCGCTCTCTGACCCTGCACGCCTCAAGATTCTGCAATTTTTAGCAAGCGGTCAAGCGGGTTGTTGTGGTGATGGTGTGTGCGGTTGTGATCTCGAGGAAGTTACAGGTTTAAGCCAACCCACGGTCAGCCATCACATGAAATGCCTCGGTTCGGCAGGTTTGGTGACAAGCGAAAAGCGCGGCAAGTGGATGTATTACGCGCTCGATGCTCGAGGTTTTAGTATGGCAAAAGCGCTACTCGAGAATTGTTGCTAGATTTTTTTGGTTTTACACATTGATAAAGATCAATGTATTAAGGAGAAGACTATGAATACGATCATCGCCAGCCAGCCGGATTCGACCATCAGTGCAAACGCATTTTTAGCACACTTACGCGAAATTCCCGAAAAGCGTCTTGTTTTCCAGGACAGCAATGGTCGCCAGATTCCAGGTGGCTATCACGTCACCGAAATTAAAGCCGTGCAATATCAGACAATGGATTGTGGCGGACAAGGGAACCAATGGCAAGAAATTATTTTACAAGTCATGCACCCCAGCATTGACACTGGTAGCGAGCACATGCAGATTAAGAAATTCTTAAAAATCTATGACCAGGTTGCGAGCAAAGTTCTAATGGACATCAACAACGAACTCAAAATTGAATACGGCGATCATCAATCGCCTGCCATTCATGCTTTTGTAAATCACTTCACGCTCGAGTCTGATGTCGTCATCGCACATCTGCGCCCACAAACCGTTCGCTGCAAAGCCCGTGACCGTCAAGCGAGTGATGGTGGTGCGTGTGGATCAAACACTGCCAGCCTGACCGAGCCAGCACAAAACGCTTCTGCATGTTGCACACCAAACGCTGGAAGCTCGAGCAAAGCAGAATCAGGCTGTTGCTGAAATGAGTTTTACGGACGTGATCGTCATTGGTGGCGGTCAAGCTGGACTTGCCGCAGGTCGTGCGCTTCAAAAAGCAGGTTTGGATTTTGTGATTCTCGAGGCAAACGCTGAAGCAACAGGGTCTTGGCAAGCTTATTACGACAGCTTAAAACTCTTCTCGCCAGCGCGTCACAGCACACTCGAGGGCATGAGATTCTCGAGCGACCCAAATCATTACCCGAGCAAACTCGAGGTGATTGAGTACCTTCGAGCTTATGCTAAACATTTCAAATTACCGATCATCCCAAACATGGCTGTGACCAAAGTCACTCAAAACCACATAGGTTTTCAGGTCTTTACGAGTACTCTCGAGTTTCAATCTCGAGCCGTGATAAACGCCACAGGTACGTTCAATCAACCGTTTACACCAAGCATTACAGGGTTTGAACTTTTCACTGGGCAGAGTTTGCATTCCTCGAATTACAAAAATGCTGAATCGTTCAAAAACCAGCGGGTCGTTGTGGTTGGCGCGGGAAATTCTGCGGTACAAATCGCTGTCGAATTGGCAAAAGTTGCCAATGTCAGCCTTGCCACTCGAGAACCCATACAATTTGCACCCAAACGCATTCTGGGATTGGATTTTCATGACTGGCTTGCCTGGATTGACAAAATCCCGTTGGGTGATCGTTTGGCGCTGGGCAATTCGAGTTTGGTTTGGGATTCTGGTAAGTACCGTCAAGCACTTGAACAACACCAACCAGACCAGCGCAAAATGTTTCAAGGTTTTACCGAACATGGTCTGATCTGGGCAGATGGAATAGCCGAAAACGTTGATGTCGTGATCTTTGCAACTGGTTTTAAAGCAAAATTTCCGTACCTCGAGCAGACGGGCGCACTGGACTTAAATGGTCAAGCTGTACACCGCTTGGGTGTAAGCCATGTTCCAGGCTTGTATTATCTGGGGCTTTCAGGACAGCGTACTTTGGCTTCAGCCACATTGCGCGGAGTCTCAAGCGATGCAAGGTTTATTGTCAATCACACCCAAAAATTCTTAAGGCATTCCAAATCAACTTTCAATGTGCGTTGTTGTCTTAAACCTTTAGGCATCTGAGGAGAACCATGCTCAAAATGTTACGTCATGCAACACCTCAGGATTTACCTGCCGTGCTCGAGTTGCTTGAGACTTCAAAATTGCCAACAATTGACGTGAAAGACCACATCCAAAATTTCTTGCTCGAGTTTGAAAATACCAGACTTTTGGGTTGTGTTGGACTCGAGATTTACGCTGATGCAGGATTACTGCGTTCGGTGGCTGTAAAATTAGAAAAACGTTCAAACGGTATCGGTTCGAGGTTGGTCAATGCAATACTCGAGAATGCCAAAAAACATCAACTCTCGAGCATCAGTTTACTGACCGAAACCGCGCAAGATTACTTTCCAAGATTTGGTTTTAAAAAAGTTACTCGAGCCGAAATCCCAGACAACCTACACGCTTCCCTAGAGTTGCGTGGTGTCTGTCCCGATACTGCCGTGGTTATGATGCTCGAGTTGTGAAACGCTTTTACGGTTGGAACATGATTTGGGCGTTCGCTGTCAGCACAACCGTAGCTTACGGCGTGCTGTTTTACAGCTTCACCGTGTTTGTAAAACCAATGGAACTCGAGCTTGGCTGGAATCGCGCTCAGACCTCGTTGGCATTTAGTTTGGCGTTGATTGTGGCAGGTCTGTTCGCACCGTTTCTGGGACGAATTGTGGACAAACACGGCGCTCGGATGGTCACAAGTTTAGGTGCTTTGCTGGCAGCTTTAACCGTATTTTTATGGTCTCGAGTCTCGAGTTTAGAAATGCTGTACTTGACTTGGGCGTTACTCGGTCTGACCATGACCGCCACCTTTTACGACCCTGCATTTACTGTGGTTGCCGTGTGGTTTCGGACTGGTCGCTCGAGGGCATTGTTGGTCATCACCTTGGTTGCAGGTTTAGCCAGCACAATTTTCGTACCACTTTCAACTTTTTTACTCGAACGTTTTGGCTGGCGTGATGGCATCGCTGTACTTGCTGGCATTCAACTGCTAGCCGCACCAATGTTGTGGTTGATTGTGCGCCATCACCCGCATGACCTCAACCTCGAACCAGACGGGGCAACTCGAGAAATCCAAACTTCGGTAACGACCCCTCCATTGCTCGAACCTATACATTTCTGGCGCTCAAGCGTGTTCTGGAGTTTGGCGCTTGGTTTTGCGCTGGCAAGAATGGCGGTTTCTGTCCTTGGACCACATTTAGTACCTTTATTGCGCGAACGAGGATTCTCGAGCATTTTTGCCGCAACGATAGCGGGCATGGTTGGCGTGCTGCAACTTGGTGGGCGTTTGATTATTGTTCCCATGACCAGCCGCATAACGCTGACGATGCTGACCGCCGCAACCTTTGCAATTCATGGACTTGGGATTTTACTGCTGACCTCGAGTAATGAAATCAGCATTTGGGGATTTGTAATTTTATACGGTAGCACCAACGGTGCAATCACAATTGCTCGGGCAGCGTTAACCGCAGAACTCTTTCCAACTCGAGTCTACGGACAAGTCAGTGGTGCAATTTCGTTGGTGGTGGCATTCAGCACTTCGCTTGCACCGTTTCTGGCAGGTGTGCTGCATCAAAAAACAGGCAATTACCAAAGTACACTCTGGATATTGGTGGCGCTACTGGCAGTTTCAAGTTTGACGGTTTTAAAGGCTCGAGCGAAAATAAAATCATGACCCACATCCGACCTGCCCAACCCGAAGATGCAACGGCAATCGTCGGTATTTACAACCAAGGCATTCGCGCTCGAGTCGCCACTTTTCAAACTCAAGAACGCACAGTAGAAGACGTTCAAACTTGGTTCAACGACCCCAAGCACCCACTTTTGGTCGCGCTGCTCGAGAATACCGTGGTTGGTTGGGTTCATGCCTCGAGTTACCGACCAGTCAGTTCAACTTGGTACACTGGCATTGCCGAGTACAGCGTTTATGTTGCATCGAGCGCTCATGGAAAAGGCGTTGGCACGGCGTTGATGCTCGAGTTTTTTAAGGCGTGCGAAACGGTTGGGATTTGGAAGCTTGTCTCGAGAATTTTTCCTGAAAATATGGCTTCTTTGGCGTTGTGCGCTAAAACTGGTTTTCGGGAAGTGGGCATTTACCAAAAGCACTCGAGACTTGATGGTGTCTGGCACGATGTGGTGATTGTCGAGAAGTTGTTCGAGGCAAATCTGACATAAACATCAAATTTATTTGATATAATTTTCTTATGAATGCCCTTAGTTTGTTAAAAGCCTTGGCACATGAAACCCGTTTCGAGATTGTACGAATGCTCCATACTCGAGACTTGTGCGTATGCGAACTCGAGGTTGCACTTGGGATCTCTCAATCGAAGGTTTCGTATCATTTGGGTTTACTGAGAGATGTAAATTGTATCTCGGTGCGTCAAGATGGTCGTTGGAGTGTTTATTCTCTTGAACCCAAAACCTTAATGTTCTTGGGTGGAGTAGTACAAGAAGCCTTGGCAAGACCTGTTAACCTCAGTCATATTCCAGATTGCCGTTCTCTAGAAATACATCAAAATAATTTGTTAAAGGAGTCAGCGTGCGTTTGTTAATTCTTTGTACCGCCAACAGCGCCCGTTCTCAAATGGGCGAAGGCTGGGCGCGTCATTTTGCCAAGTTGCATAATCTTGATCTCGAGGTTTTTAGTGCTGGCACTCGAGCCACACTGGTAAATCCAAATGCGATTGCTGCCATGCAGGAAGTGGGTATTGATATCCAAAGCTACACCAGCAAAACCTTGTACGACGTGCCTGACCCTTGGAACTTTGATGTGGTTTTAACCGTTTGTGATAACGCTAATGAGGTTTGCCCTGTCTACCCAGCCAAAACTTTACGCTTGCATCACAGTTTCCCAGACCCTGCTGGTACGGACAACGAAGCCAAGGTTTTTCAAGAGGTGCGTGATCTTGAAAAACCTGTGCTCGAGAAGCTAATTCTGGATTTGAAAGCTGGGCGTACACCGAATCTCGAGGCTGTATGAAAGTTCGAGTTTTAATCGCAGAGTTTTTGGGTACGTTTGCACTGGTGTTTTTTGGTCCTGGCGCGGCGGTGGTGCAAGCTCAAACGGGTGTCTTGGGGCATGTGGGTGTGGCTATCGTTTTTGGTTTGGCGGTTGCCAGCATTGTCACAGTGCTTGCGCCAATTTCGGGCGCTCATATCAACCCTGTAGCAACATTAACCATGTGGTTTTCAGGGCGTTTTGAAGCGCGAAATGTTCCTGGTTATGTGCTTGCACAATTGTTGGGCGGAACCTTTGCCGCATTTACCCTCCGCATTATTTTTGGTCTTGAAGGAAATCTGGGCGCGACCGTCCCGCGTGGCAGTCTCGAGCAAGCTTTTGCGCTCGAGTTGCTGTTAACGTTTTGGTTGATGTTGGTCGCATTGCGCTCAAGTGGCGCTGGGGCTGGGGCGCTGATTGGTGCTGTGGTTGGACTTGAGGCAATGATGGGTGGTCCGATTACGGGTGCGAGCATGAATCCAGCCCGTAGTTTTGGTCCTGCGCTGGTCAGTGGCATTTGGACAGCGCATTGGTTGTACTGGCTTGCACCGATTGCTGGGGCATTGCTGGCAGTTGGTATCAACAAATTCTTTGAAGCAATACCCGAGCTAGACAAGAACAGCAGCACATCTTAAACGTCGTATCATAACCTTATGAAAGCCCTTTTTCTTGATGCCGCCAGCACCTTCAGACTTGGCGAGTACACCGATCCTGACGCAAACTCGAGCGATAAATTGCGCTTGAAGGTGCAAGCCGTGACGGTCTGCGGTTCTGATTTGCATTATTACAAAGAGGGTTCGATTGGCTCGAGTATTGTGCATCAACCCGCCATTTTAGGACACGAGTTTTCGGCGGTTGTAGACGATGATCGCGGTGCAGAGTTTGGCTTTCCCAAAGGAACACTGGTCGCGGTTGATCCTGCTGACCCATGCGGGCATTGCGAATGGTGCGAGGCGGGTTACGCGAACCTCTGCCCCAACGTTAAGTTCGCTGGTTCTGCGCCGATTCATGGTGCAATGCGCGAAGTGTTTTACGCCAAGCCAACATTACTCTTTAAAGTCCCGACAGGTTTCGATGCCGCTGATGCTGCGCTACTCGAGCCGCTTGGTGTTGCGCTTCACGCGGTTGATCTGGCAAAAATCAAACTTGGTGCAAGTGTTGCCGTGGTTGGAGGTGGCGCGATTGGTTTGCTGATTTTGCAAGTCGCTCGAGTGGCAGGGGCAGGCAGTATTCACGTGGTCGAACCAATTACCTACCGCCGCGAATTCGCCTTAAAATTGGGTGCAGATACGGTACATGAAACAACTCAAAGCTTGCTCGAGTTGACCAACAAACGCGGGGTAGACGTGGTGCTCGAGGCAACCGATTCACCAACAGGACCTCAAGCTGCCTGCAATGCCGCCCGAATTGGTGGCAAGGTCGTGCTGGTTGGTATTCCTGATGGTGACAGTTTTAGCCTGACTGCCTCGAGCATCCGCCGCAAAGGATTAATTATCAAAATGTCACGCCGTATGGGGCATGTTTACCCAAGGGCAATTCAGTTGGTTGCCAAAAAACTCGTTAACATCAAAGCCATTGCCACACACCATTTCAGCCTCGAGAATGCCCCCGAAGCTTTCAAGCTTCAAGAAACCCGCCAGGACGGCGTGATCAAAAGCGTGATTTACCTGGCAAACTAACGCTCGAGCATCAAGATCATTTGCCGAATTGCACCGACATGATACGAAGTATGGGCAAGCGCAACCAATGTCGCAGTCACAGATTCATCGTCCCAGGTTTCTCGAGTTTTCACAAGTTGCATCATGGTCTGGTAAGTCTTGTGCAATTGTTGTTTCAAATCATGCCACTCGAGATCAGTCACGGTTTTAACATCCCAACTTTGTTGCCAATTTAATTTCGGAACTTCCTGACCTTGCAATGTTTGCACCACAACTTCTTTCAGATAGAAATTGCTGTGATAGACATGCGCGGCAATGGTCGTTACCCCTGGTTTAAACAGTCCACTTGCCGTAGTGGCTGAAACCTGTTCGAGTGTGCCAAACAAGCCTCCAGAGCTTCTATCCAGGTAATAACCTTGCGGGTTAGAAAAAGTTTCCTCGAGCAGAATAATAATGTTGTTCGTAAAATCCTCAAATCGAATGCTGTTCATACCAACCTCCGCATGTTGTAGTCGTGGTTACTCGAGTTTTCCATTGTTTTAAAGCTGAATACGGTTTGGTTGGTGTGCCCTTAGCATGACATAAAAAATCCCTCGAGCATACTCGAGGGACTACAAACTTAAACTTGACTACTTGTTGATACGTTCAATCGCGGTTTCTAATGCCTTATCGCGGGTCACAACAATACGGTAATTTTCCAGACCTTCTTTGCCCAATGCCTCGAGCAAGCGGGGTACACTAACACGGTTGGCTTGGGCGTAGCCTGCCAATGCATTTTTCCATTCGTCTTCGGTCAGTTTAACCTCTAAAATCTCGGTTAATTTCTCGAGTGCCAGATCATTACGAACGCGGGTGGTGGCGTTGGTGGTGATGTCCGTCTCGAATTCCTCGAGTTTATTTTCAATTTCGAGGTATTTCTTGTACGCATCAAGCGTTACGCCCTGATTCTCGAGATCGCGCCCAAGGTCAGTCTCTAAAGCTTCACGACGGTTTTGGATCATCACTTCTGGAATCTCGAGGATCGCACCTTCACCAAGTTTTTTAATAAATTCGTCTTTGCGGTCGGTCACACCTTTTTGCACCGCTTGGGCTTCGAGATCGGTTTTGACCCGCGCCAACAATTGGTCGTGTGTTTCGACACCTTCGATGTTCAGACCTTTGATAAATTCTTCGTCCAAGACAGGAACATTTTTGGCTTTGACTTCCGTGACCCGAACTTTCAAAGTCGAATCCTCATCAGCCTCTTCAGTGGTGCTCAATTGCACTTCGGCTTCATCGCCAGCCATTTTACCCAACAAAGCATTCCGAACGCCTTCCTCGGCACGCTCGAGGTACACAGGATAGGTCTTGCCTGCATCCTCACCCTCGAGAATTTCGACATTTGCCAAGTCACTGGCTTCAATCGCGCGGTCTACGTTCTCAAAATCGGCTCGAGCTTGACGAACTTCTTCAATCGCATTGCTGACATCTTCATCATTAATCGTTGGTGCGGTTGCCTCAAGCATGAAACCTTCCCAGTTAGGAAGCGTCACTTCTGGGTAGTTTTCGGCATCCACCGTGAATTCAAATTCGGTGTTCTCAGAAATCTCGCCCATTGTCACGTTTGCACTGACTGGCGCGAGTTTTAACTCATCAACAGCCTTACCATAACTACGTTTGACCAGTTCTTGACCAACTTCGTTTTTGACGAAATCCATGCCAACCCGTTTTTCAATGACAGCTTTTGGTGCTTTGCCTGGTCGAAAACCAGGAATCTTCACCTGCTGCGACAGCGCATTAAAAACACCTTTGTACGCCTCAGTGACTTGTGTGACTGGCACGACGACCTTAAACTTCACCTTGTTACCGCTACGCTCGAGCAATTCCGCCATTTTCGTACTCCTATACTGAATCCTGATTTTCAAAAAAAGTGGCTAGGCTTGTGCCCAGCCAGTCGGTTTCTTACAGTTATTCTAACTTAGGGCTGACTACATTTTCCGAGCTTTTGGTGCGAGGAAAGGGACTTGAACCCTCACGGTTGCCCACCAGGTCCTAAGCCTGGCGCGTCTACCATTCCGCCATCCTCGCAAAAAACATTCCTGCCTAACAAAAAACTGGGGTGGATGAAGGGGTTCGAACCCTCGACCTCCGCTTCCACAGAGCAGCGCTCTAACCGACTGAGCTACACCCACCAGACAAACCAC
>JAYVRX010000136.1:0-55335 GCA_043775825.1 Deinococcales bacterium
GCATCTTGGGGTCAAGAGGTGCGGGTCTGTAGCTCAATCGGTTAGAGCAGCGGTCTCATAAACCGTTGGTTTCGGGTTCAAGTCCCGACGGACCCACCAAAAATGAACCCTCGAGTTTTAAAACTCGAGGGTGATTTTGATTTACGGCGTGAAGGTCGGTGGGCTGCCTTTGCCACCTTTTTGCAGTGGCATGACCACATCCCAGTTTGAGCCTTTGGCTTGGGTCATTTCAAAACTGCCGGTCAACTCGCTTTGAATCAGTGCCCAACCAGGCTCGAGCTTGAGGTTGTACTTGTAATACCCTTTTGTTCCCGTGGCGGTGTCTTGCGATTCTTGTAGGCTTGCAGCACCGTTTAACAGAATCAACTTGTACTCAAAAAAGCCTTGCAACTCTGGGTTCGCGCCAGCTTGAAACAGTGTTGACTCGAGTTGAGGTTCGCCAGTGTCATAAGCCGCATTTTTGTTGAGGTCTTGGTAAAACACCAGTTTGACATCGCTGGCTTTGACGCCATCAGCAGCTTTCAAATGCCCTTCGCCGTGCAGCAAGCCAATGTTGTCAAGAAGCGTAAAAGCTACTGTGTCTGGGATTTTGGCGGGCAGCTCGAGTTTGTATTTGTTGTTGACCACGGCGCTGTCGGCGACCACAACGCCCCCGGCAATGGCGGCGAGGCGCACGGTTTGGGCTTGCGGCGGGAATAGGGCACTGCCTTCAAAAACCCTGGGGGCAACGGTCAGGCTCGAGGGTGATGCAGGTTTAGAGGTGTTAAAAACACCGGAAACCGCCAGTCCAACGCCAACAGCGATCAGGGCAGGGATGAGAATTGGAAGGTTCTTATTCACGTTCGTATTTTAAGCGCGAATTGATGAAAAGGTTCTCCAGAACTGTGACAAGCTTTGTTTGTTGCATACTGAGATCATGAATTTTCCAATCGATCACATCGGTATTGCCGTCAGTAACCTCGAGCTTGCAAGTTTGCCGTACCAAAGCTTGGGGTTTACAGTTGTCGGACACGACGAGTTGGTTGAAAGCCAGCATGTTATGGTCAGGGCGTTTCAAGCTGGTGAAAGTCTGATTGAATTGCTCGCGCCAACATCAGATGAAAGCCCAATCGCAGCTTTTCTAGCCAAACGCGGTCAAGGAATGCACCATATTGCATTCAGGGTCGAAAATCTCGAGGTTGAAATTGCCAGATTAGAACAAACTGGTGCACAGTTTATCTCGAGTGTTCCTCGAGTTGGACGGGCTGGAACACGGGTGGTGTTCTTAAAACCAAGTTGGGGCGGTGGGGTTTTGATGGAATTGGTTGAGCACAAATCTTGACCTTGGGTTTGGCGACCTATTCCAAATCGGCTTTCCAGAGTAAACTTCTCTCAGCATGACCAGACCTAGCCGCAACAAGCCACCGTTTCAGCAATTGCAAACCCGTAAACTTCCCAAGAAGTTACGTGAACAACTCGCGCCGCCCGACAGGGTCGAGGTTGAAGACCCGAAAAAAAAGAAGAAGGTGCGTCCCGCGCCCGAAACGATTACCTTTACCGAAAAGATCGTGGTACGAACCCGTCCAGAACGGGCTTATTTCGCAATTTCTGACATGAGCAAACGCAGCTTATGGGACAAACACGCTGTTCGCTCGAGGTTTATTTCACCAGCCAAAGGCATTCCAGTGCCAAGCAAACCCTTTGAGGGAGCAATGTTCGAGTTCATGATGCCGATGCGCATGGGTGGCGTGTTTCAATTTAGGTATGCCATGTTGCGTCAACCTCAAGGTTTTGCACTCGAGGCGGTCAGGGGCGGTTTGGGGGTGCTGGGCGGCATGGCGGAATCGTTCGCGTTTGCGACCTTTAAAGGCGCAACCGAAATTACCTTAACCCGCACCGTTGTGCCACGTTTTAAACCGCTAAGGGCGTATGTGAAACGCAACCACGAAAAAGCCCTCAAAGAAACGCTCGAGGGATTGCGAAAGTACATTGAAGAAAACACCAAATAGGGTTTAAGCTCTGACGCTCAGCACTTCAAGTGAGTGTTGACCAGCCCCAAGGTTGCTCTGCGTCTATGATGGTCTGGCATGTCTGCCTCGGAGCACCTACAACCCGTAAGCTCGAGTTTTGTAGGTTTCTTACAAGACACGGCGTTGATTGAAACCGTTTTGACTTTGGCGGTGGCTTCGATTGGTGCTCAAAACGGTTGGTTGTACACCTTTGACGAATCGGGTGACGAGATCATTTGTCGGGTGGGCGTCGGCAAGTTTAAAAATTTCATTGGACAACGCCGCAAGCCGGGCGAAGGTCTTTCTGGCTTGGTGGTCGAACGTAACGCAACGGTGGTCATCGATAACTACGATGCTTGGATGGGCAATACGCCCCGATTTCCCTTGAATGTGCTGGGCGCTGCCATCGGCGTGCCTTTACGGGTTTTGGGCAAGGTGGTGGGCATGATTGGCGTAGGCACCGAACCTGGCGGCAAGGCTTTTGCGCCCGAAAACGCTGTCGCTTTAGAGCATTTTGCCGCAATGGCATCGGTGACCCTCGAGAATGCGCAACTCGGAATGCAGATGACCTTGAGCGAACAGCGCTACCGTAGCCTGGTCGATTCAGTCGATTGCGTTTTATGGGAATCCAATGCTGACGGTTCAAACGTCAGCTTTATCAGCCAATCGGTTGAACGGCTGCTTGGCTATGCAACAAGCCAATGGTACAAAAATCCTCTTTTTTGGCGAGAGTTGCTTCACAAAGACGATGCTGATCGGGTGCTTGCCGAATCTCAGGAGGCGATCAGCAACGGAACAAATTATGTTTGTGAATACCGCATGATTGCCAAAGGTGGCAACGAAGTTTGGATCAGGGATGTGGTGACCCAGATTTTCAACTCTGACAAACCGCACCAGCAACGCGGTGTGATGTTTGACATCACCCAAACCAAACTGCATGACGAACGACGGCTGCTGGAATCGGCGATGGAAAATGCCCACGATGCCATCATCATCAGTGAAGTTCAGGAGTCAATTTCGGACAAGTTGTTCAACTCTAAAATCGTTTACGTCAACCAGGCTTTTATCAATCTAAGTGGTTATCAGGCAAGCGAGATCATTGGGCAAGAACCATCGTTTTTAAACGGCAAAGACACCGACCCAGTTCAGCTCGAGAAACTCTATGAAGCCGTGCGCCAAAATCAACCGATTGCGCTCGAGTTGATCGAGTATTACAAAAACAGTACCCCAACCTGGGTTGAGATCAGTGTCGCACCGGTCAAGGACGAATTTGGACGGGTACATCACCGTATTTCGACGCGCCGCGACATCAGCGAGCGCAAACGAGCCGAACAACTTGAGCTTGCCCGCAACAATGCGCTCGAGTTGTTGGCGCAGGGCAAACCGCTCGATTTGGTTTTGAATACCATCACCCAGATCGTCCAAGCCCCATTTCCGAACTTGCGTTGCGCGGTGGTGTACTGGCATAAAAACGCTTGGCACATGACCGCACCGAATCTTTCGGAGTCGTTTCAGAAGACCTTTCTCGAGCGGGTGGGTTCGAGCAATGCCGCCCGTTTTGAATCTCAGTTTAGAGAGGGTCGTGCGTCGTGGTTTACCAACCTGGACGACAATTTAATGCCCGAAGACCGAGACTTGATGGAATCGAGCGGCATTCACGCCGCGCTGGGCTATCCAATTCTGACCAGTAACGGCGTGTTAATGGGTGCGATTTTGGCATTTCGAGACGCACCTGGCGAGCCGCTGGCAAATGAGATGGAATCGCTCGAGGTTGTTTCGAGGTTGACTTCGGTCAGTATCGAACAAAATGAACTGAACGAACAACTGACCTATCAGGCAAGCCATGATGCCTTAACGCAACTGCCAAATCGCTCACACTTTGAAACTGAACTCGAAAGGCGCTTAAAAATACTCGAAGCCCAAGGCAAGCAGGTGGGTTTGATTTTGCTGGACTTGGACGGTTTTAAGCAGATCAACGACACGCTCGGACATGCCGCTGGCGATGATTTATTGCGTCAAGTGGCATCGCGTCTATCCAAGGGCTTCGCCAGTTTGGGCATGGTGGGACGCATGAGCGGCGACGAATTCATGTTACGCATTGATCATTTTGCCGACCCCTCTGACCTTGAAACCCTCGCAGAATCAATGCTCGAGACGATCCGTAAACCATTCCCGATCATGAACACCGAAGTCTTTATCACCGCCAGCGTGGGTTTGAGTTTATTTCCAAATGATGCCACCGCCAGAGATTCGTTGATTCGCAACGCCGACACCGCCATGTATCAAGTCAAACGTTTTGGGCGCAACGCGATTCAACGCTTTACCGACAGCTTAAACACCCAGTACACCGAACGTCACGACCTCGAGATGAAATTGCGCGGTGCGCTCGAGCGCCAAGAATTTGAAGTTTATTACCAGCCGCAATTTGACCTGAGCAACAGACTGGTCGCCTGTGAGGCGTTGCTGCGTTGGAAATCTGGGAACGACATGATCTCGCCGCAAATTTTTATTCCGATAGCGGTGGACATGGGTTTGATTACCTCGATTGATTCGTGGGTCTTAAAACAGGTCTGTGTTCAAGCCAGAACATGGCAAAACACCGGTTACGAGCCGATTCAATTTTCGGTCAACGTCACCGCCCTGCAATTTTTGCGCCCAGATTTTGTCAACTCGGTCAAAACCGCCCTGGAAAGCACGGGCTTGGATGCCAAATACTTAGACTTGGAGCTGACCGAAGGTGTTTTCATGACCGATTTTGATGTCACCATCAACCGTATGAACGAACTGCGCTCGCTTGGCATCAGCTTAAGCATCGATGACTTTGGCACTGGTTACTCGAGCTTGAGTTATTTGCAGCATTTGCCAATCAACACCCTGAAAATAGACCGCAGTTTTGTCAAAGCACTCGATGCCGAAAAAGCCAATCCAACCCTGGTGCAAGTGATTGTCACGATGGCACGCCAACTTGGTTTAAACGTGGTTGCCGAAGGTGTCGAAACCCTGGCGCAAGTCCGTTCGTTGTCACTGCTTTCGTGTGACCGTTTGCAAGGTTTTTATTTCGCGCATCCAGTCCCCGCCAATGAACTCGAGGAAAAACTGACGCGAATAAATTCTTGACACCAACAATACCCGTACAAAACCCAGGTTAAAAATTGGTGTATATGACAATACTTTAAGCACTTGCAGCGCTAAGACTTCAAACTTGTGCTAGCCTAAAGCCCTGCAACTTTAGGCTGTAAAGTCAACCCATTTGACGTAATTTACGGCGAAGCACTTGGAATGACGGCAGCAACCAACCGTCAACGCGACCCATTTGGGCAACAGCGACAAAAGCGTCTCTTCGGTGAACATTCAAATCAATTTCCCTTGCTTCTTTTTGATGCAGGTCTGATTCGCAACTCAAAAATGGCAACCATCCAAAGAGAGGTGTTCTATGGCAAGCAAAAAACCAGCTCCGACACGTCCAGCCAAAGCCGCAGCCGCCAAAGAAAATGGCACACCAACAGTGCCAAACAGGATTTACGCCCAAGCCTCCCCGCATTCACAGGGCGGCACAAGCATGTTCGAGTCTGGGGAATTGATCAACTCGAGCAGCGCCGCCAATTTTTTATCCGACCCAGAACTGGTCAACCGCGCGGCTTTAAGACTGCAAGACGCTGGCTTTGAAGTATTGCAAGTCAGCGCCTTAACCATCAACATTGCAGGCAGTCCAGAAACTTACAAAAAAGCTTTTGACACCAGTATCGTCGCCGATGAACGAAGCGTGCTCAAAGAACTGGGCGAGCGCACCACCGCCACCTTTCTCGACTCGAGCGACACGGGCTTACCAGGTTTGATCAACACCGTCGGAACTCGGTTTGAAGATGTGCTCGAGGGTGTAGCCATCGAAGAGCCGCGTTATTTTATGGCTCCCTCAATGTTCGCACCGCTCAAATCCTACTGGCATTTGCGAGTCCCAGGCGATATTTCGCTGGGTTGCAACGCTGATCGTGCGCACCGTGGCGGCATTACTGGTCGCGGCATCAAAATTGCGATGGTTGATTCTGGTCATTACAGCCACCCGTTCTTTGCTGGTCGTGGCTACCGTGTCTCGCCAGTGGTTTTGGGTCCAGCCGCCGCCAACCCTGCCAAAGACGAAAGTGGTCACGGCACAGGCGAATCCGCCAACATTTTTGCAGTCGCGCCAGACATTCAGTTAATGCCAGTCAAAATCAACTTTGTCAATTCTATTGGCGCGTTTAACGCCGCCGTTGCCCTCGCGCCAGACATCATTACCTGCTCTTGGGGCAGCAGCAAACAATTCGCTCCTTTAAGCGCCGCCGATCAAGCTTTGGCTGCCGCCATATCCGTGGCTGTTGCCTCAGGAATTACCGTCGTGTTCTCGGCGGGCAATGGGCACTACGGCTTCCCAGGGCAGCACCCTGATGTGATCTCGGCGGGCGGTGTCTTTATGAACCCCGACGAGAGCCTGCGTGCCAGCGATTACGCCAGCGGTTTTATGTCCAATATCTATCCAAACCGTCGCGTGCCAGACTTAAGCGGCTTGGTCGGTATGAAACCCAAAGCCATTTACATCATGCTGCCAATTGAATCTGGTGACGACATCGACGTACAACTTTCGGGCGGTACACACCCCAACGGCGACGAAACCACCAAGAGCGACGGTTGGGGCGCATTCAGTGGCACTTCAGCCGCCGCCCCGCAACTGGCGGGCGCCGCTGCACTGGTCAAACAAGCCTGCCCGCAGCTTAAACCCGCCGAAATCCGCGACATCCTCAAAAAATCCGCTCGAGATGTCACAATGGGCAATTGCAATACCAGCACTGGTGGCAACCCTGCCACCGTTGGACCTGATACCGCCACGGGCAACGGTTTGGTCGACGCGCACAAAGCCGTGCTGCTGGCAAAAGTTAAATGCTTGGGTCCTATCGTGCCAATCCAACCGATCCAACCAATTCAACCTATTCGCCCAATCGTACCAATATTACCGATTCAACCCGTGCAACCGATTGTGCCTCCAATCAAACCACCGATTCAACCAATCAGACCCATCGCACCAATCGTGCTGCCATCACCCGTCGAGAACCCGCAGGACAACGCGAGTCAAAGCTTTAGCCGTGGACTCTCAGAAGACGATATTGCCGCGCTCGAGG
Source organism: Deinococcales bacterium (assembly GCA_043775825.1). Taxonomy (GTDB): domain Bacteria; phylum Deinococcota; class Deinococci; order Deinococcales; family JAAFIG01; genus JANXTZ01. The sequence continues at coordinate 7,142 of JAYVRX010000136.1, forward strand.
AGTTGATTATCAAAGACAATCTGTAATTCTTAGCGTGTCTCGAGAAAGCTGAATTTTGGTTTTGGGTGGTTTACGGCTGCCCAAAAACCAATGATACGCAAAAACTCGAGCTTGAGAATTCTTGAACAAGATTGACGCGGGTTTCTTGATGACAGAAGCTTCAAAAATTTTACTTTTGAGTATGCCCTTCGGGGCGCTCAACCGTCAGGCGCTCGGAATCAGCTTGCTGAAAGCGGCGCTTCTCGAGCGCGGTGTGGCGTGTGATTTGCGCTATTTTACGTTTGATTTTGCCGAATTTATTGGGCTTGAAGATTACCAATGGATCAATTTTGAACTTCCTTACACGGCGTTTGCTGGAGACTGGGTTTTTACCCAAGCCTTGTACGGCAATCATTCCAAGCAAGACGCGGCGTACATCAAAGAGATATTGTTTGAAACTTGGCAACTCGAGGCTGATGCGGTGAAACGCTTGAAGTCGGTACGGGCGAAGGTTGAAGGTTTTTTGGATTTTTGCCTGGATGTTATGCCGTGGCAGGATTACAAGATGGTCGGGTTTACCTCGACGTTTGAGCAAAACATTGCCTCCTTAGCGCTGGCAAAACGCTTAAAATCCAAATTCCCACATTTATCAATCGTGTTTGGTGGCGCGAACTGGGAAGCCACAATGGGACTCGAGTTGCACAGGCAGTTTGAGTTCGTAGATTACGTCTGCTCTGGCGAGGCGGAAGAAAGTTTTCCAGCATTGGTGAATGTGGTATTGAACGGTCAACTCGAGCATCTTGGACAGATTCCAGGAATTGTTTTTCGACAAGATCAACAATCTGTCAGCACGAGTGCGCCGAACATGATTCAAAACATGGACTCGCTACCAATGCCCGATTACAGCGATTTTTTTGCTCAACTCGAGCGTTCGGTCACCAGCACACCGATCACCCCAAATTTACTGTTTGAAACCTCACGGGGTTGTTGGTGGGGCGCGAAATCGCATTGCACGTTTTGCGGGTTGAACGGTGGCAGCCTCAGTTTCAGGAGCAAAAGCCCCGCCCGGGCACTGTCTGAACTCGAGTTTTTGTCTGTCACTTGGGGCATCGAAACGCTCGAGGTGGTGGATAACATTTTGGACATGCACTACTTCGAGACGTGGCTGCCGCAACTGGCGGCACAAGCCGAAAAACGGCAACTATTTTTTGAGATCAAAGCCAACCTCAGCCGCGAACAGGTTGAACTGCTGGCACGCGCTGGAATTTACCGTGTGCAACCAGGGATTGAAAGTTTAAGCGACAACATTTTAAAACTGATGCGCAAAGGCACAACCGCGCTGCGCAACGTGCAACTCTTGAAATGGTGCGCTGAAGTTGGCATCGGCGTGGACTGGAACATCCTGTACGGCTTTCCAGGCGAGACTCAAGCCGATTATGACGCCATGCTCGAGATGCTGCACGCCATTCGCTTCTTGCAGCCTCCTGCCGCTTGCGGGGCGATTCGGCTTGACCGTTTCAGTCCCAATTTTGACCAGAGTCTCGAGTTTGGTTTTGAAAACGTGCGCCCGATGAAACCGTATCAGTATCTTTATCCGTTTGCGAATGAGGTTTTGCACAACATTGCCTATTATTTTGAGTACGATTACGCCAAAAAAGCCAACCATGCCAAAGCCCAAAACGAGTATGCTCAAAGCGTGATGGCGTTCGTGGATCAGTGGAAACGCCAACCCGAAACGGGTAGGTTGTACGGCATTGCCAGCCAAAACAGTTTAAAGCTGATTGACTCGCGCTCGAGCGCCACCTGCCCCAGCCTCGAGTTGCGCGGCGCTGATCGAACAATTTATGAATACTGTGATTCCTTGCACAACCTGAACAGCATCATGAAAAAACTGGTGGAAGAACATACAGAACAGCAATTTGAACCCTCGAGCGTCAAAGAATTTCTCGAGTCACTTATGGCGCATCAACTGATGATTTCGGACGGCACGAATTACCTGGCGCTGGCATTAAATGCCGCGCCAACAAAACGATCAGAAACTCGAGTGACAATTCATCAAGAACCTCGAGTGGAATTGGTGGCGCAATGAAACACTTGATTTCGGCACAGGTCCGCCTCAAACCTAAATCTGGCATCATGCCAAAACCAGAGAGTATCACCAGCGAAAACCTTGAATCTTTCCTGCCAGATACTACACGTGCCAGTCAAATTCGAGCACACTTTGAGAGTCTGGGTTTTGAAGTTGGTGCATTGGTTGGCAACAGTTTTTCGATCACAGCAACAGCCAAAAAATTTGAGCGGCAATTTCACACCAAAATTTTGCACACCAACCAATCTGCAAGCTTGGAAGACAGCAGCCTCGAGTTACCAATTGCTGATCTACCAGACGAGGTCAAAGCAACCATTGATGCCGTCAGTTTTTCAAAACCGCCAGATTTTGGACCTGGCAATTTTTAAAACGGAGTTGATATGCAATTTCAGTCTCAGCCATCTTCAAAACCTCAACCCAAAGCCAACCAAATTCCAGACATCATTCAGCGTTCGCCCTTGTACCAACGTGGCGGTTTTGTTTTGATTGACCATTTGCTCGAGCCGTCAAATTTGGCTCAGTTACAACGTGAAAGCCTGGCACTCGGTTCGCAAGCCAGCGAAAACCTGATGCTTGAGACTGACCGCAGTGGGTTTGAACTCAACTTTGGACGCGGTGGTTCGCCCGCCCGAAAATTTTCAAGCACCCAAGGCGGCGCGGTGCAAGATGCGTTTTATCAGTCCCAAGTTCTCATAACAATGCTCGAGACGCTCTGTCAAACCCGTATCAAACCCACGGGCGCTCGAGGCACGTACAGTTATTACGCTCAAGAAGGCGATTTCCTGGCGCTTCACCGCGACATTTTGCAATGTGACCTGACCCTGATTACCTGCCTGTTCGACCACACCAAAGGCGCAGCCAACAGCTTGGGTGGTGTGCTCAGGTTATACCCGAATCACAAGTTGCAACCGCTCTCGAGCGTCAACCCGCATTCTTTGAGCATCGACTTGCGTTTAGAGGTCGGACAGTCAATCGCTTTGCTTGGCGGCATTGTACCGCACGAAATCCTGCCCACCAGCTTGGGGCAAATTCGGATTGTCGGCGTGCTGTGTTTTGAAATTCAAACCTGAGCCACGTGATCCAACCGCTCGAGCAAGGTTTTTGGCTCAATTCCATCTTGGGAGAGTTTAAAGCACAAGCCGTCCACCAGCGCAATAAATGAGGCTTTGATGCTGTTGACACCCGCGCCCACCGTCGTCCACCTCGAGCGACCATCAGAAAATTCAATCAAGACCCGCACCCGCGAACCCGTACCGCGTGAACCCTCGAGTACCCGCATTTTGTAATCGGTCAGTTCGACCTGAGCAATGCTGGGGTAATGCCGCTCGAGCGCGATGCGCAACGCTTTATCCAGGGCATTGACCGGACCATCGCCAAGTGCCGAGGCGTGCTCTCGAGTATCGCCAACCAGCACTTGCACGCTGGCTTCGGCTTCAGTGCCAAAATCGGCAAAATCGTCGATGTGCGCCCTAAAAACGAGTGGCTTGAAAAATTCTGGTTCGCCTCTTGCAGCCCGAAGTAGCATCATCACGCTGGCGTCCGCACCCTCGAAAGAAAAACCCTCATCCTCGAGTTCCTTGAGGCGTGTGACCGCGCTGGCAACCGCAGGGTCTTTGCCATCAAGATGCAGACCAAATGAAGCGGCGGTTGCCACCAAATTGCTGCGCCCAGCCAAATCCGACATTAAAACGCGTCTCGAGTTGCCCACGACCTCTGGGTTCATGTGCTCGTACAAACTTGGGTCTTTGCCCACCGCGCTGGCGTGCATTCCGCCCTTGTGCGCGAACGCCGACGCGCCGACCAGCGGTTGTTCGTTGCGCGGCGTTCGATTTGCCCTGGCATCGACAAACCTCGAGAGTTCGGTCAGTTTGGTTAAATCTGGTACGAGATTGACCCCAAGTTTGGCTTGCAACAAACCAACGAACGAGATCAAATTCATGTTGCCCGTGCGTTCACCCACGCCGTTGACCGTGCCCTGGACTTGAATCGCACCCGCACGAACCGCCACCAAGGCATTGGCAATCGCCATCTCGAGGTCATTATGGGTGTGGATTCCGACAGGCACACCTAGTTTTAAACTTTGCTTGACTCGAGCTTCTACCTCTTCGGGCATCACATCGCCCAAAGTGTCGCACAAGACCAAGCAATCCGCACCCGCCTTGACCGCCGTCTCGAGCACCACATGGGCGTAATCCGCGTTGTGCCTGAAACCAGCGAACGCCAGTTCCGCATCGAGAATCACCTCGCGCCCAAGCGATTTGAAATAACGCACCGTGTCATCCACCGCCTCGAGATTCTGCTCGAGGGTGATACCCAAAGCTTGCGTGACATGTTTATCCCAGGCTTTGACAACAAACGTCACAACTGGCGTATCTGCCGCCAGTAAAATCTGCAAATTTGGATCGGTCTGAACCGTAAAACCCTTTTGGCGCGTGAACGAAAACGCCGCCAGTTTGGAACGCTCGAGCTTCACGTCCTTCATCGCCTCGAAAAAGCGGGCGTCTTTGGGATTCGAGCCGGGCCAGCCGCCCTCGATGTAAGTCATACCGAACGCATCAAGCGCTTTGGCAATCTCGAGTTTGTCTTCCAAGGAGAGGTTAAAACCTTCGCCCTGCGTGCCGTCGCGCAAAGTGCAATCGTAAATTTGAATCTCACCCATCACCTGTGCTGCACTGCCTGGAACGTCATTTGTCATTTCCTCTCCCTCCTTTCAAACTCGAGATAAAACAGTTGTCTCTAGCGTCGTAGCATACTATGTCAGGGTCTCTTTAAAAAATTGCTCGGTCAGCGATTGCCATAACTTGCGGTGCGTTTCATTGATAAAATGTGACCCGCCGGCAACAATCTCGAGTTGCGATGCTACGCCATTAGACCGCAATGTGTCATGCAAAATCTGTGCCTGATGAACCCGCACGAGTTCATCTTGATCGCCATGAATGATCAAAAACGGTGCAGAATGGCTCGAGATTCCAAAAACTGGACTTGCCGCTTTTGCCAAATCGGGACGCGTTGCCGCGTGAGCGCCGAGAAGGTTGCTGAAGCCATCCTCGTGCGCATACGTGAATTTCCAATCGAGCGCATCGGTTAAATCCGTGAGAGGACAGAGGCACACGGCAGCCTGGACTTGTGCCGACGGTTCAGTCTCGAGCGCAACAGCACGGTTGCTGCCCAACAATGCCGCCAAGTGCGCCCCAGCCGAAATACCCCAAACACCAATTCGATCCGCATCCCAACCGTACTCGAGCGCATGGGTTTTTGCCCAACGCACCACGCTTTGCACGTCCTCGTACTGCGTGGGAAAAAACGCCTCCTGGGCGTAATGGTAATTGGCGCTGATGACCGCAAAACCTGCCTCAGCCAGAAATTCGCAGTCAGGAAGGTATTTGCCAAATTGCTGCCAACCACCACCATGAAAATGAATCGTCAGGGGAGGGGTTTTCACGCCAACAGGCAGCAGAATATCGAGCAAATTTGCCCGCAAGGTATCCGTGCCGTAAGCAATGTTTTCAAAACGTTGAAGTTGTTGCACCATAGTCAAATCCTACCAATCAAATTAAAGTCGCTCGAGATTCACTACTGTTTTTTCGTTCACCACAGCACCAGTGTTCAACGTCGTTTTAGGCTCGAGCATCAAAATCCAAGCCTCATCGGTTGCCGCTCCAGGTAAATGTTCAACACCTTTTGGCACGATCAACATCTCCCCTTCATTGACAATCACTTGACGCTCGATTGGGTCACGCAATTTCATGCTCATGCTGCCACGAACCACCAAAAACAATTCATCCTCGAGTTCGTGATGATGCCATACAAATTCGTCTTTAAATTTTGCGATTTTGACAAAGCAATCGTTTAATTCCCCAATGATCCGAGGATTCCAATGATCGTTAAACAACCCAAATTTTTCGACTAAATTCACTTTCATTTCAACCTCCAAGCGCGAAATCTACTGCCGCCAGCGCATGAATCGTGGTCGTATCAAAAACAGGAATGCTCGAGTCGGATTGATTCACCAGCAGCATGATCTCTGTGCAACCCAGAATGATCCCCTCGCAACCTTTTACCACCAAATCTTGCATAATTCGTTTGTACTCGAGTTTGGAAGGCTCGAGAATTTTACCTTGCACCAGTTCATCAAAAATAATGCGATCCACAATTTCACGGTCTGGCATTTCAGGCAGCAACACCGTTAGGTCATGCGTCTCGAGTCGGTCTTTGTAAAATGCTTGATTCATCGTAAAACCCGTGCCGAGCAAACCAATTTTGCTTAACCCACTAGCTCTAATTTTTTGTGCGGTCACGTCAACCACATGAATAAGCGGAATCGAAACCGCATTTTCAATCACGCTGGAAAGTTTGTGCATCGTGTTCGAGCAGAACAACACGCAATCCGCCCCGCCAGCCTCGAGTCTTTTGGCGGCATCAACCAGCATCTCCCCTACCGCATCCCAATTTCCAGCCCGCATGTGTTGTTCGACCTCGTGAAAATTAAGCGTGTACATCAGACTTTTAGCATTACTGAGCGGATGAATTCGGTCACGCACGGTTTGGTTGATGATCTGATAATAGATTGCGCTCGATTCCCAGCTTGTACCGCCAATCAAACCAATCACTTTCATGATTTCACCTCGTAGGTTAATGCTTCACGCAAGAATTTGTGCAGGGGTTGCATTTTTTGAAAACTCGAGATCAACTCTGCTTGCAAAATTTCGGACTGAAAACCGAATGCGTCAAAACCTCGAGACACCGTGAAACTCTTGTATTTCAGGAGTTCAGAACCCTCGCTAAAACCTTTGGGAAATCTCAATAGTACCGCGTCAGTATCCAAACCAGCAAAATGCTCGAGCAAGATTTTATTTTTCAATAACGCATCGGCTTTCTTTGGATTGAGGGATATGAACCTGCGAATCGTTGCAAGCTGATCGGATTCGGGCAGGTACACGCCGCCCGCCACCACGGATTCTTCCGCACCCAATTGAACATAATAAATTGGCAAACTCGAGTGACGCCCACCGCCGGCAATGGCGGCACTAAAATGCGTTTTGTACGGATTTTTGTTGTTGCTAAAACGCACATCGCGGTTGATTCTAAACAAAGTCTGTTTCGCCTTCACCGCTTTGACACTGGCATCAAAACTCGAGATTCCCGTAATTAATTCCGCCATAAAATCAATAAACTCGAGCCGCAAAACTTGGTATTCGGCACGGTTTTTATCAAACCAAGGCTTGTCATTACTAAAAGAAAGTTCGACCAAAAATTTTGTGAGACGCTCGAGATTCATAATTGCTTTCTTAGCTTAAGTTGACGTGCAAACGAGTGCAATCTCGAGTCTTACAATTTGAGTTTATATTGCAGTAACAGCTTCTTTTTTCACACCAACCTGCGCTATCGCAGAATTCACAACCTCGAGCCACGCCCGCGCACTGGCTTCGACAATATCGGTGGCAAGTCCGTTACCACTGTAAACCACGTCGTTCACCCTGGCACGCAGCGAAACCTCACCCAATGCCTCACCGCCTTCGGTCACAGCTTCGATACGGTAACTCTCGAGCGACGGGTAGACGTTGGTCAGGGCATTGATGGCTTTGAAGGCGGCATCTACAGGACCATCGCCGCTTGAGGCATGTTGTTGTGGACCTTCTGGAGTCTCGAGCGTCACGGTGGCGGTTGGGATCACGTGCGTTCCTGAAAGCACTTGAATACTCTCGAGTTTGAAGGTTTCGGGAACACTGGAATCCCTGGTTTCGACCAAAGCACGGAGTTCTTCTGCGCCAATCGCGCCCTTGCGGTCTGCAAGCTCCTTAAAACGCACGAACAGCGCATTGACTGAATCTTCGGTCAGACCATGATCTGCAACGTTTCCTGAGAGATCATAGCCCAAATCCTCGAGCGCCTTTTTGAACGCCGCCCGACCCGAGTGCTTGCCCATCACCAGAACGGCGGCTTCACGCCCAACCATTTCGGCACTCATGATTTCGTAAGTCGATTTGTTTTTGAGCACACCGTCCTGATGAATGCCCGCCTCATGTGCAAAGGCATTATCGCCAACAATCGCTTTGTTCGGTTGCACCACCATACCCGAATGCCGCGAGACCATCCTCGATAGACGGTAAAGCTCTTTGGTGTTCAGTTGCGTTTGCGCCTGGTAGTAATCGCCTCGGGTCGCCAGCGCCATCACCACTTCCTCGAGACTCGTATTGCCCGCCCGTTCACCGATGCCGTTGATCGTGCATTCGATTTGGGTCGCACCATTCTCGACGGCTGCCAAACTGTTCGCCACCGCCATACCAAGATCATCATGACAGTGCGTGCTAATTGCCACGTCGCGCCCGCGCACGACCTCGAGTTGAATGCGTTTGATCAAAGCACCATACTCGAGCGGCGTGCCGTAACCCGTCGTGTCAGGAATGTTGATGGTGGTTGCGCCCGCGTTGATCGCCGCCTCGAAAACTTGAATCACAAATTCAAAATCGGCTCGCATCACATCCTGAGCGCTAAATTCGACATCATCACAGAACGTTCTGGCATACCGCACCATGTTGTCCGTAATCTCGAGCACCTGCTCTGGGGTTTTTTTCAGCATGTACTCGAGATGGACTTTACTGGCAGAGGTGAACGTATGAATTCGCCATTTGTCCGCAACATCGAGCGCTTGAGCCGCCCGTTCGATGTCACCCTTGCTGGTTCGGGCAAGCCCCGTAATCACAGGACCACGCACTTCACGCGCAATACGGTTGACGCAATCAAAATCACCTTGCGAGGTAATCGGAAAACCCGCCTCGATCACATCCACATTCATTCGTGCCAGCGCATGGGCAATCTCGAGCTTTTGAGGAACGCTTAAAGCCACACCTGGGCTTTGTTCGCCGTCGCGTAAGGTCGTGTCAAAAATTTTAATGTGACGCATTTGGGTTCTCCTAAATTTGAAAGAAATGAAATCGGGAATCTCGAGATTTTTAAGACCAACGTAGTCGTTCAGAATAAATTTGAGTACGGAACATCATCAATTTTTTCCTTTCAAACACAAAAAAACAACCCCCGAATCGAAACTCGAGGGTTGCATGAAAGTCAAGAAACGACTAAACCACAACCCTCGAAGTAATTAGGGCTAGGAATAGTGTGGAAGAAGTGATTTTCATTGCTTGAGCAGCGTATCAGAGTTAGTGAAGGCGTGTCAACTCGAAAAAATGCCTATTTACGGGCAAAGCGACCACCAAATAAAATATCAGAAGGTCTTGGTTCTTGGTCATAGACTTCATCAAGCCTATTTACAAACCAAGACAGACGCGCTTCTATTTCTATATCAACACCCCAGTATTCCTTCAAAACTCCCTTAATAACGTTTTCGGAAACTTCTAAAATTTCTTGTTCAAGCTCTAATAAATTCAAAATTCCGATTTTCGCATCTGTTGCAAAACTTCCAGAATTTATCTCGATAGATTGAAAATCTTCACGTATTTTATGACTAAGAACACGTGGAACAGATGCAAGATATAGCGCGGCTCTGGAGAAGGCTTCTGGACTTTCAGTTATTAATTCTGGTATCAAAAAACATGTTTCAGCTAAAAACTTTCGTCGCTCCAACAATGACAAAGAACCAAAAGGCAATAAATCATCTTCAAGCCACCAAAACTCATCAACAAGATGTCTTCTGCTTTTCGCATACGTCCTCATATAAGCCATCTTTTTCTTCATTGGCAGCACGGAAAAATCAACGTAAGAAATACCCAATTTCTGAAAAATCGATTCACTGGCATTCATATCAATTTGGAAACGAGGCACATGGGTTGTGCGAGCATGGTAGATCACGTCTTCATACACACCCCAACGAACTTCAGGCGTTCTTCCATATTTCCCAAAAATAACGTAAATGCGCTCCAATCCAACTGGACGATGTGATTCACGTATGCTATTCGCAATACTGACCCACGTGTGCTTTTCAGTATGCTTAATTTCAATGCCGAATGGAATAATAACCACATCAGGAAATTCTTGAACTTTAGGTTTCAAAGTAAGCGTTTGACCTTGTGCAGCAAATTCATCAGTCAAGGCGCTTCGGACAAAGGACTCGAGTTCATCCGAATTACGTGCAATTTTGGGAATTAACCCACGCGCTTCATTGGTAAGTCGTTCGCAGACGCTGGTCAGAATTCTCTCGAACATTAATATTTGGTTGTCCATGTCCACGCAGAGATTCTGCCACAGCCTGCGCGATATGCCAAGCTAAAACTGGCGGAACTGCATTTCCGATCATGCGTTCTGTCTCACGTAACATTGCATCAAAAATAAAATTATCTGGAAAGCTTTGAATTCGAGCAGCTTCTCGGTTGGTCATCCGACGTGGCAGCGAATAATGCCAATGGGTATTACCATGAGCTTCTGCACGTATTGTATATCCTGGTCTGTCTGCCTTCAAATGTCTATTGCCTTGATCCCCAGAAACAGCCGCAAGACTCCATGTATGACTAAACGCATCGTCGCGTTCTCTGTTTTCCAAATCTCCAATAGCTTGCTTTGCCGTTATCCATTCATGATTTTGCAATTTTGGCGCAGGATGAATAAATTGGCGAATTTCAGGTCGTCTTCCAACAATAAACATTCGTTCTCGAGTTTGAGGAACTCCATAGTCAGCAGAATTATATAAATGATGTGTGATTTCATACCCATGAGCCTCAAAATCTGATGTTATTGTACGAAAAGAATCTTTATGATTTTTATTTCCAAGTGCCTTGACATTTTCTACAACAAACATTCGAGGATTTAGAATTTCAACGGCTTCAACCATCGCGCGATACAATCCACTTTTAGCTCCTGCAATACCTGCACCTTTTCCATTTACAGAAATATCCTGGCATGGAAAACCACCAATTACTACATCTGCATACTTTGGCAGTGTTTTAATATATTCCCAAATATCTCCCTCACAAATATTTTTATGTAAATTACGACGATAAGTGCTACAAGCAGCAGAATTTATTTCGTTTGCCCAAATTATATCAAAAGGGTTAGAAGCATAATAACTTCCTAGAAAGTTAAAATTGCCACAGAAACCAAGATCCATACCGCCCGCTCCAGAGAACAAAGAAACAACCGAGAAAGTGGTCGGCACAACACTATTTTCAAATAAATTAGATTGGTACGTTTCAGACGTTGTGGCTCGAGTAAGCGCAGGATTTCTATTCATTTTCTTGTTTTGCCTTCAGACTCTGGATTTTCGGCAATTTATGACGGACTTTTCTGAAAACGTCAGCCTCGTATTGTAATCATCATACAAATAGATACCCATAAGATATATGTTAGCGGAAATCGCCTATATTTGCAAGCCGTTTCCGCTAATAGACGGAAAGTGTTAAGATCGCATTATGAATAACGAAATTCGGGCAGCCGTTAATGCTTGCCTTGAAGAAAATCACATGAGCCGCGCAGACCTAGCCCGTGCAATAGGTAAAACACCCCAAGAAATAACTCGAGCTTTAAATGGTGGAAAAAATGGTGGCGGGAAAATTCCAAGCATTTGGATAGCCATTCTCACAGCACTCAATCTTCAACTGACAGCAGTGTCAAACGAAATAAGTGAGCCTTAACACGTCAACACACTTACCCTTAAAACTTCATCTCAAGCAACACTGCCAAACAAAATAACTTTCACAGCCCCGCAAGCTTGAGCCGTTTTTTCGGCAACATCGCGCAAAGTTGGTAAATCTCGAGTTTCAGTTTTATTAAAAAATCCCTTACGGCTCTACATCCGTCGCACTTAAACCTGTTATTGCTTGGATTTGCACTAAACTCATTCCTGCGGCTTTCAAGTTTTTTGTAATCTCGAGTTTCGCTTTTAATTCACCTTCAACAAGCCCAACCTCACGCCCTCGAGCTTCGCCAATGGCATCAGCTTCTTCAATCGCTGTTTTCAAAGCCGCATAATTATCTCTTAGCACTTTCAAACTATGCTCGTAACTCGAGCGTTCAGTTGGTTCGAGGTTCGCCATTTTCGCTGTTTCAAAAGCGTTAATGAAAACTTGGTCTTTAAACAGTTCTGGAATGCTTTGTAAATCCTCTAAGTTCTTAATAAAGTACAGCCATTGATCTAACCGAGTCTCGAGTGCTTCAAGTGGTTTATCAAAGTTAGGTATCTCGAGGTAAATAAAAGTTAGTTTGTCGTAAAATATCGTGTTATTTTGGTCTTTAAGTTTAACCGTATGTACCACTTCTCGAGCATTGGCTTTATCATCATCGAAGGTAAATCCTAGCACTCCAACGCAGTACACCGCCTCGAGTTTGTAATCCCAATCGCCTTTTTTAGCCTGATCTTGAATTGGGAACGTCGCATAGAAAAGAGTTCGGTCTTTAAAAAAAACTTGCTTGATTTTTTGAAGCTCAACAATAAAATACTCACCATTTAAACCTTGGCAGTAAACGTCGTAAACAGCTTTTCGATCATCTTCGCTGTGTGGGAGTTGCTCGAGATTCTTAAAGGTTAAATCTTTAATTTGAGCAAACGCGGGCAGCAACGAGTTCAGGAAGTCAATCAAGTGTGGTTTGCTGGCTTCTTGTCTTGACCCCAAAACGCCACCTAACGGGGCTGGGTCGCCTCCAAATATTTTTTTAAACCCAAAATCGGTGAAAGGATTGACAAAAGTGTTACTCATGGGTAAAGCGTAGCAAAGACGGGATAAACTTCCAAGAGCATAAATACTTAATTCCCCACCTCGATCACATCCACATTCATTCATGCCACCGCATGGGCAATCTCGAGCTTTCTGAGGAACACTTAAAGCCACACCTGGAGATTGTTCACCATCGCACAAAGTTGGTAAATCTCGAGGAACGGGTACTCGAGGGGTGGGTTTGGGTTGTGGATGTTGCTTGAGCATTGATGACCTTTCATTGAAACGAATCTACAGAAATAGTAGCGCAAAACTTCAAGTCGGACTTATAACCACTAAGACTCTACCTCTTGACAATTAGGGGGGGCAAGGTCTACATTTGTCAGTAGCAATACTTTTACTAAATCAAGTTGGTTCTCGAGATTCGCAAATTTGCCTAACTTGAATGGTTTAGTGTTGCTAATTCAGATGGTTGGTGCAAAGAAAGGATTCCTGTGAAAACACTGATTCGTGTCTTTCTCCTCGGAGTTTTATCGCTTGTCGCATTTGTAGGGTGCAATTCAACCCCACAAGTTGTTCCCGCACAACAACCTCAAGTGCAGCAAGGTATGAATAGCATCACTGAGGAAGAATTCAAAAACCTCCAAAGTCAGACTCTTGGAACTGGGCAACTATCAGGCAATCAAACACGCAATGGTGGCAGTTGTTCAAGTGACATTTCATACGGTAATACTGGTCAAATTGCCATTTCACGAGCTGGAGGTTCTTGGTATTACTGGTCGGTATTTATGTATCAGGGTAGCTGGTCATTAAGTTACCAAGTTACAATAAACGGGGCTTTTTATCGATCCGGTTATGGCAGTTCAGGATATATAAGTGTTTCAACACATCAAGCCCGTGTTATTATTGACGTCCAAGGTTTTGGTTCTTTGGGATATACGCGAGGTTCACTTATATGTTTTGTAGAATGAATATCTAACTTTTCAATAGTCAGCAAATCTGTGTGTTTCAATTATTAGTTTGAATGGATAATCATTATGTATGACGTAACACCATTCCATACTTTTTTTGAGGAATTTCCGAAGGTAATCATTCCAATCGTCCCAAAAGGGGTTACTGTCAAACTTGAGCAGGGCAGGTTTACAGGTCAAAAAGATGGTTTTGAACACATGGCTTTTGAACAAGACATGGTTTACAGTTTAGGAAGGCACAATAATCGCGAAGACTTTGTGAGCGAAATACATGTCTGTCTTCTCAACCTAGCAATTTTTATCAAGACTGTGACCAATACAGAATGGCCCAAAATTGATGATGAAAATGCTACCTTTCAAGTTGAAGCTCAGGGGGAACATGTCACTATTACGCTTGCAACTGCCAGTGGAAAAATTCAACGCTTAGGACATTTAACTTACAAGACCGACTACAAATTTTGACTTGCAACACAAAAAGCTCGAGAAACATCTGGTTTTGTTTCTCGAGCCTCAAACTTACTTTTAAACTTTAACCTTCGACTTTTTTACTGTTCGGCTTCTTAATAAACGGCATCATCTCCCGCAATTGAGCACCAGTTGTCTCGAGTTGCGTTTCACTGGCTTCTTTACGCCATTTGGTCATGTTGGGCTTGCCCTCAGCGCATTCTTTTAAGAAGGCTTTGGCGAACTTGCCATTCTGGATTTCTTTTAAAACTTGCTTCATGCGCTTTTTCGTGCCAGCGTCAATCACACGGGGTCCGCTGACAAAATCGCCGTACTCGGCAGTGTTCGAGATGCTATGGCGCATCCATGACAGACCGCCTTCAAACAATAGGTCAACAATCAGTTTGGTTTCGTGCAAGCATTCAAAGTACGCCATTTCGGGCGCGTAACCAGCTTCGGTTAGCGTTTCAAAACCAGCAGCGATCAAGGATGTTAAACCGCCGCAAAGCACAGCTTGTTCGCCGAACAAATCGGTTTCGGTTTCTTCGCGGAACGTTGTTTCGATCAATCCGGCTCGAGTTCCCCCGATACCTTTGCCGTATGCCATTGCGAGTTCTCGAGCGTTACCAGTTGCGTCTTGATGAATGGCGAACAAGCTTGGTACGCCTGCCCCTTCGACAAATTGACGGCGCACAAGGTGTCCGGGTCCTTTTGGTGCGACCAGGAACACGTCCACGTTTTTGGGTGGTTTGATGGCTTTAAAGTGAATGTTAAAGCCGTGGGCGAACACGAGTGCTTTACCTTTTTTGAGGTTTGGTTTAATGTCGTTCTTAAAAACATCACCTTGAAATTCGTCTGGAATAAGCACCATAATCAGGTCGCTGCGTTTAACAGCATTTGCTACGCTGTCCGTCTCGAGTCCTGCGGCGCGTACTTCGGCTTCGGTGCTCGAGCCTGGGCGCAATCCGACGATCACTTTAACGCCAGAGTCCTTGAGGTTTTGGGCGTGCGCGTGACCTTGGCTGCCGTAACCGATAATGGCGACGGTTTTGTTGGCGAGAGGCTCTAAACTTGCGTCTTTGTCGTAAAAAATCTTCATAGCCATGTTATGTACCTTCCCTATCTTTTGTTATTTCCAAACTTGTTCTCGAGGATTTCTCGAGAATTTGGTATACCAATAAGTGTACCAAATTTTTTGGTTTCTTAAAAATCCGTGCGCAACCTGGCGTACATCACGGTGTCTTCAAACTGGTCGCCTTTGAGTAAATCTCCGCGCATGACACCTTCAAACTGCATTCCAATCTTCTCGAGCATGCGTCCACTGGCAGGGTTGCACGGGTAATGCCCAGCTTCGATTCGGTGTAACTCGAGGGTCTGAAAACCGTAATCGAGCACGGCGCTGGCGGCTTCGGTGGCGTAGCCTTTTGCCCAGTAATCCACGCCGAGCCAGTAACCCAAATGTCCGCGTTTGTGTCTGGCATTCACATCAAGTCCAATCCCGCCAATCAAAGTGCTAGTTTCTCGAGCAACAATTGCAAATTCTACGTGGTCGCCGCTTTCTAAACGTTCCGTCATCCGATTGATACGCTCGAGTCCCCAACCTGTCGGGACTGGATGCGGAAAGGAAAGTGTGCCGTCAGTAACTTCTTTTGGGGCGATCAAACGCTCGAATTCACTGGCATCCTCGAGTTGAAAAGCTCGGAGGGTTAAACGTTCAGTCTCGAGGGTCGGCATTGAAATGCGTTGTTGCTCAATATCTGAGGACAGAATCGCGTGAGTCACAACGTCTTCGTAAATTCCAGCTTTTAACATTAACCCTCGAGCTACACCTTCAAACTGCATTCCTGCTTTTTGCATCACTCGAGCGCTGGCAGGATTACGAGAAAATGCTCTCGCGTAAATTCGTTGCAATTGCAAAGTGTTAAAACCCCAGTCAATCACGGCTTTTACGGCTTCGCTCATCAAACCTTGATTCCAGAATGGCACGCCTAACCAATACCCGATTTCAGCTAATTTTGAGTCACCTGCAAGTTTGGGCATGATGTTAATAGCGCCGACCAAATCACCTGTTTTGACCAAACAAATCGCAAATACAAAATTCGTACCTTCTCGAGCAAATTGGGCGTGCATTCCAATCCAGGCTTCTGCTGCGCCATCAGGATACGGGTGCGGCACGGCTAAAGTCGTGTCTGCCACTCGTGCATCACCTGCAAGTATTTGAACTCGAGGTGCGTCTTGTAACGTGAACGGACGCAAGCGCAACCGTGCAGTCTCGAGCGTTGGCATCGTGGCTGGCATCATAAACATTCCTTGAATATGGCTCGAGATACGGTGTGACTTTGGCTTGCAGAATTTCGATCAGGTGTGCGTCCATGAATTCAAAATCGTCTGGAATTCCCAAACACACCATGCGTTTAACCTCGAGCGATTTGCCGAACATGGTTTTTAAGGCTTTGGTATGGTGTTTTTCCATGACAAAAACGATTTCCGCCCATTCAATGTCATCCTTCGAGATTGGGTTTTCGGCATCTTTCGCCGTGCCAGCACTTCGCACGCTAACACCAGGCATTCCGAAGAACACCCGTTCGGCTGTGGGGCTACGAAGTTTATTTCTGGCACAAACAAATAAAACCTTAATCGCTTGCCACGCTCGCTAACGGATGCTCGAGCGCTTGTGATTCACCATCAAAATACACTTGGCTTGGCATGTCCGCGTTTGAACCTCGAGTCAGTGCTACTCGTCCTGTTCGCATGGTTTCAACAATTCCGAATGGACGCATTTGTTCAATAAAAGCAGAAATCTTGCCCTCGTCGCCAGTCACTTCAAAAACGTAACTTTGCCGTCCTACGTCCACATTTCGCGCACGGAAATCTTCGGCAATCTGGCGAATCTCGAGCCTATTTTCGGGTGTGACACGAACTTTCACCAGCACCAATTCACGGTCAACAAATTTTTCGTGCGCGTGATTGATGACTTTTAAAACATCCTCGAGCTTCTCGAGTTGGCGTTGAATCTGATCGCTCATGCTGTCGGGCGCTTCGGAAATAAAGGTCATCCTCGAGATGCCTTTGGTTTCGGTTGCCCCAACGGATAAGGAGTCAATGTTGTAACCGCGCCGCGCAAACAACGAGGTCACTCGAGTCAGGACACGCGGTTCGTCACGCAAGAAAGCGCTAAAAATGTGTTTCATCTGGTCACCGCGATCTTCTCAACCTGGGCATTCTTCGGGTCGTCGTCGAGCATTTCGTCCAAACCCTTGCCGGCAGGGACCATTGGGAAGACGCTGTGCTCGTTCGGCACACGCACCTCGAGCACCGCAGGACCATCGGCTTCAAGCCAAGCTTTAATCGCAACCTCGAGTTCATTTGGGGTGGATGCGGTAAAGCCAGGGATGCGGTAGGCACTCGCCAGAATCGCAAAGTCAGGGTTGGAATCCTCGAGGTAAACTTCTGAATAACGCTTGTCGTGGAACATTTCCTGCCATTGGCGCACCATACCCAAGTAACCGTTGTTGATAATCGCAAACTTGACGGGAATATCGTACTTTCGCAAGGTTGCCAGTTCTTGAATCGTCATCTGACTCGAGCCGTCACCCGCAATGCCAATCACGCGTTTACCCGTGGCAATGCTCGCGCCCATCGCGGCGGGAAGGCAGAAACCCATCGTGCCAGCGCCGCCCGAGTTGAGCCACAAACGTGGATGCTCGAATGGGTGTTCTTGCGCGGTCAACATTTGATGCTGCCCCACGTCCGCCACCACAATGTCATCGCTGGTGAGCGCATTCGAGATGGTCTTGATGGCGCTTGCCGCGCCCCACTCGTCACGCTTTGGCTTTCTAGCCTTCCAATCCTCGAGGTTCACCCACCATTCAGGCGTCTCGAGTTTGGTGATTTTGGCTGCCATCGCCTCGAGTGCGGCGGCACTGTCGGCAAGAATTGGTAAGTAGGCTGGAATCAGTTTGCTGTGCTCGGCGGAATCAAGATCGACGTGGATGATCTTGGCATTTTTCGCAAAACGGCTGGTTTTACCCGTCACACGGTCATCAAAACGCATTCCGACACCAATAAGCACATCGCACTGGCTGATCGCACGGTTTGCGGCGACGCTGCCGTGCATTCCTGGCATTCCCAACCATTGTTTGTCGCTGGCAGGAAAATTTCCCAAACCCATCAGCGTTGTAATCACTGGCATTCCCGAAGTTTTCGCAAATTTATATGCTGCTTCCGAAGCATCACACGCGCCGCCACCCAAAATCAGCACAGGCTTCTTGGCATTCTTAATCAGTTCAATCGCCTCGAGAATGTCTTTTTCTTTAGGCTCGAGCCTTACAGCTTTTGGTTTGGGTTGCACAATCGGTGCGTTGGTTTGGGCTTGCTGAATATCTTTTGGAATATCTACCAACACGGGTCCTGGGCGACCCGAAAGGGCAATCCGAATGGCTTCAGCAACAACCTTACTGACATCATCAGCGCTGCGAATCAAGTAATTGTGTTTGGTGATTGGCATGGTGATGCCCGTAATGTCAGCTTCTTGAAAGGCATCTGTGCCAAGTAAAGTGCTCGGGACATTGCCCGTAATTGCCAGAATCGGCAAACTGTCAAGCATCGCATCCGCAAGTGCGGTCACCAGATTGGTCGCTCCAGGACCGCTGGTTGCCAAGCACACGCCCAAACCGCCCGTCACTCGAGCGTAACCCTCTGCCGCATGACCTCCGCCCTGTTCGTGACGTACCAGGATGTGCTGGATCGGACTGTCGTAAATCGCGTCGTAAATCGGCATGATCGCGCCGCCTGGGTGTCCGAACATGTGCCGAACCCCGTGAGCCTCGAGCGTTTTTAAGAGAGCTTGTGAACCTGTCATGGATGCCTACCTTTCATGATTTCTCTCGAGAACCTACAAAAAGACCCTCGGGTGTTTGCCGAGGGTCGCTTGAATCCGAAAAACTGGAATTACGCCGCGACCCTCGGTTGATTGAGGACTACTACGACTAGAATAATCGCGGAGAAAAAATTCATTACTCTTAAAGCCTAGCAGGGTGAGGCGAAGGCTGTCAAGCGAAAAAATGCGATGCTCGAGGTTTACCGAACTTCAATCGCGCCAATGTCACAACCCGAACCTTGGAAGCGTGGTTTGCCGAGCATGTCAGTCAAAAGCGGCGTACCATCTGGAAGGGGTTCACCCTCGCAGACCAATTGGTGTTGTGTAGCAGAGCAATTCATCGCATTCGCTCTTTCGTAGATTTCTACAACTGCGTAAGTCCTAGGCTTCAGTCAGAGTAATTCTTAAACGGATCAAGAATCACCATGAGATTCCCTTAATGATGTCAAAGAATTTCATGGTGATGATAAAACTCGAGCTTTCAGCAGTATCTTCTGTCCATAGCATTGCTCGAGTTTGAACGATGCAAAAATCAAAAATGGCATGAATCAAAAGATTCATACCATTTCATTTGGTGCCGAGAATGGGACTTGAACCCACACACCCTTGCGGGCGCTAGCCCCTCAAGCTAGTGCGTCTACCATTCCGCCACCTCGGCAAATTTGGTGCTCTGTTCAGTGTCGCTCGAGGGCTGAACAGCTTGAAGAGCTTACCCAGCAAACTCGAGTTTGTCAACTTCTTGTTTGTGTGATACGCTCTTTCCTCGCGGGAGTCAGGGTTGCCCAAATTACGGGTTTGCTGGGACTTGCCGGACTTAATAAAAAGGAAGTACCGATATGTCATTTAGCGCAGAAGATAAGACAAAAGTGATTAAGGATTACGCAACTTTCGAGGGCGATACGGGCAGCACACAGGTTCAAGTGGCAGTGCTGACGCACCGCATCAACAACCTCTCGACTCACCTGAACGGCAATAAAAAGGACAAGCACGGTCAACGCGGTTTGCAAGTGCTGGTGGGTAAGCGCAACAGTTTGACCAAGTATTTGCGTACCAAAGATTATGATGGGTATCGTAAATTGATCGAACGTTTGGGTATTCGTCGCTAATTTAATTTGTTTATTCATAATTAGAGCCGCCTTAATTTAAGGCGGCTCTAATTATTTATGCAATGTTATATAGTGACTACATTATTTCACAACTAAACTTCATGAATTGACATGAGCCAACATTAGGCTATACTAAGAACTATGACAAAAAACTTACAAAACTGGAGAAGATCAATCGCCGCCTTAGCATTGGTGGGTTTGACCGCCAGCTTCCTAGGTTGTTCATCAACCCCTGATATTACAACCGATCAACCGTTGGCGCTCGAGTTGCAACCCAATGGCATCACCATGTCAAACCCAATACAGGCTTTCTCTGGCTACGTTGTACCAAGTCCAAGCTTGCGTACCAATTTGCCACCAACCGACGTGACTTGGTGGAGTGTGAACCAGAGTTGGAACAATGGACATTTGAGTGGCAGCGTGCCTTTGGCTGACCAAGGCAATGTTGGCGTTTCAATCTCGAGTAACATTGGCATTTGCAGTCTCAGCAGCCTCAGCACCACATCTACGGTTCTGAACCTTGCCATCAAAGGTGGCTTTGCGGGTTACAAAAGCCTGAACGATCCATATTCATTGCGTTTGTGCCCCAAGATTCGTCAGACCGGTTCAGCATCGGCTTATACCGTGACCCTTGATTTTAGTCAGACCACCAAAGGATACGCAGACGACAACACCCTGATTGGCATGGCAGGCTTTTATGCCAACACCAATTTAAACTCGAGCATCAAAATCGGCGCAACCACAATTGATGGGACATCCATTGCTGACCTGACGGGTTGGTCACTTGTGAATGGCACACCGCTTGTCTGTGTTCAAGAAGCCAACAATGCCAACAATATTATTGGCACTCAAAACTTTACGGCAATGGTTAATTTGAACAAGTCCACCAGAACCGTTTATCCGACCAAAACCAAAACTGTATATTGGCGTGGTGACATTGGCGAAGACGCCCGTCCAGCGTTGCTCGAGTTGCCACAAAGCGCAAAATTTAAAACCGTTAAGTTAACCATCACCAACTACGGTCAATGCCCAAGCCGTTGTTCGGGTTGCGCGGTTGATGTTTGGCATATGTTTGTTGGACAGAAAAAAGAAGCTATTGTGGTTGAACCACCAAAACTGAGCTTAACCAAAGAGGTTGATACTGTCCAACCCAATCCAGGACAACCAGTCGTGTTCACCATTACGGTCAACAACACGGGTGGCAGCACCGCAAAAGGCGTCCGTGTTGTTGATCCGTTGCCTGCTGGCTTAACCGGTACAAACCTCGATGAAACCTTTGATCTGGACGCTGGCGCGAGCAAGACATTTACCATTCCTGCCACGTACTCATCGGGAACAATCACCAACGTCGCAACGCTTAACTGGGAGCAAACTGTAATCACGGCACAAGTCCAATTGATTGAAAACATTCCTTAAGCGCAAACTTACAGAACAACAAAGCGGGTTGGTATATTCCAATCCGCTTTGTTGTTCTTATGCCCAACCACAAGCAACCATAAACCAACTTGAGCCTGGCATTTGCTTCCAAACCTCTCGAGCATCAGATAGACTGGTATTAACGTGACCCAAACCGTCTCCAGGAAAGAACAAATTTACCGCACTGCTGGCAAGCTCTTCTCGCAGTTGGGCTACCATGCAACCAGTATGCGCGACCTTGCCAAAGCCTTGGGGGTGCAAGGCGGCAGCTTGTACGCGCACATCTCAAGTAAAGAAGAACTGCTTTGGGAAATCGTTAACCGTGCCGCCGATGAGTTCGATGCGGCGCTCGAGCCGATCAGGGACAGTAAGCTTGCCCCTCCTGAGAAGTTGCGGGCGGCGCTCGAGGCGCATTTGAACGTGATCTCGAAAAATAAGGACTGGGCAACCGTGTTTTTTCATGAATGGAAGCATTTGCCGATCACTAAGATCGAAGAGATTGCCGACAGGCGAGAGGCTGTCGAACGAATTTACCGCGAAATTCTCGAGGAGGGCATCAAAAAGGGGCTGTTTCGTCCGGATTTGGATGCGAAACTTGCCAGTGTGCTTTCACTCTCGAGCGCAAACTGGGCGTATCACTGGTTTAACCCAAATGGTCGCCTTCACGCGGGGGAAATAGCCGATGCGTTTTGCAAGATGTTGCTCGAGGGTTTTAAACCCACATAAATTTAAGACCCTATTTGATTTTCGTGAACGTGACAGAAAAACAAATGCCTGATTTAAAATGGTCTAAAATACATGGTGTGAGTATTACTCGAGACACCCGCCCGGTAGACCCCATAGACCAGGCGCAACGCGTCAAGCTTAATGATTTGGCTCAGGCATTGCGAAGCACGCATTCAACCTTGCTGGAAATTGTCAAAAAAGAATATGAGTCAAAACATGGCTCGATCAAAGGTCCGTTCGCCTATTTTCAATTGGTGACAGCCGATCCTGTCTTTCAATGGTTGCGACCACTCTCGGGCATGATGGCAAGACTGGATGATTTGCTGGACAACAAACGCGATTTAAGACCGCTGGATGCTGAAAACATCAAACTCGAGGTTGAGGAGTTGTTCGAGTTTTCTGAGGCTTTAGAGCATTTTTCAAGCCATTTTCATTCTCGAGCCAAACTAGAAGCTGAAGTCAAATTGAGGCTTTCAGAGATTCAAAAGGCGTTACAGAATTTGATTGATTGATTAATTGATGACAAAAAATAGCGAACGATGTTTAGCATCGTCCGCCATTTTTAAACTTCCTCACGTACTTTTCAACCGCTCCAGAGCCTCATTGGGTCCAATATCACCGCGCTCTAAGGCTTTGAGAACATCATCTCGAGCCTCGGCATCACTGGCTTCGGCTTCGTAGCCTAGAGCTTTAAGTAAATCTTCAAAGCGTGACCGAATGGTTGGGTAACTAAGCCCCAGAATACGTTCAACTTCTTTCAGGTTGCCGCGAACTTTGATGTAAAGGCGCAAAAACTCGAGATTATCTGGTGGCAATAGCGCAAACTCGTTGAGGCGGAAGTGCCCTTCGATGTTGACACCCGATTCTGGAAACTCGAGTTTGGTGACCAGTGGTGTCTCTTGAAGTCCTGGAAAATTGGTTGGTAAGTCAAAAATCATCTGCTCTCCTCTGTTTTTTAAGCTCAAAAAACTTCTTATGCCTCGAGTACCTGAGCACAGTTTACTCAATCGAGAT
This sequence comes from Deinococcales bacterium, assembly GCA_043775825.1. Taxonomy (GTDB): domain Bacteria; phylum Deinococcota; class Deinococci; order Deinococcales; family JAAFIG01; genus JANXTZ01. The sequence continues at coordinate 30,367 of JAYVRX010000136.1, forward strand.
TCTGACTTCAGTGCCGTCCTTGGCTTCAACCCGAATGATCTCGCCGTCGGGCAGCTCGGATTTAAGCAGTTCTTGCAGAGTGACAGGGTCAATACCTTGCTCGGTCATGGCGCGTTGGGCTTCTTTGGGAATCAATTTTAAGACCATGTTGGCAAGCCCGAGCGGAATGTTAATGTTGACATCCGTGCCATCGCTGGATTCGACCACAACTCGTAAAACCCTGGCGGTTTTGCGTCTCGGATCGCCAAACCCTTTGCGGAAAGCATCGGCAATTTGGTCGTTGACAATGGTCGAAACTTGCGATCCTAAACCGCCCATCCCAAAATTTCCAACTCGAGCACCTTTGGTACTCCAAGTGCTGCGCCTGTTGTCTTTGTCCTGCTCGAGTTCCGCACCCAAAACTTGCGCCAGGGCTTCGACGCTCATGCCCTGGTCGAGCATGGCGAACAGACGCTCCCAGGTACTGTCCGGCAGTGTCGCAAGTCCAGCAGACAGGGCTGCCAGCAGCTTGGCGGCATCCTCGCGGTTGATTTTGTTTTGTTGCACCAACTGTAAAATCCGTTCAATTTGTCCCATGATCGACTCCTTTTGGGTATGACATACCCATCACGCTTGGGGGGTGAAGTGCCCGTCTCGAAGTTTTGAACCTCGAGCCTAAAAATAGGGTTGATTGCTTACTGGTTCATGCCGTCAATGGCTTCAATGTCCAAATCGCCTGCACTTAAACTGACGTTTAATTTGGCACGACCTGCGCCCAAACGCCCCTCTAGGCTGCCACCGACCACACGTTTTTCGGTATGGGTCAAAATAAAGCCTTTAGCGGTAATGTCACCGGCACTGTTGGAGGCTTTCATCGTGACACTCGAGCCACCCTCGAGGATCACGTCCACGTTGCCAGCCAGGGCGCGAAGGTTACTTTCACCGTCTGTTAGTTTGGTTTGCACTTTAATATCACCCGCCTTGGCGTTAATGTTGAAACGTCCTGCGTCTCTCAGTTTCAGATCGCCCGCACTCATCTCGAGAGACACCATTCCGGTCACGCCAGCCACGGTCACATCGCCTGCCAGGGCTTTAACCTCGAGTTCGAGAAGGGTACTAGGAACTTTGACATGAATGTCTACTGGAAGATTGCGCCCAATGGTGCGGATGACGGTGTTCAGCCAGCCAATTTCGGTTGGGTCATCAATTTTTCCGACACCCAGAATACGAATCACATCGCCGTCCTCGGTGATCTCGAGCGAACCGTTTTTGACATTGGCTTCGATATTCCCTAGACCTGAAACGCCCTCAACGTCAATATCGCCTGCCGTGGCGTTGATGACCAGTTTGCGGATGTTTGCCGCATGAACGTAATGATCCAGACCTTTGCTGTGCGAGGTTGGCATGGCACTGCTGGGTAATGTTGGAGGGGTGACTGGTGTTGGGGGGATGACTGGTGTTGGGGGGATGACTGGTGTTGGCGGCGTAGGTGCAACAACTGGGGTTGGTACTGTGGGAGGCGTTGGCGGTGTTGGGGGTTTAGGCGCAGTCGGAATGCTCGGTGCGGGTTGCGAACCTGTTAAAGGCGTGCTGGCACTGGCAGTCTCCCCTTGCGGCTCGAGCGCCCGAAAAAGCTTGTTGGCTTCTTCTGGTGAGATTTTGCCCTGACGGAGCAGGTTTTCGATGCGTTCACGAAATGGGTCACTCATGGTTTCTCCTACGTGGCGATGTTGATTTGAGTTCCTTAAGGTTTGAACATTCAAGCTTCAGACCTCTTGATTGCTTTCTTAAGTATGCAATCAAGTTTGCTATTTTGTCAAGTTCAAATTTACATTTAATTTTATTTTGCTGGTTTTGAGGTTCGAGAGACCTTTACCAACGATGTTTTCTTGTTTTTTGCAACGACCACCGAATCGGCAGGAGGCGCTTGGGTCAATATCGCTGCCTGAAGACTTTGAGTTGCTCGAGTGTGGTCACGCGCCCGAGAAGAATTTCGACTTGAGAACCACGAAGCAATTGCCAAATGTAAATTGGCTCGGGTTTGCAACTCAAACACCGAAACGGCTGCCTCGCGGAGCAAAGGAACTAGAATTCTAAACTCGCGCTCGTCAGGAATACGCGACGAAACCGACTCGAGAATCAGTCCGTCAGCAAGCAGCATCTCGAGTTCTGGGCTGACATCACGACCCAAAACCTGGCTCAAACCTTCAAAAAAGAAACTCGAACCAAACAATGCCGCCACCGAAAACACTTCGGATGCGCTCGAGGCAAAGACTTCAAAATAATCCAAAACGAAGGCTTTCAACAGATTATGCAACTCCAAGGTCTCATCAATGCCTTTATTAAACAACCGCGCAACCTCAGCCAAAATGGCAGCATTGCCCATCGAGCGTTCAAACCAAGGCTTTACCAACCCAATCGGTTGAGGTCCACACAAGGACTCGAGCAGCGTTCGGGCTTGCGAAAAACCAAATTGATCCAAAATCACCGCCTCACGGTCACTTTGCACCGCTCGGGGGACAAGCACCAACGCGCCTTTACGCGCACTTAAGAGCGCGGTTTGCAGGACAGTCTCGAGGTTAAGCGCATCCTCGAGCAAGATAATTGGCAAGACTTTGTTGGGCAACTCGAGCTTACGGGTTTTAGCGGTCACCACCACCGCTCGAGCATCCTCGATGATTTCGTGACGCGCACCAAATTCTTGCATCAAACGACTGCGCCCCGAACCTGGATGCCCAACAATTTCGACCCAAACCACGCGCCGTTCACTGCGGGCGATTCTAAATAAACCCTCGAGCTTAGCCAGTTCTTTTTGCCGCCCAACCAACGGCGGACCATGAAACGGCAGGTAATCTTGCGGCGTGGCAGTGGTAAAACTCTTCAATAAAAACGGCTCGCCCTCTTCTGGATAATCACGAAGCACCAAACCAACCTGTTGTTCAAACTGTGCTCCTGCATGGGTCTCGAGTTGCACCCGCGAAGACACCAGCACCTCGCCAGGTTCTGCTGCCGAGCACAAACGCCTCGAGAGGTTCACCACACTGCCAAACAAAGTAAACTCGCCGCCAACCCAACCCACCGTGGCTTCGTCGGCATCCACCCCTGCCCGACCCTCGAGTTCTAAACCCTTGCGTTCACCGTAATTTTCGACGGCTGCGATTGCCGCTCGAGCCGCTTTGACGGCACGCAAGGCATTGTCCTCGAAACTTTTGACTGCCCCGAACGCTGCCAGCACCGCATCGCCCTGAAATTGCACGACATGACCCTCGAGCGCCTCAATCTCGACGGCGAGCACCGTCAAAATTTCGCCCATCAAATCAAAATAAGCATCACTCGAGAGGCTTCTGGCGAATCGCGTGCTTGCCACCAAATCGACAAAAACCACCGCCACACGACGCTGAACCGTCGATTCAACCACCGAAATCGCCGCGCCGCAATTCGGGCAAAAACGCCAAGTGGCTTGCACTGGCTCTTGACAGCTCGGGCATTGCATTGCGTATTAGTTTTACACAACTGAGAGACAAAATGTTGGGAGAGAGCAGAGAGCGATCAGCAGAGAGCAATTAGCCAAACCAAAAACTTTGTTTGACTTTCATGGCAATAACAATTCTCTAAAATCATTCGCATTCTCGAGGCGTTATTTCTTGTTTTAAATTTAGCTCGAGAAACCCAAGTTTGAATGCCAGATTCAGCTCAAAACCCGATGTTCAAGGTTTGACCCAAAGCCGCATGTTCTTTGCCAATCACTATGGGCTTTTTTCAATGCGTTAAAAACCCATGAATCGGCTCGAGCGAGACAAAACTGACCATCTGCCCAATTTTAATTTCTTTCCACGATTGATCGAGCACACCAACCACGAGCGGCAGTCGGGCTTGAACAATCACAAAATCCCTGGACACCTCGAGCACCCGCCCAACGGCTTCAATGCCTGAAATGGCGGTGATGGTTAAGGATTCAGTGTCCAAATCAACCCCAAAGACAGTTTCCGCCATTGGGTTGACAATCATGGTGACCTCGCCTGGTTTGGCGGCATACGGTCCAACCCGATCCATAACGTATAAAACCCGCCCAGCAGCACCGATCTCCAAGAGCGGCGAACCTTCGAGTTGCGGGTACAACGTGACGCGGGTGGCATGGTGTTTCCAACGTTCAATAAATTCGGCAACAGAGTTCTCTAAGACAGGCACGCCCCGAGTCTATCAGACGAACCCCAATGATCTGGTTTTAAAGCGAATTCGTCACCGCAGTAGGGACAGACTTGAACAGGAATCGTGCCAAGCCTACGATGAAACGGTTGACTAAAAGCACAAAACGCGTCAGATTCCAAAATCTGGGATAATCAGTAACGACAGAGGCTCGAGAAACCCTCTCGGGTCGGAGGTTCGAAATGGCAAAATACACCATCACATTGATCGAAGGCGACGGTATCGGTCACGAAGTCGTCCGCGCCGCAAAACGAGTTTTAGAAGGAATGCAAGTTTCAGGCGAACTCGAGTTTGAGTGGCTGCACGCCGAAGCAGGATGGGAACTGTTTGAGCGCACCGGTGACAGCATTCCAGAATCAACCCTCGAGACGGTCAGAGCCAGCCAAGCCACGCTGTTTGGCGCAGCCACTAGCCCAAGCAAAAAAGTGCCAGGGTTTCGCGGCGCAATCCGTTACATGCGACGCGCCCTGGACTTGTACGCCAACGTGCGCCCCGCCAAACACCACCCCGTCCCAGGCTCGAGGGCTGGCGTGGATTTGATCGTGGTGCGCGAAAATACCGAAGGTTTGTACGTCGAACAAGAGCGCAGTTACATGAACGGCGAAATTGCCATTGCCGATACCGTGATTACGCGCAAAGCCAGCCAGAGAATCGGTGAGTACGCCGCCAAACTTGCGGCGACCAGGGATCGCAAAACCTTGCACATTGCCCACAAAGCCAACGTTTTACCCGTCACCCAAGGCTTATTTTTGAATACCGCTCGAGAAGCTGCGGGTAAAACTGCGGGTTTAACGGTTCAAGATATTATTATTGACAATTGCGCCATGCAGCTTGTGACCCGTCCAGAGCGCTTTGATGTCATTGTCACCACCAACTTGTTTGGCGATATTATCTCGGATTTGACCGCAGGTTTGGTCGGCGGTTTGGGCATTGCCGCCAGTGGCAACATTGGCGAACAATACGCCGTGTTTGAAAGTGTTCACGGCAGCGCCCCAGACATTGCGGGTCGCGGCATTGCCAACCCAACCGCCACCGTTCTCGCAGCCGCATTAATGCTCAACCATATCGGTGAATTTGCCGCCGCCGCCAAACTCGAGCGAGCCGTGGACATTGCCCTCGAGCATGGACCGCGCACCCCAGATTTGGGTGGTAAGGCAAGCACCGAAGAATTCGCAACCGTGATTCTCGAAGCGTTTAAGAGCGCGTAAAACTCGAGATTTACATTTTCTTGACATTTTACTTTACATGACGGTCTTATGCTAGGATGCCCGCAATAAGCTCGTCGGAGGGTATCGTGCCGATTTTTGATCAAAAACCCAAACAACAAATCCCTACCCCCTCACAAAATAAATCAAAACAATCTGAGCAGGGTCAACAAAGTCATGTACGAAGGAAACCAACACCTGAAGAATTTGAGCGAATTCAAGCCCAATCAAGTAATTTTTTAAAACGGTGGGGTCAAGGAATACAAAATTCGATTGACCAAAATAATGCTCGAAACGCAGAACCAGGAGTCGGACAAAATGATTTAGAAACCATCCCAAAAAACGATTCCGAAATCACAGCCCAAAACAATTTAGAAACCACAACCGAACCCGTCATGCTCGAGGAAACATCGCCTGAAATTGCAACAGCAATCAAAACGGTAATGCGTTATATCGAATCACAAAATTTTGAGGGCGCAGCCAGATTCTTAAAAGCCCTACCGAAAAAAATCTTGGTGATTGTGCTCGAGAAAGTGCTGGGTAAAGCCCCAAAGTTTTCCGCGTCGAAAATCACTGCCGAGCAACTGGCAGATATTCTTAAAGGAACGCTTGCCAAGATTCCAAAGTCTTTGCTGGACACGTTCAACAAAATGAAATCTTTTAAAGCAGGGAAATGGAATCCAAAAGGAAACATTGACAAAGGTGCTTATATTGGCACTGAAGTTCACAAGGCAATTGCTGAAAAATATGTGTTGAGTAATCCTGGGGATAAAGTTTTTGGAAATTACTCTTCTCTGAGTTCAATTCTAGAATTTTTTCCAGGCTCAAACATTGCTGCCCTTGCCGAGAAAGCCCGCTTAAAACCCGATATTTTAAACGTAACCAAACGTCATTTATACGAAATCAAACCCGAGACAAATGCAACGGCGGCTGTACTCGAGCGTGATATGTACGTTGAATTGTTCAAACTTGCAGGCGTTGACATCGAACGCGGTCCTTCAGGCGCACCTGGAACAAGTGGTGTGGTGCAAGCGCCAGGTGGGTTTGCCATATATTACTCGCCCGTACCTGGAGTGATTTTGTACCGCAAACGCAATGGTGACTTTGATCCTTACGCCTTGCCAGTTGCCGCAACCGCCGAAGAGCAAGAGAAAAATAAGCAACAACAGCCAACGCAAAGCCCAGCGTTGGCAAGCAGTGGACTTTCAGCCGAACTCGAGAAACTTCGAGCAGATACGGGTTTGTCACCCGAAGCGTTTTTATTGCTCATGATTTTCAGCGAAGCGACTCGAATTTTGTTCCCAGCTCGTAATTTTCTGCCAATCCCATGAGGTTTTTATGTTGATTCCTGAAATGTTTTACGGAACGTATGCAATTGTCAAAAAACGAACAAATAAAGCGATAAGAGACATTATTGCAGGAGAGTCACTCGAGAATGCTTTGAAGCTTCAGAATATGGTAGATACTGACGAAAAATCAGGCATCTTCTACATGGGTGTTCCAAGTAAAGGCTTTGAAGAAGGTTTAAATTTTCACCTTCTACCTTTTGCATTTAATTTATACTTAGAGTATTTAAGGAAAAAAATATCAAATAAATGTGAGGAAGAAATTTACCGCGATTTTATCCAAGCACCTTGGGGTATCTTAATATTGATCTCGAGAGACAATGCACAATCATGGCTACATGATAAAAGTCGATTTCAAAGCTACATAAAAGCTGTAAATCCATATTTAAATGAGTTTTCAAATTTGGGTGAAAGGTTTGAAACATCTGGAAATTCTCCTAAATCAATTTGGAAATATGGAAACGGTATAATTTATGCACTTGCAAATCTTGGTGTGCCGCATGATTTACTTTTTAAAATTTATGAAGATAACAAAATTCTATCTCTCGAGACTCTAATATCGTTTTCATAAGGTTTTTATGTTGATTCCTGAAATGTTTTACGGAACGTATGCAATTGTCAAAAAACAAACAAATAAAGCGATAAGAGACATTATTGCAGGAGAGTCACTCGAGAATGCTTTGAAGCTTCAGAATATGGTAAATACTGACGAAAAATCAGGCCTCTTCTATACAGGCGTACCAAGCAAAGGTTTCGAGGAAGGTCTTAATTTTCACCTATTTCCGTTTGGGGTTTATTTACAGGAAGCATATTTAGATGGAAAAATATTAAGTGAAAAAGAGGACGAAATCTACCGAAATTTTCTTCAAGCACCTTGGGGGAATCTAATATTGCTGTCTAGAGATAATGCACAATATTGGCTAAGGAAAAAAAATCGTTTTCAGAGTTATGTAGATTCTGCTTTTCAATACGTAAACGAATTTTCAAAATTAGGTGATCGTTTTGAAACATCGGGAAGTTCACCTGAGTCTATTTGGGCACACGGAAATGGTTTAATCTATGCACTCGCAAATCTTGGTGTACCCCAAGACACTCTTTCTCAGATTTATGAAAACCATAAAATCCCACCTCTCGAGACTCTAATACCCAAATAATTTATGTTGATTCCTGAAATGTTTTACGGAACGTATGCAATTGTTAACAGCGGACAGATAAACCTCCAAACTTCTCAGGAGGCGAAAACACCGTCTCCCTCAAATTATTCTCGAGCTTCAAAAATCGGGTTAAGCTTTTGGAGGACAACAGAATTTTTCTTGGAGGACACCATGCGAGTCAAACTCGTTGCTTTTACGCCCGACCCCTTAACCCAAATTTACGCCCAAGCCCGCATGACCACCACCAAAGGCGACTTTGAAGAGATTTACAACAACAACGCTAGCGTTGATCGCAAAATTCAACTCGTGGCAGACACGCTCGACTCTGGGCATTGGAGCGTCTCGAGGGGCGTGAGTTTTACCTTTTCGATTGCGGGTGTGTCTCGAGCTTGCTCACATCAATTGGTGCGTCACGTGCAAGGCGTTTCTTGGGAGCAGCAGTCGCAACGTTATAAGCAAATTGACACGGCGTCCGACTGGCACGTGCTGCCGCCCAGTATCGCCGCCAATCCAGCCGCGCTCGAGGTGTATCAGCAATCCATGCTCGAGGCTGGGAATGCCTATCAGAAATTGCTCGAGTTGGGCATTGCGGGCGAGGATGCGCGTATGGTGCTGCCCAACGCAGCGCGAACCAATCTGGTTTCGACCTGGAGTTTTGAGGCGTTAAAGAATTTTCTGGGGCAACGCTTGTGCACCCGCGCCCAATGGGAAATCCGCGAGGTTGCCAAAATCATGCGTAAGGAAGTGGTCACCGCCCTGCCTTGGTCTGGAAAGTTCATGACCATTAAATGTATCCCAACTGGTATTTGCAACGAGCACAATCCAGGGAATTGTGCTCTTTTAAGCAGGAATGGCGGCAAGATTATCTGGGAAAAAGCAACTGCCAAAACGCCAGTCAAACCCCAAAGTTAAGCTCAACCCTAAGTTGGCAAATCATTGATTCTCGACTCGAGGGGCATGGAATTGTCCTCGTTTGTTCCGTATTGATTCTCATTTGCTGACGCATGCCTATCTTCACACCCGTCAAATTATTGTTTTGGCAGGCTTTTAATACCCAAAAGCGGATTTTGACCAAGCTAAGTTCAATGTCGGTTTATACTGACTTGCGTCCGTTGCTTGTGGTACGATTTTCTATAGGTTTCAAGGGGGTCTATGTCAGATTGGCTGAAGCGGCTTGTGAATCCGCGCATCGAGGCGATTGGTCTCGAGGTCGGTACAAGCACTATCAAAATTGTGGAATTAAAACCGGGTACGCCACCGACGTTACGTGCTCTGGCAATTCGTCCAACCCCACCGGGTTCGGTCACGGATGGTCAAATCACCGACCCTGCGGCGGTTGCCGCCGAGATTCGTGCGGCTTTGGCGGAAGCAAAGATTCGCAACAAGTACGTTGTGACTTGCGTCGCCAATCAGTCTGCCATCACCCGTATCATTCAAGTCCCAAAAATGTCGGCTAAAGACCTCGACGAAGCCATCAAATGGGAAGCCGAACGTTACATCCCGTTTCCAATTGATGAAGTCGTGCTCGATTATGACACGCTCGACAATCCAGATGACATCCCAGCCGATGGGCAGATGGAAGTCATGATTGCCGTGGCGCAACAAGAAGTCATTGCGCGTCTAATCGAAGTGATCAAACTTTCGCAACTCGAGCCTGTGGTCATCGACGTGAAGCCCTTCGCGGCTCTGCGTGCACTCAAAGGCAGCCTGCTCGGCGAGCATTTAAACAAAACCACCCTGACTGGTCAAACCTTCACCGAAGGCGGCGAAGTTGGCGTGGTACTCGAGATTGGCGCGAGCAACTCGACCATCGCTCTGGTTCGAGGGCAGCGCGTCCTGATGAACCGACCCATCAATGTTTCGGGTGATGATTTTACGGTGGCGATTCAAAAGGCTTTCGGTCTGGATTTTGCCCAGTCCGAAGAGGTCAAAATCAATTACGCCACCGCCACCATCCCAACCGAGGATGAAGAAGATTTGCTCGACTTTGATGTCAACAAAGAAAAATACTCGCCCGCCAAAATCTTTGATGCCATCCGCACACCACTCTTAGACCTGACCACCGAAATTCGGCGCTCGCTCGAGTTTTACCGCGTCCAATCAGGTGATATTAATGTTGACCGCATGTACCTGTCAGGTGGCGGTGCAAAACTACGGGGGTTGGCGGATGCCATTGGCGACACGCTCGGTTTCCGCGTTGAGGTGGGTGATCCTTGGTTGTCGGTTAATTTCGATGAAAATCAATTTGACGCCGCGTATTTGCGTTCTACTGCCGCCGAATTGGCAGTGCCGCTTGGCTTGGCGTTACGGGGGGTGACAGAAATTGATTAGCATTAACCTTTTACCCAAGACTTTGCGCAAACGCGTTGAACCGGGTTGGTGGCGACTGATTGCCATTGCCATTCCAGTCGTCGTCCTGGGCGTGATTCTTGGTTTGCAATTGGGCTTGAACAACCAGATTTCTGGTTTGACCGCCCAACGCGATCAACTCACCACCGAAGTCGCAGCCCTACAAAAGTATGTTGACGGCAATACTGCACTCATTGCCCAACAAAAAGAACTCGAGGTCACGACAGCCATCAAAGCCCAACTCGAGCAATCGCGCGTGAGATGGTCTGATCAACTGAGTACATTTGTCAAAAAAATCCCAGCCAGCATCACCCGTCCAAATAGTCCAGCCGTCAGCTTAAAGAGTTTGAGTGTCAAACAACTTACGCCAGCCGAAGCACAAACCAAAGCTGCCTCCGGAGCTTACGATAAGAAACCAATCACGACGGAATTCGCGTTAACTGGTGAGGCTGAATCCTATGCCGATATTCAAAAATACATTACTGTGTTTGAAAGCGATCCTAAATTTGGTATTGAATTTACTGGATCAACCCGTACCGATGTGATCGCCTCGCAAGGTTCTGGTAAGAGCACCCGTTATTCGTTCAATGCGACTGTTGGCGTAGTAAGTGATACTCCGCTCGCGGCTACCCCGACCACAACACCAGCCACCCCACCAGCCGGAAGTTTTCAAAATCCAACTCCCACCACACCCGCAGGAGGCTCGAATGCTCGCTAATCTCTCGAGTCGCATCATTGCGTTTATTGTCATTGGTTTAAGTTTTTTGGTGGCGCTCACCTGGTATCTGACCGCCTATCAGTCTGCACAAACCACAATTGCTGATCTGAGCACCGAAATTGACGCACTTGAAGCCAAAAAACAAGTGGGCGAAAATGCAAAAAGAAATGTTGTTCGGTTGTGCGGTGTTGTCGCTGGTTTAGAACAGGAAAAGGTTAGTTTTTTAGCGCAGCTTCCGAGCAGTGAGCAGTTCTCTGTACTTCTGTCAGGGATCAGAAATAATATCGCCAGCAATCAGGGGCAACTCAATTCCATCGCTCGGCAACTTGCCACGACAGGAACTTCACCAATACCTGCTGGGATTCGAGCGGTCAACTTGACACTCAACCTCGAGGGAACATACGGCAGTCTATTTGGTATTTTAGTTGCCCTCGAAAAACAACAACGTTTTTTAAGCGTCCAAAACCTTAATTTTTCACAAGCCACTCAAGCATTTAGTACAGACATTGACCCCAAAACCATCACAAATCCTAAACTCGCCTCGAGTTTAAATATTGCTGCTTACGTTTACGACGATCCAAACCGTAATACCCAAACCAACACAAACCCAATCTGCACTGGATTACCGACTTCAGAAACACCAGCACCGACAACAACACCTTCGGAAACACCAACAACTCCGACCCCCACTGGGGAGGTTCCAAAATGACCCAGCCAGATCAGCAGGCGTTCAATACCGATACTGGGGCGAACAGTCCATTAGCAAAACGCAATTCTTTCCTCGATGCCTTTAATCGGTTTCCCAGACCATTGTTGTACGGCGCTTTGGCTTTGGGTTTACTCGGAGGAATTGCCGCCTGGTATTTGGTCTTTGGGAATCCAACCGCCGAACCAGTGGTAGATACACCAGCGCTCACCCAACCAACAAGCACCCCAGTCACACCAGATACAGCACCGACTGCTAACCCTGCTACAAAACCCAATGTGGTTGATCCAAACAGTCTCTCTCGAGCTTTAGAAGTTCAAGACATTCCGTTTCTGGTTACAACTGAAGGTTCTGGCACTGCTGGTAAAACACCATCAAGCACCGAGATTGCCACACCCAATGGAAGCGGAAATGCCTCGAGCGCAGGACTGAATCCATTTGCGCCAATCCCGATACCTCCAGTTCAAACACTTCCTTCAGAACCAATTCAACAACCTAATACGAGCATTACTGCATCAAATCCGCCCGCGAATTCATTACAAATTCCATCAAACTTAAACCGACCAAAGATTGCAAGTCCAAGTGCTACCATTCCACCATCTAAAGTGATTATTACGCGACCAACACCATTACCAACGCCCAAAGCAAATGTCCAAAAACCAACGACACTTCCAAATGGCGCTAAAGCAAACAACAATACTCCCTCAACTGACACGAAACCGAACAACCAGAAACCCACAACGCAAACCAAACCAATCCAAAAACCAACTATTCCAGCACCCTCAGCACCGGTCGTAATCAGTACCCGACCTGATATTCGAGTACCAAATTCAACGACTACCGCAAGTTTACCAATCGCTGGTGGCGGCGGGGTTCTACCCATTGCGCCGCAAATCATTCAAAAAGTCAACCCGCCGCAAGTTGCACAAATTCCTGTGGTCGTACCACAAGTCCAACCCACCAAGCCGCTCGAGTTACCAAATGAGGGCAGTGTTATCACACCAGACACCGGTAGCACCTCGGGTGGCTTGAAACCATCTGGCAACAATAATAATCCTGGGCAAGTTGACCCTTTAAACACCACCATCACGCCTGTTAAACCACAAACACCTGTTGTTGTTCCTGTCACGCCTCCTGTTGTGGTGACGCCCGTCGAACCAACCCGCAGCATCTTGAATGAATTCATCACCGAGCGTCAATTGCGTTACTTGGATTACGTCGGTGGACCATTTCCGCAAGCCAGACTCGAGATTAAAGGCAAGTCTGTGATTGTTGGACTGGGCGAAACGATTCCAGATAGTAAAGTGGTTGTGAAGTCAATCACAGCAAGCGAAATGGTGCTTTTACTTGGAGAAGAAACGCTAACGATTCCAAGGACTGAAAAATAATGCGTCTCATAACTTTCCCGAAGGTGGTGTCCATGCCAAAACTGCTCACAAGTTTGACGATCTTCCTCCTCGCCCTCTCGAGTACCTTTTTTCCAGCATTCGCGCAACAATCCTCGAGGTTTCCCAGCGATTCAAGATTCGATCAGATCATCGAATTTCAGGTTGGTCCTGATGGAACTAAGCTCGAGGATTATTTGAGGATCATTGGCAAATCTGTTGGTTTGCAAGTTTTGCCCGAAGCCATCCCAGATCGGACTTTAGGGTCTGCCTGGAGTGTCAGAAAACCGTTTCGTCAAGTGTGGGATACCTTAATTACACTGTACGGCTTGGATTACGTATTGCAGCCCAACAATGTTGTGGTGGTCGGACCCCCTTCGGTGATCGAGAAATTCTTACCAAAAGCCCCAACACCAGTCACCACGGCGCAACAAAATCCAGTTCAACAAACACCTGTCGCCCCCGCGATTGAAATTCGTACCTATGTGGTCAGTGGCGATCCAGCAGCCCTGAAAGCCTTTTTGGAAAGCACCTACCCAAACATCAAAGTGACTGTGCCACCAAATCAAAAATTATTGGTGATCGCAGCGACTGTTGCCGAACATGTTCAAGTCAGAGAATTGTTGGCACAAGTTGATAAACCACTCCCGCCGACCACAACCACGTCTGTCATTCCAACCGAATTGCGTTCTTACGATGTTAACGGCGACCCTGAAGCTTTGAAAAAGTTCCTCGAGGGTGCATTCCCAACCATTAAAGTCAATGTTCCACCAAATCAGAAGGTTTTAATTGTCAGTGCCACTGTCGCCGAGCACGATCAGGTTGCCAAAGTGCTCACTCAGGTTGATAAGCCAGTACCACCAGTTCAAACTGCTCCTGCAATTACACCAATCACACAAACATACGAGGTCAATGGCGATCCCGAAGGTTTAAAGAAATTCCTTGAGAGCACCTACCCAAACATCCGCGTGACCGTGCCACCAAACCAAAAACTCTTGATTGTCACGGGTACGCCAACCGAACAAGACCAAGTGAAGAACTTGCTGGCTCGAGTTGACATTCCTCAAACCGTTTCTGTTGCGCCACCTGTGGTTATGACTGTGGTACAAACCTACGAGGTCAATGGCGATCCAACCGCCTTAAAAGTGTTCCTCGAGAGTACCTACCCTGGAATCAAGGTTACTGTTGCCCCGAACCAAAAGATTTTGATTGTCAACGCAACCACCACCGAGCAAGGGCAAGTCAAGCAATTGCTGGCAACTGTGGATAAAGCAACCCCTGCCGCTGCTCCAGTTGCGCCAACCTTAACCGTTCGCAAAACCTTCTCGTTGTCATATGCCAAAGCCAGCAAGCTTGCAGGCATCTTGGGTCAGATTACGGCTGGCGCTCAACCGACCACCACTGGCGCTACAGCAACCACCCTTCCAGGAGCAACCACCGTTGCCCCAATCCAAGTCAGCATTGTCGCCGATGATGATTCCAACACCTTGATTATCAGCGGAACTCCAGAGCAAGTAGACAGCATTATTGCCGTTTTGCCATCACTGGATAAACCACAATCTTTGATTAATGTTGGCATTCGGATTCAAGAAGTGACTGACAGTGCCAGCCGCGCTTTGGGAATCGATTGGAGCTTGGGCTTTGGGAACTTCTCGGGATCAATCTTAAACGGCGCACTGAACTTCTTATTTGATGCCACCCGTAGCGTTGCAGGTCTGAACATTGGTGCAGCACTCAATGCCCTCGAGACTCAAAAACTCTCGAAAAAGATTAATGATTCAACCATTACCGTGCTGAACAATGGCAAAGGTCTTCTCAAATCTGGTGGTCGTATCGAAATTCAAGCTCCTAACACTGGAACAACAACAACCTTGGCTTCGAGGACGCTTAACTTTGGCGTTCAAATCGAAGTTGCCCCAACAGTTGCTTCAAATGGCGATATCACCTTGGGTATCAAAGCAAATGTCAGCAATGTTTTAGATGCCAATAACACCAGTGCGACCCGAATCGATTTTACTGACCGTCAATCAGAATCCACAGTTCGCCTTAAAGATGGACAGACCCTTTTGATGGGAAGCTTGTTGTCCACATCTAAAGACTCAACAGATCAGGGTATTCCTGTTCTCAGTTCAATCCCATTGATCGGCGATTTGTTCAAAAAGACTTCCAGCAGTTCAGATCAAACCCAGTTGTTGATTGTTGTCACTGCCAACATTATCAAATAAATGATTTAAAATTGAAGCTCGAGATTTAATCATCTCGAGCTTCAATTTTTGTTTTTGAAATTAAAAGACGCAAGCAGTTTTGCTTGCGTCTTCTTGTTTGGTAGGCTCGAGCAGATTTGAACTGCTGACCCCCACAGTGTCAATGTGGTGCTCTACCCCTGAGCTACGAACCTATACCCTTTAAATTAAAAACAGTTACGCTTTGGAGGCGTCGGGCGGATTCGAACCGCCGAGTGAGGGTTTTGCAGACCCTTGCCTTACCACTTGGCTACGACGCCCTGAACAACACCCAAGTGAGGTTTTCTCGGGTCGCTAAAAACGTGCAAACGCTTAAGCGAAACGGAGTGTATCACGCACCTGTGAAGGTGTCAAACCCGCATTCGCAAGGCTATTTTCGGTTTAGGATGACGTAATGAATGATGAATTACTGACTGAATATCTTGAAGAATTAAACGGCGTAGAACTGTTTTTTGCCGATTCTGATACTGAGAATGCGCCAGTGATTGTATTTTTACATGGTGGACCAGGTTACAACTCGTACAGTTTTCAAGATATTGCTGGTGAATACTTGGATCAGTACCGTGTGATTTACCTTGACCAACGAGGTTGTGGTCGCTCGAGCCAACCCGCGCCCGAAGCCATGAATTACACGATTGATGCTTTGGTAAACGATTTGGAGGCGGTGCGAGAATTTCTAGCGATTGATTCTTGGACACCGCTTGGGCATGGTTTTGGGGCGCTGTTGGCGCTCGAGTATGCACGGCGTTTTGCGCAACACACCGACAAAGTCATTGCCGTAAATCCTTGGATTCATTACCCTGAACTGTCTCAGGTCTTGCTCGAGTCTGCGGCACGCCTGAGCGAGCATGTTTTAACTGAAATTCCTGAAAAACCTGAAGACCGCATCGAAAAAGCCTTTTCGATGTTAAACGCCAGTGATTTGATCTCGAAATTGCATTTTCCAAACCCTCAATCGCGCCTGAGGCTCGAGTTCTCCGATGCCGAATCGACGCTGCTGGCGGGTGGCACGATGCAGGAAATGCTGGTGTTTAACGGCTTGTGGGATTTTGAGTACCCGAATTATCTGGCAGACATTTCAAAACCGATTCTGGTCATCGCAGGCGTGCAAGATGTGACCTCTTACCCGTCACAGAGCGATTGGCTGGTTGATCTGGCAGGTGCGGACTTAATTGAACTTGAAACTGGTCATTACCCTTGGCTCGAGCAACCCGACGAATTTGCAAATGCGATATTAAATTTTATCCCAATCGATTCCAACAGGCGAAATCTCGAGGTATGATACTTGTAATGGTTTGGCTTGCGCTGGTAATGATGGCTTTCACGTTGATCGCGAGCGTGGTCTTTGTGCTGGCGTTTCTGGCTGTTTTAAAGTTTTTGGCGCAACCCGAACCGAGTGACCCAGCAAAATGGCCTCGGGTTTCGATCCTCAAACCGGTCAAAGGGCTTGATCCTGCCGCTCGAGCCGGTTTTGTTTCGTTTATCGAACAAGATTATCCAGATTTTGAGGTGATCTTTGCGGTTGAAGGTCAGGATGATCCAGTGCTGCCGATGATTCGGGAATTGCAGCAGTCATATCCAAACCACGAGATCAAACTGGTTGACTCGAGTCCTCGGACGGTGGAGATGGGCAAAGTCAACAATGTTTTGGCAGCACAACGGGTTGCCACTGGGCAAGTTTATGTCAGTGCCGATTCGGATTTGATTGCTGGAAAAGACGATGTGCGTCGTCTGGTACGCGCGTTGTACTCTCAGCCTGGCAGCAAACCCGTGGCAGCGGCTGGCGCGATTCCGGTCTACCGCGACATGCAAGACTTTGGCGCTCATTTGATCGGTTCGTATTACAGTCCTTTTATGATTTTGTTTTACAGCATGAAAGAATTTTTTGGCGTGCGCGACGTTTTCCCGGGCACGTATTACGCCATCAAACCCGAGATGCTGGCACAGGTTGGTGGTTTTGGACGCGTGGCAGACAATATTGCCGACGATTCAACGATGGGGAAATTTTTGTTTGAAGCCGGTTATCAAAGCATCATCACTAAAGTTCGGGGCAACGTTCCCGAACCAACAAAAACCTTTCTCGAGTATTGGGCGCATCAACACCGCTGGCATTTGACTTACCGCACTACGATTCCATTGCTCGAGTATTGTCTTTTGCCGTTAACGCATCCATTTTTGGCGGCGTTGACCCTGCCTTTTTTGCTGCCGTTTGCGGGTATTTCTGCCAGCATTGGCTGGGGAATTTTGCTCGGTTATGTCAGCTTGCGCTGGATTGGAGTTGCTACTTTAAACCTGATTTACTTTCAAGAACCCGCCATGTGGCGTTCAATGTGGTTTTTACCACTGACCGAAATTTTACTGCTCGGTGCTTGGATTCGGGCACTGATTCAAACCACCACATCGTGGCGTGGTCGGGTTTACCGTGTTAGTCAAGGTGGAAAACTGGTGCGGGTCAAAGAGTAACGCTCGAGTCTTTAAGCTCGAGCGTTACTCTGATAAAGTTATATTTATTTTTTACTGCGCGATGCCGCTCGAGACGAGTTTGCCTTGCGCCACTTGAATCACCACAAATGGACGACCAACAATGCCACCGTCTTTAAATTGCACTTTGCTGGTGACCCCTGGACCTGGTTTAGCACCAGTGAAGGTATTCAGTGCTGCCTTGACGCCCGCACGGTCAAGTGTTTTGGCACGCCTGATTGCCTCGAGCAGCGTTCTGGTGGCATCGTAAGCTTGGGCGGCTCGAGCGTTCGGTGTTCCGCCGCCGTAACGGCTGGCAAAGGCTTTCACAAAGCTTTGGGTGCTTCCCACGCTGGTGGCACTGGCATGAAAGTAACTGACCAGGGTTAGACCTTCAACCGCTGTACCCGCCGTTTGCAACAACGCTTGAGAGTAGGCACTGTCACCCGCAATCAGCGGCACGGTGATGTTTTGTTCACGCAAGGACTTGGCAATCCTGGCGACATCGGTGTAATCGCCAGAAATAAAAGCTGCGTCGGGAGCTGGTGAATCTTGAAAAACATCAAACGCAGTTGTTTCGGGCAGACTGCCTGAAGTGAATTCGATTGGTACAGCACTGATTCCAAGCGTTGCGG
Source organism: Deinococcales bacterium (assembly GCA_043775825.1). Classification (GTDB taxonomy): domain Bacteria; phylum Deinococcota; class Deinococci; order Deinococcales; family JAAFIG01; genus JANXTZ01. Next base: position 48,753 of record JAYVRX010000136.1, read on the forward strand.
CTTCTTTCTGAAAAGCATCCGACAAACCCTTAGAGTATGCAACTTTGGGATCAAAAAACACTGGAATCCGAATAAACCCACGCTGCTTGGCAATTCGCGCCAGCGCTCGCCCTTGAGAACTGTTTTTGGGAACCATTCTAAAAGTCCAAGGTCCAGAATCTGCCAGACGGTCATCGCTGGCAGTTGGTGCGATATGCACCAAACCCCCGTTGTAAATATCGGCGGCGGCAAGAGCGCTGCTCGAGTTGACCGGTCCGATCACACCGAGTACCTTGGTATTGGCAAGCATTGCACTTGCCGCTTGAATAGCCAGGGCGCGGTCATTTTGATCGTTTAAAACTTCAACCGCAATAGACTTACCACCGATGCCACCTTCTTTGTTGGCTTCTTGGACTGCCATATTGACACCTTGAAGCACTGCCTCGCCCGCTTGGGTCGTTGCGCCACTGGTTGGAACGCTAACCCCAATCGTAATCACGCCAGCGCCACGTTGTTTTAAGAGCGCGTTGTTGCGCACCAAAGAAATCAACGCATCGGCAGGACGGGCGTTCAGCCAGCCATCGGCAAGGCTCATGACGTTCGGGTAATCCTTGCTCGAGAATGCGCTTAGGATGGCGGCGCGTTCGGGGCGAAGATTGATCGCAGGATTCACATCGGGCGTGACCATTGTTAACTCTGGAGCACCGCCACTTGTTGGAGTAGTCGGAGTTGTTGGGGTTGTTGGGGTAGTCGGCGTTGTGGGGGTCGTGGGCGTAATCGGTGTGGTCGGTGTGGTCGGTGTGGTTGGATTGCTCGGACTCGAGACACAACTGGCTGGCGTGGCAAGCCCAGGCAATTGCAACTGACAGTTCTGATACGCATTCCAACCAAAAAACGCGGCAACTGCTATCACCAGCAGGGGAATTAGGGTTTGTGGTTTCATACGCGACCTCCGAAGACAACACTCGAGTTTTTGAATCTCATGGCTTTAGTATCGCACAAGAGGCAAACGAAATTGAGAAGTGGGAGTTTTGATCCTAAAGATACTGATTCAATACACTTTTCCAACCTCGAGCAGCCAACAAACTCTTGGCACGACGGCTGGCTTCCCAGTACGCTTGATTAAGACTAATTTGAGCGTTTCGTCCCTCGAGCGCGGTGCTCAACTGGGAATCTGAGACTTGCTCGAGCTTGGTCTGGTTCGGGTCACTGGCATTTTCGCCCGAAAAGATTCTGGCGAGTCCTTCTGCCAACCAACGCGGGAGTTTGGCAGGCTGAACAGTGTGGAAGGCTTCATGAAGGATGGTAAATTTCAAGATTCCTCGGGTTTTTAATGCGCCAAGGCGCTGGGTTTGAATACGTTTACCTTGGGTGACGGCAGCCACAAACCACGGTTTACCCGTGGCTTTTGTGAATTGCGCGGCACTGGCATAAGCCTCGAGCATGATAGCTTGAGGCTCGAGTCCGACGGCGCGGAGTTTGGTTTGTGCGTCTTGCCAGGCAAGCACCACAGTCTCGAGATGGGCTTTGTCTTTGGGATCGTGGTATTTGATGGTCAGGTTGGTGGTTTGAAAAGTTGAAAAGGCGAGACTGGAGGAAAGAATTAAGGCGAGCAAAAAGCCAATGATTCGTATTTTTGGAAAAAATGAAACTCGAGGTGTTGGGTTTTGTGGCATCGAGGTGGATTTCCAGTGACCTAAGACCCCCCGCCGCGATGACCAGAACTTACAGACAAACATGCTGGTTTTACCTTTCTGACAAGCGCCACCCCCCTACTTGTAGGGAGGTTCTTCTAGGGCAAAAGCATTGAAAAATCTCGAGAATCTTTATTGTCCTCGGTCACGAATGGTGAAGGTGCTGGCGGCGCTTTGACCGGTTACTTCAGGGTCGTACATCAGGCTGGCATTGGCGGGCAGGGCGGTGTATTTGCCTGGGGTTTGCGCCCGCAGAATGTACTGCATGGTTTGCGTGCCGACCAGACTGTAAGCGTACAAATCCACGCGTTCGTCACGAATGTCGCGTCCCGAATACCAGTAATTCCAATCATAGTAATTATCGCCACTCGAGACATCCGTGATGCTGAGGCTGCGTTCGTCGAGGGCTTTCATGCCCGCAGGAATCGGGTCGGACACCAGAACATACTGCATTCGCCCCTCGAGGGATTTGACGTACAGGGTCACGAGCACCATGTCACCCACGGTTACAGGTTGGAGTTTGCCGGCGCTTAAGAGTGGCTTGCGGGCATAGACGTAACGGTTTTGTTTGGCATCCCATTTTGCCTCGAGTTTTTCGTAGCGGCGGTTGACCTTTAAGCCGCTGGCATCTGAGGATTTCAGTTCGCTGGGTTCGCGCACAATACTCAGTTCGGTGCTGTAAAGCGTGTTCGGATCGGAATTTTGAACCTCGAGCGTGTTCTTGCCAGCTTTGAGGTTATTGATTGGAAGCTCGAGCGATTGCGTGCCAGCACTGCTTGGCAGGGTTGTGGCTTCGACGCTAGCGCCATTGAGGACGATGCTCGAGGTTGAAGCGGTGGCTGTGGTTGACGCTTTGGGCAATGCAATCGCGGCTTGGATCACGCTGGCGGTGTCTTGGGTGCTGACCCAACGAGCGCCTGAGCGGTTCTTGAGAATCCAATTGGAGATTTTTGGCAGCAACGGGCTGGCAGGCTCGAGTTTGGCAATCGCTTCGAGCGCAACGGCGGTGGTTTGAATGTCGTTGTCATCCCAGTAGTAATACCAGTCGTAAAGCTTTTTTGGTTTTTCCCAGTGAATACCGCGATCACGGTCAATGCGTTTGGCTTTTAGGCGATCTAGCACGTCTTTGGCATCCTGGGTTTTACCAACTTTAGACAGACCAATCGCGGCATTTGCCAGCGCATAAGGCTCGAGTTCGGTGCGCCTCGAGAAACGCTGTAAGGCATCCACGTTGACCCGTCCAGCTTCGGCGAGAGCACGATACGCATAGGCACGCTCGCCCTGCTCGAGCTTCGCGTCTTGAACGGTTTTGGAAATGTATTTAACAGCATTCTCGAGCGCCGCGTTTGGTACTTTCGCGCCCGCCTGTTTGGCTTTGACCAACCCGTGCAGCACGTAAGCGCTCATCTCGAGGGTGCTCGAGTCAGTTTGCCAGAAACCCCAACCGCCGTCACCGTGTTGGAAGTCGAGCAGGCGTTTAACACCCGCTTTGGTGATGGCTGGAATCTGGTCAATCGTGGCTTGCGGCAGCCCGTTCAAGCCAATGGTCTGTTTGGCGAGCAGCGCTGGCAAGAAACGGCTCATGGTTTGTTCGGTGCAACCATAAGGGTATCCAACCAGATACTCGAGGGCTGGCGCGACAGCACCCGTCAGGTTTGGCGTGATGTAGACCCGCAGTTTGGCAGTCTCGAGGTTGGCGTCATTTGGAATGTTAAGGGTTTTGACGCCCTCGGAGACATTGGCGGCAAAGCCTTGGCGGTCTTGAAAACCGCGCGGCAAGACTGGAACATTCAGTTGCATGGCATCCGTTCCACCATTTGAGATGACGCTGGCGGTAGCTGTTGCCGTGCCCGATTTGCTGGCAGTCACGGTGTAATCTGTACGTTCACGAGCTTTGGCTGCCAGTGGGTACTGTCGGTCTGCCGAACCAGTGGTCTCGAGGTTTTGCAATTCGAGTTTTTGCTGGGCGGTAATCGCGTTTTCGGTGGTGTTGTTGGTGATGCTCGAGAGCACTGAACTGTCGCCTCGCACCAAGAACGACGGCGTAATCAGTCGGGTTAATACATCTTTTGTCACCAATGATTTACCTGTCCCCTGCCCAACTTTGGCGTCCGTCGTGATGCCCCTGGCGGTGGTGCGGTAAGTGGTCAGGTTGTCTGGGTATGTCACCTCGAGCGTGGCGCGTCCGCCCGAGTCGGTCACGACATTTGGAATCCACAGAGCGGTATCGCGGAAGTCTTTGCGTGGCGTGTTCGGGCTGTCTCCTGGCGCGGCGACTTTGGCGGCAGAATCTTCTTTATTCTGGGCAAATCTGGCACTGGTGGTTTCTGGTTTTAAACCCGCCAAAATTTGGGCTTCGACCTCGAAACTAAAGCCGTCGGAAGTGCTGTAACCGACCAGATTGCCACGAGTGCCATAGTAAAAAGCTCGAATGTCTGGGGTATTGTCCGAACGCACCAAATAAATGGCTTCGTCAATCACGCCAACGCCCAACTCGGCGGGCACACCCTTGCCGTTCACATCGGTGACAGCAATCTCGAGTTTGCCTTTTTCGCCTGGCAAGTATTTGGCTTTGTCAGGTGTGATGGCAACCTTCAAAAACGCGTCGGTCACAGGAACGCGCACGGTGGCAGTGTTCGAGAAAAAGTTGCCTTCGGATGCCAAAACCGCCGAAATAAAGATATTTGGCTGCATGTCTTTGGTGATCTTGAAACGGTAACGAATGGCTGCCCCTTGGCTGCGCACAAGCTCAAAACGTTTAATACCATCTTGCTCGAGTGTGACCAGCACTGGAACACCTGGTTTTGGTGAACCAATTAAAGCCGTTGCCGTATCGCCAATTTTATAATTTTTTTGATCGAGTTTGATCTCGAGTTCGCGGTAATTCCAGTACCAATCTTGGTTGTCCGAAAGTACCCAAATAAAAGATTCGCTCCTTGAAACCCGACCCGCAGAATCTTTGGCTTTGGCGATAATGTTGTAACCGCCACCTTGAGGCGCTTTGAAATTCAGTATTCCAACCCCATCTGCGCCCGTTTTGACCGAACGCGTGAAAAGGCTGGTCGAAACCGATTTATAATCGTTATTGACTTTGACCCACGATTCACGCACCACCTCGAGCGAGACGACACCCGAGATTGGTTTGTCGTTTAAATCGCTAGTATTGACAGTGCTGGTGATGGTATCGCCTGGTTGGTAAATGTAATCACTGGTTCGGGAAGACACGTTGAGGGCTGAGGGAAACGCAATCACCCTGGCATTGCCCGCCACCGTGCGACGCGATTCGTCCTCGACCTCGGCTTGAATGCGGTAAGAGAGCGCTTGGGCGTTCGGGTTTTTCTCGAGCGGCAAACTGACCTCGAGCGAACCGTTCTGGTCGAGCCTTGCCTCTTCGCGGATCACCAAATCCGAGCCGTAATCGGCACTTTCGCTCGAGCCGTCATAGGTTTCACCGTCGTAAGTATAGGCGTAATAATTGGCTTTGGTCACAAAATAGGTGACTTTCGCACCCGAAACTTTGCCGCCGAACAAGTAATCGGCGCTAATTTTAAACTTCACGCGGTCACCCTGCACGGCGCGTTCACGGCTGGGCGTGACCGTCACGCTGTATTCGGGTTTTTGATAGGCTTCGACGATAAACGTTCCCGAATAATTTTCACTGGTGTCGCCTTTGATGCTGGCGCTGACGTAATACGTTCCCGTGACCGCCTCGAGCGTCAAATCAAGACCCGCGTTAAACGAACCAAAATCATTTGTTTGCAAGTCTTTTTTGAAGACCTCGGAATCGTCCTGTGAAGCACGAACAGTTACGGTGATGTCTTTACCCGAAATTGCCTTCAAGGTTTTGGCATCGCGCAGTGTTCCCTTGAATTCGACACGATGCCCAGGGCGATAGACTGGACGATCCGTGTAAATATAACCCTTGATCTTGGTGTCCTCGTAAGAATTCCAATACCCACCCGACAACGCCCAAGCATTCCCTGCCCTCGCCAAGAACACTGGTTCTGATTTCTTGTTCACTTCAAGGTCTGCAACACCGTCTTTACTCGAGAGCGTCTGGTCTTTAATGCCAGCATCCCAAAGCCAGACACTCGAGACTTTTGGCGTTCCAGAAAAACGATTGACACTGTAAGTCAAGGCTTTGGTTGCACCACGTTTGACCACCAAACCGAGGTCGGACACCAGCATCAAAATACTGGTTTTGGTTTGCCCACGAATTGCACGCACAGCGTAGACGCCAACGGGCAGCTTGCCAAAGCTGTAACGGTCATAACCGTCAGTCGTTAAACGCCGCGTGACACGGCGAATCACTTTGGTTTTGGCGTTGCTTGGCAACACGGGCTTACGAATGTTCTTCTGCCCTAACAAGACCTGCTCAGGCTCCAAGACGCGCTCGAGCGACAACACCAGGTTTCCAGGTGGTGCGTTGAATTCGACGAACGCATCCTGATTGGGCAAATACGTTCTGGAATATAAATAAATGCTTTTTTGTTGTGCGCTAACCGTCAAAAGCGATATCAAGAACGCTGCAACCAACAGGGTTTGCACAATATTTTTCATGAAAAAATCATAACTCGAGTTACATGAGGTTCTTCTGTGATTCTCAAGTTATCGTTGTTGATTACGAATTTGACGCGTACATTTTATTTTGCTTAGAAAGTGTAGAATACCAAAGCCATTTCTTCTCGAGGGCAAAACTCGAGATTGGATCTTTAATCATAAGGGGATTTTTGTCATGAGTTTATTGTTCTTACCGTTTTTCTTGTTGGGTTTGGCTGGCATTGTTGGCGCGGCTATCGCTTGGGCGATGGGTCGCCGTCGTGCGCTGGCGGGTCCGTTCTTTGGCGTGGGTGCTTTTTTAATGGTTTTTGGTTTTGCGGTTGGCGCTATCGCAGGTCAAACTGAAAGTG
>JAYVRX010000137.1:0-14973 GCA_043775825.1 Deinococcales bacterium
CATTCGACGATAGGGTATCAATCGCCTGTTGAGTTCGAGGAAGCTTGGTTTCGAGGGGAAATGCCGAACTTCATGTCCACGATGTCTTGACAATCCACAGACACGGTTTCTCAACTCTCTCTCGAGCAACTCAGTGCCGAGGTTGATGCCTTTGGTGGCATGAAAATGCCAGTCTACAAATTGCTTGATTTTGCCCGTGAGCACGATGCCCATCACAAAGGGCAGCTTTGGACGATGGCGCGAATGGTTGGTGTGCAACCACCAATGTTTGTCAAGTTTGGTTAAACCGTTTCTCGAGTTGAATTTGTGCGGATGAACGTTCAAAACCAAGTTTTTGATTGACTGCCAGCATCGGTTTATTGGTGCTGGCATTGTTGGAATGAAGCTCGGTAAAACCGTGCTGGATAGCATAATTGATGGCGGCGAGCTTTAGCGCCAATGCCAAATTTTGCCCACGGTGTTCGCGCAATACGCCCGTCATGCCTGTGTGGATTTGGGTTGGGTTTGGACGAAGACGTGATTGGGTTAAACCAACCCATTGACTGTTTTTTAAGGCGATAAAACAGGCTTTTTTGGGCAGTTTTGGATTCTCGAGGTTCTTGGCGCTGAATTCTTCAAAACTCGGTGCTTGCCAATCGTACACTCGAGGTACGTCGGCATCAACGGTGCTGTGCAATTCGTGAAGTTTACGCTCACACTCAGAGTCGGATTGAAGTTCGGCAAAACTTGAGATGCTGTAACCATTCGCCTCGAGGTTTGCATTGATAGGCTCGAACAATCCGAAATCAAAACTCGAGATGTACAGCGTTTGATGGTAGGTTCGCAAGACTTCCGCAAACCCTCGAGCATTTACGAAACGCAATGCGAACGGATGAACTTCATGCACGTAACATAGCAAACTCGCAGAATTGAAATGCTGTAACTCAACCTCAAGGAAATCATAAAACCGTGTTCCGAATCCTTGAGACTGAAACTCAGGTAGGACGTTGATCTCGAGGTAAATCTGATTTTTGGCAAAAAACTGAATTGAAGCTTCCGCAACGCTCGAATTTTCAAATTTGCCGATGTAACGTTCAATGGCATTTTCTTTCGTGCGTTTGGAATCCACTCGAGCCAAGTCTTCAGCCAGCACAGGATGGTTCGTCCAAGTTGCATTGTGAATCTCGGCAATGGTGGGGTAATCAGAATGTGTAGCAGCACGAATCTCGAGTGTCATACATCATCTCGGTAAAATTCGACGACGCTAATTAAGGCTGGTTGACGGACAAAACCGAGTTTGTCATTGATTGCCAGCATCGGTGCGTTGCGCGTGTCGTTGTCGGTACGAATGGTAGTGTAACCCTGTTCGAGCGCGTATTTTACAACCCGAAGTTTTAATGCCAGCGCAATCCCGCGCCCCCTGGCTTCACGGCGGGTTGCGGTCAACCACTGATCCATCCAGCCGTCCATTGCGCCTTGATAGACGCCGGAAAACCCGAGGATCGTGTCGGTGGTTGGATCGAGCGCGATTTGCGTGCCCTCCCACAAGAAATATTCGTCACCCAGAACTTGTTCTTGAAAAAAGTCAAAACTGAGCGGACTGGCGGCTTGCGAACGCGGCACGTCGTTTCGGGTGGCGGTGAAACAGTCAAAAAACGCTTGGCGAAAAACCGTTGAATCGAGTTCTTTTGCCGTGTGAAATTCCAAGCCTTCAACGGTTTCAAGACCTGCGAAACTCGAGAAATCAAAGCTGTTCACGGTCAGTAAACTTTCAAAATCGCGTTTGGATTCGGTGAACCCTCGAGTCGTGGCGAATTGAAGGCTGTGGGCGTCCGATTCGGCAACTTGCGTGCGAAAACTGATGGCTTCGAGCGCGGTCAAAAACTCGAGAGATTGCTGGTATAGCGCCGTGCCGATGCCTTTGGACCAGTGATCGGGATGCACAAAAATATTGCCAAAAAATTTGTGCGGGTGGTACATGCCAGGATGACGGTAGATTTCTGCAACGCCCACAATTTGATGCTCGAGTTCGGTCACAAAAAACGCGGTTTGAAATTGCGGTTCAAGCGTGTCCATATCAGAAATAGCTTCGTCGAGCGTGCGTTGCTGGTTTGGGCGTACAACATTCCAAAGTTCGATAATATCTGGAAGGTCGTTGCGGGTAAAGGGGCGAATCTCGAGTTTCATCATGCTCCTAAAAGTTTTTTGGCGTACCGAACTTGAACCATTTCATGCACAAAACCAAATTTTTCGTTGACCGCCAACATGGGCGTGTTGATTAAATCATTGGCGGTAAACATTTTTTTAATGTCCTGTTTTAATGCCCATTGAATGCCGATGAGTTTTAAAGCTTGTGCCAAACCTTGCCCACGAAACTCGGACAGAACACCCGTCACATCCACAAAGGAATGACCGTTTGTGTCCACGCCGATATTGTTCAATCCAACGTAACGTCCGTCAAAAATTGCCACAACAAACGCCTCCTCTCGCGCCCAGGAAATCTCGAGAATTGACTTTTGAAATTGCTCGAGGGTCAGTGGCGTGGATGGCAATCCAAGTGGAACGTCGTTTGACACAGCATTGCCCAAATCACAAAGTTTTTGATCGCGTTCGGGGTCGTCACGCAGTTGGTCTATGGTTTTAAACTCAAAACCTTGCGCCTCGAGTTTTGCAATCAAACCCTCAAACGGCACGGTATCAAAATGCTCGAGATCAAGCACCATGTTGACGCGTCGCCATTCCTCGCTAAAGCCGTGATGCTCGAGAAACCTGAGGCTGTAATCACGACTTTCTCGAACACCACATTGCAGTGAGGTCGCGTTAAACGCCTTGAGGTCTTGCATCACAGTTTGAAATAATTTTGATCCAATGCCAAGCCTGCGAAAATCGGGATGTACCGCTGCCCGAAGCCAAAAATGCTGTGGATCAAAGTGATCCTGATGTTGGGTGTACATCATAAACGCTTGAATTTCTTGATCAAAAAGAGCGACGAAATATCGTTCTTTTATTTTAGGATCGTGATTGTTGCTTTCCTCGAGTATTTCGCTGGCACTTTGAGGACGTTCTGGCGAAACAAGATTCTGGATTTCGCTAATCCGAGCAAAATCATCAATTGTGGCACGGCGTATCTCGAGCATGGTTTTAGAGTTTCCTTTCAAAGCGAATCCAACCAGGAAAACGCACAAATCCAAGCTTGCGGTTCATCTCGAGTATGACAGTATTTGGTGCATCGTTGAAGGTTCTGATCTCGAGGTTTCCGATGGTTTGCGCGTAACGAATGCCTCGAAGTTTTAACAAGGTTGCCAGTCCAATCCCTCGAGTTTCGCGCAGCACACCAGTCATGCCGATCAACAAAAAACCGCTGGGATTTTTCAGGAAGGCTGTATAGCCAATCATTTCGTTGTCTTTCACAGCGATCAGACAGCCCTCTGGTTCAAACATCGGGTCAAGAACCATTTCTTTTTGCCAAGTTTCAAAACTTGGTCTGGAAATCTCTTCACCGAACGGAATATCTTGCCAGAGTGCCCAATCCAGTTCGTAGAGTTTGGCGTTTCGATCTGGGTCAGACTCGAGTTCTGAAAAGGTTTTGATTTCGATTTCGGCGTTTTTGATTTGCGCCTCGAGATGCTGGTACGGCGTAAAATCAAAGTTTGCTGTCTTGAGTCTGGATTCGGTGCGTCGCCAGGTTTCGCTAAAGCCGCGATCTGTGTAAAAGCGGATGGCTCGAGTCCAATCTTCTCCCGCGCCCGATTGTAAAACCTCGGCATTGCGCGGTTTGATGTGGTTTAAAACATGCTCTGATAAACTCGAGCCAATTCGTGAACCCCAAAATTCTGGATGCACCCGCAATTGTAAATTATGCTTGCCGACCCGATGCGCGAACGGGTCTTCAAAGACGTTCGCAAGTCCACGAATTGTACCATTGATAACCGCCACGAAAGCCGCAAAATAATAATTGGAATCTCGAGATACCTCTTCGTGCAGCAAACGCTCGAGCGTCATTGGAAAGTTTGGGTTTGAGGCATTTAAAACCTCGAGTATTTCAGGAAAATCTTCATTTGGGTTGACGGGTCGAATCTCGAGTTTCATGACTTCCTTTCAAAATGTCGTACAAAATGCACCCAAGCGGGTTGTTTGACAAATCCCAGTTTTTCGTTGATGGCGAGCATCGGGCGGTTGACATCATCGTTGAAGGTTTTGATTTGCGCAATGCCTTTGGTTTTTGCCCAAAGAATGTTTTTGACTTTTAACGCCAGCGCAATTTGCTTACCGCGCCATTCGCGCCGCGTACCGGTTGCGCCGTTCCAAGCGTCAGGTTTGCCCTCAGACCACCATAGGGTGCTTTCAGCCAGAAACTCGAGTTTGTTGGCGCTGCCAGTCTTGACGGCGACCACATAGGCTTCTGGAACAAAATCAGGATTTTTTAATGCCCTGGTTTCAAAACGTTCAAAACTGGTTTCGGTAAAAGGTTCAGGGTCGGGCATATCACGGCAGGAATCCATGTCCAAACGCCACAACTCATGCGCCAAATCGGATGTTCCCAGCAACTCGGCATAAGATTTGAGTTCAACTCCCTCGAGCTTTAACTGCTCCTCGAGCTGCAAATACGGACTGGTATCAAAATTTTGGACATCAAGCCTTGACTCCCAGGCGCGGTATTCTTCACTAAAACCAGCCTGCTCGAGAAACCGAATGCTGTGCGTCCAATCTGCCCGTGTCACCCCTCGTACCGTTATGACCTGATGATCCTCGAGCTTTGTTAAAAGATGCTCGAGTAACCCACGCCCAACGCCTTGTTGTCGGTACTCGGGCAGTACATTGACATCAAGATAAAATTTGTGGGGATGATATCTGTCTCCCGATTGACGAAACACACCCACGCCAAGCGCCTTGCCACTCAAGTCCTCAGCCAAAAAGCGTTTGAACAACAAATGCTTTTCACGCACCCCATCGTAATAACGAATTTCTTCGGCGGTGTCGGCAAGGTCTGGGTTAACCACTTTTTCGATATTGGCAACCGTTTCGTAATCATTTTCGGTAAACGCACGAATCTGCATGATTGAATTCTCCTGGGTTTAGTTTGATGGCTCGAGATGGGTTTTCACATCCGTCATCTGGCGGATGTGAAAAGGGTTTACAGTCCCGTCCAATATTGCCCGCCAAGATCAACCCGTCCAACCTTGGCAGCCGTTTTCTGCATGGGAATATTGACCGCGCCTACCGTGCCAAACAGTGTGTCGTTGCCAGCATCTTCGAGCCGAGCTACCAGTTGACGTTGCACCGCCACGCCTAAACCTTGTCCTTGCCAGTTTGACTCGAGTGCAATTTCGACCATCAACCAGCCTTTCAAGCCCCATTCTTGATCTCTGGCGGCAATCGTGATACCCGCCCAAGTGCCATCAACAAAAATTTCAAAAACCTTGTCATGCTCGAAATAATGCGTGACATCCTCGAGCGTTTCGGTTCGGGCAACATCGGATAACCACGGGTGTTTGGCGTACAAATCTTGATAGAGTTTTTGGTATCGCGGGTAAAACCCGAGGTTGATCGCGGGTTTGAGTTTGACTCGGTTGTCATTTTCTGGTTTAGGTTGAGCCTTGATGCTTGAGAGCAAACCCGCGACCACCCGCAAATCGGTGTCACAACCCGCAAATTGATACTCGAGGTGTGAGGCTTGAAAAATACGCCAGCGCGTGGGTTTAAAGATTGCAAATTCTTTTTTCAAAAGCTGGCTCAACTCGAGTTGCTGACTTTGATTCTCGAGTGGTTGGCTAATGCGTGCCACCTCAATAAAAGGACGCTCAATGTCCATTCCAAAAAACCGAATCCCAGCAATCAAACGTCGCCCTGCCACCTCGAGCAAGCGATGTTTAAAAAATTCGGACGCAATACCAAGCTCCAATGTTCGACCACCAAACTTTGCCGCAAAATCGTCTAAAAAAAATTCTCGAGCGTCCCGTTGCACATCTTGTGTCAACAGATCAGTCAAAGTGCTTTCTGTGTACCACTCGAGCAGCAACGGATGTGCTTGCTCGAGTGCGTACTTTAAAAATTCCTCGCTGTGGTCACTCTCAGCTTTCACAACACCAACGCCAATTCTTCAGAAGGTTTGGCAATCTGAACCTCTCGAGCCACGCGACGTACCTGTTTTAAAGTCTCGATTGGGTCTGGACGCAAACCAAAATGCCCAAAACTGCGACACAACCCAGCCACGTCACGCTCGAGAATCATGTTCGCGCTGGGGTTTTCTTGCACCAGTACGACTTGCGGGAAGTCAATGACGATGCAACGTTCTTGCCACCACAAAATATTGAAGGTGCTGTAATCGCCATGTACCCGTCCCGCGCCCAGAATCAAACCCATGTTGCGAACGCTTTGCTGCCAAGCATCTTCGGCTTGCGTTTTGGTTAATTTGGCGTCAGAAAGTCGTGGTGCAGCGCCGTTTTCGTCGCCAATAAATTCCATTAAAATAACGTTGCCCGCTTCGGCTAAAGCAATTGGGCGCGGGACTGGAACGCCGTATGCTTGAAGTGCGTGCATTTGCGAAAATTCTTCTTGCACCCACAAAATATTCTGAGCGCTCACTCCCGTTCTCGAGCGCAATTCAATCGCTTTTTGAATGCGTTTATCGCCAATGAACCTCGAGCCACGGTACAAAGAATCATCTTTAAAACTACGTACTCGAGAATCAATGTACAACTTTGCGGCAGCAATTCCTTCTTTGCCTTCGACCACGTAGACGGTGGCTTCCTTGCCGGACTTGAGTTCCCATAACAGATCAACAATCAAACCGCGTTCAAACAATTCTTGTAAGCCAGGATCGTCGAATTTGACGTGCTCTTCGACTTGATAATCGGTTTGATTTTCGGAAAGCAATGCGGATACGCTGCGCCGTCGTGGTGGTTTGCGGTTAAGGCGATGACCACGATCATCAAAAGATTCTCGAGATTCACTCCAAGAAACTTCACTGTCTCGAGTGCTCGGACGGCGGCTCATAATGCCACCAAGGGGGGTTTAAAACTCGAGTTTTGAGAATCGCACTTGCATGGTAAGGCTGATACGAATTGAATCACTTTGACTCCTGATTGCATAAGACAGGGCGAAGAGCCTCGAAGCGAGGGATAAAAGGGGCTGAGTTGTTTTCATATTCGTGTCACCTCCAATGCAGTAAAACTATTAAAAAATTCTACACCAAAAAGCGGCTCGAGGTGTGATGAGCCAAATGGCGTACTGGGGTCAAAGCTCGAGGTTTGAGTAAATTTGCTCGAGCGTCATTGTTGTCTCAAGACATGGAATTTCAATTTCGCCGTCTTCAAGCAGCACTTCAAATGTCCATTGTTTGCCTTCGCGTTTGTAGACAATCACTTGACGAGAATTTTGTGAAACGATGGCATATCGCTGCAACGAAAGTATTTTGGTGTACTCCTCGAGTTTAATGCCGTGATCCACGTCCGCTGTACTATCCGAAAGCACCTCGAGAATCAAGCAAGGTACTTGGATTAAACGCGGATTTTGGATGGTTTCGCAAGTCACAACAATATCTGGATAACGGTAACGATCACCTTTGACCAAAGTTTGGATGTTGGTGGCGTGCAGTTGGCAACTTTTTGCTCGAGCGGTTGTACGTAAAGCTTCGACGATGTTCAAAACAATGTCGTCATGCAAAAGAGTTTCGCCTGCCATCGCGTATAGCCTGCCTTCCACGAATTCGTGACGAATTTCAGAGTGTTTTTCAAACGCCAGGTATTCGTTTACGGTCATGGTTTTTGACTCGAGCATGGTCATGGTTTTAGTTTAGCCGATCTTTTGCAATTGTTAAATCAAAAAGCTCGAGAGTTGGTCTCTCGAGCTCTTTACGGCTTGATTTACTTTTCTTTTTCAGGTTTATCTGTTGATGGTTTATTCATGACAACACCAAGTTGTGTTAGCAGGGCTGCAAGCTGAGGTAAAACATCTTTGCTGTCCAATCCCAAGCCGCTCAATGTGCCGTCTACGGCTGCACCGACCCCCATGCCGTTCATGAATTGTTGGTTCACTTTTGCCAGGGTTTCAGGGTCGCCGTAAATGTTCATGTTGCCTTTGGAAAGCATTTGCCCAAGGGCTTTTGCCATTTCAGCTTGAACGTCACGTTGCGCTTCAATCCGTAGTTTTTGTAATTCAAACTCGAGCGCGGCTGCCGAGAAGGTTTGTTTGTTCTCGAGCGCTTGACGTGCCACCTCAACCCGGGCGCGTTCAACTTCGACGTTCTCTCGGGCGATGTCAACGTCCACTTTTTTGACGGCGGTATCACCTCGAGCCATTTGTTCTTTGGCGCTGGATTCGGCTTCGGCGCGGCGCAACGTTGCGGTGGCGTCAAGCTCGGCACTTTGTTTTTGGGCTTCGGATTTTTTGACTTCGCTGAAAGCGTTGACTTCGGCATTGGTTTGTTGCTTGAAGCGGTCTTGTTCGATGGCTTGTTTGGCGGCAATCAGTTTGGTTTGTGCTTCGCGTTCGGCTTGTGCCAATTGCGAAACGGTGGTGATGCTTTGGCTGGCTTTTTCGCGTTCGGCTTGCGATTCTAACGATAATTTTTCGGCATCGGCACGGCGGCGTTCGGCATCGGTCACGGCAATTTCGCGTTCGCGCTGAGCGACTTCAATCACTTTTTCGCGTTCGACATTGATTTTTTCGCGTTCTTGTTCTTTTAAGATCACTTGTAAGTCGCGTTCGATGGCGGCTGTTTTCACAGCTTGTTCCATCGAAATTTCGGCTTCTTTGACTTGACGGTCTTGCTCGATACGGTAAGTTTCTGCCTCTCGAGATTTTTCGGCTTGGACTTTGGCTATTTCTGAACGCTGTGAGGCTTCGGCTTCGGCTTTGGAACGCTCGAGTGCCAGCACTTCGGTTGCAATCTCGACATTTTTGATGGTCAGTTGTCGGCGGGCTTCTTGTTCGATGCGGTTGCGTTCGACCAGAGCCTCTTGGGTGATCTCAGTGATTTTTCGTTTGCCTTGTGCGTCAAAAATGTTGGTGTCAGACAGCAAATCTTGATTGGTCTGATCGAGTTTGGAAATCGTCACGGATTCCAAGCTCAGACCGTTTGGTTCAAGGTCAGCCCGCACCAAATCTTGAACGCCACTGGCAAAAGCGTTGCGCTGCGAGTGAATTTCGACCAAGTCTTTGGTGGCAGCAACGGATCGCAGCGCCGAAACCAGCTTTTCAAACACCAGATGCGCGACCTCTTGGGCGGTGACACTTTTTTCACCCAGCGAACGGCTGGCATTCATAACCGCATCTTCTTCTGGATGAACTTTAATGTAAAACTCGGCTTTGACATCGACCCGCAAATTGTCTTTGGTAATCAGGGCGTCCAAACCTTTACGTTCCACCTCAAGTTTGAGGGTTTCGAGGTTCACGGCGACCAGCCTATGTACGACTGGGATAAAGAAACCGCCTTTGTCAATAAAGACAGTGCGTCCTCCCAAACCTGTGCGAACATACGCCAGGTTGGCGCTTGGTTTGATGTAAAACTGTGTGTACGCCCAAGCCGCCAAACCGACCAACAAGAACAGCAACCCCAGTCCACCAGTGATGCCAGAATTGATGGCGCTCCAGGTCGAGATGAACGTAGCGCCAAACAGGGACAAGGCAAAAAACGGAATGGACAACCCAATCAAGACAAAACTAATCATTTACTTCCTCCTGTACAACATAAATCCCACGTTGATATTCGAGCACTCGAACGGCTATGTTGGCTTGAATGGTTTCACCACGACTGATAACGCTGACACGGTGAATGTTGCCAAAAGGGTCTTTGATGTTGGCTGCACCACCATCTTTGCTGATTTCAAACACGCTTGATCCGAAACAACCAACCAGTTCTGAGCTTTGAATGTTGGTTTTGCGATTCTGATCGGCAAAACGAATAAAGTTTTGGGCAAATTGCCTTCCCACAAAACTCGAGCCTAAAAATGCGCCGAGCACACTAACAACTGCAAACAATTGAGGGAAACGCAGGGTTGGCTCGAGCATTAAATTAAACAAGAAACCCGTTAAACCCCATGCGCTCAAAAGAATCGGCAGCATCACGCTAATGCTGACACCGCGTCCAATACCAAACCAGCCAAGAAGATCAAAACTTTTACCACCATCGGAATCCCCATGATCGCCGTCAAAATGCCCGTCATGATCGGCTGTGTCAGCAGCGTCAGCAGCGTCACCGTGCCCATGTCCGCCACCCTCGCTCGAAAAAGCCCCAGAAAGTACGACCAGCACCGCCAAAATGATCCCTGCACCCAGTGGCGCAACAAATAAAAAATTCCACCACTCGAGCCATGCCATGTCTTCCCCCTTGGATTTACAGGTGATAAAGCATTCTTTTTGGCAAATGCAGGAGGAAACATCAATTCCTCTCGCATCAGAATACGGGAGATATCCACAAAACGTTCCCAAAGGCACTTTTACTTCGAGTTTGACGCATCAAAAAAGCTCGAGATTTTGTCTCGAGCTTCGCAACATGATTCTGAAGTTTAATACTTGAATGTAATCGTGTAGGTCGCTTCAAACTTCTCGCCTGGTTTGAGGGTGTTGACTGCACTGATGCCCTCTTCGTTATTCTTAATGTTCGGCAATTTGACAGCCTCGAGCGCGTAATTTTGCCCACCCAAAACCTCGTTGATTTTGACCGTTACCGCCCTGGTTTTGGTGTTGGTCATGCTGAAATTGACTTTGTACTTGATGCTCGTGTTGGTGCGACTTAAAGTTTGCGCTGTGCGGGTAAGACGCAGGTCAAAATCCGCTCCCAGATTGAACGTGGCTTTTTCGGCTTTGGGATTGTCACCGATTTGGGTTTGTCCAACCACCCGGGCATCTTCACGCACGGTCATGACACCACCTGGCAGGTCAGAGTCTGTTTTGATATTGTAAACACGGTTTAAAGGCACAACTATTTTTGGGCTGCCATTAAAACCACTGTAATACTCAAAGCTACGCTCGAGCGTGGCTTTGGTGTTAATGAATGGCAAGCTGGTGGTGGTGCGTGCTGGCATTGTGACGGGACTGTTAAATTTAAAAGTCTGTAAACCTGCACTTTCACCCGCCGCCTCAACGCTAGGTGCTGATGGTGAAGAGGCTTTTGCTATTTGTGTATCGGCAACGGCGTAAGCTTGTGTCTCTCGACCATTGTCCTGGTAACTGAGGTTCACCTGCCCTGCGATCAACTCGAGTTTCGGTGTTTTGTATTCTAAGCCACTGGCGTTGCGAACGTCTGCCCAGCCCGTTAATTTGGCATCGTCGCCTTTAATTGCCAGCGTATAACGCGGACTCCAAGTGATGCCTCGTGTCAAATACGTCAGCACGCTCGAGCCGCCACTGCCGCCCAAAGTCCACGAGTAGGTTGGGGCAAACCGCACGCCCTCGAGTGTTGGGAAGACCACATCGGCAACGCTGGCTTGCACGTATTGACCGCCCACTTGAAACAAACCAATATTGGCTTTGATGACAATAGCTTTAACCAGTTTGTTATCGCGTTTTAACAATACTTCTTTGCCTTCAAACGCCTCGAGCAAACTCGGGCTGGCGGGTAGCAAATTGACGTTAAAAATTTCTGGATACTCGAGTTCCAAACTGCCAGGAACTAAATATTGTCCAAGGTCGGCGGCTGGAGTCCAATCAAAACGGTTGCCAGCGATTTGCACGGGTTCGCGGATTTCGGCGAAATTGTAGTACAAGGTCGCGTCGGTAGCTTTGGCGCTGGATAAGGCTGCGGTGATGGCGAAGATTGCAAGTTGCAAGTTCTTTTTCATGCCTCGAGTGTAAGCAAAGAATTTTGGCGTTTATGAGCTTAGATTTAAGATTTGTTTCCAATTCGTGCTTATTGTGCTCGAGATGTAGAACCTATCAAAAAATGCTTAATTTTGCGTAGGTTTGAATTCAGGAAACTTCAAGGTTGTTCACAGTTTTCTTGTTCAATAAGGAATAGACTCGAGCTATGAAAATCTTTTCTGCGTTTTTGGTTGTGCTGTTATGCTCGAGCCTCGCGTTGGCGTTAAAAGTTGGTGAACTCGCACCGCTTCCAGTTCTAAAAGATTCGTTTGGTAAAACCATTAAGCTCGAGGCTGACAAGGGTAAATGGATTGTGTTGTTCTTTTATCCCAGGGCGTTTACCAGTGGTTGCACGGCGCAGAACATCGAATACACCAAGCGTTATCAGGATTTTCTCGAGGCTGGTGCGACTGTTTATGGTGTCTCGAACGATGGAAGCGCCAAGCAATGTGATTTTGTCAAAAAGTACGCCCTGAAGATTCCGCAAATTCCTGATACCAAGTTTGAATTGGCAAAGGCGTTCGATGTCGCTTCGGGTTTGGGTTTATACAGCCGTGACACGATCATTGTTAATCCGTCGGGCAAAGTCAATGCCATTAAACGCGGGGTGAATGCGGTCAACGATGCTGCCGAGAATCTCGAGTTTATTAAGCGTGGTGGTGATTGCAAGGTGGCTTTGAGCGGTACGGTTTCCTGCGGTTAATTTTTTAATTCAAATGAAAAAGAGGCATCGTTAATGATGCCTCTTTTTTTATGCCAGTTTGTGTTGTGGTTGCTTGAGTTCTGGTTCGAGTTTTCGCGCCCAGGCTTGCAATGTTTGCGCGAGTTGGTGCTTCCAGTTGCCGTAGGCATTTTCAAGTTGACGGTGGGTGTCTGCATCGTGCAGGAGTTGCTCGAGATGCTCGCGGTTGGCGCTCAGTGTCCATTCGGTTTGGTTGTTCATGTTTCCTGCCTCCTGAAAATACTATAAAGTATAATATTATAATTTGTCAAGTTTAAATTTTGTTTTAAGTGAAAATAGTTATTTTTTAGTTTAAAAAAGAAACTCGAGATAACCAGATTGAATTACTCGGCACTCCAGTAGAACCGCTTGGGCAGTCGCAGATCAAATCTTAAATGGGCGGTATACTCGAGCCGTGAAACGTGTTTTTTCGGGCATTCAACCAACTGGCGATTTGCACATTGGCAATTACTTGGGCGCTATTCGCAACTGGGTCAAAATTGGCGAACAAATCGGTAAAGACGCGATTTTTTGCATCGTGGACTATCATGCCATCACCATTCCGCATGACCGTGAATTGCTGGCGCAGCGCACTTTCGACGCGGCTCTGGCGAACATGGCAGCAGGGCTTGACCCCAATAAAATCGTGCTTTTCGCGCAATCGCACGTGCCAGAACACCTCGAACTTGGTTGGGTCTTCAGCACCCAAACCCCACTCGGCGAACTCGAGCGCATGACGCAATTCAAAGACAAATCTGAACAACACAGCGTTCTTGCAGGTTTACTGATGTACCCCGTACTTCAAGCTGCCGACATTTTGCTTTACAAAGCCGATACCGTTCCCGTTGGTGAGGATCAAATCCAGCACATCGAACTCACTCGAGAGGTTGCACGGCGTTTCAACTCTAAGTTCTCGCCCGAAAATCCTGTGTTCCCAGAACCCAAAGCCAGCATCGACAAAAGCGCCGCTCGAGTTCCTGGTCTGGACAATTCGGGCAAGATGAGCAAATCCAAGAACAACACCCTCGAGTTGCTGGAACCTCAAACTGCACTGTGGGAAAAAATTCGTGTTACCCCCACCGATCCTGCCAGGGTGCGCCGCAACGATGCAGGCAATCCCGACATCTGCGTGATCTTTTCGTATCACAAACTTTTCTCGAACCTCGAGACAATAGAAGAAGTCAATGTCGAATGTCGCCGCGCAGGGATTGGTTGCGTAGATTGCAAAAAACGCCTGATGATCGGTTTGATGGAAACCCTCGACCCAATTCAAGCCAAAGCCGCGCACCTTCAAGCACACCCGCACGAAGTCACTGACGCCTTGGTTTCTGGTGCGGAGTACTGCCAGAAAATTGCTCGAGAGACGATGCTCGAGGTTCGTGATGCCATCGGCTTATTGCGCCCCAGTTCAATCCGTCCCATCAGCCAATGACCCAAGCCAGCCTCGAGCCAATTGATACCTTTGACATCACCTTCATCGCCCGTTTCGAGGGTTTTGAAGGCACACTGCTCGAGCTTGCCGCCGCTCTGCGTGCCGGAAAACTTGAGCCTGCTTTTGTCCCGCTTCTCGAGTTAACCCGCGCTGTCTTGTTGCGGTTTGAAACCCTCCGCACCGAACTCGAGATCGTCAGTATTGGCAGTCTGGATTTGGCATCCGAAGCCCTGCCGCACCTGGCTGGCGTGATTGAACTTAAAGCGCGTTTGTTGCTGCCGCGCCCCCCCAAAGCCCACCACGCCGATGCCGATGAAATTGATGCTTCACTCGAGGATGTCCTCTCGGGCGTCGAAGCCCTGGCGCAACTCGAGGGTGCGATTTCGTTCTTGCGTGATCGCCGCAAAGAACGCTCGAAAATGCTGATCGCCAGCCCCGTACCAATCAACCTGCCACGCAAAATGCGTCCCCTCACACAAGGTCTTGGCGATCTGGTCGAGGCTGCTAAACGTCGTATCAGTGAAGTGAATTTATTCGACCTTGCCCATGACCGTTTAACGCTCCCTCAAGCCCTCGAGCGTCTACACGAATTTGGTCGCAAGCTCAAGAAATTTTTCTTCGGCGACATTCCCGCCCAAGATTGGGGCGAACGCACTGTCCTGTTCAGCGCCATGCTTGAGGGTGTTCGCGCTGGTGAACTCGAGGTTGAACAACCCGAGATTTACGGCGCAATCGAAATTCAACAGACCGTGAACTGAAGATTGCGAGTGTTACAAAATGCACAGCCGTAATGCCCCAAGAATTGCGCGTCTCAAGGCTCGAGTTTTTGACTTTGAATCGGACTGGTTTTCTTACACCTGTCCCTGATGCAAAAAACAAATCTTTTGCAACTCGAGTCCAAACCCAAAACGTCAGGTGTTGACACATCCGAACTTGGGTGATACATTTATCGCCGCCTCCGAGCGCGCCCCGTTAAGGGAAGCGAGCAAGTTGGTGAGTTCTTTGACAAGATGATGATACGAATCGAGAGTTTTGCTGC
>JAYVRX010000138.1:0-14932 GCA_043775825.1 Deinococcales bacterium
CAATGCCATCACTTCAATCACAATGCCTTTCATTCATGACCTCCTTTTCTAGAAACGGGTCATTCTGCTTTGGTTACTCGTGCAGAACAGTCGCTTCAGCTTCAAGGGAGACTTTAGGCAGGTATCGTTACATGAACGTCTCAGTCAAAAATGGTTTTGACTGAGACGTCTGAGACGATTTTGAGATGGTCATTCGAGGCAGCAAAATAAATTCTTTGGATTTCGTTTCAACCTGGAGCGAATTAGTTATTTCGTCGGTGTCTTGAGGTTATCGTGTCGCCTTCTCGAGCTTAGAAACTATCACCTCGAGCCAGTGCCGCTTGTGCATGAAGGGTGCTTTTTAAGTTTGCATACGTCGCACGGTACGCTTCGAGAAGCGGTTTGTAGGCTTCATGACGCTCGAGATTCGGTTCGATCACACGACCTTGTTGCACCATCTGCTCGCAGGCTTCGGGAATGCTCGAGTAAACCCCCGCGCCAACAGTTGCCAAAATGCCCGAACCAAGCATGGCAGCATCTGGCGATTGGGTCAGGGTGATTGGTACACCGCTCACATCGACATGAATTTGCATCCATAAGTTTGATCGGGTTGCCCCGCCGCACATAATGAACTCGTTTTGGACATAACCCGCACCGCGCATTGTGGCAAAAATGTCCTCAGTGCCAAATGCCACGCCTTCAATTACGGCTCGAAATAAATGTTCCGCGCCGTGCTTGAGTGTCAAGCCAGAAATCACCCCTCGAGAATTCGGGTCGGTGTGCGGCGTGCGGTTGCCCTGAAAATGCTCGAGTACCACCAGTCCATCTGCTCCAGGTCGAAGCTGCATGGCTTTTTGGTTCAGTGTCTCGAGGTCAATGTCGCCCAGCAAACGCCGTAACCAAGCAATCACGCTGCCTGTGCTGGTCTGACCACCTTCTACGGTGTGCAAGCCTTTTATGACCGCATCGCTGTACGTTCCCCACAAGCCTTTGGCATGAAATGGCTTGCTACTCAAACCCAAATGCAAATGGCTCGAGCCGGTGATGAACGCCAGTTTGCCAGGTTCAACGACACCCAGCCCAATCATCGCAACAAAAGCATCCGCGCCGCCCTGAACGACTAGGGTACTCGAGTTGAGTCCGAGGTGTTTTGCGGCTTCAGCCGTAAGATTCCCAATTTTGTCACCCATTGCAATAATTTCAGTTGGGAATTTCTCGAGCAATTCACTTAAACCAATTTTTTCGTACAAGGATTCTTGAAAACCACCTCGAGCCGCGTCGTAATGCCAGCGAATCGAAACATTGTTCAAACTTCCTGTCATACGCCCGGTTAGGCGATGATTCAGGTAATCTTGGTATTCACAAACATACTTGGCACGCTCGAAATTTGCGGGTTCGTTCTCGAGCAACCATAAGGCTTTGGCTGCCATCCATTCGGCGCTGACAGGTCCATACCCATTAAGCCGTAGGGCATCATCATTGCAACTCGAGATTCGCTTTGCTTGTTCGCTGGCGCGAATGTCCATCCAGATTAAGGCAGGTCGTACTTGAATACCTTGTGCATCCAGGGCAACCACGCTGCAACAAGTCGTGTCCAAGCAAATTGCGGCAACTTCTCTGGGTTGAACTCCAGCACTCGAGATTGCGCCTTTGACGCTCGAGCCAAGTGCTTGCCACCAATCTTCAGGGTTTTGTTCTGCCCACGACGGCTTTGGAAAAGTTGTTTCGTAAGCCGTTGAAGCCGAACCCAAAACCGTTCCAGAAGCGTTAAATACGGCTGCGCGTAAGCTTTCAGTGCCACCATCCACGCCAATAAAATACCTTTCAGGCATGCTCTGACCCCCTTCAAAATGTGAATTTACTCAAAAATTGTACTCGAGAATCTGATCCGCACGCCAAGCGCACGCACTGAGGTATTATTCAAGCCTCAACTTAAAGTTCAAACACTCTGGGGGTAGGGCATGAAAAAAATCTTGAACAATCCGAACGATTTCGTTAACGAGATGCTCAATGGACTTTACTTGGCACATGGCAAGATGGTTGCGCCTGTCGGTAGCGATTTGCGATGCTTGGTCAGGGCTGATGCACCTGTGGCGAATAAGGTTGCCATAGCGACAGGTGGCGGCTCTGGACACTTGCCTGTTTTCTTGGGTTACGTTGGGCAAGGAATGCTCGATGGTTGCGCGATAGGTGATGTTTTTCAGTCACCCAGCAGCGATCAGATGCTTGAGGTCACAAAACGCATTCATGCAGGTAAAGGTGTGCTTTATATTTATGGTAACTACGGCGGTGATGTCATGAATTTTGACATGGCAACCGAAATGGCAAGCATGGATGACATCGAAGTTCGGACTGTGCTGGTCAAAGATGATGTTGCCAGTGCTACCGCAGACCGCGCACATACTCGGCGTGGCGTGGCAGGAATGGTCTTTGCCTTTAAAATCGCTGGAGCGAAAGCAGATCTGGGCGCGTCGCTCGAGGAAGTTGAAGCCTCAACGATTAAAGCGCTTGCCAACATGCGCACGATGGGCGTGGCGCTCAGCCCGTGCATTTTACCAGCCGTTGGAAAACCAACTTTTACCGTTGCGGACGGTGAAATGGAACTTGGCATGGGCATTCACGGCGAACCTGGTGTGCGAACAGGCAAACTCGAGACGGCTGACCAGATTGCAGATACCATCTTGGAAACCATTTTAGCAGACATCTCAATCTCGAGCGGTGCGAGCGTTGCAGTCATGGTCAACGGTTTGGGCGCAACCCCACCCGAAGAACTTTATATTTTGTACCGCCGTGTTCACAAAATTCTCGAGCAACAAGGTATCGGAGTTCACCAAGTTTTTATTGGCGAATTTGCCACCAGCCTCGAGATGGCAGGCGCGAGTATTACCATTATGAAACTTGATGCTGAATTGGCAGCACTTCTCGATCATCCCGCTCATACGCCATTCTTTCGGGTTTAATCATGACAGGAACTGATTTTCAATTAGGCATTGAACGTGCTGCCAAACGCCTTCTCGAGATTACTGATTTACTGAACACTTTAGACGCGGCGATGGGCGATGGTGATACGGGTGTCAGCGTTTCTAAGGGCGCTCAAGGGGTTCTCGAGCATCTGAAAGCCCAACCGCCTACTGATGACCTTGGGAAGTGGCTGGCAGGCGTTGGTATGGCGTACAACCGTGTTGCCCCAAGTACCATGGGCGCTTTGGTGGCAACTGCCTTAATGCGAGCAGGCAAAGAAATCATGGGATTCTCGAGCGCAGACGATCAAACTTTGGCAAAAATGTTGATGGCAGCCAGTCTCGGGGTTCAAGAACGCGGTAAAGCCAATCTGGGCGATAAAACCTTGGTGGACGCACTGCATCCTGCCGCCGAAGCCTTCTCGAACGCCATAAACACAGGCTCGAGCCTCGAGAATGCAGGAGTGTTGATGCTCCAAGCGGCACGAAATGGACGCGACGCGGCAACACCCTTAAAGAGCATGATTGGACGCGCCAACTGGGTCGGTGGCACTGAGGGCAAAGTTGACCCTGGAACGGTTTTGGTGGTGACGGTACTCGAGGCGTTGATGAACAGTTCTGTATGATATTCTCGGGTGCAACAAACAACGTACTTTCTTAAAAAAACTCGAGTAAAACGTTTGGGAAACGCATGAAAAGACTGTTATCACGAACCGAATGGATGTTGCTCCTGGGGGCAATGTTCATCGCACCAGCCATTGGTTTGGCTGTTCTGACCTTGGGTGTTTCAATGCCGCAATTTGGAGCGTTGCAAAAAAATGGAATTCAAAAAAATGCCAGTGTCATTCAAAAACTGCCTTACCGTTCGCTTTGCCTCGAGCGTAGCTGTACGCCTTATGCCTTGCGTGTCAGTTTTTTAACGGGACAAGATCGCCAGCAAAACGTCGATGTGCTTGGCGTCAAAATCACGCTGCCCAAAAGTTTTGACGGCACATTGCAGTTTGCCAATTTAACCGTGAGCGAATCCGAATACAATCAAACCAACCTGGGAGACCAAAAAAGTATTATGTTCCTCGAGCAAAATCCAGAAGCAATTTGGCAAACCCAAACAGTGTTGTCCTGGACGCCGTGGTGGAATTTTCTGGTCGCCGCAATCGGGCTGGTCATTGGTGGATTTTTTCTGGTCGTCAGTCGTCAATGGCGATTGCGCCAAAAGCAAGCTTAAAACTCGAGCCTTAACCATTGTGCTAAAACTGGGTTTGCTTTCAATCGGCGTTGTTGATCTGCGCTTGAGCTTGTGTCACAAAACCTTCCCAATCTGAAAATGATTCGTACTCAATTTCGCAGAGCGTCCACCAACTTTCAAAGAGCGCGGTTGAAAGTTGGGAACTGCCAAACAAATCCGCAAATTGCGTTGTGGTATCCCAAACCCGATCAATCAGCAACCGAGCCAGAAATGCAATCTTGATTTCTGAGATGCTTTCTTGTTCTTGTTGAGGATTCAAATTATTGACGTATAATTTGGCAACGACAATGCGTTCCAGAAGAATTGAAGCGAACGATTCCTCGAGTTCGGAATGCAGTTTTAGGCTCAGTTGTGATGTGGGTTCGATCAAATAATGATGCGCAATCAAAAATGACATGATGAATTGCCTCCGTGACTGGTTTAATATCCTTAAATGCGATTGCTCTGGTACGTCAAAACCGTAAAGACGAAGCATACAACCCGCAATTGCAGGCTCGAGTTTTCAAGAATTTTTAGATTGTCTTGTGCTCGAGTGCCAAAAATAATTTGAACGGTTGTCATGATGTTCTCCAAAACCTTGAGCTACAAACCCCGATCAATGCTTAAATTGACGCTGGTCACACCAGGGATTCTCGAGTAAATGCCTTTCTCGCGGGTCATTAAGCCAGCCCCGACCAGTTCGCGGCGCAACGTAAAGAAATCTTCGTGAAATTCGGACAAGATTAAATTAACTTCGCGCTCTGGATAATCGTGGTCAAACTCGAAACTTTCCAAGATTTTCTCGAGGATGATGTCACGTTTTTTGCGTTGGGCGGGGATTGCCTTTAATCGTCCGCGTTTCAAAAAAGTATTGAGAACCTTTAACCTGAAACCGTCCGTTTCGGTATTTTGCTCGAGTTGTACCTCTTGCAAACTCACTAGTGCCGCCAGTGTTTGCTCGAGCACGGCTTTTTTGACGGTGTAGTTTTGGTAATACCCGTCTTTGATCCCCTCAAGAATTCCAGCAGTCTCGAGCAATTTCAGATGGTGGCTGACCGTGGCAGGTGTAATGCTTAAAATGCTGGCGAGTTCTTCTGTGTGACGCGATTTTTGCCTGCATAAGTTCACAATCAAAACCCGACTTGGATGCCCGAGTGCCTTAAAAAAATCTGCTCGTTGCTCGAGCGAGATGCTGTTGTTGGGCGTCGGCTTGTGACTGCTCATGTTTCCTTCCAATTGCCCTCGGGATTGGCGTTGGTCACGCTTTTATACGTTCCAGCAAACAAGCCCCTAGCGGCAATCATGATGCCTAGTTTGATCTCGTTTTGCACAATCGCTTCCTGATTTTGTTCGGCTCTGGCAAGCTCGAGTTGCCGCTTAAAGCTTAGTGCGACTTGTCTGGTGATGGCGTCATATTTTTGGGCAAGGGCGATGGTTTCGGGTGTTTGGCTCATAAACCCCTCTTTCTGATTCGTTGAATCTCGAATCAAATCTTAGATTCTGATTCGATAATTGTCAAATCAATTCCTCGAGCCTCAAACTAGAATGGGACGACAAAATGCCGTCCCAAACAGATAGAACTTAAACTTTTAGAACAAATGGCTTACTTGATTGCCGTTAAGTATGGTTGAACATAGGTTTTTAAGTAACTGTCAATGCCAACCGATTTGGTAAACGCATCTTTTGCCGCCGCCAAATACGTGTTGCGCGTGCCAGGCACGGCTTCTTCCTGCGCCAAACCAAAATTCATGACCCCAGAAAAATACCAACCGAGCGAATACTTGGGATCAAACTTGGTTGCCTTGCCGAGCAACTCG
The DNA here is from genome assembly GCA_043775825.1 of Deinococcales bacterium. Classification (GTDB taxonomy): domain Bacteria; phylum Deinococcota; class Deinococci; order Deinococcales; family JAAFIG01; genus JANXTZ01. The sequence goes on from JAYVRX010000138.1 coordinate 5,982, forward strand.
AGGGTCTTGTCAAAACGACCCTGATCGGCGTAAGCCACCGCCAAGGCGGTCATGACGGCAACATTCGTGTCTAACGCAGTCAAAACCTCGTTCAGCAAGTCTATGGCATCATCGGTGTTGCCCGATTTATACATAGACTGTGCCACAAAAAATTTGAGTTGCGCATTGTCTGGATTTGCCGCAAGCGCCTTTTGAAACGCCGTTTGCGCCTCGAGCGCGTCCAAGCTGTTGCCCAAATCCAGCAACGCCACACCGAGTTGATAGGACTTTAAGGCATCGCCAGTCAGTTTGACAGCCCCAATTTTGCGACGTTCGGGCATAAAAAACGCCATCGCCTGACGCGCAGTCTCGAGATCGGTTTGTTGCTTTAGGCTGCCTTCAAACGCTTTCTGAGCGTCATCAAATTGACCAGACCACATTGCGCCAACGCCGTTCCAATAACCGTATTCGGCAGTGGTTGGGTTGCTCTTAACCAGCGCATCAACCAAAGGATTCGCCTTGTCCAAACGCCCCGAAAGCAAATACATGCGGGCAATCAGTTTAGGCTCGAACTTGTCGCCAGCCGCCTTTTTCAGTGATGCCTCGGCGTCAGAATCACGCCCCAGTTTCGCGTTCGCATACGCCAAACCCGTCAACGCCTGAACGTTCGTGTCGTCTCGAGTCGCCGCCGTTTGGTAGGCTTTGGCGGCGTCAGAATACATTCCTTGGTGCTCAAAGATTGCACCGCGTGAAAATGCCAAAGCCGAACTATCAGGGTAGGCTGCATCGCCTTTGGTGACAATTGCTAAGGCTTGCTCGAGGTTTGGTAAACGGCTGGCGATGGCATAGACCGTATCTGGAACATCTGGTGTGTCGCGCACCAAATTGCGCAAGTAACGCGTGGCGCTGTCGCGGTCATTGTTCAAATACAAGGTGATCAAACGGTTGTGAAGCTCGAGTTCATCTGGCATTCTTGGCGCAAGGTTTAAGAGCACCGATTCGGCGGTTTGCCAACCTGTATTGCCGCCGTAACGCTCGAAAATATCGGCAATGTTTAAAACCGCCTCGAGAAAACGCGGGTTGTACTCCAAAGCGGTCTTAAATTCGTTGGTTGCCGCCTGCAAAATGTCGTTACTGAGTTTGTCCGCGCCGCGCAAAATACGCAGACCTTGCAGGTAATGCAGTTCTGGCTTGGACGGATTGAGTTTTAAACCCGCCTCGATTACGGTTTTGGCATCCGCATTTTTCTTACCCTGCAATTGAATGACACCCGCGACCATCATGACACTGGCATCGAGCGGCGCGAGTTTTGCCGCCTGTGTTGCCAATGGCACAGCATCGGCAACCTTGCCAGTTTGGGACAACAGTAAGCCTCGAGCACCCAACGCCCAAGCATTTGCTCCTGCCTTCTCGAGAATTCCAACACTGTCTTTTGCGCCTGGGGTCACGGCTGCCACCACCACCTCTGGCGCTGGCAAAGCGTTCTCGATGCTGGTGATTTCCTTAATGTCATCGGTGCTGGGTTTTAAACCAAGGGCTTTAATCAGGGTTGCATCTGCGGTGGCAACCAATTTCTTAAAATCGCTGCCCTTTGCCACCAAGGTATCTGAACCTCCGCCATCGACTTTTTTAACGGTGTACTCGAGCGAATACGCCCCAGCTTTGCCCAAAATCTTGCCGCTGACCACATAATCCAGCGCAAAAGACTCGACCATTCGGTCTGCGTTCTCGGGACGCGCCCGTAGATACTGATACAACTCGAACGGCGTCGGCGCGACCAAACCGTCCACGCTCTCCAAGGCTCGAGAGACCGCCGTCGGCACTGCCAGATTAAACGCGTCGAGATCACCCTCGAGCGGTAAAAAACCAACACGTTGCGCATTGGCGCTCGAGAAGACCCCAAGCGCGACCAGACCAAAAACAATTCGGGTTTTGAAATTCACAGCGTCACTATACGGGCAAGGCTTGGTGAAGGGAATGAGAGGACGGAAAGAAAAGCTTATGAAATGCCTTTAAACTCGAGAAAACCAGCAAAAAGTGCGCCTCAGAATCAAGGCGCACTTGATAAAGTAACAGGTTTACTTGGTGGTCAAGACTCGAGGAACGGCTTTGACTTCAATGTCCTTGCCATCGCGGCGCACTGAAAGCGTGACCGCCTCACCGTCTTTGGCGTCAAAAACGACCCGACGCAAATCATCCACCGATTGTACCGGAGTCCCATTGACTGCCGTAATGACATCACCGCCGACAGGAATTTGCTCACCGTTGTAATCGATTTTTTTGTCTGCCGCCTTTAAGCCCGCTTTTTCGGCTGGACTGCCCGGTTCGACTTGCGTAATCATCATGCCATTGGCAGGTAACTTGAACTGATCCAAAACCGCATTTGGATACGCCGCCAAATCGAGCGAACCAATGCCCAAACGAGGACGGCTGGCAGAGACATTGCTCGAGTCGAGGGTTTTACCGTTTTTCAACTCGGTCAGAATGCTTTTGACCAAATTGATCGGCAGTGCAAACGCAATGCCCGCAAACTGCCCCTGACCACTGCCTGCCGTGCCAGGGCTGATGATTGCCGTGTTGATGCCGACCACCTCACCGCTCGAGTTGACCAATGGACCACCAGAATTACCAGGATTGACCGCCGCATCGGTTTGAATCACGTTGCTGGCAAGGTTGCTCGAGCCTGAAAAATCGCGTCCAGTAGCGCTGATGATGCCCTCACTAACACTAAAATCCAGTCCGAACGGGTTGCCCATCGCAATGGCTTTCTGACCAACCTTAATGGTGTCCGAATCGCCAAGGCTCATGGCGCTAAATTTCTTGCCAGGCGCATCAATTTTAATTAGCGCCACATCATAAATTGGTGAACGCCCCACCACTTTTGCCGAATACGTCTTGGGATCGTTGTGAAACTTCACACTCAGCGTCTGCGCCACCGCATCCGAATCGAGCGTCACGACATGGTTGTTGGTCAACATCAAACCCGAATCGTCAATCACAAAACCCGACCCTGAACCTTGCGCCACCTGAGAACGCTGTTGCTGACGAACAAACTCGCAATAAATTTGGCTAAACGACGGATCGCACGAGCTATCGGACTGTTGCGTGGCTCTGGCTTTGATCGAACCAATGCTCTGATCGAGCCTGTCCACAATCTCAATCGTATTCCGTTCGTTCTCGAGCTTCGCCCGACCATAATTAAACCCAGGGACTGCGCTGGTGCCGCTCGAGCCAGCAGCCTGAGCGCTCGAGCCTGAAGAACTTGAGGGGGCAGTGGTTTGGGCTTTGGATACTGGCGGATCAAAACTCTGATACACCATCGCTGCACCACCCAACGCAAGAAATACCAGCACAACAGCAGCAACACGGTTATTCATTTTAAAATCCTCCTGAGCGAAAACCTCGAGAAACGAACCTTGCAACCATCCTAGTCTGAGTTGATACTCGAGCGTAGTGGCGCAAGTCTCTAAAGCCGTTCTGAGATGATTGAACTCCCAAGAGTTGAGCAAATCCTGAATTCTGGCTGATGAAGGGCAAAACAATAGTAAATCTCGAGAAACGAAGGAAGCTCGAGGTTATGGGTTGGTGAGCAATGCCCTGGTAGGGTGCGCCTCGCGCACCGTCATTCATAGGCTGGTGCGCACGGCGCACCCTACAACTTCAGGCAATAAAAAACCACTCGAGACTTATGATTCTCGAGTGGCAGGAGTTGAATCTTTAAGGCTTGACGTTACTTGGCGTGGCTTTAACAAAACCCATCATCGGCGCACCCTCGAGCAAACCCGCTTTGACGAGTTGCGCCGCCATTTTGGTCAATTTGCTCATGCGCACATAACCCAACCCGTTCTTTTGTGTGTCTGGTGTGACCATGATCGTTTTGATTTGCGCTAAACCTTTTAACTCGAACGGAATATCGAGGTTAGGATTGTATTTCGCCAAAATCTTTCCAGCCTCTTCGGGTTCATCAAACGCGAACTTGAACCCCTTGTACCGCGCTTGGACAAATTTCTTGACCTCGTTCGGGTATTTTTTCAGGACGTCTTCTGTGGTGAACAGCACATTTTCTTGCCAATCCACACCAAACTTTTTGTAATCGTAAACGTAATATTTTTCTTTGGCTTGCGCCTGTGCCACCATAACCTCATTGTAAATCATGCCCGAGGCGAACTGGTATTGCTTGCCCAACCAGCCGCCAATGGTTGCCGGGTCGCCCTGCTGATTAACGACTTGCAAAGTCTTGTCCCAACCCTTACCAACGGCGGCTTTGATCGGTTTGTCATAGCCAATCCAGGTCGCAAACTGCCCAGAAATCTCGGAGGCTTTGGCAATCGGCTTCCAAGACAAAATACGCATGGCAGATTCCTGAAAATCCACTGCCAGCATCACCAACGGCAGTTTTTGATTGACTCGAGCCTCGAGCAAATTCTGTGGGTAATCGATGCCAAATGCCAATTTGCCCGCTTTGGACTCGGCAAGCACGCGGTCTATTGGGCTTAAACCAGGTCCACCTGCGACCACGGTGGTGTCCAAACCCGCCGCCTTGTAAAAGCCCTTGTCCACCGCCACAGGATCACCAATCGATTCGGCATGAATAAACCACGATTCGATCATCGTCGCGGGCGTCAAGCCACCCTGAGCAAGCCCTAAAGCCCCCACCGCCGCCACCGTCAATGCCCCACCAATCAACCAGTGCTTCATACTGCCTCCTCTTCAAACAAACCCCTAAAACTCGAGGGTGTTATTTGCTAATTCTGACGGGTCATCTCGAGATGCCAACCCACCATGCGCCGCTCGAACGCCGTGACCACGCCCAGCAAAACCCAACCGACCAGCGTGCAGCAAACCGCCGCCAGAAAAACCCGAGCCGTGTTGCCGACGTACCTCGAGTCCAGAATCATAAAACCCAAACCCTGAAACGCGCCGAACAACTCGCCAACGATAGCGCCGTTGACGGCTGCCATCGCGCTGCCCTTCAAGCTGACAAAAATGATCGGCAGCGAAAATGGCAATTTCAGGAATCGAATGCGTTGCAAGAAATTCGCGTTGTAACAACTTAAAAGCTCTTCTTTCATCGTGTCCGTCGAAAGCATTCCCTTGTGCGCGTGATAGACCAGCGCGAAAAACGCGTACAAACCCGCGATTGCCACCTTGGACGCGATACCGTTCACGCCAATCCAAACGACCACCAAACTTGCCAGCGCCACAAACGGAATCGAATTGAGCGTCGTGACCAACCTGAACATAAAATCCTCAATAAACTTGGGCAGCGCCATCAGCACAATTGCCGCGACCAACGCGATCAACGACCCCAGCACAAAACCAACCACAATCTCCTGCGTGGTGATAAACGCATTTGAAAGCACCAGTGCAGGGTTTTTCAGGAATTCCTCGAGAATCCGAGATGGTGCAGGCAGCAAAAACGGTGCGTTGTACAACCTCGAGCCGAATTCCCAGACGGACACGGAAATAATGCTGAAAACAAGCCAACGACTGAATTCGCTGGTGGTCAGGTTGCGAAGAAAAGTTGCAGAACCCATAGACAAAAATACAGGGCGAACGGGTGAAAAGTAAAGGCTTGCGTGAAATTGCCAGTGGTACTGCTCGAGTTCTACGCTGTGAGGCTCGAGACTGAATTGAAAACTTCAGTTTGAGCGTCTACACTGACCACATGACATGGATTGAAGTTCGCAATCAATATCCCAACACATGGTTGCTGCTCGAGGCAATCAAAGCGCATTCTGAGAACGATTACCGAATTTTGGACGAACTTTCAGTGATCTCGAGATTCGATGATTCCGAGAGTGCTTTAGATGCTTACGCCAAACTTCACGAAAGCGCTCCTGCTCAAGAATTATTGGTTTTGCATACCAGTCAAGAAAAACTCGAGATTAAAGAACGATTCTGGATGGGCATTCGGATGACAGCATAAAAACTAAACCAAAGCTCAAGGTGGGGTTTTGGAAGCTTTTGTTTGAAATTCTGGGCTTTTTTTAGGGGTGTTGAGAAGCAGGAAGCCCAAAGGTTTGCTTTTTAACATTCCAATTTGGAGAAGTGTTATCGTTATTTTCAACATCGAATGTTTCCGTCGTCGCAGTTACATTTATTTGTGTGAAGCGAATAGTATTCCATCCAGGCACTAAGTCAATGTTAATATTGTAGGTTGTTGTTAAATAGTAGGGTGCTGTGCAAGTAAAGTTTTTTATACTTACAGGCTGTGGAACATATACATGCTGTAACGTAAAGTTTCGTGTAGGAAGAGTACATCCTCCGTTGGTATCACATGTAGATTGATATAAATAACCTTCAGATTCAGAGTTTTTAGATGGAGACATGGATAAAAATACAGGGATTGAAACAAAATTTATTGGGGTATTAGTAGATGTATAGTTTGGATTTTTGCAATTACCAACGTCAAATATGGTTTTCGGATAGGATGGGGTATTGGCTGGAATTGTTATTGAAAACTGACCTGAATTACTTATTTCTCCATCAAATAATTGGCTATCAAGACCGCTGGCTATGTATTTGGTTCCGCCACTGTAATTGTTGATTTGTCCTGACAAAGTTAATGGTTCAATTGTGCGGATACGCCCATCATTTCCACCACCACAAGAAACCAGTAAAAGTGTAGCCGTAAAAAATAAGTGTAATCTCATGCAAAGATCATAACACTCCCCATCCAATTTTACTCGAGCATCACCTTCTCATCACCGTAAGAATTTGATTTCTGTCCCCATGACTGTCGTGGTTTGTGGTGGTGTCTGTGCCACAACCTTCCCGCGTTTCAGCACGTAACGCCTTGGCGGAACAGTCCGAATCGCATCGTCTTCGCTTGGCACAGACCAGACAATCAAATTCGCTTCATTCCCAACTGCCACACCATGCCCCTCGAGTCCGTCATTTCCGCGCACAATTTGGTTGTTCCAAACGGCTGCGGCGCGGCTCGAGAGCATTGGGAATAAATGAGCACGGTCGTCCGTTCCCGACATTAAACCGTAATGCAAGAGCACAAACGCCGTGTGAAGCGGGTCGCCGCAACCCATCGGATACCAAGGGTCCATTACGCTGTCATGCCCAGCAGCCACATTCACGCCAGCCGCGAGCAATTCCTTAACTCGAGTTAAGCCGCGTCGAATTGGGTAATGGTCAAACCGTCCCTGAAGTACACTGTTATCTGGTGGGTTGCAAATCACGTGCAAGCCCGCTCGAGCCACGTTTTTAATGATTTTGTCGGCGTAAGCGTTGTTGTACGAGTGCATGGCGGTGGTGTGCGATGCCGCCACGCGTCCAGCCATTTTTAAACGAATGGTTTCGGCTGCCATCGTCTCGAGAAAGCGTGATTGCTCATCGTCGGTTTCGTCGCAGTGAATGTCCACGGGTAGCCCGTGTTTGTTGGCTAACTCGAGCGCGAATTTAACGTTTTGCACGCCGTACTCGCGGGTGATCTCGTAGTGCGGAATGCCGCCGACGACATCTGCACCCATTTCGATAGCGCTACGCATCAGTTCTTCGCCGCCGTCAAAGCTGTAAATCCCTAGTTGAGGAAATGCCACGAGTTGAATGTCAATCAAATCCCGCACTTCATTTTTAATCTCGAGCAAGGTTTTCATGGCAGTAAGATTCGGGTCGCACACGTCCACATGCGAACGAATATGGGTTACACCATGCGCCACAAACCACGGCAGTGCTTTCAAGACTCGAGCGCGAATGTCGGCAGGGGTTAAACGTTTCACCCGTTCCGCCCAGATGGCAATGCCTTCCCACAATGATCCGCTCGTATTCGGGCGCGGGTCGCCTTCGGTCAAAATTGCGTCCAAATGAATGTGAATCTCGAGAAAACTGGAGCTGACCAGGTTGTTTTCAGCGTCAATCTCAGTGTTACCGTGCAGATTCGGCTCGAGCGCCACAATCCGCCCGCCCTCGATGCCAATGTCGGTGGTGTCGTCCCAACCCGTCAACCGCGCATTCTTGATGACTGTTTGCATAAAACAGGCTACAACATTTGTTCGCCTCGAGCTTAGATGTTGTCCCGCTAACGGTGTTAGGACTCAAAATGCTTCACAATGCCTCTAGCGAAAGCCAAAACTCGAGACTCGAGTTTAAACGGAGGACACCATGAGCTTACAGAACAGAATGTTTGAATTGCGCACGCCCGAAGATGTAGACGGATTTGTTGCGCAGTACCCAACCGCCGCGATTTTTAAAGCCGGCACGTGCCACAAAACCATGCAAGGTTGGGGCAACATCGAAAAACTCTTGCGCGAACGCGAAGATGTGCCAGTTGGTATTATCCGCGTGGTCGAATCGCGCCCAGCCAGCAACCATGTCGAAGCCCGCACGGGTATTACCCACCAAAGTCCGCAAATTATTTTGTTCCGCGACCAGCAAGCAAAATTTGACCTGGACAACTGGAATATTACTGAAGAAAACCTCGAGCCTCGGTTTGAAGCGTACTTGCCAAGCGTTGAAGGCGAAGGCGTTGTCAAAACGGGCGCAAAATCGAACCTCGAGCCTTACAAGCAATTGCTGGACGGTTTTATTGGCGGGCAGGTTTCAGAACCGCAATTTCAATGGCAGTATCTCGAAATGTTCCGCGCCGATGCCAGCCTGCGCAGTCAAGAAGAGTTTGACGTGCTCAACAGTTTGTTCGGCAACCCAGACGAGCATCACATTCACGCTGGGGCGATTATGAATCTCGAGGCACAAATGCAAGACCAGCAAGCGATAGCGCCGCTTCTCGAGCGTGCTCAGGAATTACGGACGGCGTTAAACGCGCTTTGAAAAGTTTTTAACTTTCTTGAAACTCGAGCAACCATTGCTCTGCCCTCTCTTGACCATAGAACGCACCTTGCGGGCATGGTCGCTCATCCCTGACCCTTCTTGACTCTGAACGTGCACCTAGTGGATTGTCACACGATAAAAAATAGTGAGTAGGGTGCGCCCCGCGCACCAGTTTTAAAGCGTCGGTGCGC
>JAYVRX010000139.1:0-14531 GCA_043775825.1 Deinococcales bacterium
CGGTTCACACACTGAATTTACCAGCTTTGTGGAATTGAGTAGCAACTAAAGTCTTGCACTAAAGTGCATGGCTTCGACCAGCGTCCTGATACAGTGAAAGCATGGCACTCGGGTATTTGAGCATGCGAATATTCGAGTCTGTATTGATGATTGTTGGCATATTTTTCGCCGTCTTGCTGATCCCGTTAAGCCAGGAATTCATCAAGTCTGGGGCAACCAATGTTGCGTCGTTTCAAGCCATCGGTACGGTACTCAAACAAGCAGAAAGTTTGTTCCTGAATACCTTGCAACTCGTTTTCTTGGGTTTGGGCGGAATCATTCTGACCTCCATGCTGTACCGAGCAAAACTCGTTCCACGGTTTATTTCTGTGATCGGTCTGGTTGGCTACGTCTTGTTATTGCCAAGCGCCGTGCTTGCCTTCTTTGGTGTTCTTGACTCTACGCCTGGCGGTCCAGGAACGATTATGGCTGTTCCCGCCGCGATTTTTGAAATCATACTGATGCCAGTATGGTTGTTTACAAAAGGATTCAATGTCTATGCAATCGCTTTAACGCCTGCAAAAATCGAAACCAGTGAACTGCTGAGTGCGGCATAGGTACGGCTGTTGTCAGCCCCTCAATCATCTCGAGAATCTATTCATGCTCGGTTTTTGTGCCAGGCTCGAGATGGCTGTACTCCCGAAACAGGAAGAATTTTCAAATGAACGCAACCGTCAAAACCCAATACGGACCATTGGAAGTCCTGTGACTCAGAGCGGTTGAAAACGGAAATGTTGCCACCGCCGTGAAACACAATCTCAAATGAACGCAGCCCAGAAAGTGTCAGTCAATGGTCTATCAAATCAGGGGTAGTGGGGCACTTCGGAATGTTAGAACTCAAAATTTGCGATTAGGACTGACTTCGTGGCATCTCGAGCATTCGGATTAACCCACTACCAAATCAGGATCGCGGGGCATCTGAGCGATCAATGGGCAGACTGGTTCGGGGGCGTGAAGATTACGCTTGAAGCCAACGGCAATACGCTTTTGACTTGCCCGGTGATCGATCAAGCCGCATTGCATGGCTTGCTCAGGAAGGTGCGTGATTTAGGAATGCCATTGATCTCGGTTATTCAGGTAGACGCCAAACGGGCGAACGAACCGGAAGTCAACGTTGACACGGAGCACCATCGTTCCAAAAAGGAGATAAACGCGTGAAAAACGATTACCAGACCGCAGCCACTATGGGAAACAAGGAGAGCAATATGAAGATCACAATCCCGAAACTCATCCGTTGGGCAGGGCTATGCGCCGTGGTGGCAGGGATCATTTTTGCGGGCATTCAACCGATCCATCCACCTGACGTTCTTGCGTCCGTCAACACCACCGCCTGGTCCATTATCACCCCCATAAAGACGGTCATGGCGCTCCTCTTCCTGCTCGGCATTACGGGGCTGTACGCCAGGCAAGTGAAAAAAACGGGTTGGCTTGGTTTGGTTGGCTATCTCGTGTTCAGCCTCTGCTGGTCGCTCGAGCTGGGTTTTATCTTTGCCGAAGCCTTTATCATCCCGCCGTTGGCAAGCGCAGCACCAAAGTTTGTGGAGGGGTTCTTCGGAATCGTCAATGGACACCCCGTCGAGATGAACCTCGGACTCCTCCCAGCGCTCTATGCGTTTATGAGCATCACGTATTTGCTCGGCGGTCTGCTGTTTGGCATCGCCTCCTTCCGGGCAGGCATCCTGCCGCGCTGGGCGGGCGCTTTGCTGGCTGTTACGGCAGTATTAACCCCCCTGGCTGCACTGCTCCCGCATGCAATCCAGCGCTTTGCGGCAGTGCCGGTGGGGGTCGCTGTGGCTTGTCTGGGCTATACGCTCATGTCTGAACGGCACGAGAAAGTCTTGGAAGCTGTGGCTGTTACGGGAAACCCCCAACTCGTCCAAACCTGAACCGAGTCAGTTTGCTCGAAAAAGTGAACAAGCGGTCTTATGATCGCTTGTTTCAATTTGTTCTCGAGACTTATCCGATCAACCACCCCTGAAGGATGATTCAACCCCTGGACCGACATCTTCGGTACGTCCTCTGAAACGCACACTACACGGCGTACATCCGTCCAAGGAGATGAACATGAAAGCTCGAGTCTCCGATGTGCCTCAGTTCAATGAGATCGGGAAATCTGCGCCTCAGAACACCAAACCCTCGAGTTTTTGACCAAACCCACGTTCCTTAAAACGAATTCAATACCACCTCGAGCACGTCCAAGAGGAGAATCGGCACAAACCTGTAATGCTTTGGTAATCTTTGAGCTTCAAACTTCTGAGATGCAAAATCTGTTAGGAAGTTTATCGTGAATGCCAGCACTGATGCTCGATCTGTGACTCGAGCCAATACGGTCAATGTGCCATTGATGGATGTGACGCTTGACCGCACGGGTTTGATCGCGGGCTTGGTCTTTTCAGGGATTCTGACCCTGCTGGTGTTTGTTGGTTCGCAGGGTCTACGAGGTTTTGATGGCGCGTTGGCAGGCTATTGTTTTAGTACCCTGTTTGCCTGTTTTGGCATCGTTTACCGTTATGCCGTATGGTTGCAACGCCCAGCCACCAAACTGTACTGGATAAGGGGTTGGGAGCTGTTTTGGACTCCTGGCAAACGGCGAGAAAATGTGCTGTTGTTCTTCAAATTAACCTGGGAGAAACTGATCGAACAGGGCTTTATTCGTCGCCGCTCAAAACAACGTTGGCTCGCGCATCAAATGATTTTCTGGGGTTGTTCACTAGCAATTCTGGTGACTTTTCCATTGACCTTCGGCTGGATTCGCTTTGAAAGCGTGCTCGAGAATCCCAGTCAGTATGTGGCGGTCTTGTTTGGCTTTAGACTCGAGTTTGCGCCGTTTGCGGTCAGGTCTTTTGTGGGTTGGATCATTTTTCACCTGCTCGATATTGCCGCCGTGTTGTGCTTGGCTGGTGTGGCAGTGTCGCTGGCGCGGCGCGTGCGCGACGAAGCCGAGATTGTCACGCAACGAATTGACAACGATTTCATGCCGTTGTTGCTGTTGTTTGCGGTTAGCGTGACGGGCTTGATGCTGACCCTCTCGAACATGTTCATGGCGGGCAAGTTTTACTACTGGATCACCACCACCCATGCCGTGACCGTGATGCTGTGGTTGCTGTTTTTACCATTCGGAAAATTCTTTCATATCTTCCAACGCATTGCCAATTTGGGTGTCTGGTTTTACAAAGCCGCCGGGGCGAGCACCGAACAAGCCCAATGCTCGAGATGCCAGCAAGAATTTACCAGCATCATGCACCGTGACGACCTGAAAACCATTTTGCCAGAACTCGAGTTTGATTACAGAATCTCGAGCCAAGTTGCACAAAACGAAAATTGGCAGAACCTTTGTCCATCGTGCCGCCGCAAGCTGGTGACGCTGAATCAATTTCGCGTCGCAGGGAAGAAGTTTCTGTAACGCAGTTTAAAACAAATCGGTGCGCGAGGCGCACCCTACACCAGGCTTTAGGAGAAACCATGTCAAAACTGCCATCAACCAATCTCGAGCTTCTCGAGCAATTCGGTCCACACCTCAAATACACACCCGTCGGTGGCTTTAAAACAGATCTCGAGCCTGACAAACTCGTGGACACGCATTGCTGTTTTTGCGGGCAGGGCTGCGGTATTACCTTAAAGGTCAAAGGCAATGAGGTTACAGGTTTTGTGCCTCGAGAGGACTTTCCGTTCAACAAAGGCAAGCTCTGTCCGAAAGGGGTCAAGCGTTATTTGCAAGGCTCACATCCTGACAGGTTGCTCTATCCTATGCGGCGCACCTCGGGCGGCTTTGAGCGCATCACTTGGGATCAAGCGCTCGAAACGACTGTTTCTAAAATTCAGGAGATTCAAAATAAATACGGTAAAGATTCTTTCGCCATGCTTTCGGGTGTCAGTTTATCGAACGAGAAAAGTTATTTGGTCGGGAAGTTTGCACGGCTGGCATTGCAAACCGCCAACCTCGATTATAACGGACGCTTGTGCATGGTCTCGGCAGGTGCGGGCAATAAAAAGGCTTATGGCATTGACCGCTCGAGCAATTCTTGGGAAGACATTGTGGATGCCAAAGTGATTTTTGTGATTGGTGCGAATGTTGCCGAGTGTGCGCCAATCACCACCGATTATATTTGGCGTGCCAGGGACAAGGGCGCAAAGTTAATCTATGCTGACCCGCGCATGGTTCCGATGGCACGAACGGCAGATTTGTACTTGCCCTTAAAAATTGGCACGGACAGCGCGTTATTGATGAGCATGTTGCACGTGATTATTCACGAAAAGTTAGCCGACGAAAAGTTTATCCACGATCATACGGTTGGTTTTGAAGATGTAAGGCAAGCGGTGGACACTGCAACGCCAGAATGGGCTGCCGAAATCACGGGCATTCCTGCCTACAAGATTCGTCAAGCCGCACGGATGTACGCCCAAGCGCCAACAGGTTTTATTCTTCACGCTCGCGGACTCGAGCATCAAACCAAAGGGGTCGAGAACGTGGTGAGTTGTGCGAATCTGGCATTGGCAACCGGCAAGATTGGTAAGCCTGGTTGCGGTCACAGCACGATCACAGGACAGGGCAACGGACAGGGCGGACGCGAGCACGGGCATAAATGCGATCAACTCCCTGGCAACCGCGACATCACCAATCTCGAGCATCGTCAGTACATTGCCAGCATTTGGGGTTGCGAGGAAAGCGAGATTCCAGGCAAGGGTTTGAGCGCCCAGGAGATCATGAACGCGATTCATGACGGCGAGATTAAAGGGCTGCTTTCGATTTGTTTTAACCCACTCGTCAGCTTGCCCGATGCAAATTACACCCGTGAAGCGCTGGAAAAACTCGAGCATTACAGCGTGATCGAATTCTTCTTGTCCGAAACCGCGCAACATGCCGACATTGTGCTGCCAGGCAGTTTACACGAGGAAGACGAGGGCACGGCAACCACCGCCGAGGGGCGCATTGTCAAAATTGCGGCGGCTGTTAATCCGCCTGGTGAAGCCAAACTCGACTGGCAGATTTTGATCAGTATTGCCAAACGCCTTGGGCGCGAAAAGTATTTTGGGTACTCGAGTACCCGAGAAATTTTTGAGGAATTGCGACTCGCCTCTCGAGGTGGAACAGCCGATTACTCTGGGGTTACTTGGGAACGGATTGAAGCCGAGCAGGGCGTTTTTTGGCCCGTGCCACAAACCACTGAAACTGGTAAAACCGCAACTCGAGCCTCGGAACTTGACACCGCGCACCCTGGCACACCACGCTTGTACGAGAACGGCAAGTTCTATCATCCAGATGGTAAAGCGCACTTTAACACCGTGCATTGGCGACCACCCGCCGAAGTCGTGGACACGGAATACCCGATCTGGTTGACCACGGGGCGAGTAATCAGTCAGTACCTTTCGGGCACGCAAACCCGCCGTATTGGACCACTGGTAGACCAGTACCCACACCCTCGAGTCGAAATGCACCCGCGATTGGCGCAGGCGTTGAGGCTTTCTGACAACCAGTGGATTACTGTTTCAACACGGCGCGGTTCGCTCACGCTGCGAATCAGTGTGGTGCAAACCATTCGCCCTGACACGGTGTTTATCCCGTATCACTGGGGCGGCAAGCAAAGTGCAAATTTATTAACCAACCGTGCGCTTGATCCAGTTTCTAAAATCCCTGAGTTCAAAATCAGTGCTTGTGCAATTCGTGCCGCCAACGCCACAGAAATACTCGAGGGTCAACAGACCGAAATTGATGCAAGTCGAGAAATTGGGGTTCATGCCGAGTACGGACTCGAGCAGCGTCGGACGGAGTTGAGCCGATGAGCGAAAAGCGATTTTTCATTGACCCGATTCGTTGCATCGGCTGCAAATCTTGCATGCAGGCTTGCGGCGAATGCGCCACGCACAAAGGCAAACCGATGATCCACCTCGAGTTTATGGAACGCGAATTTTCGACCCAGACCGTGCCGATGGTCTGTATGCACTGCGAGAATCCAACCTGCGCGGCTGTCTGTCCTGCCGATGCGATCAAGCGCACACCCGACGGTGTGGTGCAATCGAGCCTGAAAGAACGCTGCATTGGCTGTAGCAATTGCGTGGTTGCCTGTCCGTTTGGCGTGCCGCGTTATTACCCCGAAATAGACCAGATGCTTAAATGCGACATGTGTTATGACCGTACCGCTTACGGTCTGCGCCCGATGTGCGCCACGGTCTGCCCGTCCGAGGCATTGTTTTTTGGCACGCTTGAGGAATTTCAATCGCGCCGCACAGGAACGCCAGTCAACGAATTTCAGTTTGGCGATCAAACCATTTACACCAAAGTTTTCATGGTGCTGCCAAGCGGTGAGATGAAACTCGAGGTTGACCCGTTCGCGCACGTCGAGTTGCCAAATGCGCGTTTTGATGCTGGTGCGTTCGATCATGTTGACCCGTTCGCGCACCTTCAAGCGCTGCCAGTGGTCAGTTCAAGTTCAGTCCGTGCGACAGGAGGCAAATCATGAAACCCGATAAGCTCGAGCCGCACTGGAAAACAGATTTTAGTGTGGACTGGGAAAAAACCAGCTACATCACGCGCCGCGAGTTCACCCGCTTTCTGGCGCTCGGTAGCGGCGCAATGGCGGTAGGAAACGTCTACTTGGCTGTACGCTCGAGTTTTAACATTCCAAGAACAGAATTCCCCAGACTCGAGATTAGCAGTGTTGAAGCCTTAAAAACCCGTGGTTTTCAGAGTT
Organism: Deinococcales bacterium; assembly: GCA_043775825.1. Classification (GTDB taxonomy): domain Bacteria; phylum Deinococcota; class Deinococci; order Deinococcales; family JAAFIG01; genus JANXTZ01. Next base: position 6,729 of record JAYVRX010000139.1, read on the forward strand.
TTGAATACCCCGAAAAAGGTCAGCACGCGATTTTGTTACGCCACGAAGATGGCACATTCAGCGCTTTCTCGCAACGCTGCCCACATCTGGGATGCAGCGTGTACTTCAGTGAAGAATCTGGGACGCTCGAGTGCCCATGTCACGAAGGTTTTTTTGATGCCAAAACGGGTGATGTGCTGGCAGGACCACCGCAACGTGGGCTGGCGGCAATTAAACTCGAGATTGTTGAAGACAAGATTTACGCGATTGAAGGTGGTGAAGCATGAGAGACCCACAAGAGCCAAGACTCTGGGTGATAGACGGGATTTTCTTGTTTGTGCTGGTGCTCTGGATTGTACAATTATTCTTACTCATTTCGGGACTTGATGCTTATCTTGGAGGTCAGAAGAACATTCTTTTACCCGCCGCCATTGCCAGTGTTTTGGTGGCGCTGCTTAATTTTTTCTTGGTCAGACAAATCAAGAAATAGGGTCACATGCTGTTGTGACCTGAGCTAAGATTGTCAACATGATGATTGAAACCTCTCGAGATTTTGAAAGCTTGAAAACTGACTTCCCAACGCTCGAGCGGGTCATCAACGGCAAGCGTTTGGTGTACTTGGATTCCACCGCAACCAGTTTAAAACCGCGTTCGGTAATCGAAGCAATCAATAATTACTACACCCAGAACGGCGCGAACGTTCACCGTGGGGTCTACACCTTATCGAGCGAAGCCACCGATTTGTACGAGGCTGCCCGAAAAACCATGCAGCGCTTCATTCACGCACCACATCTCGAGGAAGTAATTTTTACCCGCAACACCACCGAATCAATTAACCTTGTGGCGTACTCTTGGGGGCTGGCGAATCTCGAGCCTGGTGATGAAATTCTGGTGACCGAACTCGAGCATCACTCTAACCTTGTGCCTTGGCATTTGGTGGCTGGTATGCGCGGCGCAGTTGTGAAAGCGGTACGAATCTCGAATGAGGGAAGACTTGATTTGGCGCATTATCAGGAACTCCTGAAATCTGGGCGCGTCAAAATGGTCGCGGTGGCGCACATCTCGAACGCGCTCGGCACAATTCATCCGATCAAGAAGATGATTCAAATGGCGCATGAAACTGGTGCATTGTGTCTGATTGATGGCGCTCAGGGCGCACCACACTCGAGTGTGAATGTGCAAGAACTGGGCGCAGATTTTTATGCGTTCTCGGGTCACAAAATGCTTGGACCAACAGGTATTGGTGTGCTCTGGGGAAAACTCGAGTTACTCAAATCCATGCCACCGTTTTTGGGTGGTGGCGAGATGATTCTGGAAGTTTACGCAGATCGCTCGAGTTATGCCGAACCACCGAACAAATTCGAGGCTGGTACGCCCGCAATTGGCGACGCGATTGGTCTGGCTGCTGCTGCCGAATACCTGATGAAGCTCGGACTCGAGCATGTTCAAGCCCACGAGCAAACCTTGACAAATTATGCGCTCGAGCAATTTGACAAACTCGAGGGCGTGACAACTTACGGTGCTCGAGGTGCAGACCGTGCTGGGGTGATTGCCTTTAACGTCACGGGTGTTCATCCGCACGATGTCGCCAGTTTCTTAGACGAGGACGGCGTGTGCGTTCGGGCTGGGCATCATTGCGCCCAACCTGCCATGCGAGCGCTCGGCGTGCAATCCACGGCTCGAGCCTCGTTCGGACTTTACAATACGCTTGAAGATGTGGATGTCTTGATGGCATCACTTAAGCGCTGCATTACGTTCTTCGCCTGAGCGCTTCAACGCCACCTCTAAGGTCTGCCAAGGTAGGGTCGCGCATTTGACCCGTGCATGAAGTTTTGACACGCCTTGAAATGCCGCCAGATCACCCAAAGATTCTTTGGGTGGTTCACCATGAATCATCGCACTAAAATTGTGCGCCAACTCGAGGGCATCCGAAACTTTTTGCCCCTCGAGCGCCAAGGTCATCAGTGATGCGCTGGCTTGCGAAATCGCACAACCAACACCCGTAAATTTCGCGGCTCGAATCACATCACCCTCGAGCAACAACTGCAATTCGATCTCGTCACCACACGAGGCATTGACCCCTTTTTGCTTCAGGGTCGCATTCTCGAGCACGCCCTTGTTGCGTGGTTTGCGTGAATGCTCGAGCACGATCTCGCGGTAAATGTCTTCTAACGCCATACCTCGAGTCTATTCGCTTTGCGTTACCAGAACACGTCTTTTCGTAACGTTTTGGTAATGCGCGTCCTTCAAACTTGCTTTCATATTACCAAGATCAAAAATCTTAGCTCGAGTTTTTAGAAAGGGTATATGCAGAATAATCTTTCAAACACAAGCTCCTTGCCTTGTAACACGGAGCACGCTCGAAATTCGGTACTGGTCATTTCGACCACAGCTTTTACCTTAATGTTTGCGGTGTGGTTGATGTTTGGCGTACTTGGCATTCCGATTCGTAAAGAATTTGGCTTGAATGACGTGCAACTCTCGTGGTTGACCGCCGTTGCAATTCTAAACGGTGCAATCTGGCGGCTTGGTTTTGGGATTCTGACAGATCGTTTGGGTGGTCGCCTGGTGCTCAGTGCGATGCTTGCCGTGACTGCAATTCCAACATTCCTGATCGCTCATAGCAATTCGTACACTCAATTGCTGATCTATGCGTTTCTGGCAGGGTTAGCTGGTAATGCCTTTAGTGTCGGCATCGCCTGGAACAGCGCCTGGTTTCCCAAGAATCAACAAGGCTTTGCACTTGGGGTCTTTGGGGCGGGCAACGTCGGCGCGAGCGTCACCAAAATTATTGGACCAACCCTAATTGCCATTGTTCCCGCCGCAGGTATTGGTTTAGCGCCTGGTGGTTGGCGTTTTGTGCCGTTTATATACGCCGTGCTGCTGGTCATCATGGCGTTAGTGACCTGGTTTGGCACACCTCGAGCCGATAAACGTCCAGGGCAGGGTCGAACGCTACCGCAGATGCTCGAGCCATTAAAAAACCTGCGTGTCTGGAGATTTAGCCTCTATTACGTGGTGGTTTTTGGGGCGTATGTGGCGCTTTCGGCGTGGTTGCCCAAATATTATGTGGATAACTTCGACCTGCCACTGCTCGAGGCGGCGCTGTTAACCGCTTTGTTTATCTTCCCTGCCAGTTTGCTGCGTCCACTGGGCGGTTATCTTTCGGATCGTTACGGCGCACGCAAGGTCATGTACTGGACGTTCGGCGTGATGCTGGCTGCGTTGTTGCTGCTGTCTGGTTCAAATGGTCATATCGTACTCGACGTTCCCGAACGGTTTGGTGGAACTCGAGATGTGTTGTTTCATCAGATGAGTTTGCTGCCGTTTGTGGCACTAATATTCGTGGTCGGTGTGGCAATGGGTGTGGGCAAAGCCGCCGTGTTTAAGCATGTTCCCGAATACTTCCCAAACGATGTTGGGGCGGTTGGTGGTCTGGTTGGAATGCTCGGAGCGCTTGGTGGTTTTTTCCTACCGCCGCTTTTTGCCTACACCCAAATCTGGACTGGATTGCCACAATCTACGTTCTTGATTCTGTTCGTACTGACCCTGATTACTGCCATCTGGATGCACCTGACTGTAATCAGCCTGATGCACCGTGCCGCCCCGCATCTCGAGCATGACATCGAACATGCACAGACCAGCGCTCAAATGAGCACCGATTAAAGGAGTCCATCATGACCAGCACCTCTCAACCTGTACTACAACCGCCGTCCACGCTCGAGGCTTGGAATCCTGAAGACAGCCAAACTTGGAACTCGAGCCTGGCTTGGCGCACGCTCTGGATTACCACCTTTAGTCTGCTCTTGGCGTTTGCCACCTGGTTTATGGTCAGTGTGATTGTCGTGCGAATGCCGAACATTGGATTTAAATTCTCGAGCGGCGAATTGTTCTGGTTGACCGCCATGCCAGGTCTGGCGGCAGGTACTTTGCGACTGGTGCATATGTTCCTGACCCCGATTTTTGGTACGCGCAAGGTCGTTAGCTTTTCGACATTGTTGTTGTTGATTCCTGTGATTGGTTGGGGAATCGCGGTTGCCAACCCTGGCACGTCGTATCTCGTGTTCTTGCTGCTGGCATTTGCAGCCGGTTTGGGTGGTGGTAATTTCTCGAGCTTTATGCCGTCCACCAGCTTGTTCTTTCCCAAGAAAATGCAAGGCACTGCCCTTGGCATTCAAGCGGGTATCGGTAACTTCGGGGTCAGTGTGGCGCAGTTTGTGACACCCTGGATCATTGGTTTTGCGGCGTTTGGATCGCTCTTGGGTGGTTCTGAAACCTTGGTCAAAGGCACAGTCACAAAAAGCATTTGGTTACAAAACGCCGCTTTCTGGTACGCGCCACTGATTCTGATTGGCGCAATCGTCGCTTGGTTTTACCTTAAAAGTGTTCCCGTGCGTGCCAACCTCAGTCAACAAACCGACATTTTTAAGAACAAGCACACCTGGGCAATGACTGGCATCTACATGATGACCTTCGGATCGTTCTCGGGCTTATCTGCCGCCTTTCCACTTTTAATCCGCGAACTGTTCGGCAAGCTCGAGGGTGCGCCAGACCCATTGACTTATGCTTTTTTAGGACCGCTCGTTGGTTCGCTGGTTCGGATCGTTTTTGGGCGCATTGCAGACCGTACAGGCGGCGCAATTCTGACCCAAATCGCTGGTATCGGCATGATCGCCAGCGCGATTGCCGTTACATTCTTCACGCACCCAAGCAGTGTCTCGAGCTTCCCGTTGTTCCTGGCAACCATGCTGGCATTGTTCTTCTTTTCTGGAATCGGTAACGCCAGTACCTTTAAGCAAATGCCAATGATTTTCGAGCCACGCCAAGCTGGTGGCGTGATCGGTTTCACCGCCGCAATTGCTGCTTACGGACCGTTTCTGGTTTCGATCCTGATCTCGGCAGCGCTTGCCGCCAACGGATCACCCAACCTGTTCTTTTACGGTGCTGCCGTGTTTTACACACTGAATGTCGCCATGAACTGGTGGTTATACGCAAGGCGCGGCGCAGAAAAACCATGCTGAACCAATGAATGTTGCATCTTTCTCGAGCCTCGAGTTTTCTCAGCACACCATGCAAATTAGATTTGAAAGGGATTTACCATGAAAACACAGACCGCAAAACAGCCCAGTTTCGCCCAAGCTCGAGAAACCAAAACCGAGCAAGTCCGTTTCCTTTCCGAACGCGAACGCCGTTTGGTTCAATTTGCGCTTGATATCGGTAACTTGCGTTGTGACCGTGTGCAAGAACTTGCCAGCGATTGCCAGCGACACGGCTTTGCACCAACCGAGTTGCTTGAGGTGGCGCTGATGGCGGTCAAGGAAATTGACCTGCCTAAAGCGCTGACTTGGGTTAACAATGGGTTAGAAAGCCAGTAAATCTCGAGATAAAAGAACAGACTCGAGAATTAAATTTGATTCTCGAGTTAGGAATTTATAAACTTTATTCGGTAGGACGCACCAGCAGCACTGGAACGTTTGCATGATGCGAAACCGCCTGCGCGACACTGCCCAGCAGCAAGTAATTTAAGCCACCGTAGCCATGTGTTCCCATGACGATCAAATCCACGTGTTGCTCTTTGGCGGTTTGCAAAATCAGACTTTGAATCTTTTCCCCGTGGGCATGATGCAGGTGAATCTTTGCTACAAGAGGTTTCAGGAGTTCAACGGCTTGCTCGAGCGTCTGCTTGCCCGTGATCTCGAGCGATTGTGCCAGGGTGGTGTAATCAAATGCCGAGTAGCCACCAATCGGGTCGCCAACGGGCAGTGGAACATCTGGAACAACGTGCACCAGATGGATTTGTGCCTCGAGTTTTTGGGCGAGTTCTTTGGCTTGCTCGAGGGTTAGTGTGCCCATCTTGCTGCCATCTATGGGAACCAGAATATGTTTGAACATTGCGCTTGGAGTGTTGCCCTCTTCGCCGCGCAGCAACAAAACGGGTACTTTGGCAACCCTCGAGACGCGCTCGCTGACGCTGCCCATCAACAGGCGGTTTAAGCCCTCTCGAGCGTGGGTTCCCATCACGATCAGGTCGCAATTGGCACTGTCGGCTTCAAACGCGATGGCATCGCCAATGTTCATGGTGTAACCGTCTGCCAGACGCGACTCAGATCGAATCCCAAGTTTTAGTGCCCGTTCTTTCCAAGGTCTGATGACCTCGTTACCAAAATCAACTGGAACTTTCTCGGTTAGGGCGTAGGTGAAAACCACTGAAGCATTAAGAAGTTTGGCAAACTCCAACCCCATTCTTGCGGCACGTTCGCTGGGTTTTTCTTGGCTGATGGGAATCAAGATTCGGTTAAACATAAATCCTCCTTGTTGCTCAGAGTCTAGGGTTCAGCGATTACCAAAGCATTACCTTTGAATGCCTCTCGAGCGCTGTCGTAACGCCTTGGTAATGAAGCGGCTCAATGCTGACTGCGGAGGTACAAAACCATGAAATTGATTGTGATTGGAGGTGTGGCAGGCGGTACGAGTGCTGCCGCCAAAGCCAAAAGGGTCAACCCTGATCTCGAGATTACGTTGTTTGAACGATCAAACCAGATCAGTTTTGCACCGTGCGGTTTGCCGTATGTGATTGGTGGTGACATCAGCAATTTTCACAAGCTGATCGCCCGAACACCAGATGATTTTGCCCAAACTGGGATTCAAGCCCTGACCCAGCACGAGGTCGTCGGTGTGGATTACCCAAACCGTGTGCTCGAGGTGCGAAATCATCTCGAGGGTCAAACTTTCAAAACCCCATTTGATAAACTGCTGATTGCCACAGGTGCTTCAGCGTTGCGACCACGCATTTCTGGGGTTGACCTCGATAACATTTTCACGCTTCGTAACATTACCGATGGCGAAGCCATTCAAAAAGCGATCTTGGAGGCTTACAACCGCTCGAGTACCCCCCGTGCTGTGATCGTTGGCGGTGGGTACATTGGTTTGGAAATGGCTGAAGCCTTTCAAAAACGTGGTTTGCAGGTGACCGTAATCGAGCAACTGCCACGCTTGCTGGGCAATGTTGACCCCGATACTGCTGCCTTAACCCTGGCTGAAGTCAAACGTCACGGCGTTGAAGTGCTGGTTTCCGAGCAGGTGAAGGGTTTTTCAGGCAATGGCAGGGTCGAACGGGTGATTACCTCGCAAGGCGAACTTGAAGTCGATCTGGTTTTGCTGGCGGTTGGTGTGCGCCCAAACTCGAGCTTGGCAGCCAGCTTTGGGGTCGAACTGACCCCGTTTGGCAGCGTTGCGGTCAACCAGCAACTCGAGACCAACCTGCCAGGCGTTTATGCCGCAGGCGATGTCACCGAAGTTCATCATTTGGTCAGCGGACGACACGCCTACATTCCACTGGGCAACACTGCCAACCATCAAGGACGCGTTGCGGGGATAAACATTGCTGGTGGGCACTCGAGCTTTCCTGCGGTGGTCGGCACGGCGATTTCTAAGGTCTTTGACGTGGCAGTGGGCATGACGGGTTTGTCTGAACTTGATGCCTTTCAACATGGTCTGGACGCTAAAGCCGTCAGTATCACCACCAGCGATCACGCTGGTTATTACCCAGATCACCGTCCGATCATGGTGCGGCTGGTCTTTGAAACAAAAACTGCAAAACTTTTGGGCGCACAAATTGTTGGGCACGGCGATGCGGTCAAACGCATTGATGTGATCGCCTCGTTGTTGCATCGTGGTGGTACGCTCGAGGATTTGGCAAACCTGAACTTGGCGTATGCACCACCATTCTCGAGCGTCTGGGATCCCTTGCAAATTGCCGCGAATAGCGCCTTGCGTTAAGAATTGAAGGCTGATAAATGACTTATACCGAATTAACTTATTCAC
>JAYVRX010000140.1:0-53710 GCA_043775825.1 Deinococcales bacterium
AATTCTGCTGGGTTTGCGACCATGCCCGCAGCGCCCAAGCCCGTGAGGTGCTGCTTTAAGGGCAAGACAGGTGCGTTTTATGGTCAAGAAGGCAGAATGTAAGAATGGAGTCGGGAGATACTTAGCGGATAAAAATTGGGTCGTGTCGCTTGTTCCACCAACGTTTTTTTTGCTGGCTCGAGAGAAGCCGAGTTGGTGTGTGGTTTGACTTAAACGTGTACTGAATCCAGATCGGCTTACGACTCGAATCGAATACCAGTTTTGTAGCGCGTATTTTCAAGAAGTGATATACCCAAAACGTATGGTATTTTCCATCTCGAGAAGGTTCTTCTGCGCTGATAAACCACGTGTGAAGCACACTCGCCTGCCCTGAGCCAAGCTGCAATAAATCTTTTGGGTCAAATCCTAGCGTGTTCAGTTTGGTTACCACATAACCAGATTTTGATGACAGCACAAAGATCGCGTGGCAATATTCGCTCGCCAAACCATTCCCACCAGACGGTTCAACAATCACGTAATCTGGTAACCCGTCACGGTTTAAATCCCCCTCGAGCACGTAATCAAGACCAAATCCGTAACCCAGCCGAACTCGAGCTTTCAGGCTGTCGTCCCGCCAAACCTCGAGTTTTGATTCATGAACAATAATCCTCGAGAGGGTGTTTCTCGAGTACGCGCCAGACCAAGCCGCTCGAGCCACCACGCAAACCGTAAACAAGACCAAAACCAGTATTTTAAACCGCATGAATTCAGTCTAACGCTGTTCAAGTTTGCTGGCACGTGTCAAACTCGAGAATAATGCTGAATGTTGTTTTATACCGACCCGAAAACCCTCATAACACTGGCGCGATTGCCCGTACCTGCGCGATGCTGACCGCCCGTTTGCACCTGATTAAACCTTACGGTTTTGACAGCATCGGCAAAGATGCGCGTCGTGCCAGCATGGGTTATCTTTCTGATTCGCAAATGCTCGAGCACGAATCTTGGGAGGCGTTTATCGCGTCACTGCCAAGCGCTGCCCGAATTTGGTTGTTTTCCGATAAAGGCTCGAGTATTTATACACGGGTTGAATTTCATAAAAACGATTACCTGGTTTTCGGACGCGAATCCGATGGTTTGCCACCCGAGATTTTAAATACTTTCCCGTGCCTCAACATTCCCATGCCAGGTTCGATACTCAAACCTCGAGACGACCACCGATTTCACAGTCTTAATTTATCGGTCAGCGTTGGGATTGCGGCTTACGAGGCGGCACGACAAATTCAAAACAACTGGTTTTAATTTAGCGTCCGCCCGCCGCTCGAGCCAAGCAAGGTATTGGCTTTTGCAATGTATCCCTCGAGCGTCACCGCCCATTCATCTGAAGGCTCGAGGTGCGGCAGGGCGATTTGCGCGTGGTACAGAATGCGGTTGGGTTCGCGCCAACCGAGTTGCACAAGCGTATCGGCAATCATCTGATGCGCCAGCACCCAGTCGCGGCTGGCTTCTGGCGCGAACTCGAGGACGCGGTTGTAATGCTCGAGTGCGTCGTCGAGACGGTAATATTCGTAAGCGATGTTTGCCAGCAACAAACTGGCGGGAATGATCGCGCCAGCCTCGAGTGCCAGCGTGGCTTGGCGTTCGGTGGCGTCAAAATCGCCCAGGCGGTACTCGAGTTCGGCAAGGTCGGCGAGGACTTCGGCTCTGTAGGGATATTCGGAATCGAGCAGCGCGGCGTTCAGGCTGCTTCTGGATTCTTCGGGCAGTCCAGCGTCCATTTGCGCCAAACCCATTTCGTGCAGTGCGTAAGATTTATCGGCGGCTGGCGCGAGTTGTACCGCTCGAGAGAACGCTGCCAGCGCCCCTGGCATGTCCGCCATTGCCGCCAGCGATTGACCGTGCACCAATGCCACGCCAAAACTTGGCTCACCAACTTCATCCTCTAAAGCCCGAGCCAGTTCAGCCCGTTCCCTGGCAAGGCTGGGGTTATCCAGTGCCAAATGCGCCCTGGCTTCCAAGTGCAAACGGCTGGCGGCTTCCAGTGCAGGCTCGAGGTTGTTGTACAAACCCGCAACTTGCTCGAGGGTAATCAGGGCTTCAAAAGGTTCTTCAAGCTCCAAAAGCATCGCGGCTTGATCCATCAACAGCGCGGCTTTATCCGTGCCAGAGGTCAAATCTGCGCCGTGGCTGTACGCCTGTTCCGCCTCGCGCCAACGCGAAAGACCCTCGAGCGCCCCGCCCCGCCACGACCAGTAACGCCAACGCAAGAACGCAGGCAGTTCCTCGAGCGTGATACCGTCCAGCAACTCGAGTGCGGTTTCGGGTTCACCCAGCGTCACCAGCGCACCAACCGCATGAAATTTGGCAACACTCGTGCCGCCCCGCGATTGTGCCGCCAACTCGAGCGCCCTTGACCTGCGCGGCTCGTTGGCGCTAATACGTTCACCCAGTTCAAACGATTCCAACTCGAGCGTGAACGCGATGTTCGCCGCCCGAAGTGCCATGTAGGTCGGGTCTTGGCGCAAGAGCGGATTGCTTAAGACCGCGTTGGATAAACTCTGCGAAGAACCCTCGATGCCTTCACGTCCGTACAGCGTGTAAATGCCTGCCATCTCGAGGTCGCACAACGCAGCAATGCGTGGGTCGCGGCTGCTTCTAGCGCCTTTTTCAAGGGTTTCAAAGGCAGTTTCAAAGTCGCCTTTTTCCAAGGCTTCATGGGCGGTTTGCAGAATATCCAAAGCGTGTCCAGCATAACCCGAGGAGGCGGGGATTGATTGAACTTGGTCGCAATTGAAATCGAGCTTCCAGATACGTTTGATATGACTCGAGTGTTGGTTGTTGGTTGTGATTGGCGAGTAGACTTTTGAATATCCTCGAGGCTTGGGTTAAATTGGAGAACCGATGAAACTTTTTATTGATCCCGAATGGTCTTCAGATGCCGAGAAAATCTTTCTAGACATCAAACAGACTGGGCTTCAAACCAAAATCGAAGACCATCTCGTGCGGGTGGTTGACGGTTCTTGGATGTTTATGATCGAAGTCGCCTGGTATCGCAATCAAGCAAATACCCAGCAAGACGAAAATTCAATGTCTTTGGAGGATTCAGAAAAGTACGATCAATGGGTTTTTTATTCAACCGCCCAGTTTAAGAAAAGACTGGGTTTTGCCGACAGCGCATTTCCATTTCTTCATTTTGAATCTGGTCAAGGTTTCGATTTTTTAAGAGGTGTTTGTTATGCCACGCTCTTAAACGCATCCATTCAAGCCACTTGGGATTCACCAAGCGAGATCCCTGGGCAAAAACGTCAAGAGATAGCGGATTTAATTCAACACATGCCGCTCAATTACCCCGAGCAACCCACTTGGGCAGATGACTTGCCCGTAGCAATCCTTGGCAATTCTTTTCAGTTTGGTTGGAACGAAGCTGGGTCGGTGTTCTGCCCCGTCAATGAAGAATTTGCGCTCAAGCTTTCGATCATGGCTGGGTTGCACAATCGTAAGCCTACAGACCAAGAAATTCAAATGATCGAAGACGCCCTACCCTAAAAAACTCGAGCCTCACATTTTCGCCACTCGAGAAATCAATAAAACTCCCTTCTCTCCTGGGAGAGAAGGGTCGGGGATGAGAGCGGAAGCGAGTGTTAAAACTCAATCGTCGTCGTTGTTACGGCGCGTTGTCGTGCCTGGGGCGCTCGAGCTTCCAGAGTCACGGCTGGTAAATCCGTGGTCTTTGCGTTTGCCAAAACCGCGTTGTTCGCTGCCGCCTTCGCGTGGTTTGAAGCCGCCCTCGCTGCGTGGGCTGCTTGAGCCTGAATCACGGCTGAATCCACCTTCGCGTGGTGAGAAGCTACCTTCGCGTGGTTTGAAACCACCACGGTCATTGCTGCCGCCTTCACGGGGACGGAATCCACCGCTCGAGCTTGTGCCGCTACGGTCACTGCCGCCTTCGCGTGGTCGGAATCCGCCACGATCTCCGCCTGATGGACGGTCACTGCCACCGCGTGAATCACTGCCGCCGCGCGGTGAGAATCCACCTTCGCGCGGTTTGAAACCGCCGCTGCGCTCGCCTCCGTCGCGTCCAAAGCCACGGCTCGGACGGTCACTGCTCGAGCGGTCTGAACTTGGTCGGTCTGAGCTTGGTCGGTCTGAGCTTGGACGGTCACTGCTACCGCCACGGTCAAATTTTGGTCTATCGCCAAAGTCGCGCTTTGGTCGGTCATCGCCACCACCGAATTTTGGTCTATCGCCAAAGTCGCGGCGTGGAGGTCTGGAGTCACGGTCACCAAATTTTGGTCTGTCGCCAAAATCGCGTTTTGGTCGGTCACCGAAGTCACGGTTTGGACGGTCACCACTTGGGCGGTCATCGCGGCGTGGGGGTCTAGCGTCGCCGCCACGTTCTTCAACTTTTTTCGCCAGGTTGCGTACCAGGGCGTTCAATTCTTCAATGCGGGCGGTCAAAAGCCCGAGTTGAATTTCGACACCGCTCGGTTCGTCGCTGCCGAGGGTTGCGGCTTCCTCGTCGGTTGCCAGCACGTATTTGGCAGTTTTGTTGTGGCTTGCGTCAATCTGGTCATCCTCAAGGTCGCTTTGGTCGGGTACAACTTCGACCAGTTTTGGTTTGCGGGGTTTTCGAACGGCAATTGGTGCTTCGTTAATGACTGCCTTAACGGCAGTTTCGTCAATGTTCTTGCGTGGCATACTGATCCTTCTTTCTTACGCTTGTCTTAAAGCGTGCTTACAGCAAACGATGAGCGCCTGATTGCGCTCGAGTTGTACCCTTGTGCACTTTTGGCGCTCAAAGTGTAGCACTGATGCGCCTTTTGGCGCTCGAGTTCCACATTGTACTCTTCTCAAGCCAGTTTCACACGCTGTTGGCAGGTGTGGTTGTCTCGAGGGAACGAACGGTTGCCGAAATGCCGTGAATCACGGGCTGTTGCAAAACGTTTAAAGTGGGTTCTCAAACGTGAAAGAAACCTCACGTTCACTGATTGCAGTGTTCCATGTTCAGGGACAACACCCAAGAGGCATATGCCCCGCCCCATCTCGAGAAAACTGTAGCCAAGCATCCTCTGATTTGGGCTTTAACAGCTTGACTTTGATGTGCTAGGATTCTCAGGGTTGCGTACAGGTTTGCCTGCACGCACTTTTCTTAAAATAACCGCACAGTTCTTTTTTCACCTCCAGGACGTAAGTTCTGGGATTTCGTGTCGAAAAAATGCTTGCGGAATTCAGCAAAACCCGTATTGCGACACGCATACTCGGGCATGGAAGGGAGGAAGGGCTTGGAGTCTTCAACAGGGGTTCTCTCAGAACTCGTTAAACGTGAACAGGCGCTCTCGAGCAAAGTCGAAGTGGCGAAAGTCGAGGCGGCAAAAATCGTTGCCGACGCAGAGCAAAAAGCCAAGGATTTAATCGCCAAGGCAGAAAGTGACGCAAAAGCACTCAGCGATGAGTACAACACACGACGTACAGCCGAAGAGAAGAACATTCTCGAATCTGGCGTTGCAACCGCTCGTGCAGCAGCCGATACCGCCAAAACAGCCGCCATGGGCAAAGTTGCCGATGCGGTCAAAACCATCGTAGGACGGGTACTTCCATGATCTTAGGCATGATTTTAGGGGCTACATTATGATTGCCGAGATGTCCCAAGTTTTAATTCTTGGGCGCAAACGCGATTCGCTCGAGGTTGCCAGGGCATTGCAAGACGCTGGCGTGGTTCATATAGACCCGCTCGAGTCTTCAGAATTGCCTCGTGCCGTGCTGCAAGGCGCAGATAGCGAGCGCAAAGCGGCGCTCGAGCGTCAATTGGCGCGTACAGAATCGGCACTTGCCGCAATTGGCATGACCGATGTCGCACCCGATGCCAACAAACTCAAAAGCATCCCAGATATGGGCAGCTTTCTCGAGGAAGTTGGGCATCGTGTGGATGTGCTGGCAAAGGAAAAAGCCGATCTGGCAAATGAGCTTGCAACGATCAACACCTCAAATGCGGTGGCGCGTTCACTGGCAGATTTGGCGGGTACGCTTGCCAAGTCCGAACGTGTGGCGGTGCTCGGTTTTACGCTCGATAAACCAAGCGATGCGGCTAATCTGGCAACACTCGGTGCACTCGAGGCTGCCTTAAAAGCCTCGAATGTTGCGTTCGCTTCTGGTCATAAAGCGGCGGGCAACACCATGGCGGGTTTGTTGGCAGTCAAAAAAGAAGATGTTGCCAACGCTCGAGCCGCGCTTTCACGGGCGGGTCTGGCAGAGGTGCGTTTGGGCGGCAAGTTCGAGGGTATGAATTTCCTTGATGCCAGCAACCTGATGGTTGACCGTGCCAAAACCGCTCCAGAAGAATTGCAAGGCATCAATGACGGGATTCAACGCATTCAACGCGAACACGCGGGCGCTCTTTCGGCTGCCCGTCTCGAGTTGCGTGACGAGATCGCCCGTTTTGATACGGTTGGCTCGAGCGTCGCTGGCAAGTACGGTTTTGCTATGCGCGGTTGGGTTCCGAACAAGAACAAATACGGTTTGGAAATGGCGCTCGCGCCGTTAAAAGGTCAGGTTGTTTACCAGTTCGAGGATGCACCGACCCATCACGCGTATCATGTGCCGGTCAAGCTCGAGAATAATTCGGTGTTCAAACCGTTTGAACTCTTGTTGGCAATGTTCGCACCACCTGCGTATGGGGCTTTTGATCCGACTTGGGTTCTGGCAACTTGCTTTCCGTTGTTTTTTGGTTTTGTGATTGGTGACATCGGTTTTGGTCTGGTGTCGCTTGGTTTAGGATTCTTTTTACGCAACATGTCCAAAGCGGGTAAAAACCTCGATTTGGGTGCGTTGGGCATGAATGTGCCACCAAAACCACTGGGTGATGTGGCAACAATTTTGTTCTGGATGGCGGGCTGGAGTATTTTCTTCGGCTTTATTTTTGGTGAAATTTTTGGCACGTTGGGTGAACGCTTGGGTTTGTTTTTCGTGCCTGGTCATTCAGAAACAGGTTTGATCCCAATTTTAATCCATCGTGTTGACCCTGCCTTGGCTGGTCTGATGATGATTTTGGCGCTTATTCCTGGAATTCTTCAAATTTTGGGCGGCTGGGCGCTGCGTTTTATCAAAGGACGCGAACATCACGACGAAATGCACACCTTTGAAGGTCTGGGTATGTTCTTCGGCGTGCTTGGTTTGGTGGTCTTTGCTTACGGCTACCGTAATCCTGGTTCACCTGGTTTTATCAACATCATTGCACTGGTTTGTGCGGCAATCTTTGTCTTTGGCATGATTATGGTCATGCGCAAAAACGCTGTTACGGGCGGCATGATGCCGATTGAAATTATGTCAAACGGTGGCAACATCCTCAGTTACCTGCGACTTTATGCCGTGGGTCTCTCGAGCGCAATCTTGGCGAACCTTGCCACAGATTTGGGCTGGAACTTGGGCATGAGCATTGGCTTGCCTGGTTTGATCATCGGTATTGTCGTAGCAAGTTTTATACATTTATTCGCCATTACCTTCACGATTATCGGTCACATCTTGCAACCTTTACGTTTGCATTACGCAGAGTTTTTCACAAAATTTGGGTTTTATGACGAAAGCGGTAAGGCGTACAAGCCCCTCATTCGTTTGGTTCAACCAGTCAAGCAGTAAGAAAATTTCACAACTCTTGTACCCAACGGTGCAAGACACGGAGGCTTTATGAAGAAATACGGATTCTTGATCGCATTGTTGGTACTCGCCCTCGGTTCACTCGGTTTTGCTGCCGAAGGAGATGCTGTTGCCACCACAGGCACTTCACTCGGTGGCGGTTTGGTCGCCATCGGTGCAGGTCTTGCCCTCGGTTTGGCGGCGCTCGGCGTGGGTATCGCACAATCAAACATCGGTGCTGCCGCCGCAGGCGCAGTTGCCGAAAACCGTTCATTGTTCGGTCAACTCTTGATTTACATCGTCATTCCAGAAACCTTGGTTATCTTCGGTTTCCTCGTGGTGATCTTCTTCCAAAGCGCCATCAAGTAAGGACTTATCATGGCTGATCTTGCCACATTGCTCGAAAGCGAAGCTCAAGCCGAGGTGGAATCCATCTTGGCTGCGGCACGCTCTACCGCCGATAGCATCGTGCAAACCGCGACAGAGCAAGCCAAAAGCATTCTTGATGGGCGCAAACGTGCGCTCGAGAATGAATTGCTGGTTGCACAAGTGCGTGCCAAAAGTGCCGCCGATCTTGAATCGGCAGCCTTGCGCCTCTCTGGAAACCATGAAGCAACCTCGAGTGCCTTTTCGCAAGCCGAAACCGAACTGAAAAACTTTGCAACCTCGGGCGAGTATAAGAACGTGCTCGAGAAGTTAATCAAAGAGGTTCAGGGCGCGATGGGTGAAATCTCGAAGCTCGAGGTTCACCCGAACGATCTTGCCAATGCTTCCGAAGTTGCCAAAAATCTTGGTTTGAACGTGCCTGTCACCGCCAATCCTGACATCCATACGGGTGTGCGGGCGTTTGCCACGACGGGTTCAACCTCTGTCACCAACACGTTATTGGGTCGTCTTGCTCGAGCCAAGGAATCTCTCCTTGGTGACGTGGCACGCGTCCTGGGAAGTTAAGGGGCAAGATGCCCGATAATTTTGCTTACATCAACGCTAGACTTCGTGCCATGCACGCTGGGTTGGTCACGAAAAAACTCGATGAGGCGCTGAATTCAGCCTCTTACGGCGAGTTTTTGCGGGTGCTTTCCGAATCGAGCATGGGCGCAGATTTGGGCGATGCCACCGCGCAAGGTGCGGGATTGGCGCAACTCGATAAGGCGCTTTCAAGAAGCTTTTACTCGAGCGCCCAAAAAGTGGTCGGCATGGCGGACGGTTCGGCAGGCAAAGACATTGGCTTGCTGTTCGCCCGTTATGACCTGTTAAACCTGAAAGCCGTGGCTCGAGGGAAATTCTCGAATCGCAGCAGTGAAGACATTGAAGCGAGTTTAGTGCCCGCTGGAACACTCAAACCCAGTGTGCTCGCCAGTCTTGCCAGTGCGAACGATCTGAACGCGCTTTCGGGCGTGCTTGGTTTGTCCGGTACGCCACTTGCCAGCGCGTTTCGTAAAGCGGTGGTACAACTGGCGTCCGACGGCGATTTGTTGGCGTTTGAAGTCGCACTCGATACCGCCTATTACGTGACCGCCACCACCCAAGCCGATTCGAGCACTTTAAAAGCCTACCTGCGCCGTGAACTTGACGGGGCGAACATTTTGACCGCGTTTAAACTCAAAGCTCAGGGTCGTAGCACCGATCTCGAGAAATACTTTTTAAAAGGCGGCAGCAGCGAAGTTGGTCTGACGCGCTTTACCCAGATTGCCACCGGCAACGGTGGACTGGAAGGTTTAACCACCTTTGCGGGTGTAGCCGATGCTGGGGGTGACCTCTCGAGTGCCGAAACTGCCGTGCGAAATGTGATGCTGAAAAATGCCAAGCACTTGTACGCCAGTGACCCGCTCGGAATGGGCGTGACCATAGGCTACTTAAAAGAAAAAGAAAACGAGGTCGCCTTGACCCGTTTGATCGCCAGGGGCAAGTTTTACAACGTTCCAAACGAAACGCTTCGCAAGGAGGTCGGCAATGGCTTATAAAATGGCTGTCCTGACCGACGGCGAAACCGCCACAGGCTTTAGGCTCGCAGGGGTCGAAGTCCTCGAGGCTCACGATGCCCCGAGCGCCATCAAAGTGCTGGAAACCGCCATTACCAGCGGTGAGTACGGTTTGGTCGCCGTGGACGAAAGTCTGCTGTCCGACCCTGCCAAGTCTCTCGAGCGTCAAATGCGTGGTCGTGATCTGCCCGTGCTGCTGCCCATGCCAAGCCTGAGTTTTGCTTTTTCCGAATCGCAAGACGCAAAAGCCTACATGCGCGAACTGGTGCGCAGCACCATCGGTTTTGAAATCAAGATGTAAACAAAAATGATTTTTAGGCTCGAGAGAACCTCGAGATGAAGCAGCTCTCTCGAGCTTGAAGGTTTAAGAAATTTTTTTGAGGAGGTCAGAATGGCAGGTAAAATTAAATCTATCGCCGGTCCTGCGGTGCTTGTTGAAGACCTTGAAGGCGCGAAAATGAACGATATCGTTCGCGTCGGGACTGAAGAACTCGTCGGCGAGATCATTCGTCTCGACGGCAACATTTGCTTTGTTCAGGTGTACGAAGACACCAACGGTTTGACTGTGGGCGAAACCGTCTACACCACCAACTTGCCGCTTGCCGTCGAGCTTGGACCTGGAATGTTGAACGGTATTTTCGACGGGATTCAACGTCCGCTCGACAAAATTCGTGAAGCCTCAGGTGATTTCATCGCCCGTGGTATCAACGTCAAATCATTGTCGCGCACCGCAAAATGGGCGTTCACCCCAAGTGTCAAAGTTGGCGATCATGTCGCTGGCGGCTCGAGCCTTGGAACAGTTCCAGAGTTCAGCTTTACCCACAAGATTCTTGTCCCACCCACCACTTCAGGCGTGATTAAAACCCTGAAACCTGCCGGTGAGTACGTGCTCGATGATGTCATTGCGACGCTCGAGGATGGAACTGAACTGAAGATGTATCACACTTGGGCGGTGCGTAAAGCCCGTCCTGTGAACACCAAACTTGACCCAAACCTGCCGTTTTTGACGGGTATGCGAATTCTCGACGTGCTCTTCCCGCTGACCGCAGGTGGCACGGCGGCAATTCCAGGACCGTTCGGTTCGGGCAAGACCGTGACCCAACAAAGCATTGCCAAATTCGGAAACGCCGACATTGTGGTGTACGTGGGTTGCGGCGAGCGCGGCAACGAAATGACCGATGTGCTTGTTGAGTTCCCAGAACTCGAGGATCCAAAAACGGGCAACCCACTGATGCAGCGCACGATCTTGTTGGCGAACACCTCCAACATGCCCGTCGCCGCTCGAGAAGCCAGCCTGTACTGCGGTGTGACCCTCGCCGAATACTTCCGCGACCAAGGTTACGCCGTGTCCATGATGGCGGACAGCACCAGCCGCTGGGCTGAGGCGCTCCGTGAAATCGCCTCGCGCCTTCAAGAAATGCCAGCCGAGGAAGGTTACCCACCGTACCTGTCATCACGCCTTAGCGCTTTCTACGAACGCGCCGGACGCGTCAAGACGCTCGAGGGACAAGCCGGTTCGGTTTCGGTCATCGGTGCGGTAAGCCCAGCCGGTGGCGATCTTTCAGAACCCGTCACCCAAGCCACGCTGCGTATTACCGGCGCATTCTGGGCGCTCGATGCCAGCCTTGCCCGTGCGCGTCACTTCCCAGCCATCAACTGGGCGCAAAGCTACAGCCTCTTTACCAACATTCTCGAGCCTTGGTACAGAGCCAACATCAACCAAGATTACCCAGAGTTGCGTCTCGAGATTCTGACGTTGCTCCAACGCGAAGCCGCACTGCAAGAGGTCGTGCAACTCGTCGGACCTGACGCGCTGCAAGACGCAGAACGCCTTAATTTAGAGGTTGGACGCATCATCCGTGAAGATTTCTTGCAACAAAACGGTTACGACAAGGTAGACGCCAGTTGCAGCATGGAAAAAGCTTACGGCATGATGCAAATGATGACTGCGCTGAACCGAACTGGCGAAGCCATGCTTCACAAAGGCGGCAGCATCAACGACTTCCTGAACGATGCCAACACCCTCGAGAAAGTTGGTCGTGCGCGTTTCGTACCCGAAAATGAATTTCCAGCCTACATGGCAGATTACATGAAGTCGCTCGAGACGGCATTCAAAGCAACAGCGTAATACAAAACGCAAGTGTAGCTAAAGCTTGACTAAAGTTTTCTATGAAGTAGAAGTATTGTGTGCTAGACTTTGTTTGAACTTGAATCGGTAATAAACAAAGTCTAGTGAGGTTAAATATGAGAAAGCTGTTAAAAACAACTATTGGTGCTGTTCTCTTTAGTATTTTAGGAGTTGGCTGCTCTCAAATGCCAAGTCAAGTTGATATTGTTAAAACCAGCATTAAAGAAAAAGTTATTAATCTTGCAGGACTGATGAGCTTATATAGCGCCTCTGCTGTTAAATCTACTACCACAATTACTCAAAAATCACTTACGGCTTATATTGATAGGGCTATTTTATTTTTTGGTAATGGGATATCTCCCACTACAAGATCAAAAGATATTACCTTGCGAGATATAGGTTGTCGCTTGGTTGAACAAAATGGCACTGATAATGATCGAGACTCTATACCATCAGTTTATATCTATCAGTATGTAAACTGTGTCTATCATGTTCCCGAAGGAACTGTAACTAGCAACGGACGAATTATTATTCGTGATTCTGATGATAATTCTAGTACAAGCGGTTTTAGCTATGAAGCGCAAAATATGCAACGTATACTTCAGCGTACTAACGGTTCAACGAATAATTATGTATTTAATCAACAGTATAGTGCACAACAAAATACATATACTGCTGCCGTTCCTTTAATTAATGAACCTAGTTATGGCTTTTCATACTCAGACTCGAGTAATAATGGACAAGGAACAGAAATTATTGCTACCTCAAAAGTAAGTGGATTATTGACTCCAAATGAATTGGATAAGCCATTCGCAAACTTTAAAGTACAAGGAAGTGGTGTTGCTAATCTTCCAAGCGGAAAGATTGAGATAGCTACGACTGAGCTTAAAGTAAACCAAAATTGTGCTAATTTAGTTGAAATGGGAGCTGTAAATATACGAATTAACGATGATATTTCTACTTCTTTAGAATTTAATTCTTGCGGTATAAGGTAGATCATGAAGAAAATTATTACTTGTCTATTAATAACTGCCGCTTTTATTGGTTGCGCTGATCCGGGACCAGGAGGAGACCCAATTGGTGACGATGTTAGGGATTATATGTCACCTGACCTACCAAGAGAAGAGCAAGCAGTTATTTCAGATGTTTTAAGTTCTCTGCCTAGCGATTTGCGTTCTGCGGAATCTCTAGTGTATGCAGACCCTAAAGGCAAACTTCATTCTAATAAAACTGAAATTGTAAATGAAATTAATCAAGGTCTTATCACACGTTCTGCTGTTGATTCAAGCTTACCAATTCCAAGAATGGGTCTTGATCCATTAAAAAAAGTAGCACCCCAAGTAACACCTCGAGGCAGTCAAGTTTACGGATGTATTTCGGATTATGGTGCGTTTTACCGACAAATAACGAGTGCCAACTTGGGGAATAACGATGGCTTTACATCTGAAGTAGTTTTTCCATCTATTTCATACACTCTAAACAAACCAACTCGTCAAGACTTAGCGTATTTGTTATTTGGTGGTTGGGGTGGAAACATTGCAAATAATAATTTAGGCTTAGGCTTAGATATGGGTTTCGTTTACTCTAGCAGTTTCAATGCTTGGACACTTTATATTCAATACCGAGATGCTCAAGATAGGGTATACCAAGAACAACTTACCACACCACGTTTAAGAGTACCCCCTCTAACACGTGCCACAGTGCGTTTCTATGTTGATCGCGCTCGTTCAGTGGCAAATAGAAGTATTATCTCAATTAGTGTAAGAACTGTAGGTGCTAGTCAAGATAGATTGGTTTACGCTTTTCCATCAGATTATCTTCCCAATGGTGCGACGAGTAGCTTCTCGCCTTTAGCTGGGTGGAATCACCCTAAAAGTGCAGGAAACACATTTGGACAACCCTTTTTACGTTTTAAACGTATGCTTGCGATTGCTCAAAGTAAACCAGACCCCTATGTTCCTTATAACCCAAATGACCCTAAGACTTGGGATACATATCCTTCGGGTGCATCTACAACTGGTGGATATTTTGGAGCTGCTCAAGTTCGTTATAGCTCTTCATATCTTCAAAATGATTATAGTGAACAATTTACTGTATTCCAACCAACAGTTGATGGTAATCACCTATGCTCAAAACCAACTTTATATATAAAACAGACTCCTAGCCCAATTAATGGTGTGGGTAATGTACAAATTCAACTAACCAATCCATAGATATTAATGGGAAAATTGTAGAGAAATTTGGAGGGGTTTATAGTGGATTTATTAAAGAAAGAGTACACTTCAGCCAGTTACGTCTCTGGACCGCTTTTGTTTCTGGACGGTGCAAAAGATTTGCCTTACGGCGCAATTGTGGACATCACCGACGGCGGTAAACGCGTTCGTGGTGGTCAGGTGATTGAAGTTTCTGACGAGTACACAGTGCTTCAAGTCTTCGAGGAAACCTCAGGGCTTGAACTGAGCAACACCAGCGTTAGCCTGGTCGAAGACGTGGCGCGTTTGGGCGTCAGCAAAGAAATGATTGGACGCCGTTTCAACGGTATCGGCAAACCAATTGACGGTCTGCCACCAGTCGTTGCCGACAAGCGCCTGCCGATCAACGGTAGCGCCATCAACCCCGTCGCTCGAGAGAAGCCAGAAGAATTCATTCAGACCGGTATCAGCGCGATTGACGTGAACATTACGCTGGTTCGTGGTCAGAAACTACCGATTTTCTCGGGTTCTGGTCTGCCGCACAACGAACTTGCCGCGCAGATTGCCCGTCAAGCCAAAGTGATTGGCGAGGGCGGCGAAGGCTTCGCTGTGGTTTTCGCGGCGATGGGTATCACCCAACGCGAGGTTTCGTACTTCGTCAACGAATTTGAACGCACGGGCGCTTTGGCGCGTTCGGTCTTGTTCCTGAACAAAGCCGACGATCCAACCGTCGAACGTCTGCTGACCCCGCGCATGGCGTTGACCGCCGCCGAATACTTGGCGTTCGAGCTTGGTTATCACGTGCTGGTGATCCTGACCGATCTCACGAATTACTGCGAGGCGCTGCGCGAAATCGGTGGCGCTCGAGAAGAAATTCCAGGTCGTCGCGGATACCCAGGTTATATGTACACCGATCTTGCCTCGCTTTACGAACGCGCGGGCGTGATTCACGGCAAGCCAGGTTCGGTCACGCAAATTCCGATCCTTTCAATGCCAGGTGACGACATCACCCACCCGATTCCAGATTTGACCGGGTACATCACCGAAGGGCAGATTTTCGTCTCGCGTCAACTCGCCAGCGCTGGTATTTTCCCACCAATCAACGTCCAACCAAGCCTGTCACGTTTGATGGGCAACGGCATCGGTAAAGGTAAAACTCGAGCCGATCACAAAGAGGTCGCCGATCAGTTGTTCGCCTCTTACGCCAGGGGTGTGGATTTGCGTAAACTCGTCGCCATTACCGGTGAAGACGCCCTGACCGACAACGACAAGAAATACTTGCGTTTCGCCGAAGGTTTCGAGCAAAAATTCATCAACCAAGGCACGGCAGACCGCAGCATCGAGCAAAGCCTCAGCATCGCCTGGGCACTCTTAAGTGAATTCCCACGCACAGAACTCAAACGTATTCGCAAAGAATACATTGAAACCTATTACGGCACGCAAAAAATGTCGGAATTGGTCGCGTAAAGCTCTCACCCGACTCGCCGAGGCTCGTCACCCTCTCTCGCAAGCGAAAGAGGGTTCATCAGTTCAAAAATTGTTTAAAAGCAATCATTTCACCCCTAACAACGCAAAACCAAAACTCCCTTCTCTCCTAGGAGAGAAGGGTCGGGGATGAGAGGGAATGCAAGAAATTTCTCGAGTAGTGGAAGGGTGAAAACAAGGTTCACCCCCTACCTCTAAGCAAAGGAGGTGTAGTAAATGGCGGAACAAGTCAGTCCAACCCGCAGCAACCTGATCGCCAAACGCGGTCAACGTCGTCTGGCAGTTCAAGGCGTCGATTTGCTCAAACGCAAACGCGACGCGTTGATCGGTGAGTTCTTCGCGCTCGTGAAAGAGTCCCTGGCGGCTCGAGAGGCGCTGCAAAGCACCAGCAAGGAAGCCTACTTTGCATTGTTCCTGGCGAAAGCTTGGGACAGCCCAGAAGCCGTAGAATCGCTGGCTTTGGCGCGTAAAGCAGGACTCAACCTCGAGCTTTCAGTCGAAAGCATTTACGGTGTGAAAGTCCCCAAGATTGTCATGCCAGAGATCAGCAAAGAATTGCCATTCAGCCCAATTGGGGCTGGAGCACGCACGCTCGAGGCGGCAGGGCAATTTCAGAACGTGGTCGAAGCCTTAATTAACGTGGCAGCCACCGAGAACAAATTGCGCCGCATCGGTGAGGAAATCAAAAAAACCTCAAGGCGCGTCAATGCGCTCGAGCAAATTGTTGTGCCTGACATTACGGCGCAGATCAAAGGTATTTCGGATGTACTCGATCAACGTGCCCTCGAGGAAGTCACAACCTTAAAACGCATTAAAGCCAAAATTGATGCCGAAGATTCAGATGAAAGCGGCAAGAAGATTGCGTCACAAATGGTTGGCGCGGGACTTTAAGAATATTTTACAAGCAGTTTTAACCCCCAGCCTCGAGGTTGGGGGTTTTTGGTTTCTCGAGGCTCAAGTTGCAATTGTAAAAACCCCAAGAAAGCGGTTGATTGTTGTGTACTTTTATGGTTTTTCTTTGCTCGAGAGACGTTGCGAATGTCGTTGCCAACCTAGAAAGCCAGCAGTCAACCCGAAGACCAGAACAAACCAGAGCACTGAATAGATCAGATCAAAATACCCTGTAATCAACACGCCAACAAAACCTCCTATATGCAGCAATACTTGCATTTTCGGTGAGATTTTCGGAAAGACAACGAAAAAAATCAAGGAAGTTACGGCTGCTATCCATATGCCCATGCTCATGCGATCAAGTTGGGTTTTTGTTGGGTCTAAAATTTTGAGTGCGAAATAGAGTCCAAGTATAATAACCCACGTCATGATTGACTGACCCCCTCTTCCAGCACTTGCCACAATCTCAGCAATATTTCACATGGACATCTTAATCTACATCTCTGAAGCCCTGAAACTTGCCAGCATTAACTTGTGCAAAAACTCTACTTGAAGGTTACTTGGAAACGCAATCCCTCGAGTCTCTATCTGGGTCGGCGAGGGTTGCATTAAGAACGTATTCAGATCATCGTTAAGGGCATTGGCTGGCGTTCACGGTGATTGTTGTCCGAGCATATTTTGATGAATCCGCGTTACTGGTCGCTTGAAGAATAACTGTGACAGAATATGCACTACCGCTACGTGGGTAACAACTTAACGCTGGTGCGGTAAAAGTAGTCCCTGAAATGCTTCCAGAACCAGAATAGATGCTCCAAGTGACCCCAGCGCTCGAGGCATCATTGCTGACAGAACTTGTTAACATATTTGCCCCACCAGAAACAGAAGTATCGTAAATGGTATTACCGTCTGAGTATGCTGCAACTCCAATTGCATAAATACTCACTTTGGTGGTGGCTGTTTTACTTGGGTCGGAAATACTTGTCGCCACCACGTCAACAGTGCGATTTGTTGGATTGACCAACGGTGCTTTGTAATACCAAGTGCCATTCAAAGAATAAACCGTGCCAATCGTGCTGGGAACACTCCATGTCACGCCCGCACTCGAGGCATCGTTACTGACAGAACTTGTCAATATGCTTGTTCCGCCGGAAGTTGAAGTATCGTAAATGGTGTTGCCATCAGCATATGCCGCTACCGAGATTGCGTAAATACTCACTTTTGTAATTGCCGTTTTACTTGGATCGGCTTTAGCCGTGGCTACCACATCAACCACTTGATTTACTGAACTGTTAAAAGGTGCTTTGTAATACCAGAGACCGTTAGCAGTATAGACAGTGCCTATTCCACTGGGAACACTCCAGGTTACACCAGCGCTTGAAGCATCATTGCTGACAGCAGTTGTCAGCACATTTGTTCCGCCTGATGTTGATGTATCGTAAACGCTATAACCATCTGAATACGCGGCTATCGTAATCGCATAGATGCTAACCTTTGTGGTTGCCGTTTTACTTGGGTCGGCATTGCTGGTTGCCACAATATCAACCGTTCGATTTGCCGTATTAACAAGTGGTGCTTTGTAATACCAAGTGCCGTTGGCAGTATAAACAGTACCAACAGCACTTGGAACAGTCCAAGTCACACCAGCGCCCGAGGCATCATTGCTGACGGCGCTTGTCAACACATTTACTCCTCCAGAAATAGAACTGTCATAAACCGTATTGCCATCTGAGTATGCAGCTACTGTGATTGCGTAAATACTTACTTTTGTAGTCGCTGTTTTGCTTGGGTCGGCATTGCTGGTTGCTACGATATCAACTGTTCGATTTGCCGAATTGATTGAGGGTGCTTTGTAATACCAAGTGCCGTTTAAAGAATAAACCGTGCCAATGGCACTTGGAACACTCCAAGTTACGCCCGTACTCGAGGCATCGTTGCTGACAGCACTTGTGAGTATACTTGTTGCACCCGATATTGAAGTATCGTAAACGGTGTTGCCATCAGCATATGCTGCTACAGAGATCGCATAAATACCAACTTGTGTAGTGGCTGTTTTGCTCGGATCGGCTTTACTTGTCGCCAATACCTCAATGACCCGGTACGCCGGATTGACCAGTGGCGCTTTGTAATACCAAGTTCCGCTGACAGCATAAACAGTACCAATTCCACTTGGCACACTCCAAGTGACACCTGCACTCGAGGCATCGTTACCAACACTTGCCGTTAGGACATTGGTTGCACCAGAAATTGAAGTGTCGTAACTGTTAGAACCATCCGAGTACGCCACTAAAACAATGGCGTAGATGGTAATTCCTAAAGTCTTTTTGACCAATGGACTCCCTTTTGCTCGAGCGACAATGGTTGCCGTGCGATTGGTGGGGTTTGCAATTGGTGCAAAATACACGCCGTCTTTCACACTGATAGGGGTTGAAGCACCAACCGAGCCAATGTCAGCATTCCAATAAACACCAAGTTGATCTACATCATTGGTCATGGTTGCATGAACACCCGTGGTCGCACCAGAGGCAAGTGCTGTTGCATCTGCTGAAAGGGAAAGAGTGATTTCAGGCAGACATTCGACAGTAACAGGTATGATTTTTGTTGTTGCAATCGGATCGTTGAGTGGTGTGATTCTCAACTCGGCGTTGAACGTACCAACATTTGTGCAAATCCAGGCAGCCGCAATAAATCCTTTTTGTCTAGCACGAATAAAACCACCCTTCGGAATACCAGTATGAAGACCATCAGAAGCGACAAATTGGCTTTTGTAATTTAAAGTTGCCAATCCTAAATTATCAACCTCAACATATTTTGCCAATGCCATAATTGAAAGGCGACCTCGCAAAGAAATACGTGTTGGTGTTGGCTCTGACATTATTGGTACACATTGCAGTTTGTGTGTTTTGTAACATAAAGCAAGTGCGTTTGAAGCGTCTAAAAACGCCTTTGTCGCAAGTGCAGCTTGCCCAATGGCAAATGCCCATGCTGATTTTGTTGCAAAATTTGGATACCTTTTGTGAACAATCTCCGCAGCATAGACAGCGGCTCGAGCCAAAATAACTTTTTTTATTGCTGCATTGTAAACATCCTCTTCTTTGGTACATAATAAACAAGATTTAATATCGGTAAACCTTTTGGTTCTCGCTGACTCTGGTATTGCTGCAAGAAGTGCAGGTAGCGGTTCTTGCCTAGAGTCGATCAGTGAAGAAAGCCGATCTCCTAGGAGTTGCTGTTGCTGTGCATTATTATTGTTAGGATCAGCATCGAACAATGTCCCAAATTCCGTAGATGTTCCAACTTCAACTCGGTTCATGGTCAAAAGATCCCAAACGGACATTTCCTGGTCAACAAGAATACTTCGCTCGAGCTTGGTGATGGTTGTACCAGCCACAGTAGCAGTTATTGAAGCATCACCGTTGGTCTCGAGGGCTGAAAGAGACGTGATTCCATACTCTGTAACCCCTGTTAAGGTTGTTGTATCAATGGCAATATTTAATGCCTGTACTGTGGGTTGAGCAGCAACGATTGCCCAAGCTGCTTGCAATTGATCTGTGGCTGTTGTGGTTTTGATACCAGGCAGCCTGACTGTCGCAAGGCTGCCTGCCGTGTCGGTGTCGCTACCAATCAAAGCAACTTCGGTAGCATTAATTGGCGTACCTGCTCGAGCAATGACAGCCGCCGTGGTTTCCTCAAAACCACGCGTGACTCGAGTCACGGATTCATCTGTGGGTTGAATGATGATGGTGTACTTGAATGGCGCGTCCGTTGCCAGGGTTGGAATTGGAAACGAAGTGGCAAACGCAATTCGACCTGTTGCACCCGCAGGAATGTTACGCCCACCTGTTAAGTTGGTGGCAACAAACCCGTACTCGAGAATATCATCTGCTGGGGTTAATTGGTTTGCGGCAAGACCCGCAGTTTTGACGGCTTGGGCTTCTGAAGGTCTGAAGGCTTGCATGTTTGCGTTGCTAGGGTCAATCACAACACTGTCGCCACTTTGCACCACGCCTTGTTCGGGGCGAATCGTCTGCGCGATTAACGGATTGGTAAGAGGTTGAAGGTTGCTGTTTTGAATGCTGCGAAAGGCTGTGCCACCAATGGTCGGATTGGCGTTGCTTGCCCAGTTGTAAGCGTAAAAGCTAAGGTTTTTGAAAGCAGCGGTGGTTTGGTTTGTGAATTCGTAAACGGTTGTGACATAGCGTCGGTTGGTGATTGCATCATCAAGCACGATTTTTGAAACTTGTCTGGTAAAGGTGACAGCAGCATCTGGCAGGTATGTAAGGGATTTTGTATCTCGAGCAATGGCTTGAGGCAAGGTGTTTTCCGTGCCGAGATCAAAATTGACTTCTAGTGGACTGAAGGGCGCACCAGGTTTTGCGGTGGTTGTGGGTGCTGGGATTTGTGGTGGGGTTTGGTTGCAAGCTGTGAAGAAAATCAGCACGATTGTGGCAATGCTGAGGGGTTTGATGGTGTGTCGAAGGGTTCGAGTCATAGATTTTCCTCCGTAAAACAATGCAAATCTGGGGCATTTGGCAGAACTGAACAACACTCGAAAGACAACGCTTAAAATGTCAAGCGTGTGTGGATGTGGAGTTTAGAGACTCTCAAACACTGTTAGTGCTAAGTAGTCCAGGCTCTAGTGCTGACGTTCATGGTTGTACCGAACTTCAATCCATTCAAAAACCAAAAAACATTGTTGCTCTTGAAGTACCATGACATATTTTCAGTCTAAATCGCGGTACTTCAAGGTTTTGAAGCTGGGTCTTCTTAGATTCGACTTCTCAAATAAAGCCCTAGGCATGACCATGAATAGCAATCTATCAGGCTGACTTTGTAGCCGTGCTTGAGCGTTATTTCTTGAAAACCCCGGTCATCAATCCGTTGGGGAAATTCGCGGAGGTGACTTTAACGTTGATTTGTTGGCTGTTAAGCCATTCAAGCCACTGTGTTGAATCACCCGACGTGGTGCAAGTGCCACTGATCGTGCCTGAAAATGAAATATAAGGAAAAGCACTACTAGAAGGGACGATCTGCTTGTTCCAAGTCAGAGCACACGTTACACCACTAGGAGAAGTGAGTGTCACCGCTGTAATATCGCCGGTTGACGACTTGCCCGTTTGATTGACCAAATCGCTGTACGTGCCATTGACGATGAAATCGTTTGAAGCGTTGATCTGCCCCACCAATTCTCCCTGTGGAAGATATGCCAATTTGTTTTGAGCTTCAGGAGACGGAGTTAAAGAGGCTATATAGCGGCTGGTAATGACTTGTGGGCAACTGGTCAATCCAAAAACCAGGACAACCAAAAACAGAAAAAATCGAATCATGGAATTCCTTTACATGCTTGGCTAGAGTTCGATTTTGATGACTTTCCAAAAAATATCTTGGTTGGCATCGTCATACCCTGTGGAAGAAAGCGGATTGATGCGAAGTACGCCAACAGCAATCGTGACCACACCAGGTTTGAGGGCTTTGAGCTTAAAGCGCCCTTCAGGTGGCCACAACTGGCTGAGGCGTGCCACAACGGGCAGCCGATCTTGCCCCATCGGTGGAGTCGTCACATCAAATTGGTCGCTGATGGGAACAACGGCAATCCCAGGAACATAGGCAGGGCGTGTGTTGGCTGTAGGGGTTTCACTCATCAAGACGAGCGCAAACTTTTCTCGATCCGCAAAGGCTTGACTTGGTGTCAGGGTCACGTCGAAGGTTTCACCAACCTTGGGTGAGATGCTCGAGAATTGCAAGACCCCATTGCTCGGCAGCACGACATCATTGAAGGGCAGAATGCAGCCAGTTAAGATGCCAGTCAGCAAGATCAACAATGGCATTCCTCGAATTCGGAAACGGTTGTTTGAACGTGTCATGATGTTGCCTTTCTGAACGAACTGGGTTCGCGCCGCTCTGTGTCTGCTCTTTAGGGCTTGGGTGTACCATCGGGATTGCAGGGAAATGAGTTGTCTGTAAAAAGGTGAAATCCTAAATCCTTGCTGATTCCACAGATTTTATCATTGCTACCCGCAGGCGCAAGCGCCTTCAGCCGATCAGACCAAGCTTGGAACAGCGTCCTGCTGTAACCATAGTTTGCCAAAGCGCTTCGTATTTTACCGTAGGCACGCAAGATAGCAACACTTTCACCCAAACTCAGGTTCTGACTCCAATAGTAAAACGAATTGGCATTGCGGGCAGGAGGAGTGACATTGGCAAGCACTTCGCTGGCATAGCGAAATAAGAAGCTTGAAACTCGATTGGCATTGCCCTGTCCTAAGGCTGACGAACACGAGATGCTCGGATGTCCACAATAGTAATGACGATTGTAATACCCTTGCACTGTATCTGCATATCTGGCTTCGTTATCACGCTTCCAAAAATAGAGGTACATCACCGAATCAAAGAAGTTTGCCCATCCCTCATTCCAACCAAGCCGTGAGTCATACGTCTTTTCATCATCATGGTTGTAAATTTTCAGAAAACAATCGATTGCCGCCGCCCAACCTGCCACTGGAACAATCAAATAGGGAGTGCAGTAATCGTCCATATAACCAGGACTGTTTAGGATAAAGCCATTGTTAAAATTGACCAAGTAATTCGAGGTGTTTGCGGCGTACCACATGATTTCATGCCCGAATTCGTGGGTTACAGGATAGGGACTCGCCCAATAACTTTCATAGTACGGGTCTCCAAAATGGATATAACCAATCGGTGCAAACGTACCAATGCTTTCGTTTGCAACCCGCAGAGGAAAGAAGCTATTGCCGCTCGTACCGCCTGCTAAAACATTGGCTTCCATAGCATTGGCAATCATGTAATTTGTAGTCCAAAAGGCTTTGGTGTGTGAAAAACTTGGGGCGTTCAGTGGAAGGATTCGACTGGTAGCAGTTTCCTCCCAATACGTTCCTGTGTAGGCAGTCGCAATCGCGTTTGCAACACCACCTACTCTACTCTCGAGACCATAACTCGTGACACCAGAAATTTGGTAAATCAAATCCGGTGGTGAGGTGTCAAACCACCAAAAGGTATCACAAATGGGTTTCTGCCAACGGTAGATGCCGTTGCCATCAGTGAAGCCTTGGGAGATCACATACGTCCCAAAGAATCCGTTGTCCTCGTAAATCGTGACCTTCATGTTTTTTAAATCATAACTACCGTATCCATTGTTCCCAACGTAGTAATTGGAATTGGCGATCTGGTTGTTAATCATAAAACGCACTGTAGCTGCAACCGTCCCACACGAAGCTCGAGTTTGTTTCCCACGGGTCGGGATTCGTTTTCCGTCTGGCATCACGCCCTCGAGTTCACCTGGCAGTGGTTTACCGTTTCCAAGTCCTGGAATAAAAACACTCGAATAGGTTGTCGGATCGGTCACAACCGTTGGCTTGCTGTCTGGACCATTCCAAATCTCTTTGGTCGTTCCACGTTCAATAGTTTCAAGCGGAATTGCGTCGTTGCCAGCCAAGCGATCACGCTCTTGCTCGAGATGTGTCGTTTTGGTGGCTTCAGGCAAATTCTCAAGGTGATCGGAGATGGACTTGATGCCACCTGCCTCACCTGAGCGAACCTGTTGTTCACTGACAACATCAAAGCCAATTCGGTCTCCTGGTGGTTTTTCCGAAACCCAATCGGCAGACTCCGCATTCAAGGTAATGTCATAAAAACCGCGACGTTTGAGTTGCGCTTGAAACAAGATACGTTTGGTTTCACCGGCTTTGATCGGTACGACCAAAAGATGTTGTGGCAATTCAACATAATCGCCACTCAACCACGTCAATTTTACCGTGGTATCCATTGGACTGCTGACCTCAGTCTGAACCGTGATTGATTTGTTCTTCACAAAAGCGCCAAGAAGCTTCAGGCTGGCTTTTGGTTCGGTGGTGCTGCTCGAGTTGATGGTTTCGATTTGCACAGGCTCACTCGAGGGGGCAGGGTTGTAGGGACACGAGGCTAAACCCATGATTAGAACAAACGGTGCAACGAGTTTCAAAAGGTTCAAGACCCACCTCGCTTGATGATCTGACCTCGAACTTCGGGCGCAATCGAATTCAAACCGATTTTCGTCAACACCACGATGTAACACTGGTTTGCCTTCAATAAATCAAATTGTGCCTGTGTCCCACCATTGATCGTGCCGTAAATTGTGCCAGCACCCGTGGTGGTTGAGGAATTCGAGAAACTCAAGGTGGTAAACGAAGAAAGGTCGCTCACATTGACCCCCATGGCTGCCCCGCAGTACAAGTTGACATTGGTGATCAACCCAAGCAAATTGCGGACATCGCCAGCCACCGTTAAGGTTGTTCCGTTGGTGGTTGCGTTGAGCGTGCCAGTGCCGGTAGTCGAAACACTTGGAACAACTTGCGATCCACTAAAACTCGCATCAAAGGTCGTGGGATTTGCTGGTGGGGGGCAGGCAGTGAGGGTCGCAGCCAAAGCGCATATGCCAAGAAGTTGGGTCAGAATTGGAATTCGTTTTCGATTTTGAACGGCTTGCATGATGCTCCTTTGAGTTGGCTAAAAACTACGGCTCAATTGACAACAAGAGTAACTGCTGGGTGAATGCTGGCAAGTTTTAGGGTGGCTGCATGGTTTCTCCTGCTAATCGATTCGTGTTTCTAGAGCAAGACTTTGAGATACAGTGGTGTTATGTGGGTGCTTACCTCAAGTGAATTAAGAATTGAACCGCTTTCAAAATTCACACAGGGCAAGAACCCAGAATCTGGAGAACAACGGTGGCTCGATTGGATTGTCAAGGTATCGGAGAATTGGTTGATATCGTTCAAACCGTAGGCAACTCCAAGCGTTTCAGTCGAAACTTGAGGATCAGAAAATACGTGCTGAACAGCTCTGAGGTAATTTAGAGTCATGCACACCACTCCATTCTGATGTTCTAAATTATCCAATCTCGAGCGGCAAAACGCATCACACATATGTCATATGACAATTGTCATACGCCGCATCAAGGTCTCCCACATTCCCCAGTAAAACAATGCCAAATGCGTGCGAGTCTCGAGAATTCAGACTTAATTCTCTTGAGCCTCGAGTGCCCATAAAGAAACTAAATTTTGCATCCAATGAATGTCACTTTAAGCTCGAGCGACATTCAGACTCGAATCAGGATCAAAACTTTTTGGCGGCACGAACAAGATCAACCTGATCTGTGTATAATAAAAATCACCCCTTTCTTTGGCTTGGGGATCGGAATCAGTTCAGGGCGTCGAATCCAATGGGCTGATTCCGAGTTTTGTTTAAACGTAGGTTGCTACTTGTGTAACGTTTGACTGTCAGAACAGTAACACAGTGTTGTTACGGTTGCAAATCCAAACGTAACAAAATATTAAACGTAACAAATTTAGCGCGATTTTTGTTTTTACTCTCGAGTCTCATCAAAAAATCCTAGAAGCCAAGTGGTTCTTGCCACCCCTATTTTCTGATGCTTGTCTAGCAATGTTCTAAGTCGTGCTCGTGTAACACGATTATTTGCCGAAGTTGGTGCTGGAATTAATGTATTTAACCAACGTACCAATCCAGGTTTGTTCCGAATGATTTCACCATCAACCGAAATTTCATGATGGTTGACCAAGATCAAGTCATTTTGAACCCAATTGCAGGATTTGTTGTGTTGTGCCAAAAAATACAAAGCATTTGGATATTGTTTACTTGCCCATCGTCTGCCTGACGTTCCTGTTAAAGCACGAAGGTTATGGGTTGCTTCTCCAATCGTGTCCCCAGTATGGATTGCTAAAATTTTTCTGTCTCGAATTAATAACTCGAGCATGTTCAATGACCAGAATGCTTTTAAATCGAACTCTGAGCCAAACAAACCAGACAGGTGGATCAAATCACCCGCAGCTTTCTCAAAATGACCTTCTGTCATAAATGCCCAGGCTCGAGCCAGATTCCAGAGTAACCACTGCCGATTATCGGTTTTCAATTCAGTAGTGGGTGTAACACCTTCAATAATGTCACGGCTATTTCCATTGCTCCAATCTCTGACAGCACGTAACCAAGGTGCATCAAAGCTTTTGCTTGTACCAATAAAATCTTTTGCTGCCATAATTTCTGCACATTGAACATGGATTTGATCGATTTCGTGTTTGGAATTTTGTAAAAATTCAGCGTAATACCCATGCGCCAATGACTTTCTTTTGGGGTTTTTGCTCAATAAACGCTCGAGCTTTTCAGAAACTGAACGCAAGTTTATAGTTTGTGCCATCTCGAGAACTGTTTTTGCGCAATCAGTAAAATCCTGTCCAGTACGAATAAGCTCAATGACACGGCAAGCTCCAAGACGAACATTTCCTTCAATCCATACGGCAGAGCCTGCCTTTTGGCTAAATTGAATATTGTGTGAATGTCTCATTTGAAGTTGCTGAATTTCGATGCGAATCGCTTTGGTTAGGGCTGAAAATTCTCTGGGAGGCTGTGCTGGCAAGCTTCTGAGCGCAAGAGCGTGCTCGTCCTGAAGCATACTGATTTCAGCCATTCGTATTTGTTTTAGGACTGAAGGTGGTAGTTTTTGAACTATGCGAAGAACCTCCTTCAAATCTGCCATTTTGCAAAATTCCTCCCAATGACTTGGATTACCAAGCACACGATTTACATTGCCAGCACTACACCACGCTTCTGTGGCTTGCAAGAAGGTTGATACAAACCAATCCTTTTTGAGATCGTGTGCAATAGTAGCAGCGTGTTCAAATTCAATCGCTGCTTGTTGATATTTGCGTTGAAGCCAGAGAAATTCTCCAGTTACTTGTTTGCGGTGAAATTTAATCACCATACTTTCGTCAGGACAAATTGTATTTTCTAGATTTGCTCGAGCTTCGTCAAAATGACCCAGCTTAGACAAAATCCCAGCATAAGTAAGTCGCGCAGAAGCTTCCCTATGCGGCGACATCGTGAAACGAAGGAGTTCTTCGACAGCCCACTTCGCATCAATATGTCTACCTATTTC
This sequence comes from Deinococcales bacterium, assembly GCA_043775825.1. Taxonomy (GTDB): domain Bacteria; phylum Deinococcota; class Deinococci; order Deinococcales; family JAAFIG01; genus JANXTZ01. Next base: position 27,223 of record JAYVRX010000140.1, read on the forward strand.
AGCATATGAATGTGCCAAAAGCTGGGCAATTGCAGCGCCTAGCCAGTCTTTTTCGTCGGAAAGCTGAACAAGAATCCAAGCAGATTGACCTTCTGATATTGCAATTTCAAAATCGTTTGTCTCGAGCGCAATCATTGCACGTTCTCGGTGGTAACGAATTTTGTCATCTGAGGTTAAAGTATGGACATCTATCTGATCTAGAATTGCTTGCCCTTCAGTGGTTTGCCCCTGAAACCTAAGTGTGGTGGCAAGCTCAATTCGAGCAGCCTCTAAGCCAAGTTGCAAGGCGCGACGGAGTAATGATTCTGCCTTGGTGTACTGATTAAGAGCAAAGCAACACGTACCTGTCCATCGGAGTTCCTCGAGTGTTGGGGTATTGATTTTTTCAAACAAATCCATTCCATATTGATATTCACCTGTTTTCACACAGGTGTAAATTAGATTTTGGCTTGGTTTGTAGGTCTTTGATGTTGGGCGTTTCATTTAGTCTTCTTGAAATCCATTACGAGTTCGCAAACTTGAAATACCATAGCATCTTGTAGGTGTAGTTATTGCATCGTATTTTCGGTTTTTTGGCATTTGCCGTTTCAGGCGGTTCTGTTGGTGCTGGTGATGGAATTCCGCACTTTTTGGCATCAGGCAGCGCAGGTGCTGGTGATGGAGTTCCGCGTGCTGGGTAAAGAATAAAACGAGCATCATGAAACGAATTTATTTGGCATCCCCATATAATTTAAGCCAAAAACAAAAAGCCAATTTAGCAGCATTATGCACCGAAGTATCAAACTTTGGTGCAATTCCAATTGCACCCGCTTTGTACCTACCTTTAATCATGGACATTACGAACACAGAAAAACTGCGGGCAGTTGTGTCTGATTTAATCAGGCTTTGTGATGATTTTTGGTATGTTGGCTCTGCTGCTAACTTTGCCGAAGAGATTGAAACTGCTCATCAACTTGGAATCGTTATTACCCATCTCGAGCTTTCAACAATTTTCAAAAAATCCCCCGATACTTACATCAACTGATTATTTGCTTCAAACTTTGAGAGGTTAGAATCCGCAGTACAGCAAGCTCTAAAAGGGGTTTACTGACTTATCAAAACTCAAGTTTAGAATTTTGAGACTCGACTTGTGATTGAATGCTCCAGCGTACTTTTCAAAATCAGTGAACCCCGCCCTCGGTCATGCTTGCCGCCGAATTAATCGCAAATCGCACGTTCTTGCGAAACTCACTTAGGTTGCTCGAGTTGACGTAAGTCATGGCGCTCTGCAAACCCTCACGCAGTCGCGCTATAGCCTCACCAGCGTTCTGATGAAAGGCGTGAAGCGTTTGGCTCGAGCCTTCAATAAAATTGCGTTTTTCGGTCACAAGGGTGCTCGCCATGCCGAACAAATGCACGCCAACCAGTTTGCCACCCTCGAGCATCAGCACTTCGTCTTCAAAACTGCCCGAAGCAAAGAATTTGCCCATCATCACGCCTTCGGAATACACGAGGGCTTTGACGAAATCGCCTGCCGCGTTGACTCCGCCGTCAGAAATGAGTTGCGCGTCAAAATACCCAAGTTCTGCCCTGGCAGCATAAATTTGCTCGAGCACCGTTAATTGTCCAACGCCGACGCCTGTGTTGATGCGGGTGGTGCAGACCGAACCAGGACCAACCCCGACTTTGATTACAAAATTTTGAAAACCAGATAATTTCATCAGCCAGTACGCGAACACAAAACCCTCGACGCTGCCCACGTTGCCCAGGATGATGCCTTGCTTGACACCTAAGCCTCGAATTCGCTCGAGCAAGGGCAAGACTGCCACGTTTGCACCGTGGGCGATGTCAATGCTGGCAAAAGCCAGATTGGGTTCTTGAAAAACGGTTTTCAGAAAATCATCGGTTTCATTAATCCCTAGCGCCACACCCACCAACGCGGGTGCACTCGAGCGAACATCCTCGAGCCTTCCAGCGTCGGACAGACCCACCCGAGGGAGGATATGCACCCCGCCACGACCTTCCTCCCAGACATCTAGCGCAAACCTGGAACGCATGAACGACATGCTCGCGCCAAAAGCGGGGAATAACTCGAGGTCGGAATGCACGCCATGAAACGCTTGGCTGACGTTGACACCCGTTCTCGAGAGTGCACGTGACAAGAATGTTGGCACGATGGCTTTGTCGGCGAAGGTGTAATACATCTGGCTGTGATCGAATTGATAGCGACTGAGCGCCTCTTCGGTGCGGGCAATCACTTCAGAAGCCAGATCAAGTTTGGGGGTGGTCATGCGGTAAGTTTAGCTCAAATTTTAGACTTCAAACAGTCGTTCGAGCAACGAAAAATGGACTCGGGATTGACCCCGGATCCATTCTGGTAACGCTCGAGAATTTAGAGGCTGGTAAAGCTTTTGGTCACGGTTGGCTCAACACCGCAGGCGTTGAAGGTGATTTCGATAAAGCCGTCGCCACTGTTGTTGGAAAGCGTGCCGCGCAGTTTGCCACCGACAATTTTTAAACGGTCTGTGCAACTTGGGTCGTACTGCAATGCGCTGATGGTGGACACGGTGTAAGTGCGGCTTTTGCTGTCGCGGCTGTAACTCCAGTTACCCGCCAGTGATGCTGACCCTGCTGGCAATGGTTGACCCATGACAATTGAACCGGCTGTGGTGGCGTTAAACACGTAATTCCACAGGTTGGTGATGGTGGCGGTGGGTTGATCGGTCACGCTACGGGTCACAGTGATGTTGTGGCTTTGCACAACCTGATCGGCAGTTTTGCGTGGGCTGCGGCTACCCTTACGAACTTCGGTCACGGTTTTGCCCGTGATCTTGTTGGTGTTGGTTTCGGTCAGGTCGCTGGTCGAATCAAAACCCCACACGCCAGCCACGCTCGAGGGATCGGTGATGAGCAACGTACCAGTTTTGCTCGAGGCGAAAATCACACCATCTTTAGAGCAATCAAAAGTGTAGGTTGCCGAATCTGGAACGCCGTCACCATCGGTATCAACCAGAGGAGAGGGCGTGACGGTCACGCAAGCAGGACGGGCGCGTAAATTTGAGGGCGTGCTCTCGCCAAAACTTAAAGAATTGACCGAGTTCTCAACTGTCACAAGGCTGCTCGAGCTGACGAGTTCATCGGTCATGGCGCTGGCGGTGGCGTTCACTTCGGCAGTGCTGGGATTGTTGCTCACCTGTGAACCGCCGGCGTTACAGGCAGCCATCATTGCAGCCAGGGTCAGAACAGCTCCGAGTTTGATCACGTTTTTCATGGTTGTTTCCTTTCACTGGACAAGCCAGACGCGCAGGGTTTTGAGGCTCGAGTTGTTCAAACCTCTTGGAATAAACTTTAAAAAACCTGGCGTTCCAAAATCGTTCCAAACAAAAGCTTTGATCATTCCAAACAAAAAACCTCCCAGAACGGGAGGTCAAGATTTCCAACTCGAAGAACTTAAAAAACTCGGGACACTACAGGTTCTGTGCCGCACGCTTGGAAAACGATTTTGATTTCGGTTTTTGGTGTGGTCAGACGCAATTCACCACCAACAATACGCTGACTGGCACACCCTGGATCGTAAACCAATGCCGCTTGGGTTGAAGTTGTGAACACTCGAGAAATTTTACTTCCAACCGTGAATTCATTGCTGCCCGTCAGCGTGAACGTTCCAGCAGGCAGTGGTTGATTCAGGTCAATCGTGCCAGCCCCAGAGACTTGATAGGCGAACGCCATCTTATTGACCAAAGTTACTTTCGCGCGGAAAGCAACCTGGCGAACCAAAGTGATGTTATGGGTTTTTGTCAGTGAGGTGTTGCCAGCTTGCGCGACTTCCCTTGTGCCGTCTCGAGTCTCGGTGAATTTTGGTTTTAATATTGGGTCACGCACGTATGTTAAGGCGGTTATGGTTTCACGGTAACTGCGATCTGAGATATTGGGGCTGGTATCCTCGAGTTTGATTTGACCACCGAGCGTTTGCGTGCCACCACCCCGAATGGCGGGAACGATTTGAGTGCATTTGGTTTCATCGAACACGTAAGTAATGCTGTCTGGAACGCCGTCATTGTCGGAATCCGTGTTTGAACCGATAATGGTACGGCAACCCGCAGGTAAGGCTCGAGTTTGCACAGAGCGGGCTTGGAGTTCTGAGACTGGAATGCTGAACCCTCCAACTCCTGTAATGGCGTCAGAAATGCTGGTGCTCGAGGCAGCATTTTCGGTTTCGCTGATGACTGTGCTGCCTAAATCTTGCAAGTCGTTGTCACTGAGGTCATCAGTACCATTGTTTTGATTACAGGCGCTAAAACTTAAAATAAGACCACACAAAAGAGCGGCACTGAGATTTAATTTGAGTAATTTCATAACAACTCCTTTAAATTTATCGTAAACCACGCGAAGTATCTGTCTGACTGAAAGCTCTTAGATACTGCATTAATGCGCAAAGATCATCAAAACGAACGCGCTTGTTGGGTTCTGGACCCTCCAAGACCACGCGCCATTTTTGATCGCTGATTGAGTGTTTCATGCGGAGTTGGAAAACAATTTCTGGGGGTGAGTTTTGGGGTTTTGTCATGCCATTCCCTCCTATTTGATACCTTAGGGGAAGCAGCGTTCCAAAAACGTTCCAAGAATTAAACTGACCCTCGAATACTTGCATACAGTTCAAGAAAAGACTGTTGAAGTTGAGGCTCTGACTCAAGGCTTTGAGCCAATTCGTTGCCGTATTTTGTCAGGCTGGACTCTATTTTTTGTGCCAAATGATCTTGCTGAAGAAAGACATAGGCTTTTTTCATGGCAACCAGCAATTGAAAAGTCTCGAGCTTTGGGATTCTACTTGAGTTTAAAAACGTATTTGTGCTTTGCAATTGCTGCATTAAAGCGTCAATTTTTGTTGGATTTTTTAGCATTGCTTCAAGCCGAATGCTTCTTGCGCGTGCTTCGAGCCAAGCTGGAGCAGAAAAGTCAGCAAGAGTTTGTAGGGCAGTGGCGGTATTTCCAACTGCGAGTTGTGCCTGTGCCAAAGTGGTAATAAACATCAAGCGATGTTCAATGGGGGCTTGTACAAGCGAATCTTGATTTTTTTTAAGTCTCATTGATGCGAGTTTTGGATTTCCCTTCAGAAGCTCAGACCGTGCTTGAAGTGTCTCGAGCGATACAACGAATGCTGCCAAACCAGCATGTTCGATTAAACTCGAAACTTTCTCAAGATGGATTTGCGCATGTTCCACCGCTCCAAGGTCAAGATATGCGTCTGAAATAAATAACTGTTGAAGTACTTGTTGAATGGGTAATCCAAGCGCATCACTTAATTCGAGTGCCATCTTAGCAACTTGAATGGCTTCTCCAAATTGTCCAGTGCGACGTTTGATCTGAGCCAGCATGTTGGTAAATTGACTCTCTCGAGCTAGTATTTTCCCGCCTGAAAGCTCTAAGCCTTCAAGCACAACTTTTTCGGCAAGTTCAAAGAATCCAGTTTGAATCAGTTCTCCAGCTTGAATGACCAGTACAAACGCCAACACCCGCTCAAACCTCATCTCTCTGGCTTGCTTCACCGCTTTCTCGAGCATTTCAAGCGCTTGCTCTGACTGTCCCATCGCGCCGAGCATCTGCCCAATCTGTGCCAGCATGGTGATCTCGGAATCGTGCTTAGCAATTTTTTGGTACGCTGCGTGCGAAGCCTTGGCGTGTTCAAGCGCTTTTGGCAGGTTGCCCTGCTGTCGGTAGACTTCTTTCAGTACGCTGTGAAGTTCGCCGTACATTTCCGTGTTGGGTTGTTTCTCGAGTTTTAAGCCGTTCAACAAACGCGTTTCGGCATCTGGTAAACGCCCGCAACCAACGAGTGCCGTGCCGCCCAACAGCAAACTTTCGGCGGCGTAAGTGCCTGTTTTGCCCGTCAATTTGTGAGCGTGTTCGGCTTGCTCGAGGGCGTTGGTGTAATGTCCTTTGTAAATGCCGTGTCGGGCGAGCATCAATCTGGCTTGTGCCTCGAGGTTGCTACCCTCGGTTAATTCGAGCATGGCGTTGGCGTGTTGCTCGAGTCCGTCAAGATTCATCAGGGTCAACTCGAGTTCGCACAAAGCCCTGTGGATTTTAAAGGCGTCTTGTGGGTTAGGTTGAAGCTCGAGCGCCCGCTCAAATTGGCTTCTGGCTTCATGGTGGGCAAACACGGTTTGGGCGGCGAGGGCTGCTTTGATGCGCCATGCGACGGCTTCGCTTTCACGACCTCCAGCCTCGAGATGCTCGGCAATTTGGGCTGGGTTGGTGTTTTCTGAAATCAGGTTGTGCGCGAATTTGCGGTGGATCAAACGGCTTCGTTCAGGACTTAGGGTGTTTCTTAAAGTGCGGCGCGTCAGGTTATGCCCAAAACGATAACCCGCGCCCTCAGGAATCAAAACGGTGGCTTGAATCGCACGCTCGAGGCTTTCAAGGTTCTCCCATTCGGAGAGCGCAGTTGTCCCCTCGAGCCAATTGGCTTCAAAGGGTTCAAAGGCAAGACTGGCTGCCTCGAGCAGCCGCGTGCAGGCGGGTCCAAGTCGCTCGAGTCTGGACAGTACCAAGTCGCGCACGTTAGGCGGGATGGGCAGTTCGGTGTAATCCTGAGTGGCGGTATCGAACGGACTTGCCCAAGTGCCGTCGTCGTTTTGGTGCAGCACCTGATTCTCGAACAGACCGCGCAGCGTCTCGAGGACAAACAGGGCATTGCCGCCTGTGGCTTGATGCAGTCGCTGGCTGAACAATTGGGCGCGTCCACCCGAAAGGGCTTGCACCAAACTGAGCATGTCGCTTTGATTGAAGTTTGGCAACTCGAGTTGTGAGAGCAAACCGTCGCGCTCGAGGCTGTTCAACACGGTTTTGGCTTCTTTGTTGTCAGTTAACTCGAGCACTCGGGCGCTGGCAATAATACGAATTTGATTTGCGGCGCGGCGAACCACATGGGCGATCAACTCGAGGCTGGAGGCATCAAACCAGTGCAAATCGTCCAAAATCAGCGTGTCGCCCGCTTGCAATGCGGCAAGCAGAACTCGGGACAAGCCTTCAATAAACCGAGCGCGTCCCTCGCTTGAGGCTGATTCCGTAAGATTGCGTCCAGTGTCGAACTCTGGCACGAGTCGCGCCGCCTCACGTTTCCAGACTGGCTCGAGGCTGTCAGGGTTTAAACGTTTCGTCTCGAGCAACCATCGTAACGTTTCGGCAACGGGGTAAAACGGGGTGTTGAGGGCACTTTCAAAGCCGCGCAAAGTCAGGGTTTGACCGTGCATTCGGGCGAAATCTTCGATCAAACGGGTTTTGCCAATGCCCGCCTCGCCTTTGACCAACGCCAGACCGTGCGTTTTGTCCTCGAGCCACGCCCATTCGTCATCGCGTCCAATAAATGGCGGGCGATGAAGCGCAGGAGTCCGAACGGTGGTCGAGGTTTGCTCGGGTTCAAGGTTCTCCGAGGAACTATTTTCGATGTTTCGCAGCAATGCCAGGGTTTCTGGCAGAGGCTTTAAGCCCAATTCATGCTCGAGCATTTGTTCCAAGCTTGCGAATCTTGCCAGTGCGGGTGCGCGTTCGCCCAAACGCCAATGCAAGCGCATGACCTCACGGTGAAAGGATTCTTGAAGTGGGTCAGTTTCGAGCAACCTCAAACGTGTTTCAAGGGCGGCGCGTAAATCTCCCAACGCCTCAAGTTTGACCGCCCGAGCGATGAGCAACCGAGCGAACCTCGTGCGCAAAGACTCGCGTTTTGTCTCGAGCCAATCTTCAAAAGCGCTCGCACCAGAAATTTCGACACCCATTAAGAAATCGCCGCTGTAAGCCTCGAGCGCCGTATCATCTTCGGCTTCAAGAAATATGTTCACATCCAGTTGCACATTTTTGAGTGCCAAACTTGCAGTGCTGACCTCGAGAAAATCACGCAGTGCAGTTTCACGCAAGCGAAAAATCTCTTTGCGCAAATTGTTTCGCGCCGCGTCCTCGTCCATGTCTGACCAGAGCAAATCCGCCAGTTTAGAACGCGAGGTTGCCCCCTCGAGCGCCAGAAACGCCAGCAAACCCACGGCTTTGCGCGTGGCGAGACTCACCTCCAAACCGTTCACCCGCACACGCGCCGACCCGAGCAGTGAAAGCTCAAAGCTTAAAGTGGCGGCAGGGGAGGGCATCAGAAATCCAAATGAGCTTACCAAAACTGACTTGTGGAATCTGAGCATTGATTTTTGGATGCTCGAGACAGGGTTTTTGTTCCTCAAGGCAACCGTAAAGCCTGGCAGGCGCAGCATGTCTCGCCCCTAGGTTCTGTTATGCTTTAAACCGCAATGAAAACCCTGGCATCTCGAGTTGCAAATTTTGCGCCCAGCCCTTTTGCCGCCATGACCGCACTGGCGCTCGAGCATGGCGCGGTCAATTTGGGGCAGGGCTTCCCAGATTTTGCCCCGCCAGATTTTGTGCTGGCAGCCGCCCAGCAAGCTTTCTCGAGCAATTTGCATCAGTACGCCCCGCCACGCGGTCACGCCAGGTTGCAACGTGCCCTCAGTCAAACCCTGGCGGGCAATCTTGGTTTTACTCCCGATCCAGAAGCTGAAGTCACCATTGCCGTTGGTGCAACCCAAGCCATGTACTCGAGCATTCAAGCGCTGCTCGAGCCTGGTGATGAAGCGATCATCTTTGAGCCGACGTATGACATGTACGCGCCGCAAGTTTCGCTGTCTGGTGGCATTGCTACATACTTGCCGCTCGAGTCTGAACATCATTTTGCCCTCAACCTCGAGAAACTGCGGGCATTGTGCTCGAGTAAAACCAAAATTTTGATTTTAAACACGCCAAACAATCCCACAGGAAAAGTGTTTACCCAAACCGAACTTGAGGGTATTGCTGCCCTGGCACTCGAGTTCGATTTTTACGTTTTAAGTGATGAAGCCTATGACCGACTGGTGTACGGCGTCAACCACATTTGCATTGCCAGTTTGCCAGAAATGCGCGAACGCACCGTCACAATCGGTTCGGCAGGGAAAATGTTTTCGGTCACAGGTTGGCGCATTGGTTGGGCAATTGCCAGTCCTAGTATTTCTGCCGCCATCAGACGCGGGGCGCAGTGGGTTCCGTTCGCCGCCGCAACACCCGTCCAAGAAGCCATCGCAATTGCACTCGAGCAAACCAAACAGAACAATTATTTCCAAAGTTTTCAAGCCCAAATGTCTGAGCGCCGTGATTTGCTCGCAAAAATCTTGCGAGACGCAGAACTCGAGTTCTGGCAACCCGACGGCGGGTACTTCATCAACGCCAACACCAGCCAGTTCGCTGACCACACGAACGACCTTGCTAAACGATTTGTGCAAGAAATCGGTGTTGCCGCCATGCCGATGCAAATGTTTTACTCGAGCGACCATGCCAGCCTTGCGCCAAAGGCTTTACGGTTTGCGTTTTGTAAAACCCGAGAAACCCTGCAAGCGGCGGGGGAACGTTTGACGAAAGGGGCGTTGCTGCGGTTGATGAATCTCGAGTTTTGATTCTGAAATCTAGAATTGGCAATTACTTCGGGTTTTGCTCGTTGAATTTCACCAACAAACCCGTTAAATCGAGCGGATTGACCACGCTGTTCGCGGTGCGTTGCAATTGTGCTTCGGGCAGGTTGCCAATCACCCAGACCCAGGCTTCAGCATTTTTGGTACTGAGTTTCTGGGTGGCAAGTTTTGGGGTGGCTCGAGTTTTAATCGGTGAAAAAACGATCACCAGAACACTTAAACCATTGCTGGCACGAATCTCGAGGGCGGGTTGGTTGTCTTTGCCAATTGGGCGCACCCGCAAGCCAAAAATTCTGAAACCTTCAGGGAGAGCAACGTCACCCACGGTGTTTTTCAGGAATACCTCGAGTTTTGGTTTAAACTCGAGTTTGCCCAAAGTGCGTCCATCTTTGCGAATCGTTGGTTTGCCGTTGATGCTGACAAAACGCGCCCTGCTGGTGACGGTGTTGTTAAAGTCTGTTTCCTGATGCGCCAGCCGAATGTTCCATTCGCGGTCAATCCAGAACTGAAAGCTGGCGTCGTCGCGGTTGTTGGGCGTGAGCGTGATCTTCCAGGTGTTGCGACCCGCGATCTGCTCGCCGTTTTCGATGCTCGAGCTAAAGTTTTGACGCAGTAAATTGGGGTTGATCGGTGGCGGGGCAGGCAGGTTTTCTTTGGTTTGATCGGTTTCTTTGCGCGGCGGGAAAATCACGGTTTCTTGCACTACACCCTTAAAATTTAAGCCCGCCTCGGTTTGTAAAGACCGCAGCAAAAACCCGAGTGGATTTTTAGGCATGACGGGAATATTTTGCGCGAACGCCAGACCCGCAAGCAGTAAAACAGCGATAACTCGAGAAACTCGCATCATTACCAACCCTGACTGGCTTCCTGGTAGGCGGTGAATGCCTCGGTGGGGTCGGCATCGGTGCTGGTAGGTCGGAACACGAGAACACCGATCATCACGGCTGCCACCGCCGCGCTTGCGGTGACAAACTTCATGATGTTCAAACGCAAGACTTTTCTGGCATAGGTTCGCTCGAGTTTGACCGCCTCTAGGGCGGGTTTGACGCTGGCATAATCCACGGGGCGCAAGACCGCGCCGCTCGAGAGGTAATTTGCCCAAGCCGTATCATGTTCACGCTCGAGTTTTAAAGCGTTTAAGATTTTGGGTGCGGCGTTTTGATCCACTTCGCGCAAATCAGCCGCGTTCGAGAGAAAATTTGCCCAGGTGGCATCTTCAGGCTTGAGGTTTGCAAGTTCTAAATCTTGATTGCGCTTCATGGCTTGTACCCCCAGGCTTCCAACTTTTCCCGCAGTGCGCCCCGCGCCCTGGACATTCTGGACTTGACTGTTCCCAACTCTACACCCAGCACACTCGCCGCCTCGGCGTAATCCAAGTCACCAAACTCGACCAGCACGAAAGTTTCACGAAATTCAGACTTAATCTCACTCAATGCCCGCTCCAAAGCAAACCGCAAATCTCGGCGCTCCATCACATCGATTGGGTGCGCCCGAGCATCGCTGACTTCAATCGGCATCTCGAGGTCGTTGTTGGTTTCTGGATGCTTGCGAATTCGGGCATAACAACAATTTAGGGCGATTCGGTGCAACCAAGTTGTGAACTGGGATTGATTCTTAAAACTTTTTAAAGCACGGTACGCACTGATAAACGCGTCTTGAATGACATCATAAGCCTCTTCGCGCCCGACAATTCTCGAGGCTACCGCATGGATTCTGGGGCTGTGACGTTGCACCAGTTCATCAAACGCCTCCTCGCGCCCATTGCACGCCAAACCCACGAGCGCGGCATCGTCCAGGCTCGAGAGTTGAGCGGGAATCAAATGGTTTTCCAAGGCGAGAATCATCTTAACCGTTGGATGCAAATGAAAATAAAAAGTTCCCGAATTTCAAAAGGATCGAATTTCAGGCATTGCTCGAGTTTGCGAAAGCTCAGAATTCTCTTCGCTCAACGTCAATTTGAACCTTTTTAAGACTCCTCACGTACACATTCTCGAGGAGATCATGCGTGACCCTAAGTTATGCCATGCCAATGCCAGTTAGAATACCGCTCATGATGTCAACAGATACCTCGAGCTTAACAGACGCGGTTCTAGTCGCTCGGCTCGAGCTTGAAGACCAAACCGCGTTTTCAGAGCTGTTTGATCGGTATTCGGGAGTGGCTTTTGGGTTGGCAAAACGGGTGAGCGGGTCGGAAGCGAGGGCGGAAGAAATCGTGCAAGATGCGTTTATGAAACTTTGGCGTAACCCTCGCGGCTTTGACCCGACGCGGGCTTCACTTTCCACGTTTCTGCTGACTTTGGTTCGCAACGCTTCAATAGATGTGCTGCGCCGCGAACGTCCCAGCGTGCCACTCGAGGATGACGAGGGAAACCTGCTACCGATTGCCAGCAAAGACGCCACGCCGCTCGAGCGAGCCGAAATGCAGCAACTCAGCGTCTCTGTGCGCACCGCGATGCTCGAGCTGAGCGAAGCCCACCGTCAAACCGTAGAATTGGCGTACTTCGGTGCGCTTTCGAGAGAAGAAATTTCGGAACGGATGAACGTTCCGATAGGTACGGTCAAAAGTCGTTTGAAGTACGCGCTAGACAAACTGCGCGATGTTTTGGGAGGATTGCAATGACCCGTTTGGAACTACAAGAAGCCCTACCTGCCGTGATTCTCGGCATTGCAACCCTCGAGGAAAGGGTGGCGGTTGAAGCGCTGTTAAAAACCGATGCCGAATTTGCGCGTGAAGCCAAAGAACTCGAGGCGGTGCTGACCGGACTTGCAGCAGCCGAAGCTACACCCGTGCCAGCAGGTTTGAAAGCCAAAGTCATGGCGCAAGCCAAACTCGAGTCAGATTCTAAAGTTCCTGCTCGAGAGACCCGTACCAACACCTCTAAAGCCCCAACCAGTCGCGCTCGAGGTGTTGCACCGCGCTCATTGATGCAACGCTTTGCTCCAGCCTTGTACATTGTCGGAGCAATCGCAATTTTTAGTGTGCTTTCATTGCTGCCCAACATCTTTAAAAGCGCCCACGATCCCGTCAATGCCAGCGTTGTGACCTCCACTCGAGATGGCGGTCTGGTCTACGCCAACTCTGGGGCTGTGGTGACGCCCGTGGTTTTAATCAGCTCGAGCGGGCAACGTCAAGCCATTAAGTTCCCGACGGGCAAACCCTGTTATTTTACGAACGCCGTCAGCCTAGATGGCTACAGTTATTTGCTCGATGCCGCCAACAACAAACTCTTTATTATCGACGAAGCCAAAGGCGCAATGATTGACGATTGGGACGTGCCCGCAGGTGCGGCAGGTTTAGCCGTTGAAGCCAACACCGTGATCGTCAAAAGTGCCGAATCCGGCATTGTGCTCGAGTTTAAACGCAACCGTGAGGGTAAAACCATGCTCGAGGCACGCATTGCCCCCGAAAAACCGGCATCTGCAATGCCGATGGACGACCTGATGGATGATTTGCTGATTCTCGGCGCTAGGGTTTACGCCACGCATCATGTCATGGGTACGGTCAGTGTTTTAGACCGCGACACCAACAAAGAAATCAACCGTTTCAACATTGGTACTGCCCCCGTTGCGCTCGGGCAGTACGCTGAAAATTTGATTGTGCTCGATTACGCGGGTGCATTGATTTCCGTGAACGCCAGCACTGGCAAACTCGTGCAAAGCCTCAAACTCGAGGGTCAAGCCGACAAAATGACCATTCAGCGCGGTATCGCGTACCTTTCAGACCGCAGTGGGTTTGTCACCACGGTCAACCTCGAGCAATTTAAAGTCGAGAACCGCAAGCAATTTGGCAGCAATGCCCGCGATGTCAGCCCAATGCCCGACGGTCATGTCGTTATTGCTGTCGGTGAGGGCGGCGTGATTGTACTCAATGACAAGCTCGAGAAAATGAACACGTACTGATTGCTCGAGGTTCAAACCAAAACCCCCGCACCTCGAATCTCGAGCGCAGGGGTTTTGATGGTTTTGAATTTATCTTGAAGCTGCGAACAACGGCATGGTTTTTACAGCGCTGTCAATCAGGTTAAGCACTGGGGTTGGGTAAACGCCCAGGAACACCACGCCCAACAGCGCAAAACTGAGCACCGCCACAGCGGTTGGGTTCAATTCGATGGCTCGAGTGTCTTTAGGCTCGAGCAGGACGGAATTGATGATGACTCGGAAGTAATAGTAATAGGCGGGAACGGTGTTGAGCACGGCAACAAGGGCGAGCGGCACAAGGCTAGCATCCACGGCGCTTTTGAAAAGCAAGAATTTGCCGAGGAATCCCGCCAAGAGCGGCACACCTGCCAAGCCCATGAAGAATCCTGCCATCAGAATTCCTGCCAGTGGGCTGCGTTTGACCAGTCCGGCGTAATCCGAAATCTCTTCACCCACGCCAGCGTCACGCAAGCTCGAGACGAGCAAGAATGCGCCGATGTTGGTGATGGCATAACCAGTAATGTAGAGAATTAACGCGGCAGTGCCGGCGCTCGAGCCGACGGCGACACCAATCACGATGTAACCAAGTTGCGCGATGCTCGAGTACCCCAGCATTCGTTTGATGTTGGTTTGTTGCAGGGCTTGGAGGTTGCCGACGGTCATGCTCAGGATGCTGAGCCACATGAAGGCGTTCTTCCAACCCTCGAGAAGAGCGGGTTGAATCACGAAGGTACTTGTCAGGAGGCTTGAGAGGGCGATGACGACGCCGGCTTTGGGTCCGACGCTCAAGAGTCCCGCGACCATGCTTGGAGCGCCCTGGTAGGCATCTGGCGTCCAAGAGTGAAATGGTACGAGGGCAAGTTTGAAACCAAAACCGACCAGCATCATGGCAAGCCCAAGCCAGACAAGCGGAAAGCTCGAGATGCTGCTGCCAGCCACGGCAGATAACGCACGACCAATTTCTTCGTAATTGAGGTTTGTAATTCCACTCGAGGTGGCGGCGGCATAGACCAGGCTCATGCCGAACAACAAGAACGCACTGGCAACCGCGCCGAGCAGAAAGTATTTGCTGGCGGCTTCGTTGCTATAACGGTCATCGCGGTAGTAACCGACCATGATGTACGTGCTGTAACTCGAGAGTTCGATACCGAGGTACAAGACAATCAGGTTGTTGGTGCTGACCATCAGCACGCCGCCCAGAATCGTGAAGATGATAAAACCAAAGAATTCGCCGATGCCAGCGTTGTACTTTTCGGGGTTTGCCATCACGCCGCCCGTGACCAGCAAACCAATCAAGCCCATGATGAGCGTACCGAGGCTAGCGATTGGACCAGCTTTCAGAACGCCGTAGTACATGCTTTGGTCGTTCCAGCCCATGACCGCGAGCATCATCATGATGGTGAAGATGGCAAGGGTTGCGCCACCAAAAACTTGCCCCGCGTTGACTTGCTCGGCGTTTTTACCCGCTGCCGCAATAAACGTCACAATGCCCGAGATGGTCAGCAACACAATAATCGCAACAATCATCTCGAGACTCCTAATGCCACAACCTTGAGGGTTTCGAGCAGCGCTTGGGCGCTCGAATCAATCCAGGGCGAGAGGGCGTTGGGATACAAGCCAAGCACAATTGCCAGCACCAGCAACGGCGCGGCGGCGGCAATCTCGAGGAAACTGAGATCGTGGAAGGCATGGCTTTTTTCGTGTTTGACAAGGGTTACGCTCGAGGATGGGGCGTGATCGTCGTGCGCGTGATTGTCAGAACCTGGGGCGCGACCCAGCAGCACGCGTTGAATCGCGTACAAAATAAAACCTGCGGTGATGATGATACCGAGCAAACTGATATACGCATACGGCGCGGTTACAGGGTTTTGCACCGCACCAGACAGCGCGGTGTATTCGCCGATGAAACCCGCCATGCCAGGAAGTCCAAGACCACCCAGGAAGGCTGCCCACATAATCGCACCCAGAATTGGCATCGCGGCGTACATGCCAGTCATTTTGGCAATCTCTCGGGTGTGGGTTCGGTGGCTTAAGAAACCGACCATCATGAACATCAAGCCCGTAATCAAGCCGTGCGCGACCATTTGATAAACCGCACCGTGAATGCCCATTGGCGTCAGGCTAACAATCCCCAAAAGCACATAACCCATGTGATTGACGCTCGAGTAAGCGACCATACGCTTGAGGTCTGTTTGAGCCATCGCGCAGTACGCGCCGTAAATCACGCCGACGGTGGCAAGGATGGACAGCGCCACCTGAAATTCCTGCATTTGCTGCGGGAACAAACCGAGGTTAAAGCGCAGAATGCCGTAACCACCCATTTTGAGCATCACACCCGCCAGCATGATCGAACCTGCGGTGGGTGCTTCGGTATGCGCGTGCGGCAACCAAGTGTGCACTGGGAAAGCAGGAAGTTTAATCAAGAACGCCACGATAATGCCCCAGAACATCAGACCAACACCAGGCAGACTCGAGACGAGAGAAACGTGCTCGCGCAGGATGCTGTAATCAAAGGTCAACGGGATTTCGGCACTCCTCGAGATTCCAAAGGCGAGTGCCAGAATTCCGACCAGCATTAAAACCGAACCCGTCAGCGAGAAGATCACAAATTTGACGGCGGCATAACGACGGTTTTCGTAACCCCAGACGCCAATGATAAAGAACATTGGAATCAGTACGACTTCCCAGAAGACGAAGTACAAAATTAAGTCAAGGCTGGCAAACACACCCGTCAGTGCCGATTGCATGACCAAGAAAAGTGCGAAGAAGCTTTTCTTCTCTTCATCCCAACTGGCGAGCACACTGACCAAAGTCAGAAGCGAAGTCAGCACCACAAACGGCAAGCTGATACCGTCAAGTGCGACAAAGTACGAAACGCCAACTTGCGGCATCCACGGCACTTTCTCGAGGAACTGCAAACCGCCATTCAGGTTTAAGCCCAAGTACATTGCGCCAGAAATAATCGTGCAGACCAGGCTTGCCGCCACGGCAACGCGTTTGGCAAGTTGGGCTTTGTTGTCACCCGCTGCGGCAATTAACGCGGCGATGGCAGGAATTAAAATCAACAGCGTAATCATTTGTTGCCCCCTTGCGCGAAGGCAAACGCCAGCGCGATAACCGCGCCGCCCACGACCATCAACCAGGCGTACAAGCCAACCGCGCCCGATTGCACACGGCGTAAGGTGTCACCGATTGCACCAGTCACGATTCCAAAGCCGTCCACGATTCGGTCAACAACATTTTTGTCAAACCAGGCGAGTGGCACTTGAATGTCTTCGGCAAGGTTGACAAAACCTTTGTAGTAAAAATCATCAATAAAATAACGACGTTGCAACAAACGCGTCAGCCAAATGGGCGCGATTTGTTTGGTGTGATCTCGAGCGCCGCCGTACAACATGTATGACGCACCCGCACCAGCCGCAACCAGCAAGACCGACAGGATAAACCCTGGAATAGCCGAGCCGAGCGGCACGAGTTCTGGGGCTTCGCCAAAGTAGACAAAACGCTGAAACCAAGCATTGGCAAACGGTGAACCGACAAAACCCATCACCATTGCCATCGTTGCCAACAAGACCAGCGGAATAATCATTTCAGGACCGCTCTCGTGCGGGTGATCGCTGGCATGATGCCCGTGATCGTGCGCTTTTTGATCCTCGAGTTCGGCTTTTGACATGTTCAGGGTTGGTTCGCCTTCATTGTTCCAAGGCGCGGTAGCCCAGGGGCTAGCGGTTTTTGGTTTGTAAAACGCAATAATCATCATGCGGGTCGTGTAAAACGCGGTCAAAATTGCGGTAATCACAGCCATTAGCCACAGAATCCAGTACAGTCCACCAGCGCTTTGAACGGCGTGTAGAATCTCATCTTTGGACCAGAACCCTGCAAATAGCGGTGCACCCATTAAGGATAGAGCGCCAACCCAGACCGTGCCGAGCGTCCATTTCTGATATTTGGCGAGCCTGTCCATCTCGAAAATATCTTGTGTGCCCGAACCGTGAATCATGCTGCCCGAACCCAGGAACAACAACGCCTTGAAAAACGCGTGGGTCAGCAAGTGAAACAGCGCGGCGGTGTAACCGAACGCACCGAGCGACAAGAACATGTAACCCAATTGCGAGAGCGTACTGAACGCCATGATTTTTTTGGCATCGGCTTGGGCGGGAGCCATACTCGCGGCAAAAATCGCGGTAAAGCCACCGATCAATGCCACAAACGGCAGCACATGCCCCACCTCGAGAATCGGGTATGCCCTGGCAACCAAGTACACACCAGCCGCGACCATTGTGGCGGCGTGAATCATGGCACTGACGGGCGTTGGACCTTCCATCGCGTCGGCAAGCCAGACGTGCAACGGAAACTGGGCGCTTTTGCCCATTGCGGCGATGAACAGCAGCAAACCAATGCCGCCAGCCGCCGTGACGCCCAGCACCCGCAGCAGTTCACCACTCGCGCCAGCCTCGAGAATCGTTGGAATGTCAAGGGTTTTGAAACTCGAGTACAACCAGAACAAGCCTGCCATGAACGCCAGATCGCCGACGCGCACGGTCATGAAGGCTTTTTTCATGGCTTGCTGCGCGGTTTTTTTCTTGTAGAAAAAACCGATCAGCAGGTAGCTCATGACGCCCATGATTTCCCAGAACAGCAGCACGTGGAATAGGTTTTTCGCCATAACCATCGCCAGCATTGCGGCGGCAAAGAGGTTGATATAAGCAAAGAAAGTTGGGTAACGTTCCTCGCCAGCCATGTAACCCACGCTGAAAAGGTGAATTAAGAATGCGACAATTGAGACCATCAAGATCACGATGCCAGCAGTTTGGTCAAAGTAAAAGCCGAACGGCAAGCCAGCCTCACCTTTGATTGACAACCAAGACCATTCGCGCACGAACGGAAAACCACTGAGCGCACGGTTGCTCGAGGGTAAAGCCTCGGAGAGCAACGCCGCTTTTTCTTCAGCCTCTTTGGTCAATTCAGAAATCGGTTCGACCATAGCCGTTTCACCTTCGGGCATTGTTGCCGTCTCGGCTGGTTTTTCAGCTTCGGCAGTTTTGGCTTTATGTTCGAGTTTATACAATTTCTCGAGCGGTTCGGCTTTCCAATTTGGCGCTGCGCTGCTGATTTCAACGAACAATCCAATCGCAATCGCGGCACTGAGCGCCATAAGTGTTGTGGCGAGCCAAGCGCTGCCTTTGCTGCCAAGCGCCTTGCTGAAGACCGAAATAATCAGCCAACCGAGTGCGGGAAGGACAGGAATCAAGATGGCAAGATCAACCATTTTCTTCCCCCTTGGTGATGAATTTTTTACGGCTCGAGATCATTGTTTCATCTCCATGAGGTCATCGGTGAGCACGCCACCTTTAGAACGGAAAACGTTAATGAAAATCGCCAAACCCACCGCGACTTCGGCGGCGGCGATGGCAACGATAAACAGCGCGAACAAATGCCCGTTGATGTTCACCGTATCGGTATACGCGCTGACCGCCACAAAATTCAGCATCGCGGCGTTGAGCATGATTTCGACACTCATTAAAATGGCGATCAAATTACGACGCGTTAACACCCCGTAAATACCGACCAAGAACAACAAACCGCCCAGAATCAAAAACTGTTGCAAACTGATGCCAGCATTCGCAAAGGCACGAATTGGCGCAAGAATGGCTTCCATCAGGCAATCACCTTCTCTCGAGCTTCAGGAATAACCGCATCGGCTGCACGGGCTGGAGTCTCGAGTTCGCCCTGGGTCACGCTTTTCTCGACCTCGGAAAGTACACCGACATTGCCTTTGATGGTTTCACCTTCGCGTTTGGTCAAAATGATTGCCCCAACCATCGCCACCAGCAGCAAGACGCTGGCAATCTCGAAAGCGAACAACGTGCCAATTTTGCCCGTGGTTTCGACAGAACCGAGCAGTTTCTCGCCCAGCATCGCACCGCTGACGGGCGTAACGTTTTGCGCGTTCAAACTCGAGCCTGAACGGGAAATGTACAAGACAAAACCGATTGCCAACATCACCATCGCGCCAATGGCGGCGACTGCGGTGGCGGGAGATTTCAGTTTGAGCACCCTCGATTGCGTCATGAAAATAATAAACACTGTCACAATCGGAATTGCACCCGCGTTGATCAAAAATTGCAACATGCCCATGAACGGCGTGCCGAGCATGAAATACAACATGCCAATCGAAAAGAACGACAGGGCAAGCGAAAGAGCGGCATTCAAGAGTTTGCTCGAGCTGACCGCGTAAATCGCAGTCGAAATAATCGCTAGCGAGATCAGGTAGAAGAAAACAGGATTAACCATATTTATTCCCCCTTCTCTTTCGGAATCCAGCGTTTGATTTTTGGATTCTTTGGTTCTTCGGTTGCGGCAGGAGTCTCGAGTGCGGCGGGTGTAGGTTCGACAGGTTTTGCAACTTCGATAGGAGCAGAAGCCTCGAGTTTTGCGGGTTCAACCGCAAGTGTTTGTGATTCGGCGGCAACAGGTGCGGCGGCATCTTTTGGAACGAATCGTTTGATTTTCGGATTTGCGCTGCTCGAGGTTTCAACGGCGGCAGGTGCAGTTTCGGGTGTAGTGGGTGCAGAGGCAGGCGCAGCAAGCAGCGCCCCTACGGATTCGACAGGCGCGGGTTTGGCTTCGACAGGTTTGGCTGGCTCGAGTGCCGCAAGCCCGGAGGTGCTATCTTTAGCGGCAAGACGTGCTTTTTCCATTTCCTGCATTCCACCGGGTTGATCCTCGAGCGGTGCTTTGACAATCTTGCCGTGCGTTGGGTTTTCGGTGGTTTCGACGCGGTATTCCACGCCGACTTTTGGGCTGTACCATTGTGCGGCACGCAAACCTTGCAAGTCCAAGAATTCCTTATCGGCTTTTAAACTTTGCAGGTTTGGGGTGCTCATCTCGAAATCTTGAATCGTGACAATCGCTTGCGCTGGGCAAGATTCGACGCAGGCGGCACAGTACATGCAGTTGACCAGATCAATATCAAAACGCTCGAGCACGAAACCTTTGCCCGCAGGGTTGCGTTTGCGTTCAATCGTAATGACCTGACTGGGGCAGACCTTCTCGCACGCGAGGCAAGACACGCAACGGTCAGAACCGTCCTCGTTTTGAATCAGTGCCAGCGATTGCACGCTGACGGGCGGAAGTTTCGGCAATTCAAACGGGTACAAATCGGTAAAAATGGGTTGGAATTGCTCGTCGTAAGTCTTCTCCATCCCCTTACCCACGCCAGAGACTGCACTCCAAATATCTTTGAGCAAACTCATGCAAGCTCCTTCTTGGGGCTGGAAAGTCGAAGACCAAAGGCTCGAGAGACAATAAACAACAATAAGGGTACTGCCGTGACATACGAGAGGATTTGCCCAACCACAGGGTATAATCTCGAGACTGCGGCAAGCAGCAGACCGATCATGGACAGCGGAATCAAACCCTTCCAGCAAAGTTCCATCAGTTGATCGTCACGAAAGCGCGGCAGTGTGGCACGAATCCACATGTAAAAGTACACGCCAGCCGCGCCCTTGAGGAGCGACCAAAAGGCGTACTGCAAATTCTGACCGATGCCGCCAGGGGCGAACATGGTTTGCAGCAAGCCCAGAATGCTCGAGGCATCGGCTGGTGCTGGAGCGTTGGTACGAATCACCAGTTCGCCAATGATTGGTAACGTTGGTGCGTGCCAGCCGCCCAAGAAGAAAATCGCCAGGATTGCTGGCAGCAAGTACAACTCGGCAAATTCGGCAACGAAGAAAAACCCGAAACGCATTCCGCCGTACTCGGTGTTAAAACCAGCGACAAGCTCGGATTCGGCTTCTGGCAAATCGAATGGGGTCATCTTGATTTCGGCAAGACCCGCGATCAGGTAAATCACGAACGGAATAAACAGTGGGAAGACATTCCAGACCGTGGCTTGCGCCTGAACAATGTCGGTCAAGTTCATCGAACCGTTGTAAACCACAACCGACAAGAGCGCGATTGAAAGCGGCACTTCGTAACTGACCAGTTGTGCGGCGGCACGAAGTCCACCCATCAGACCGTACTTGTTGTTCATGCTCCAACCCGCCAGCAGCACGCCGTAACCGCCGAGCGTCCCTGCCGCGATGATAAACAGCGCACCGGCGTCAACGTTGGAAAAAACCCAACCTGGCGCGAACGGCATCACGGCGATCATGATGAACGCCGAGACGAACACGATCACCGGCGCGAGCGTGAAAATTGTTTCTTCGACCATCGCAGGCGCGAAATCTTCTTTGGAAACCAGTTTGAGCGCATCAAACACGGTTTGCAACACACCCGCAGGTCCGTGATGCAGTGGTCCGTAACGGTTTTGAACTTTTGCCAGGTATTTGCGCAACATCAAAATGTTAATCAGTGCGACCACAGCCACGAACAAGAACATCAACACTGGACCAAGTAAGCCGTAAACCAAGTTGTACCAGAACGAATTCTTTGCTGCGCCCAGTGCCTCGAGCAGCGCTGGCAAACCTTGATAAGTCAGCGCTAAAACCAGCAAAGTCGTGCCAAACAGGGACACATACCCAAAAATGGCGGACAACAAATTGCCTTTTGGATTGTGATTGTTCAAAAGCGCGTGATATTTGTTGCGCAATGTAAAATGCTTGTTTTCAGGAATGGCGACCCGCTCGAGCGGCATACGCGGTTCTTTATTCTCATACAAACTCATCGGTCTACCTCCCCGAGCACAATGTCAATGCTGCCCAAAATGGCTATCGCATCGGAGAATTTAGAACCCACAAACATGTCCTGCAATGCTTGCAGCGTGCAAAAACTGGGGCTGCGATGCTTGGAGCGGAACGGTTTTTCAGTACCGTCCGAAATCAAGTACACGCCCAATTGCCCCCTGGAAATCTCGGCGGCACGGTAACGCTCAATGCCCGCGGTTGGCTTAATGCGCGGCAGTTTGGGCAGCGTTGGACCAACTTTAGGATACTGCGCTATCGCCTGACGAATAATTTTGATGCTCTCGTAAAACTCGCGGAAACGCGCCCTCGAGCGGCTGTAGGCATCACAACCGAGTTCGACGCAAACCTCGAAATCGACAAAAGGATAGGCGTCGTACGGTTCGTCTTTGCGTAAATCCCAAGGAATACCAGAGCCGCGCAAGTTAGGACCAGTCACACCGTGATTGAGTGCCACCTGCGGGTCCAGCACACCCACACCAACGGTACGCGCCTGAAACACGGGCGCGTCAATCGTCAGTGCCTCGTACTCGGGCAATTTGGTTTCAAAGAACTTTAAGAACTCGAGAATATCCTCGAGCATCGCGGGGTGATGATCGCGGCGCACACCACCAAACGTAAAGTAGTTTGGCAGCAACCTCGCACCAGCCGTCTTTTCAATAATGTCAAGAATCATTTCGCGGTCACGGAAGGCGTACAAAAACGGGGTGATCGCACCCAAATCCAGCATGTACGTGCCAATCCAAACCAGGTGAGACGCGATTCTCGAGAGTTCAAAAAGAATTGTTCGGATGTACTTGCTGCGCTCAGGGACTTCGATACCGAGCATGTCCTCGACAGCCAAACAAAGCGGCAATTCGTTCTGCATTCCAGAAACGTAATCCATACGGTCTGTGTACGGAATGCACATGCTGTAGGTGCGGACTTCCTCGAGTTTCTCGTGGTTGCGATGCAAGAATCCAATGTGCGGAATCGCCCTGGTGACACGCTCGCCGTCCACGCCGAGCACGACCTTCAAAACGCCGTGCGTGGCGGGATGCTGCGGTCCCAGATTAATCAGCATTTCATCGGTGCGCCCCTCGACAGTCTCGAGCGCGGTGGGGTTGAGAACGGCGGACATTATTCGCCCTCCTTCGTTTTGGGAATCCAACGTTTGATTTTCGGGTTTTTGGGTTCTTCGGCTGCGGGTTCGCTCGAGGTTTGGGCGGCAGCAACGGGCGCGGGTGTGGGTTCGGGTGTGCTGGGTGCAGAGGTTTCAGCAACAGGCGCGGATGATTCGGCAGCAGGTGTTGCGGGTGCAGAACCGTCTTTTGGAACCCAACGTTTCGGTTGCTTTTTGGCGGGCGCTTCACCGGCGGGTGCGGCAGCGCTCGAGTCTGGAGTTACGCTCAAGGTTGCAGGTGCATCTCCAACAGGCGCGACAGCTTTGGGCGCATGGGCAACTGGTGCTGCCACCGCCGAGAACGGCACGAAACCCTCTTCCCAAACCGCAGGGGTCGGAAAGGTTTTTTCAGTCCAAGTGCTCACCAAATACCCTCGAGTGTTGTATTTGCGCTGTAACGGGTGAATCGTCCAATCATCCTCGAGCAGAATTCGGCGCAAATCGGGATGGTTTTCAAACGTGATGCCGACCAAATCGTAAGCCTCGCGTTCGTGCCATTCGACGCCGCCCCACAAGTCCGAAACACTGGCAACTCGAGGTGCAGCATATTTGAGGTCAGTAATCACAATGGCTTTGGTTTTTGTCTCCAAGCTCTGAAGGTGCAGTGTCACCCGCAAACCAAATTCCATGTCCGAACCGCTTAAGCAACGCGGAAAATCAAATCCTGCCTTATAAAGACGTTCGCACAAGGCGCGGTAATCCTCTGGATGCACAAAAAACGTGGTTTCATCCAAGTAATTTTCACTGCGCACCCGCAAACCACTGGTAAAACCCTGCACCGCCCCAGACTCGAGCGGCACAACTTTAGACGCAACCTGTGCAGCAAGTGTCATAACGCGATCCGTCCGTCCTGCCCTGGCTCTGCCAACGGGTCAAAATCGGCGTCCATCAGTGTTCCAGGCACGTAACGCGCGGCTGGGTCAGCCACTTTGTCGCGCAACAACAGCAAGGCTTGCATCAAGGCTTCGGGGCGCGGTGGGCAACCAGGCACGTAAATGTCCACTGGCACAATCTTGTCCACACCCTCGAGCACGCTGTACCCCTGGCGGAATGGTCCACCCTGGTTGGCGCAAGCGCCCATGCTGATGACCCATTTTGGCTCGGACATTTGCTCCCAGAGAATACGAACGCGTTTGCCCATTTTCTTGTTGACCGTACCAGACACGATCATCACATCGGCTTGACGCGGGGTGTTGCGGTAAAACACGCCAAAACGATCCATGTCGTAACGGGTGGCGCTCGAGTTCATCATTTCGATGGCGCAACACGCAATGCCGAACGTCAGTGGCCACAAACTGCGTGACCTCGAGAGGTTGATTAGATCATCCAGGCTTCCCATGATGACGTTTTCGGGGCGTTTATCAACTCCTAGTAAACCCACTTTAAAGCCCCCTTTCGCAGTGCGTAAAAAAAGCCAAGAAACAAAATGATAATGAACGTCACGACGCTGAGCAGCCCAGCCAGTCCGAGCGAATCGAACGCCGCCGCCCACGGGTACAACAGCGCGGCTTCGACATCGAAAATCACGAACAACATGGCGAACAAGTAATAATTCAGGTTGAACTGAACATTCGTGTCACCAATCGTTGCCTCGCCGCACTCGTAAACATCGTTCTTGGCTTTGCTCGGACCAAAACGGCGCGAACCCGCATACGTGAACGCGAGTTTCGCAATGCCGAGCGTGGCGTAAACAATACCTGCTCCCAACAGGGCGAACAATCCAATGTACAAAGCGCCATTCACCTGTGTTGCGTAATCCACAAATCCTCCTTCATGAACGCTCGAGTTTGATCTCGGGCGGATGGAAACCTTCAAACCACTACATTCTAAAGACGCGCCCTGTGCGAGTCAAACGACAAAACTCCCGTTTTGACCCGAGCCAAAAAATGAAACTCGAGTTTAAAGAGGTACTACTCGAGCTATCCTAACTGTTTTTGCGGCTCGAGGGACTGAGATTGCTCGAGCATCCCGATGCCTTGAAGTTCAGTTTGGGAATTGAATTAGGGGAGACTTGAGATGTTAAGCAAAATCTCAACATTTGAACTGTGTTAGCCTGCCTTGGTGAATCTGGTCGCACCAAGCCGACTCCGTGCTTTCATTGCACAGTACCCCGAAAGCCTCGAGGTCATGCGCGACTGGTACAGTCGCTTGCGCAAAACGGACTTGATCAATTTTGCAATCCTTAAGGAACAATTTGGAAGTCTAGATTTGGCGTTCACCAAAAATGGGATTGCAGTTGCTATATTTGACGTCGGCGGCAACAAATACCGGGCAGTGGTTAAATTAGATTACGCGTCCAATACTGCTTTTATTTGGTTCTTGTTTACCCACACCGAATATGATGAGTGGAATCGTAAGGGGCGACCAGAATGATTCAAGTATCCCAAACAGTGAAAACATGGCAGCAATTGCAACAAGACTTGCACGAACCCAAAACGCAACAAGAATACCTCGAGTTAGAAAGCTTCATTCGTGAACTGATGCGGCAACACAATGTTGATCTTGAACCGTATCAGGGTTTGTGGCGTTTGGCTGTGGGTTACATGCAGCGTTATGAGCAAGCAAATCAACTTGACGTTTTTCCAGAGTAAGACTCGAGCAGTACATTTTGCTCTCCCAAGATGAAGCGCTTGGCGAAATTTACGCCAGACAACCCGACGGTTCGTGGTGGCACGATATTTTGCAGAACATGGCGGCGCTCGAGATTCCCAGCATTGGGTTTTCGGTGTTGCTGGCGGTGTTGTACGAGAATTTGCCTGAAGCTTAAATTGATTCTCGAGCGACGAATAATTCTGTGCTTGACCTGATTAACGCTGCGGTCAAAACCATGCCGTTGTTCGCAAGCTCGAAATAAGTTCAAAGCCTTCAAAACCCCTGTTGCTCGAGTTTTGGGTGGCAGGGGGTTTTGTTGCCCATTAATTCTAAAGTCACAAACTGCTTGAGCCTTTTCCTGAAACATCAAGGGTTATCAGGCTAAACATTCCGAAATTGACAAATTAGATCAATACGATATAATAATTTGTGGGATTCAATGTCATCGCCAAAAGTACACTTCGAGAATTTTGGGAACGATACCCAGATTCTCAAGATGCACTCGAGATTTGGTATAAGTTCCTACGACATGGTGATTACCCGAATTTTGCCAGCATCAAAGACGTATTTGGCAGCGTTGATTTTGTCCAACCCGACTATCTGATTTTTGACATTCGAGGCAACAATTACCGAATTATTGTTCGCGTAAATTTCAC
>JAYVRX010000141.1:0-14502 GCA_043775825.1 Deinococcales bacterium
AGTTTGGTGAATGCGAAGGCAAATTTGGATCTGTGTTTTATTCGCTTGATGCTCAGAAGATTGGTAGCATTATGAAAAGACCCCAAATGGGTTCTATACAATCAGGCTTACGCCAAACTTTCAACAAACTCGAGCATCATTAAAAGTTGCGCGGCAACCGCGATGGCAATCACTTCGGGTTGCTTACCCCGAATGCCAGTAACACCAATCGGCGTGGTCACTCGAGATAGGTCTGAATCAGAAAATCCTCGAGCCTTGAGTTGGGTTTGAAACCGCGTCCATTTCGCACTCGAGCCGATCAAACCAATGTATTTGAGGTCTGGTCTGTGCAATGCCGTCTCGAGAATCGTGATGTCCTCGCTGTGGTCGTGCGTCAGAATTAATACGAACGCGCCAGGTTTCAGTTCAGCCATGACAAACTCTGGCGATGGATGGGGAAAGTTAAACGTGCGAATCTGTGCGACACTCGAGAATCCTGTGAAGCGCGTGGTTTCCAGCATTTCACCTCGAGAGTCGGACAGTAAAATCTCGAGCGGTAACGCCGACAAAATTCGAGCCAGCGCCAGTCCAACGTGACCCACGCCAAAAATTGCAATTTGAGATCGTTCAGGAATCATCGGCTCGAGCAACAACTTCACCTCTCCCCCGCAACATTGCACCCCAAATTCGGCTTCGGCTTTTTCAGTGAGTAGAACTTCAAGAAATTCTGGAATTCGAGCGCCCATCTCCAGCATCCTTTGAGATTTTTTGACCGCCACCGCCTCGAGATTCCCGCCGCCCACACTGCCAAAAACCGCGTCTCGAGCCACAATCATTTTCGCTCCCGCCGATCTTGGACTGTGACCCCTGACGCTAGCAACCGTGACCATGACACAAGGTTCGCCCCGTTCTTGCAATGCCAAAACAGCCTCCAGCCAAGACATTCCAGCCCCTCAACGTCTAGCCAAAACTCCCTTCTCCCGCAAGCGGGAGAAGGGTCGGGGATGAGGGTGGCGAGTGTGACAATCTATAATTCGTATCATGCGAGTTCTACTTCTCGAGCGGCAGCTTTTACCGTTTCTACCGCGTTTAAAATCGCTTCTGGCGTACTCGGCGCAGCCAGTTTAACTTCCACCCCCCCAAAGCTCGAGATGGCATCTTTCAGCGCCTCTCGGACGCTGATGGCAAGCATGAGCGGTGGTTCGCCCACGGCTTTAGAACCAAAGACTGCCTTCTCTTCGGTGGCTAGAGGCAACAGATCAACATGAAACTCGAGTGGAACGTCGGCAAGGGTTGGAATCTTGTAGGTACTTGGCGCGAAGGTGCGGAGTTTGCCCGTATCGTCCCAAACCAGTTCTTCCATCGTCAGCCAGCCCATGCCTTGGACAAAACCGCCCTCAACTTGTCCTCGGTCCACCAACGGGTTGATGCTGTCGCCGCAATCGTGCAGAATATCGGCACGGCGTAGATGCCACATGCCAGTTAAAGAATCTATTTCGACTTCGCTGACGGCTGCGCCCCAAGCAAAATACCTGAACGGTTCGCCGCGCCCCGCAACTTTATCGTAATGAATTTCTGGAGTGCGAAAAAATCCTGTGCTGAAAAGTGAAACCCGCTCGAGGTAGGCTCTCAAAACCACTTTTTCAAACTCGAGTTTTTGCTTTAGGCACACCGCAAAACCATTTTCAAATCGCACGTCGCCGCTCGAGCAGCCAAGCATTTCGGCGGCAATGGGCGCGAGTCGTTCGCGCAGAATCTCGCAAGCGTTTTTCACGGCTGCACCGTTTAAATCCGTGCCACTCGAGGCGGCAGTTGCACTGGTGTTTGGTACTTTGTCGGTGCGGGTTGGCATGACCCGAATTTGCTCGAGGTTGATGCCCAGGGTTTGCGCGGCAATCTGCGCGATTTTGGTGTGCAAGCCTTGTCCCATTTCCGTGCCGCCGTGATTGACTTGCACACTGCCATCACTGTAAATCAGCACGAGCGCACCCGCTTGGTTTAAAAACGTGGTCGTGAAACTGATGCCAAATTTAACGGGCGTGATCGCCATGCCACGTCGCAAGAATGGGTGACTCGAGTTGAATTTTTGAATCTCGAGTTGACGGTTTTCAAAATCGCTCGAGTTTTTTAAAGTGTTCCAAATGTTTTGAATTCGCACATCCGAAATGGCTTGACCGTAATGTGTGGTGTGCCGCTCGAAAGAACTTGAATTGTAGAAATTGAGTTCTCGCACCATTTCAGGTCGTTGCTTCACGGCTCGGGCGACACGATCTAAAATGTCTTCGATCAAAACCATGCCTTGCGGTCCACCAAAACCACGAAATGCCGTGTGTGAGGTAACGTTGGTCTTACAAACAAATCCTTTCACCATCAGATTTGGAATAAAATAGGCGTTGTCGCAGTGAAACATGGCGCGGGAAACAATGGCTTCAGACAAATCTAAACTCCAACCGCCATCGGCGTAAATCTCGAGTTGTAACGCCTCGAGTTTGCCAGTTTGGTCAAAACCAACGCGGTACTTTCCGAGCATCGGGTGACGTTTTCCGGTCAGTTGCATGTCAATATGCCTGGTCAGGCGAACGCGAACGGGGCGTTTGGTTTTGAGCGCCGCCACCGCCGCCAGCGCCGCGTAAGGATTGGCTTGCGATTCCTTGCCGCCAAAACCGCCACCCATACGCAAGGCTTGCACACTGACTTTATGCCGCGCCCAACCGAGCACGTGCGCGACAACCGCTTGGGTTTCACTCGGATGCTGGGTGCTCGAGTGAACCGTCATGCAGCCGTCCTCGTCCAGAAACGCGAGGCTGGCTTGAGTCTCGAGGTAAAAATGATCTTGCCCTCCGACCAGAATTTCGCCCTCGAGCGCCAACGTTTGCTCAAAGATTGTGTCTGGATTGCCTCGCAAGATGGTCAGTGGTTCGGTGTGATATGAATTCGCGTCAATCGCGTTTTGAATGCCCAAAATCGGCTCGAGGATTTCGTAATCAACTTGTACTTTTAAAGCGCCCACTCGAGCCGCATCGTCGGTTTCGGCAATCACCCACGCGAGGGCTTGACCAAAGTACGTCACGTCACTCGAGAGCAATGGTTCGTCGTGTTTGACCGCGCCCGTATTGTTTTCACCTGGAATATCGCTTTCAACAATGACCGTCACCACGCCCGCCACCGCTAGCGCCGCCGCAATCTCGAGTTTCACGACCCTGGCTCGGGCGTGAATGGCTTGAACGGGATACACCACCAGCACGCCCCTCATGTCCAGATCGCCCGTGTATTTTGCTGCACCCGTGACATGCAATTTCGCACTTTCATGCGCCAAACCAGCGCCTACAGCTTTCATGCGTTCACCCCCGCATTCTCGAGCCAGAATTTCTCGAGCAAATTCACAATAATTCTGGCACGGTAACTGGCACTCGCTCGAGCGTCGCTGATGGGTTGAAACTCGAGTGCCAGGACTTTCTTGGCTTTCTCGAGCGTGACACGATTCCAAACTTGACCAATCAGTATTTGTTCAGTCTCGAGCGCCCGAATTGGTGTTGAAGCGACACCACCAAATGCAAGTCGCGCTTTGGTCACAACATTGTTTTCAACCTCGAGATGGAATGCCGCCATAACGGTGCTGATGTCGTCATGACCACGTTTGGCAATTTTGTACATGGCTTGCAAATGTTGTTTGGCGGCATGGTTACGATTGCCAACCCCAACATTTTTGAGCGGAATGCGAATCGTTTTGATCAATTCAAATGGCTCGAGCATTGTTTTTCGGTAGCCCAGAAAATAACTCGAGAGTGGCATGCCGCGCTCTCCCCTACTCGAAACCAGCACCAGTTCCGCCTCGAGTGCCAGCAAGACCACGGGCGCGTCGCCAATCGGTGATGCCGTGCCGAGGTTGCCGCCCAATGTGGCGCGGTTGCGAATTTGGCGACTTGCAAACCAAATCCAGAGTTCATTCAGCAGCGGCACGCTCAATTCAGTCTCGAGTCTGGAAAGTGGTACTCCAGCACCAATCTCGAGGAAACCTTGTGACTGCCGAATCTCGAGCAATTCGGGAATGCTTTCGAGCGAGATTAAATTCTCAAACCGCTTGAACACTGTTGTAATCTCGAGCGCCATGTCCGTACCGCCAGCAATCACGCGGGCGTTGGGCAGTGTTTCGAGCAGGTGTAAAGCTTCACTCAAATGTGAGGGTCGGTAAAATCCATTCAAACTAAATGCAGGCTTGCTGACGCTCGAGGTTTTTTGACGCTCGAGAAATGGATCATTTTCATTTGGTTTTGGCAGGGCGTGGGCAGCTTCTCGAATTGGTCTGTAACCCGTGCAGCGACACAGATTTCCGACCAGTGCCGCCTCGTCAAATTCAGTATTGCCAGCGTAATTTTCGCTGAACATGCTCATAACAAAACCTGGGGTGCAATAACCGCATTGACTGCCGCCAGCGCTGGACATGGCATCTTGAACCGCGTGAAGCGCCTCGGGTTGCCCAATTCCTTCAGCCGTGAAGACCTCGAGTCCCACCGCCATTCCCGCCAGCATCAGGCAAGAATTCACGGCTTGATACACTGGTTTGCCGCTGGCGTCTGGGGTTAGAACAACAACCGTACACGCGCCGCAATCGCCTTCCGCACAGCCTTCCTTCGTGCCTGTCAAACCACTGGCACGAATAAAATTGAGCAGTGTGGTGTTGTGATCCAGCCCTCTGATTGAGACTGAAACGCCGTTCAGTAAAAAATTAGCATTGGTTTGATCGTAACCTGTCATAATGAATTATAGGCGCAAGAGGGATTCATGTTCGTAAGCAGCACCCGAAATCGTTGGAATCGAGTGGCTCGAGCGATATTATTCGGGGTTCTTGGCTTATTGGTGGCTTGCTCTGAGCCGTCACCAACCACCAAAGACACGACAAACCAACTCGAGTTTCTGGGCAATCCCTTCCTCGAGAAACCCCTGATGGCTCGGAATGTTTGGGACATGAAGGTTTTTGATGGTCAACTCTATTTTGGTCATGGGGACGCGGTGGCGAATTCTGGACCGATCAAGTTGTTTCGTTACGATGCAGCCTCAAAACAGTTCGTCTCAGATTTTACCGTTGATGACGAATCCATTAACAGTTTCGATGTGATCGGCAATCAACTGCTGATTGCGGGTTTTGACCCCAGAGAAGCTTGGGAGTTGGGCAATTTTTACAGACTCGAGCGAGGAGTTTGGCACAAGCACCGCACGATTCCTTGGGGGATTCATGCCTATCAAATGACCGAATTTGAGGGCAAGTTGTTCATTGGCATCAGCACCGATCATTTGCACCCGAGTTTGTTGTCCTCGAGCGACCAGGGTGCGACTTGGAGTGACGCAACGGGCAATCAATTTCTGGACCGCCCTTTCAACAAGTTGATCGTTTTAAACCATCAACTGTACGCCACTGGACTGCTTGGTGCAGGCACGGTCAAACTCGAGAATGGCGTGTTCGTCGATGCGAAAATTCCTATAAGGCAAATTGCGCCAGGTTTAACGCCCGATGCGCCAATGCTGATCTCGAAGCTCGAGTATTTTAAGGGTGGCGTGGTTTATACGGTTGGAAAGCGTCAAATGTACACGACTGACCCAACCGAGGAACGTTATGAAACAAAAGCCAAAGCCGCGTTTTTCAGCAGCGATTTTCAAGACACCGTAGCGATTCCACTTCCAGAAAACAGCATTCCAACCGATATTCTCTTAAAAGACAAGCAGGTGTTGATCTTAACGCACCGCAAACTCGAGACTGGTTTTGAAAACATTGTGATTCAAAGCAGCGATGCGCATTCTTGGGTGGAGACCTTGCGTTTCTCGAGTGGCAGTTTTGCACGGTCTTTCGAGTTTTTAAACGCTCAATTTTATTTTGGCTTGGGTTGTTATTTTACCGAACAGTCTTGCGATGCGAACGGCGATGTGTTGCGGTTCACGCCGTAAACTTGAAGCCCCAAGCTTAAAAAAATGCACAACCTCGAGCATCAATTGGGTTTGCCGAACGTCACCACCCAGTACGCACCGCGTTTTGCCAGTCCAACTTGAGTAAAATCGGCGTCCATGACATTGTTACAGTGACGATTGGGGCTGTTCATAAAACCGTTCACACCATTGACTGAATCCTTGTTAACTACTTGGATAACGTTGAGTTGACCTGCCGCAATATTCTCACCAATTGGGTTGCCAAGGTAACCCGCCGCCGCAATTCGCCCGACCACCGAACCGTCACCAGCGCCGTCGTGCGGGTCGCCGGCAGTAATGTTAATGCTGTTCTGCTCGAGCCAACGCGCATGGCTGAGGGCAGCAACCTCGAGTTTTGGATTTGAAGTGTAGTCTTTGCTGACTGGAATGGCTTGGAAAGCCTCGTTGTTAAAAATACAGCTTCTGGCGGCGTGCCTTGCCGCATTTAATTCGTTCAGAAAATCACTTTTTAATTGGGTGGTCAGTTCGTTTGCGCCGCCTTCGGTCAGTTTAAAAGTGTTGCATGAAACCAGAAGTGCCAAAAGTAAGAGTCCA
This sequence comes from Deinococcales bacterium, assembly GCA_043775825.1. GTDB lineage: Bacteria > Deinococcota > Deinococci > Deinococcales > JAAFIG01 > JANXTZ01. The sequence goes on from JAYVRX010000141.1 coordinate 6,493, forward strand.
AGGACGGGATTTTTCATAAGACTACTGTAACGTGAGGCACTTGTTTTAAAGGCAAAAAACCGTCACGAACCGTATTCTCACCCAGGGTTTTGAGATTATGGAACTCAAAGCCCCAAAAACACGTATCGTAGTGGTAATGAAATTCTTGTCTTCAAGTTTACGATTTGGTTACATTGGCGCGGTTGCCTGCGTGGTTGCGGCAATTCTGTTCGAGTTGTTGTTTCCAAGCGCGACCAACACTCCAGCCGTTAACGTGGCGCAAGATGTGGCATTGCTGATCGACACCAGCGGCTCGATGCGCGACCAAAGCAAAATTGACGAGGTCAAACGTGCCGCCAGCGATTATGTCTCTAAGCAGCCCAGCACGACCCGGGTGGCGGTGGTGCGTTTCTCGAGCGACGCCGAGGTTGTCAGTTCACTTGGATCGAGCGTCAGCAATCATTTGAGCGCCATCAATTCGTTTAACGCCGACGGCGCAACCAACATGGCGGATGGCTTGCAAACCGCAGCCCAGGCGCTAGCGGCGGATGCTGGCGGCAAACAAAGCCGTACCATTTTACTCTTTACCGACGGCGAACCAGGCTCGAACCTCGAACCAGCCGATGTTGCCAAACCAAAAACCGTTTCGGCAGCCGATGGGATTCGCAGCCAAGGCATTCGGATTGTCGCGGTTGGTACAACCGATGCCAACATTAACTTTCTGGCACAAGTCACAGGCGATAGAAATTTGGTTTTCGCCACCACCGCAGGGCAATTTTCGGATGCCTTTCAAAAAGCCGACAGCGCCATTCGCGGCTTGTTTAAATCCAGTGGCGGCAGTGTGCTCGAGGTGCTGGGTGGTGGGTTGGCTCGAGGGGCATTGACGGCGTTGATTCTGGCTGCGGTGTTGTTGATTGCCGAGAACGTTCTGGGCTTGCGCGGACGCTGGTGGCGCGACCTGGTTTGGATTCCGTTGGTGGCTGCCGCCCTTGGCGCTGGCGGCGCATTGATCGGGCAACTGCTGTTTGGTCTGTTCGGCGGTGGCACAATTGCCCGCGCTTTGGGCTGGGCGCTGTTTGGCGCGGCGGCAGGCGCAATGCTCGGGCTTGCAGACCGATCAAAGAGCAAAGCCACACGGGGCGCTGTTGGCGGTGCAATCGGCGGATTTCTGGGCGGATTTGTCTTCGACATTCTGGCGCAAGGCTTGCAGGGAGGCTTGGGCGAGGTGGTCGCTCGAGTGTTGGGTTTGGGCGCTCTGGGTTTTGCCATCGGTCTAATGTTGCAACTTGCACAGCAAGCCCTGAAAACCGCTTGGCTTTCGGGCATCACCACCGGTCCTTACGAGGGCAAACAATACATTTTGGGCAAGCCCGTTGTGACCGTCGGACGATCTGATGGCAACGACATTGGTTTGTACCGCGAGAAAACCCTGGCATTAAAAGCGGGTGCGTTCGCGTTTAATCAAGGACGTTGGACGTACTCTGGCGCCGCTATTGAAGTCAACGGCTCGAGCACCGCCAGCGCAACCTTAACGGGCGGCGACACGATTCAATTTGGCAAGACCCAATTCTTGTTTGAAGAACGCGGGTCTAACTCGAGCATTCCAGAACCGAGCAACTCGAGCGTTCCCGAAGAAATCTCAAATGCGCCCTCAATTCCAACTCCCAATCCAAACCAAACCGATGTCTTTCAGATCAATCAAACCTCCAGCCAACCCGTTCCCCACCCTGAAAAAGCGCCATCAATGGCATTGGGCTGGCAATTGGTCGCACCAGACCAAAGTATTGCGCTCGAGATTGGCAAAGCTTTGCACCTTGGACGCACCACCGCCAACGACATTGTCTTGACCGACTCGAGTGTCAGCAGCAGACACGCCCTGCTCGAGGTGCGCAGCGAAGCGGTATACCTAACCGATTTGGGCAGCACCAACGGCACGAGCGTTAACAAACACGTGATTCAAACCAACACCAAAATCATGTTGCACCCAGGCGACCAGATTGCTTTTGGCGCAAGCATTTTTAGTTTGCAAAAAATAAGCTGAGCAAACACTGGTACGATACTCAGGGCTTTACAGGAGAAATCATGGAATACCACGAATTGGGACGAACCGATTTGAAAGTCTCGAGCATCAGTTACGGCGCTTGGGCAATTGGTGGCACTTGGGGCACGGTTGATGACCGCGACTCGATGGCGAGTTTGCACAAAGCACTTGACCTTGGCATTAACTTTTTTGACACCGCCGATGTTTACGGCGACGGGCGCTCAGAACGCCTGCTTGCCCAACTGCGCCGTGAACGCACCGAACCGTTTTACGTTGCAACCAAAGCGGGGCGCAGATTGCCCAAGCAAACCCTGGCGGGTTACAACAAAGAAAATCTTCACGCTTGGGTGGCTCGCAGCCTAAAAAACCTCGAGCTGGATTCGTTGGATTTATTGCAATTGCATTGTCCGTCACCCGATGTTTACGAATCGGATGGCGTGTTTGAGATTCTGGATGAAATGGTCAAACTCGGCATGATTAAACACTACGGCATCAGCGTCGAAACCGTCGCGGAAGCCATGCGCGGCATTCAACACGAGAACGTCAAAACCGTGCAAATTATTTTCAACATGTTCAGACTCAAACCAACCGAAACTTTCTTCGCCGCCGCTCGAGAAGCCAAAGTGGGCATTCTGGCTCGAGTTCCACTTGCAAGCGGAATGTTAACGGGGAAACTCTCGAAAGACTCGAGTTTTGAAGCCAGCGATCACCGAGCTTTTAACCGCAACGGTGAACATTTTGACAAGGGCGAAACCTTTTCTGGCGTCGATTACGATGTGGCGCTCGAGGCAGTCGAAGAGTTGAAAAGCCTTGTGCCTGAAGGTTTCACACTGGCGCAACTGGCATTGCGTTGGATTTTGATGTTTAAGGAAGTCAGTTGCGCCATTCCAGGGGCAAAAACCACCGTGCAGGTTGAAAGCAACGCCCACGCCGCGAACATGCCAGCACTGTCGTCGGACACCATGCAAAAAGTCAAAGCGATTTACGACTCGAGAATTAAAGCGCTTGTTCATGATTTGTGGTGAGCATGACCTTAGATCAACTGAATCAAATTCCTGAAACCGGATTTATCTCGGGTCTTGGCGCAATTTTTGAACATTCACCTTGGGTTGCGGAAAGTGTCGTTTCAGAGCGTCCATTCTCGAGCCTCGAGACACTTCATTCCGCAATGGTCAACGCCGTTAAAACCGCGCCACTCGAGACTCAACTGATTTTGATTCGCGCCCATCCTGACTTGGGAATGAGACTCAAGATGAGCGATCAAAGCGTTTCCGAACAGGCAGGACTGGGCTTAGACCGTCTCAGCCAAACAGAATTTGAGCGCTTCTCGAGCTTGAACACCGCCTACCGCGAAAAATTTAGTTTTCCATTTATTATTGCGGTTCGCAACCACACTCGAGCAACTGTCTTGGAGCAATTTGTGATGCGACTTAAAAACAGCGTTGAACTCGAGATTGCAACGGCATTAACAGAAATTGCGACCATTGCCAAATTTCGATTACAAGACTTGATTGCACCTTAAATGTGCCTTCCCGAGCTGGAACTTTTAGTGATACTTGCCCGTAAAGGTATGGTAGCCTGATGCCAAAGAATGATTTCAGGATGAGGAGCATTTATGACGAGGTTTTTGGGATTATTGGTTTTTGTCACTTTCCTTTTTAACGCCTGTGCTCCATCCATTCCAGGCAGCTCGAGGTACACACCGATTGATGCTCGAGAGGCCAATCAAATCTCGATCACAGCAGGTCCTGAATGGTTTGCCAAAACAGTGGGTCCTTCGCGTTTGATCAGCCTTAAAACCCGTAATGGTTCACTGAATGAATTGATTAAACGAGAGGATGCCAAAAAAGGGACGGTAAAATCAACCAGTGTTAACTGGTTTAAAATCCAAGACATTAAAGCACCTATAGGTTGGGTCATAGAACTCGTTGTTCAAACTGGTATTCGTGAAATTGCTGATGCTGACGACGATGGAAGCTATTCGTATTTTGACAGGGCAGAACTCACTTGGTTGGTTAAAGCACCACCAGCCACTGCTGCGGGAAATTATCCTTTGCTGATCACTGTGGCGAGCCGTGACGACGCCGAAAAAAACGCTGGTGTATTTTTGAGTGCTAAAATCACCACACCAGCGCAGTAAACCAAAATCCAAGAAGGATTCCGCGTTTCAAAATGCGGAATCCTTCTTTTAAACCTGTTACGCCAGCAGTCACGCTTTCAAATTACGCTTGCTCGAGACTCGTGATAGCCTGTTGAGGCATTTACAAATGGAGGCGACATGAGTTACAAGAAAATTGTGATCCCTGCTGGCGAGAAAATCACCATGCAGAACGGTGTTTTGAACGTTCCAAACAACCCAATCGTGCCATTTATCGAAGGCGACGGCACTGGCGCGGACATCTGGCGTGCCAGCGTGCGCGTGATGGATGCCGCCGTTGAAAAGGCTTATGGTGGCAAAAAGAAAATCGCTTGGATGGAAGTCTACGCGGGTGAAAAAGCCAACGAGGTTTACAACGAAGTCGTTTGGCTGCCCGAGGAAACCAACGATGCCATCCGCGAGTATTTGATCGGCATCAAAGGACCACTGACCACACCCGTTGGTGGCGGCATTCGCAGCATCAACGTGGCATTGCGCCAAATTTTGGATTTGTACGCCTGCATTCGTCCGGTGCAGTATTTCACAGGCGTCCCAAGCCCAGTCAAACAACCCGAGTTGGTGGACATGGTGATCTTCCGCGAGAACACCGAAGACATTTACGCGGGTATCGAATATCAGGCGCAAACCCCAGACGCCATTAAATTGATCAAGTTCTTGCAAGAAGAATTGAAAGTTAACAAAATTCGTTTCCCAGAAACCTCGAGCATCGGCATCAAACCCGTTTCAATTGAGGGCACGGAACGTCTGGTGCGGGCTGCACTAAAATATGCGCTCGAGAACAAGCGCAGGAATTTGACCCTGGTCCACAAGGGCAACATCATGAAGTTCACCGAGGGTAGCTTTAAAAATTGGGGTTATGCCCTGGCGGAACGCGAGTTTGGCAGTCAGGTTTACACTTGGGCGCAGTGGGAACGCACCAAGGAAGCAAGTGGCGAACCAGCCGCAAACGCTGAGCAAGACGCTGCGCTTAAGTCTGGCAAGTTGTTGGTCAAAGACGCGATTGCCGATGCGTTCTTGCAACAAATTTTGCTGCGCCCAAGCGAGTACGACGTGATCGCCACGCTGAATTTGAACGGCGATTACCTTTCAGACGCACTGGCAGCCCAAGTCGGCGGCATTGGCATTGCGCCTGGTGCAAACATCAATTACATTTCGGGTCATGCCGTCTTTGAGGCAACCCACGGCACAGCGCCCAAGTACGCTGGTCAGGACAAAGTTAATCCCTCGAGCGTCATTTTGAGTGGCGAGATGATGTTCAGGTTCTTTGGTTGGAACGAAGCCGCAGATTTGATTGTCCATAGCTTGTCCAAAACCATTGGGCAAAAACGCGTGACCTATGATTTCCACCGTTTGATGGAAGGGGCAACGCTGTTGAAATGCAGCGAGTTTGGTGATGCGTTAATCGAAAACATGTAAGTGGATAGCAATTAGCAGATGGCAAAGCTCGAGAAGTTGTTATTGGCTTCTCGAGCTTTTTTGTGGTGACTCAAGTGTTTAGACCGCCAAGTAAAATTCGTGCTTGACCATTTCTAAAAACACGCTTTCACGGATCACCAAACCATCAGATTTCAGAACCGTTTCAATCTCCATAAACGCATCGCGCCGTACTTGATCCTCGTCAAAACGCAAGCACAATTCGTGCAAGTATTTTTCTTTTTCCGCCAGTTTATCTAAAGCTCTCACTCGAGCAAACGACGCGTTGATGTAACTCGAGAGACTAATCAGCGACTTCCAAGGCGCAGTGCTGAGGTTTTTCTCGAGGGTTTCGGTTTCGATGCTCGAGAAGGAAAGATCGGTGGTGGTCGCAAGTACCAGCAAATCCACCAGGGCTTCAAGTTGAGTTTGGTTCATCAGTTTGGTTCGCATTTATTCATCCTGTCAGATGCTCGAGCGTGTGTTGGTGAAAAACCAGCGCAATCTATCAAGGTTCGAGTTTAAAAACCCCACTTCCTAAACAAAGAAGTGGGTCAACGATCAATTGTTGAAGGCTTTAGTAACGCTTGCGTTGTGGTTTGTACGGTCCACGGTTGGCATCTCGAGACGCGCCACCCTCACGCGGTGCTGAGTTTGAGCTTTGAGACGTGCTCGAGTTGGAATCGCGGTTGCCACGATAGCCGCCACGGCTTCCACCGCTTTGATAGCCGCCCTCCCTTGGACGACGGTCATTTGAACCACGGTCTTGGTAGGCGCGGTCATTGCGCGGCGCGAGATCAATCAATTCGGGCAGGACTTCTGCGCGTTCGATTTCGATTTGACCCTCGAGTGGATTTTGCGCCAACAACGCTTCGACAGCATGGGTTGGAACGTCGGCAGCCACACCATCTTTAAACGGTTTGATCTTGCCCAAGGCTTTAGATGGAAGATTCATAACTTGCGCAAGAACTGCCACAGCCCGAGGAATACCCAGACGCGGCGCACGCAACAACACTGTGGTCATGCCCTCTTCGCCCGTAATCAGGCTGGCTGGTTTTGGCGCTTGGTGAATGCCCGCAATCCAAGCCAAAGCGCGAGCCAAAGCGTCAACGTCGAATTCGTCCGCCAAAGCTTCAGCTTCGGCACGGAATTGCGCAATCACGGCTTCAGGCACGCTACGCACCATTTTGGCAGCATTCTTGGCGGCGCTGGCTTGAACCTCGGCTGGCTTCGGTGGGTCTTTGCGCTCGAAGAACACGCCCGCCTCATGCTCGAGAGTCTTTAACTGTCGTTGTTCACGGTCTGTGTACAAGACAACAGCCGTTCCCGAACGACCAGCGCGACCAGTCCGACCCGAACGGTGCACGTAAGCCTCAGAATCGTTGGGGAAGTGATGCTGCACAACAAGCTCAACATCGGGAATATCAATGCCCCTGGCAGCCACGTCTGTCGCCACCAAAACCCGAGTACGACCCGCGCGGAAACCCTCGAGCGCCCGTTCGCGTTGGCTTTGCGCCAAATCGCCATGAATCGCTTCGGCTTCCAGACCACGGTGAATCAACTCGAGCGCCAGTTCATCGCAATCTTTTTTGGTGCGCGTGAAAATAATCGCCCGTTCTGGTGCGAGTACCGTCAGCAAATCTGCTAAGGTTTTGGTTCGCGCCGCAGGATTGACCCGAATGGCAATATGCTGCGTGGTGCTGGCTTGCGCCGCGCTTTCCTCGCCGACCAGATCAACTTTTTTAGGGTTATTCAAATAACCTTTCGCCAGTTTGTCCACCCAACGCGGAATGGTCGCCGAGAACAACATCGTCTGGCGTTCTTTTGGGGTGCTTTTCAAGACCCGTTCGACGGCATCTTGGAAACCCATCGAGAGCATCTCGTCGGCTTCGTCGAGCACCGCAATCTCGACCTCGGACAAATCGAGCGTACCGCGATCAAGGTGGTCAATGACGCGTCCAGGCGTACCCACCACAACATCCACACCGCGTTGCAAATCGCGCTCTTGAGGACCGTAACTTGTGCCGCCGTAAATCGTGGTGACCGCCAAATGCGCCGCACACAACTCGAGTTCCTTGGCAACCTGCTTTGCCAGTTCACGGGTTGGCGCTAAAATAATGGCGCGGGTTTTGCGACCACGTTCACGGTTTGCCTCCAAGCGCATTGAAATTGGCAGCCCGAATGCCAAGGTTTTACCCGTACCCGTGCGAGCACGACCCAGCACGTCACGACCCTCGAGGGTGAACGGCAGACTTTGTTCTTGAATTGGTGACGGAACGGTGATGCCTCGGGCAGTCAGCCCAGAGACAACGCGCTCGGAGAGCGCGAAATCAGAAAAAACCATGTTTTAATCCTTTCCAGGCGATTAATGCCACCCGAAAAGAACTCTTGATTCCCCCAGATAATGTGGCAGCGAAAA
>JAYVRX010000142.1:0-53391 GCA_043775825.1 Deinococcales bacterium
GTCTGGCAGACCCATCGGCGAGGACATGGGTACACGCTACGGACGCACCGCGCAACTGACCGTTGCTGCCATGTTCTTGGCGCTGGTCATCAGCTTGCCACTGGGAATTCTGGCGGCAATCCGAAGAAACCGTGCGGTTGACCAAGCCATCTCGAGCGTCGCATTGTTGGGGGTTTCCACCCCCGATTTCTGGTTGGCATTTTTACTGATCCTGATCTTTGCCGTCTGGTTGCGCTGGTTGCCACCTGCCGGGTACGCCATGCCATTCGAGAAACCCAGTTTGTTTTTACGCTTATTGATCTTGCCTGCTTTGACCCTTGGGTTTCAAGTGACTGGCATTCTGACCCGTTTCACACGGTCAGCCATGCTCGAGGTGCTTTCACAAGATTTTATTCGAACCGCCCGCAGCAAGGGGGTCGGGCAACGCACGGTTATGTACAAACACGCGCTTCGCAATGCACTTGTGCCGATTACCACCGTGATTGGCTTAAACATTGGTTTTTTGCTGGGTGGCACTGTGATTGTCGAAACGATTTTTGGCTGGCCTGGGGTTGGCAGTCTGGCAGTCACCGCCATCAACCAACGCGATTACCCTGTGGTTCAAGCCACCGTAATGCTATTTGCTTTTACTTTTGTGATTGTAAATTTGATTGTGGATGTGTTGTACGGTGTGATAGACCCAAGAATTCGCTATGCTTAAAATTGAACCAAGACTCAGCCGAGCAACGTTAACCAACACGCCGCTCGAGAGATCACCTTCCCCGAATCGAGGTTTGTTCATGACCAGCACAACCACAACCTCGAGTCAAACCGCGACTTCGGACCGTCCGAATCGCAAATTGCCGCGTTTATTGCGACAACGTTCGTTTATCTTAGGAACCTTGATTATTGCAATCATGGCATTGTGCGCGGTTTTTGCGCTGTGGATTTCACCATACGATCCTGTCGAACAAAATTTTGAGCACACCTTAGAAGCGCCCTCGAGACAATTTCTGCTCGGCACGGACATGTTCGGACGCGACCAGCTTTCGCGGGTGATCTTCGGAGCCAGGATTTCGTTTATGGTCGGGTTTATCTCAGTTGGCATCGCGCTTTTGGCAGGTGGTCTGCTGGGTTTGATTGCCGCTTACGCTCGAGGTTGGCTCGATAATTTGATTATGCGCCTTATGGATATATTGTTGGCATTTCCTTTTTTGTTGTTAACAATTGCAATCATGGCTTCATTCGGTACAAATTTGGCAAACGCCATGATCGCCATTGGCATTGTTTACACCCCAAGTTTTGCCCGCATCACCCGCGCCGCCACGCTTGGCGTAATGGAGCAAGGTTTTATCGAGGCAACCAAGGCGCTCGGCTCGAGTCCTGTGCGCTTAATGTTGCGGCATGTCTTGCCGAACATCACTGGTCCTTTGATCGTACAAACCACCCTGTCTTTGGCGTTTGCGATTCTGGCAGAGGCGGCACTTTCGTTTCTGGGTTTGGGAACGCAACCACCCACACCATCGTGGGGATTGATGCTCAACGAAGGGCGCAGTTTTTTTAACACCGCACCGTGGCTGGCAATCTTTCCTGGTGTGGCGATTACACTGGCAGTCTTGGGCTTTAACCTTTTGGGTGATGGACTACGTGATGCGCTCGACCCACGACTTCGTGATTGATATGAGACTCGAGCATCAAAGACGCTATTTTGAAATAGGTTGCACGATTTTTTCGCTCGAGTCAGTGCTCAAACGATTTAAGTACTTCTAACTAAAGTTTGATAGTTCTATCATCAAACTTTAGGCGAGCTATGCAAGAAGAAGCGACCATGCCCATCAGGTGCATTTTATGGTCAAGAAGCGACCATGCCCGAAGGTGCATTTTATGGTCAAGAAGCGACCATGCCCATCAGGTGCATTTTATGGTCAAGAAGCGACCATGCCCGCCAGCGATCCCGCCCGTTAGGTGCATCTTGGGATCAAGACAGGTGCATTTTATGGTCAACAAGCGTAGCTTTTCTATCAACGAATACAGAAACCACTGTAGAACGCAATAATTGCTCGAAACGTGATAAATGTCACTAACTCGATTTCAAAAAGTTACTCCACCCGAAGGCTTGGTGTCAGGCAGGTCTTGACTTAAAATTTTTTGAGCTTTAGCCAGTGTGACTTGAAAGTCAAGTTTGATGGGCAAAGTCTTGTTTTTTGGGTTTATGTTGTGCCATTCCTGCACCACTGGCGCGGCATAATCTTTAATTTCGGCTGTGCTGCGCTCGTGCTGGGTGGCAAGCGCCAGTAACTCTGCCGCCAAACTTTGGTCAGTCTCAAAGAGCATTTTCGCAACTCCCACCATGATCTCGAGCGTTATGTTGTATGCGTCAATTTCGATTGAACGTTTCAGCGCCGTGGCATAGTGGTGTTTTGCCTCCTCGAGCTGGCTTTTGCCTGCCAAAGCGTGCGCCAGGTTGGTCATGGCATTGGCAATTAACCACGGTCCGCCAAGTTGTTGATACAACGTTAAACTCTCTCTGGCGGTTTGTTCGGCTTCAATAAAATCTTGAACCACCAAAGCTCGCCATGAAATGCCTGTCAGACAAAGTGCCGTCCCTTTCAAATACCCGATTTTACGGTTTGACTCGAGCGCGACACGGTAATACTCGATGGCTTTGCTGTGGTCTTGATCTAAGGTGGCAACCCGTCCGAGCAAAATATTGGTGGTGGCAATCATGTCAAGCTCACCGCCATGTTGCAATGTCAGGCTTTCGATCAGGTGTTCGGTGGCTTCCAAGGTGTTGCCCAACTGAAATTCGGTGTTGCCAAGCCAGTACAATGCTCGAGCGGTCACCACTGGGTCACCACTGAGGCGTGCCAGTGTTAGGGATTCCTGGCATTTGGGTAGCACCGCAGCATAACTCGAGAGTCCGCCCGCGATCCGTGCCAACCCAGACAGACATTCGGATTCTAAGCCAGGTTGATTAAGCGATCTGGCAATCTCGAGCGCCCGTTCCAATTCCACTGATGCTGTTTGGTACTCTGCCAAGTCATGCAGCACATTGCCAAGTTTGATATGAACTTTGACCAACAATTGGTGTTGTATGTCTGCGTTTGGTTGCCCAATCAATTCGAGCGCCATTTCAAGCTGTGTGCGTGCAGCTTGTGACAAATTCAGTTTCTCGAGCCGTTCGGCAGCCAGGTAACGGTAATTGACAGCTTGGAAACTGTCACCCGCACCCTGAAAATGCTCTGCGACCCTTTCAGGCAAAGCATTTTTTGCGATGGCATTGCTTGCCAGTTTGAGGTGAATACGGCTTTTCCGCTCACTTAAAATTCCGTCCTCGAGGGTTCGTCTGACCAAGTCGTGGCTAAATCGGTAACCCAAGTCTTGAGTCTGAATCAATTGTGCGTCAACACTGTGCTCGAGTGCATCGAGCGCGTCCCACTCGCCAAGTGCGGTTGTACCCTCGAGGTCTGAAAGCTCAAACACCGACCCGTTTAAACTCGCAGCTTCCAAAAGGCGTTGAACTCCAGCCCCCAAACGCGTGATGCGCTCAAAGATCATGGTTTTTAAGCTGTTGGGAATTGGCAATTGCTGATAGTTTGCCTGCTCTTGGCTAACTTGCCATAGACCTTGGTTGACACTCAGAAAACCCGTGGCGAACAAATGTCTGATCGTCTCGAGCGTAAAAAACGGATTGCCAGCGGTGGCGTCGAACAAACGCTCGGAAAACTCGCTTGCCTCCTGCGATCCTGAAAGGTTTCTGACCAGTTCCAGGACATCAATTTCGCCCCAAGCCAAAAGGTTGGTTTTTCTTAACATTCCCTGCCGCTCGAGCGAGTTAACGCTGATTCTGACATGATCCGTGTTTTCCAATTCGGTTTCTCGAGCCGTAAAAATGGCTTGCGTGTTGCTGGCGCTGAGCAACAAGCTGACCACATGAACGCTCGATTCGTCCAGCCAGTGCATGTCATCAACCAGCAACGCCCCGTTACCAACGATCAACTCAAGCGTATTTGCCAATGACCGCAAAAAACGGGTTCGCCCCTCGAGCGAAGGGGCTTCAAGGTTTTTGTTGTTTGGTTCGATTTCGGGCAGCAATCTTGCCACCTCGAGCCTGTCACTGCTGGACAGTGACTCGAGTTTTTCACGGTTTTCACGCAAAATTGCGGTGATCGGAGCGAGTGTGATGCCTCGCCAATCTTCTCTGCCTTGAATCCGTACAAAGCCCCCAAGCCTCGACAAAAATTCGGTTGCCAGACGACTTTTGCCCATCCCAGGTTCACCCAGCAGTAAGTGAATGCGCCTCGAGTTTTGATTTAAGTCGGCAATCACATCGTCGCGTCCAACAAATGGAGGATCGAATAAATTATGGCTGTTTTGAGCTGGCGCTTGACCTTCCTGTTTGGTGTCTGACCTGATTTTTTCAATCAAAGCAATGGTTTGGGGCAGTGGTGTCAAACCCAATTCTTCATGCAGCAAAACCTCGAGTTGTGCGAACGTGGTGATCGCCTGTTCGCGCATCCCAAGCAGCCCACAAAGACGAATAAGCGCTTGGTATACGCTTTCATTAAGGTTATCCCTGCTTAGAATTTGTTGCTGAATTGCCAAAGCCTGACGGTAATCGCGGCTGGTTTCGAGCTGGGTTGCGAAAACATGCAAGGCATCCAGGTGTTGGGCTTCAAAGTCGGCTCTTTTCTGCTCGAGCCAATGGTCAAACTCCAGGTCTTCTTCGGCGTCTAAACCCTCGAGCAACGTTCCTTGCCATAGTTTGAGGACGGTTTGAAGGTCAGCACTTTGAATGGCATTTTTAAATTCTAGAGCATCGCACCAGACCTCTGAAGCCAATTGTAAGCTCGAGCTTGTCACCAACAGCAAATCTTGCAATCCCAGGTCTTTGAGGCGTTGCAGTTCTCGGCGCAAGTTCATGCGACCTCGAGCCTCGTCAAATTGTCCCCAGAAGATCATCGCCAGTCGTGCTCGGGTTTGAATGCCTTCAAGCGCGAGATATGCCAGCAAACCAATGCCTTTGCGGGTGGAAATGCGAATCTGTTGGTTTTGACGCGTCAAATGAGCGATACCAAGCAAAAAGAGTTTTGGAGACGGGGAATCCACAGGTTGGTTTGATTGTACTGTTTTTGATGAGGTTTGGTTTTACAGTGATTTCCGTTTTGGTTGATAAACGAAGTTTATCAACCAAAACGCGAGCTATGCGAGAAGAAGCGACCATGCCCGTCAGGTGCATTTTATGGTCAAGAAGCGACCATGCCCGCCAGCGATCCCGCCCGTTAGGTGCATCTTGGGATCAAGACAGGTGCATTTTATGGTCAAGAAACAAACAGTGGTTTTCGTTGGAAGCGACCATGCCTGTCAGGTGCATTTTATGGTCAAGAATTGGTCAAAAAGCGTAGCTTTTTTATCAATGAATACGGAAACCACTGTAGATTTTATTTCTCATGAGTCGAGATCAGCATGTAGAAACTGTAAATTTGTAATAAACAATTCACGAACGAGATAATCGTGAATATATTCACATAAAAACCCTTTGAAATTCAATCCAGCGTATGATTTTTGATACCAAGGAGAACACATGGACTTTAACCATTCGCCCGAACTCGAGGGATTGCAACACCGGACACGAGAATTTGTCAACAATACGGTCATTCCCCGAGAACCAGAACTGACCAAAGACATCACTCGAATTTCTAAAATCCGTGCTGAGCTTCAAGCCCAAGCCAAAACTGCGGGTTTATTCCTGCCACACATGCCCAAAAAATACGGTGGACTTGGACTTTCATGGACCGAAATCGCCGTGATTCTCGAGGAGTCGGGCAGAAGTTTGCTCGGTGCTCAAGCCCTGAACGCCAGCGCACCCGACGAGGGCAACATGCACTTGCTGTCACACGTGGCAAGTCAAGACCAGCAAAAAAAGTTTCTCGAGCCTCTGCTGACAGGGGAGACTCGCTCTTGCTTTTCGATGACCGAACCGCCGCCAGGCGCGGGTTCTGACCCATCCATGCTGAAATCTATCGCCAGACGCAAAAATGGCAAATGGCAACTCGAGGCGGGCAAATGGTTTATTTCAGGGGCGGACGGCGCGGCGTTCACCATGATTTTGACAAAGGCATTTGAGGGCGACACCGATCTTGGCGCAACCATTTTCTTGCTGCCGATGGACACCAAAGGCATTACACTCAAACGCCTGATCCCAACGCTCGACCATTTTGTGCCGGGTGGACACTGTGAACTCGAGTTTGACGGCGTGGAAATCGCTGATGAAAACGTACTTGGCGATGTTGGCAAGGGATTTGACTATGCACAACTCCGACTCGATCCAGCCCGCTTAACCCACTGTATGCGCTGGCTTGGCATTGCCGTGCGCAGCATGGAAATTGCGCAACAATACGCGCTCGAGCGTCAAAGTTTTGGTAAAATGCTCAGTGATCATCAAGCGATTGGCTGGATGGTTGCCGAATCCGAAATTGAAATTCATGCTGCTAGACTGATGATTGCCCACGCCTGCTGGAAGCTCGATAGGGGAGAGCGAGTCCGTCACGAAGCCAGCATGACCAAAGTCTTTGTTTCTGAAACGGTCAACCGCGTGGTGGATCGTGCATTGCAAATTTGCGGTTCTTTGGGCGTTAGTCAAGATATTCCAATCAGTCAGTTTTACCAAGAAGTCAGACCATTTCGGATTTACGACGGGGCAACCGAAGTTCACAAAATGAGCATCGCGCGGCGTTTGTTCCGTCGTGCCGCAGGAAAAACCACGCCATGAACGAAGTTTTAAAAATCACACTCGAGCAACTTTTAGAGCCACAATTTGGTGAAAACCGCATTTCAAATTTTAGTATGCTTGCAGGTGGCGCGAGCAAAGAGGCTTGGGCGCTTGATCTCGAGACATCAAATAACAAGCTCGAGTTAATCTTGCGCCGCGCCGGTGGCGGCGTGATGAATGCCGACCAGATCAGTTTACAAGAGGAATTTAAGGTGCTCGAGGCAGCTCGAGATGCGGGCGTCACGGTTGCCAAACCAATTGCCTATTTTGCCGATGTTTTGGGCAAAGAGGCTTTTGTTTCAGAGCGATTGCATGGAGAAGCCGTTGGAAGGCGCGTGGTCAACCGCCCAGAATTCGCTGAGGCTCGAGCCAACCTACCCACACGACTTGCCGAAGAGCTGGCAAAAATTCACAGCATCAACTATCAGAAACTAGAATTTCTGCCAGGGACTCGAGATGTGAACGCGGCAGAGTACCTGATTAGCAGATTGCGCAGCGAACTTGATGCCACCTTTGAGCCTCATCCTGTCATCGAATTGGCGCTTCTTTGGCTCGAGCGCCATGTTCCAGTTCAAAGCGAAGTTGTTGTACTGCATGGTGATTTCAGAATCGGGAATTTGATGGTTTCTGAAAGCGAATTGGTCGGTGTGCTCGACTGGGAATTTGCCCACGTTGGCGACCCAGCCGAAGACCTCGGTTGGATGCTGATTCGAGCATGGCGTTTTGGACAAGATCAGTTGCAGCTTGGCGGCATCGGCGAAGTACAACCGTTTCTCGAGCATTACAACGCCCTGACAAACCGTAATTTGACCCTCGAGCAACTTTTTTACTGGGAAGTCATGGGCAATGTCAAATGGGCGGTTGGAGCGTTAACCCAAGCCCGGCGGCATCTTGAAGGTTTTGAGCGCAGCGTCGAACTGGCGGTGCTTGGTCGGTTGTGTGCCGAGATGGAACTCGAGTTACTGCATTTGCTGCGCGACAAAAATGTAGGGCAATAAAAACAGGGCGAGACATGTCTCGCCCCTACATTTTCACAAGCTACTTTTTCTTTTTCTTTTTGCTGGTACTGCCAATGCTACCCTCACCAGCCGTGGTGCGTTCTTTGGCATCGCGCATGAACGAACGCAATTTTGCTTCAAAAGCAGGGCTTTGCTTGCCAATGCGTTTGGGTTTGGGGATTTCTTCGGGTTCTTCCTGCATCTCTTTGATCGAGAGATCCAATCTGCCCTTTTCATCACGTCCGAGAACCTTGACGGTAATCTCCTGACCCTCTTTAAGAAAGTCAGCGACGCTGCGCACGAATTCGTGCGCGATCTGCGAGATGTGAACCAAACCTGTCTCGCCCGTTTCTTTGAGTTCAACGAACGCACCGAAATCCGTCACTCGCGTGACTTTACCCTCTACCACCGCACCAGAATCTATAATCACTCCTTCAAACCTCCTGGAGCCTCCCGAATTAAATCTCGAGCGCCCGCTTGTTGAAGTGCCGTAGGTTAACACATCAAAGGCGTTTTTCGTCAGTTTTTGCAAATAGATGTTTCTCGAGCAACCAAAGTTGGTCTGTGCGGGCGTTAGAATGCGCGACATGCAGCGTTTAGATTCGTTTGGTTTTGCGGCACTCGAGTTATTTCGCCTGGTCACTGGACCCGTTCAAGAAAATTGTTACCTGTTGCGTCACAAAGCGGGTGCAGCCGTGCTGGTTGACCCTGGCGAAGATGCCGCCGACATTCTCGAAGTTGTGCAAAAAACCAACTCGAGCGTCAAAGGCATTCTTTTGACCCACGCGCATTTTGACCATGTTGGCGCGGTTCAAGCCACCCGTGAGGCGTTAAACGTTGATGTCTGGCTGCATCCCGAGGCTCGAGATCAGTTCATGCAAAGCCACCTTGCCGCGAAACGTTGGAACATTCCTTTCATTCAACCCGGTGCGCCAGACCATGAATTGCCAGCGGGGACTTGGCAACTCGGCGACCTCGAGTTTGAAGTCTTGTTCACGCCAGGGCACGCGCCAGGGCATGTCAGTTTGTACTCCAAGTCAGGTGGTTTTGTGCTCTCTGGCGATGCGCTGTTTAAGTCGGGAATTGGACGCACCGATTTACCAGGAAGTGACAACGCCACGCTGATCTCGAGCATCAAGACGCAATTGTTCACACTGCCAGTTGAGACCGTCGTGTTCAGCGGTCACGGCGAAGAAACCACGATTGCCAAAGAAATCCCGAACCTCACACGCTTTGAGGGCTAAATCTCGAGTTATACTTTTTCAATGCCAGAAAAATTAATGACCGTTGCCTTAATCGCGCATGACGATAAAAAAGATGACCTGTGCCGTTTTGTACTCGAGCATAAGAGCATTTTCTCGAGATTCAGTTTGATCGGCACTGGAACGACGGGTGCTCGAGTTACGTTAGAAACGGGCTTGCCAGTCACCCGAATGTTGTCTGGTCCAATTGGAGGCGATCAGCAGATTGGTGCCTTGGTTGCCGAATCAAAAATCTTGGCGGTTTTTTTCTTTCGTGATCCACTTACAGCGCAACCTCACGAACCCGACGTCAGTGCCTTGCTGCGAATTTGTGACGTTCATAACGTGCCGCTCGCCACAAATCCTGCCAGCGCCCTGGCGGTACTCGAATGGCTCGAGCATCACTCATCGGATTGGGTCTAGAATCAAGTTATGAATCCAAAACTCGAAGCTGCCGAAGTCCAGAAACGTCTCGTAGAACTCTCAAATTGGACGCTCGAAAACGGTCAATTGGCGCGAAAGTTTAGCTTCTCGAGTTACGGGGCTGGCGTGGCGTTTGCGGTTCAGGTTGCCTTGAGCGCCGAAAAAATGGATCACCATCCCGACAGTCTCGAGATTTCCTGGAAAGCCGTGCGTGTGGCTTACGTCACCCACAGCGCTGGCGGTTTGACAGCACTCGACTTTGAGGCGGCGACCCGAGTTTCAAAATTATGAAGCAAGGATTTTCGTATTGGTGTTTTGAAAATTTGATCGAAGCTCGAGATTTGTTTGAACAGGCAAGAGAAATTGGGTTTGCGGCGGTTGAATTGCTTCCGGAAAGTTTATTTTCGCTGGCTCGAGATTCGGGATTGCAAATATCAGCCATCAACGGTCACTCGAGCATCGAGAGTGGCTTAAACGAACGCGAAAACCATGATCGCATCGAACTCGAGATATTGGCAAACCTCAAACTTGCCGAAAAATGGAATATAGCAAACCTAATTTGTTTTTCGGGCAACAAACGCGAATTGGACTTTGAAACGGCTGTTCAAATCACGGCACAAGGCTTGGCTCGAGTCTCTAAACAGGCTGAAAATGCGGGTGTGAACTTAATTCTCGAGTTGCTGAATTCCAAAGTCGATCACATTGATTATCAATGTGACAACACCGCATTTGGGCTGCAAGTTTGCGAAACCCTCAACTCGAGCCACGTGAAGCTCTTGTACGACATTTACCACATGCAAATTATGGAAGGCGACATTATTCGCACCATACAGCGGCATCACTCGAGTTTCGCGCATTATCACACGGCAGGAAATCCAGGACGAAACGAACTCGATTCAAGCCAAGAACTAAATTATCCCGCCATTGCCAAAGCCATCTCGAGCACAGGTTTTGAAGGCTTTGTGACCCACGAATTTGTCCCAAAACATGACCCGATTCAGTCGCTCGAGCAAGCGTTTCAGATTTTTGTTTGAACCCGAACCAGCCCTTTGATTTAAGATGGACTTGTGAATCAAGAATTTGATGTGTTGGTGATCGGTGCGGGTCCTGCGGGTGCAACGGCTGCCCTTAAAGCCAGCAGTTTGGGTGCTCGGGTCGCCTTGGTAGATAAGCGCCGCACGGGTGGGACTTGCACCAATACGGGTTGCGTGCCAACTCGAGTGCTGGCAATTACGGCGCGGTTACTGCGTGACATTCGTGGCGCAGAAGCTTACGGCATCAAAGTCTCAGAACCACAACTCGAGTGGAAAACCACGGTGGCAAAGGTGCGGCAGGTGGTTTCGGAAATTCAGAACGTCAAACGCGTACAGGATAAATTGCGCGACGCTGGCGGGCAATTGTTTCTGGAAGGGGCAGCGAGTTTCCTTGATTCGCACCGCGTAAAATTGGCGGATTCTGGGCGTGAATTGAGCGCCAAGAAAATCATATTGTGCGTTGGTGGCAAAGCCCGTCGTCCGCCGATCCCTGGGGTCGAATTTGCGATTACACCTGAAGAAATTGTTGAACTTGAGTCTGTGCCAAAGTCTGTCGTGATCGTG
The DNA here is from genome assembly GCA_043775825.1 of Deinococcales bacterium. Taxonomy (GTDB): domain Bacteria; phylum Deinococcota; class Deinococci; order Deinococcales; family JAAFIG01; genus JANXTZ01. The sequence goes on from JAYVRX010000142.1 coordinate 11,012, forward strand.
GGCAGTGGTTATACTGGCGTTCAAGTCACGACCATCATGAATGCCTTTGGTGCACACGTGACACTGCTCGAGACAGCGCCAAACATCTTGCCTCCCGCCGATGCCGATGTGGCTCGAGCCTTGCGTGAGGGTTTTGAGCGCCAAGGTGTGCGGGTTGTGACTGGAATTTCTGGAATCGAGAAAATCGAACTCGAGCCTGATGGTCTAAAACGCCTGACCTTCTCGAATCAGGGTGTGCAACATTCGATCAGTGCCCAAGCGGTGATCCTGGCAGTGGGCTGGCCAGCGGCGCTCGAAGGAATGGGACTCGAGCAGATTGGTCTCGAGACCGAACGCGGGTTTATCAAAATCAATTCTTATTTGCAAACTAACTTTGATCATATTTTCGTTGCCGGTGACGCCAACGGACGCGACATGCTGGTGCAGGGCGCAAATTTTGAAGCCGAGGTCGCCGCCGAAAATGCCGTGCGGGATACAAAACTCGAGTTTGACAGGCACTCTTTGCCCAGCGGTGGTTTTACCGACCCCGACCACGCTGGCGTCGGACTGACTGAGGCGCAAGCTCGAGACAGCGCTTTGGATTGCGTGGTTGCCGTGGCGCGGTATAGTGACCTCGAGCGGGCAATTGTTGACTCGAGAACCGCAGGGTTTCTGAAGTTGATTGCCGACTCAACTGGGCGCATCATTGGTGCGAATGGCACTGGCGAAAATGCGGTAGAGGTGATGCAGGCGGTGGCGACTGCGATGTCGGCAGGTGCGACGGCTGCCACGCTCGCCAGTGTGCGGTTTGCTTACCCAACCTACACCGCGATTATTGGTGAGGTTGCCCGAAAACTACTGACCAAACTCGAGACTCGAGTGTAAACTATCGCCAGATGAAAATTTTCCTGTAACGCTGTATTGACACGATAGAACCCCATCGCTGGTGGTTATTTCTTCGTCAAAAAGCACAGATTTTGTCAGTGACTAAACCAGTATGCCGTATTGCCCCAAGCGCTGATGGTTACTCGAGTGGTTCAACGCTGCGAATACTGAGGAATGCGCTGACAACGTTTGGATCAAATTGCATCCCTGCTTGGGCTTTGATTTCTTCCAGGGCTTCGGCTTCACTCCAGGCGCGTTTGTAACTGCGAACATGGCGAAGCGCGTCGTAAACATCAATGACACTGAAAATACGGGCTAAAATAGGAATTTTTTCGGCGCTGATCTGATCGGGATAACCGCGCCCATCGAAGCGTTCGTGATGATGTCGAACCACTGCCAGGGCAGCTTGAGGAATGCCTGGGATCAAGGCTGCCAATCGATGCCCGAGTTCGGAATGGCGCTGCATTTCAAAGCGTTCTGCGGGTGTTAACGCCCCCGGTTTGAGCAGGATGGTGTCTGGAATTGCCATTTTGCCAATGTCATGCAGGTACGCACCGATCCTTAAGGCATTCAGGGTGGCTGAGTGCAAACCGAGCGCTCGTCCTAAACGCATGGACAGATCGACAACACGTTCGGTATGCCCAGCAGTTTCTAAATCTCGGGACTCGAGGGCGCGGCTGAGTGTGCCCAGGAAACGTTCGGTGCTTTGAATGTGCTGGTGTTCAAGTTGTGGTTTGGTTTCGTGGGTTTCGTCGGGTAACTCGAGTAACAAGAAGGCTTTGCGAAGAATCCCGCGTGCCTGATTGAACAAGCCCAGTCTAAGGGCGCATTGTCCTGCCAGCAGCAAGGCATGGGTTCCACTCAGGCGGTCTTTGATGCCTTCGGCAACGTTTGCTGCCTCGAGCGCAGCGTTGAGCGCCAGTCCAAGGTCACGTTCTGAAAGGCATTCTGCCTCGAGAATCAGTAGGCGCAATTGTTCTGGCTCGAGATGGCTCGAGTCTTGAAGGGGCATTGTTGTAAGGAAGGTTGTTTTCATCATCACTGTTGTCTCTTACAAGAGTTTAGCCACCCAATTGGCACAGATTACTTACTCGAATGACCAGTCAAGCTTTTTAAGGCACGGTATAAGTCTAAGTCGGCTTCGAGTTGGGGGTTTTGTGGCAAGGCATTTCGCATAAAACCTACCACTTCGGCTTCAGAGAGCGTTAAAAAACCAACCCAACGCACGGTTTCATTGACCCGCACACCAACATTGACCAAAAAATGATCCTGAAATTCGCCAACCCGCAAAGCCACCACGTCGCTTTGCACGATCACCACGCCATTCTCGAGTTCGCTTGGCACGTTCATGTCTTGGCATAAACGCCTGATCTCGAGCAGGTGACTCGAGGGTTTGTTCATATCAGTCCTGCCCGCAGCGCCTTGACTGCCGCATGGGTGCGGTCAGAGGCGTTGAGTTTGGCGATAATTGACTGCACCATTTTCTTGACGGTTTCAGGACTGAGCCGCAAAACCTGGGCAATTTCTTTGTTGGTTTTGCCTTGGGCGACCCGCATCAGCACCTCGAGTTCACGGGGGGTGAGTGGTTCGAGTTGAATCTGATCTTCAAACTCGACCTCTTGGGTGGCAGTCGGGCTGAGGAGTTGATCCACCGCGCCGCGCAACAATTCGCTCGAGATCAGGACTTCACCACTCGAGGCGGCACGGATGGTTTCGAGCACTTCGGTACGTGGTGAGTCCTTTAATAAATACCCCGAAGCACCCGCCCGAATGGCTTGCAAAACGTGCGATTCGGTACGGTACATGGTCAGCATAATCACCGTCACGGTTGGGTGCTGGGCTTTGATCTGGGCGGTGGCTTCCAAACCATCCATGATTGGCATGGAAATGTCCATCAGCACCACACGCGGCTCGAGTTCGTCTACCAACTGAATGGCGCTTAAACCATTGCTGGCTTCACCGATCACATTCAGGTTTTTTTGCGACTCGAGCATGGCTCTTAAACCCTCGCGGACGATGGCGTGATCGTCCACGATCAGGATTGTGATTTGCGAATCGGGCGTTTCAGGCTCTGGGCTTGATTCCAGATCGTTGCTGTTTTCAGGCTCTGGTTCAATAACCATAGGGTCTTTTTCGACGTTAAAGGCGGTCATGTGCTCTCCTGTTGGGTAAAATCACTCGGACGCTCGTGCCGAGGTTTGGTTGACTTTCAAGTTCAAATTGGAATCCCAGCAACTCGGCTCGTTTTCGCATGCCCATCGTGCCAACCCCGCCAAGCTTGCCGCGTTTAGGTGGGTATTTTGGATCAAAACCCACGCCGTTGTCGCGTACTTCAAGAATGATTTTTTCGTTTTCTTCGGCAAGCTTGACACTGACCAAACTGGCGCGGGCATGACGACGCACATTATTGAGGGCTTCAACAAAAATTCTAAACAATGCCACTTCGGTTTCTCTGGGTAAACGCAAAGATTTCAATTGGGTTTGGATTTCCCAAGTTTCCTCTCGAGCCACCTGTTCTAGTTGTTGACGAATCGTGTTTTTCAACCCCAAAATTTCCAGATCGGGTGGGATCAAATCGGCGATGGTTTCGCGCATTTGCTTAACGGCAGTCGAGATCAGTTGCACGGTGCGTTCTAGGTTTTTTTGCACCAACGGGTCACTGGCATGTTCGAGCGCGATGGTGGATTCGACAAAACGCATTGCAGAAACCATCGTTTGGGCTGGACCATCGTGCAAACCCAAAGCAATTCTTTCGCGTTCGGCTTCTTGGGTCTGAAGGGTCAAGCTTAAAAATTCTCGAGACGATTGCTCGGCTTCTAAGAGCACCTGATAGGCTTCGGCGCGTTGTAAAGCGGCAGCAAACTCTGGTAAAAACTCGAGCAAGGTGGTGCGTTCTATCTGCGATGTGCTGTTGGTCCAACGCAAACCAAGATAACCAACCCGTTCGCTTTGGTCGTCGTTTAACTCGAGCACCACGCTCGAATCTGTGCCGTATCCCTGAGGTTTCTCGAGCAGCTTATCTTGTGCCAATTGACGAAATTCTGGATTGTTGTGACCATCAACGGCAATTGCCTGATTTTGATTGATGCCACTGTAAACACTTAGGCTTGGTACGCCCACCACAAAACCCTCCGCAGCACCAAGGTAACGCATCAATGCCTCGAGAGCGGCGTTTAATTCGGTGGCGGTGTAGAAACCAGCTTCGCTTTGTTGGTTTAAGCAGTGCCTGACATCGTTGGCTTTTGAATCGTTGATGTCGGTAAAGACCGTAAAAGTTGCACTTAAAGCATTGTTTTGGTAACTCATGTGGGTGCTGGCAAAAACCCAGCGAAAACCACCATCACCAGTTAACAACCGCAATTCCATACGACATATCGAATCCAGATTCGCGGCGGTGGCATCACGCAACTCTAGCACCCGAGGGATGTCACTTGGGTGAATATATTTTCCAATGCCTTCCTGACGGGTTTGTGCGGCTTCAACCCCAGTCAACCTGGTCCAAGCGGGATTAACAAAAATGATCTGTCCAGCCGCATCGGTTTGAACAATCACATCGTTGATGCTGTCCACCACCGTGCGGTACTCGCGTGCACTGTCACGAACAATGCTATGCAATCGGGCACGCTCGAGCGCCATGTTGCCGTGCTGACAGGCGGCACGCAAAACTCGAAAATCATCGCGCGATAGACGCTCTTCGCCAGTTGTTTCGACGTTCAGCACACCAACCACCCGAGATTCATGAATCAGTGGCAAACTGACCAAGGATGTTGCATCGCTCGAGATCGGTTCGGGCGTGGTGTTATCAAGGGTTTCAAACCACAAGGCTTGTCTGGATTTGACCACTTGTGCCATGACGCCATTTTGCCAGTTGATCTGAGGTGCTGCGTTATCGCAATGCAATTGCTGAGAAAGCACAAATTGATCTTCGCGCAACAAGTAAATGCACAAGCGGTTATACCCCAAGACGCTCGAGAGGGTGGAGATTAAAACCTGTAAAATGCTGGCTCCATCTAACTCTCGAGCCAATGCCGTTCTGACCTGATCGAGCAACTCGAGTTCGCGGGCTTGACGGTCTGCGGCGCGAAACAATGTGCGGTAACGCGCTTCGCTTTCTTTTAAAGCCTGTTCGGCACGTTTACGTTCGGTGATGTCCGAACCGGTCACCACAAAAAATTCTGGTGTGCCATTTTCGGTATGTAATATTCGCCATGCCCAAGTGACGAAAACCTCTTCGCCACTTTTTGATCGAACCGTAATCGAAATTTGTCCTGGCGAAAGCGCCTGATCTAACTGCGCTATAAAACGCTGAATCGCTTTGGTTTGGGAGTTTTGCGAAACCAACATCAAAACCGTTTGGTTCTTGACTTCGCTAAAACTGTAACCCGTGGTCTCTTCACAAGACCGATTGAACTGAACGATTCGCCCTTGACGATCAAGCACCATCACCAAACTCGAGGCGGTATCCACCACGCTGCTGATAAAATCACGTTCACGTTTTAAGGACAGCGCTGCCAGTTTGCGTTCGGTCATGTCATGCCCGACCCAGTAAACATGCTCTTCGGTAATAAATGGTGTGGCGTTCCAAGAAAACCACGAATCCCAAGTATTTCCCGAACGACCACGTGTCTCGAGGTTCACCAGATGATTTTCTTGAAGGCAGCTTTGCAAAGCTTGCTGAATTGTGATTGCATCCGATTCGTGCATCAAACTGGTGAAGGCTTGACCCGTCAAATTCGAGTTGTGCCTTGCGATCATCTGTTCAGCCGCCAAATTTGCCCGAACCACGATACCTTCGAGGTTGGTCATGACAATCGCATCTTGGGAAATCTCGAGCAGCCGTTGTTCTTCTTGCTGGGCGCGTTTGAGTTCGGTGATGTCTTGTTGTACCGCGACAAAAAACATCGCCTCGCCTTCAGAATCGCGCACAGGATCAATGTTGATCTGTACCCAAAACTCAGTACCATCCTTACGGTAATTTAACAATTCGGCTTGGCAGGGTTTACGCGAATCAATGCCTTTACGCAAGATATCCAGTGCACTGCGCGAGGTTTTGGGTCCTTGCAAAAATCGTGGCGTGCGCCCCAAAGCTTCAATCAAGCTATACCCAGATTGTCTTAAAAACGCGGGGCTGGCATCAACAATTTTTTCGGTCAGATCGGTCACCAAAAACGCCGCGTTAGAACTGGTTAACGCCTGCGAGAACAAACTGATCCGATCAATCATGCTCGAGCCGAGCGCTTTGGTGGTCTCTAAGGTTTGTAACCAAACAAACACCAAACCCGATTCTCCAGCCTCGCCAGGAACGTAAACCAGTTCGGCTTGCACTTCAAGCCAAGCGCTGGCATCACTGCCAATCAAAACATTTAAGCTTGAACCGCGCCGCCCCGTTTGTAAGCACTGCTCGAAGGTTTGCTGAAAAGCCATGATCTGATCTTCGTGCAAATTATCCCAGATGCTCGAGTTGGTAGCGTTGTCCCAACCCAATTCCAGGCGCACACCAGGCGAGGCAAACTGGACTGTGCCTTCACGGTCTAGCAACAAGAAACTCTCGAGCGCCTGTGGTGGCGGACTGAACGTCGGCAGGCTGCTCAATTTCGGTTTGACCCTCGAGAGTGGACGCACTGGCGGACTGGTTGGTGTGGTGTAACTCAAGCTTCGCAAAAGCGCATCCACCACCCGAGGCTCGAAAGCCACACCACGCTCGAGCCACAACTGATACAACGCCGCCGTCATCGAAACAGCCCGACCCGACCACCAATCCACAGTCATTGCGACAAACGCATCCACCACCGCAAAAATTCTGGCAGACAATGGAATCTCGAGTCCGGTTAGACCACGCGGATAGCCTTGACCATCCCAACGTTCATGATGAAAGGCAATCAAATCCAAACTGCTCTGCGGCAAACCGTCTAGTTCTGAAACCAAAGCCAAACCAAATTGTGTGTGATGACGCAACAACATCCACTGCTCTTCGGACAAAAAACCCGTCTCTGAAAGAATCGCTGTTGGCACGCTAAACTTGCCCAAATCGTGCAAATACGCACCAAACCGCAACGCCTCGAGTTCGCTATCGTTCAAGCCCAATTCCACACCAATGCAGGTCGAAAGCATTGCCACACGATCCGTATGCCCAATCGGTTCGACCCCACGAAACTCGAGCGCCACACCCAAAGCGCGATAAAGTATCTCACGTTGTTCAAGTTTAGAATTGATGACTTCAATCTTAGACACAACACACTCCGAACACCCAGCACTCGAGAATTAGGACTCTTTTGAGCCAGACGAAATCGCAGGTACCGTTCCTTGCAAACGATCCAACTCGGAACGAAGGCGTGCATTCTCGAGTTCCAAAGCCAAACGCCGATTTTCCATCTCGAGCGCCAAGACACCCTGCTCGAGTTCAAGTGCCTGACTGCGCCCACTGGATAAACTCGGATCGGTATTCCACCAATCAATCCCCATCGCCTGCGCCCGTTCGACGCTGGCAATAATCAAACGAATCTTGATCGAAAGTAGTTCGACGCCACCCACCGCAACACTAATATCACCCGCGATCACCACGCCCTTATCGAGCACACGCTCGAGAATATCGGCAAGGTTAGATGGGGCGAGCGAAGTACCAGCTTGACTCATAAGGAAGCTCCGAACAGAACAGGATTTTTCACAATAATTTCCCCAATGGACCCAAATCCAAGTCCAGGTCGTCATCCTCGAGTCCAAACAAGGCTTTAAGTTCGATCATTTTTTGCTCGAGCCGCAGGAATGCCTCGCCAAGTTTTTCGATTTCCGCTTCGCTTAACGATCCCGAATCCATACGCCGCACGGCTTGGCGTTCGCAGAGTTGACGCAATAGTTCAATCACGGCAAGCACCAGTTTTGCCAGACCATTTTCTGGGTTGTCAGGGTCAAGATCGAGCTTGCCACCCGCCGCCGCTTTGGTCAGCGATGCCAAGTTCAGGGCATTGTCTGCCGAATCAAGCCATGACGCCACGCTCGAGGGTTCACTCGGGGTAGAACTGACGCTGTTGCGGTGTTTGACGTTGTTCGGCACGGATTCCTTTAAGAGAGTTTGGCGTAGAGTTCCATTGCCATGCGGTGACGACCAGCCGCCTCGTGATCGGCGGCAATCGCGGCGAGCATCTCGCCCGCCTCGAGTCCTTCGGCAGTCAGTGGGCGTTCTGAAAAAAGCTCGAGAAAAATCGCGCAGGCGGTTGAGAGTTGTCCCGATTCTTTGAAGGTGATGGCGCTACGAAGTTTTGATTGGCGTGCTTTGGCGCGAAAATCTGGCAGCGCGGGTTTGGCAGCCTCCATCGCTTTCGAGATTTTCTTGGGGCTGATCTCTTCTTCGGTATGTAACTTTTCGGCGTTCATAAAACTCCTTCGGTGGCAGTATTTTTGAGCGTGGCGAACGAATATGGGGCGAATGGTCCGTGCAAACCAAGTTGCTCGAGATCGTCTTGGAATGAAGGTTTAGCAACTTCAAAAGCGTGTTTGAAAACCTCAAGATTATCGCGGCGTACCAGATAGCAACCTCGGTAAAGGTTTGGCTCGTAACGGTGTAAGACCTCGAGCGCCAAACTGCCAAGGTGGTGCTCAAAACTGGTGGCAATTGCCTCGAGTTTGGTGCGGCTTTGATGCTCGAGATTAAACTGGGTGCGGCGCGATTCGAGGTATGCCCGTCCACTCGAGGTGTCGTTTGTGACTGCCTCGAGTGTTTCGGCTGCGACTTCGGCACGCAGGGCAAACTCGAGCGCATTTCGCACGCGATCAAGCGCGGTTTGGTAGGCTGCCCGATTGTTTTTAAGTTGAGTGAGGATTAAATGCTCCTCGAGTGGCGCGGTAAAACGGGCGGGCAGCAACGAACAAAACCCGAGCGCATTTTCAATCACAGCATTGTGCTCGAGTGCAAGGACGGCAAGTTTGGTGGGTTCGGTTTGCTCAAGGGTGTTTGAAACCAAGGCAAATAACCCAGAAGCTTCAATCAAACGCAAGCTCGAGATGCCTAAACTGTTCAGTTCAGATTCGGATGGTCTTGAATCGAGAATCGCGTAAACGTGAAGCAGCATTAACCATCACCCGCTTCGTTCTGGGCATTCAAAGCCGTGGCAAGCAGTCGTGCTGGGGCAGCAAAACGTTTTGCCTCGAGCGCCTGGGCGGACTCAACAGAAGTTAGCAATGCCCGCAAGCTGAGGTAGACCAAATCAACACCCGCCACCGAAATCGTCACATCACCAACCAAGACCACGCCCGTGTTCAAGACCCGATCTAGTAACTCGAGCAGGCTAACTTTTTCTTGTGCCGCAAGGTTGTCGGGCAGTTTGGGCGTGGCGGTTTTCATGCGCTTTCCTCGTTTGGATCAATCACAAAGTTGTACGGTGCAAACGGACCAGACAACTCGGCTCGCATTGCAAAACGATCAACCCAACCGCCCAGTTCGCCGCGCAGCATCGCCTCGTTGAAGGCATCCAACAAAACTGCTGCCTCGAGTAAACCCGTGTTTGCCCCGTCCGATTTTGGTACGCGCTCGAGTGGCACAATGGCGTCCACAGCTTCGGCAAGACGGTCAAAAGCGATGGCGCGAAATTCGTTGAGGTGCAATCGTAGGTGTTTCTCGAGTTCATCATTCAGGCGGCGTTTCATCAAATGCGCCCGACCTGGGGTTGCGCCGTTGATTTCGGCTTGCAGGTCGTCGAGTTCGGGAATGGTTTCGAGAAGGCGCGGTTCGATCTCGGTGCGGTCAAGCCAGACGCGCACGCTAAATTCGCGTTTGCCAGTTAACTCGAGCAGCCGTTGATTGATGGTCTGGCTCGAGCGTGAAAGCAGTCCCTCGAGCGCCTCACGGTTTTGCAACAACGTACCAAAGCGCAACGGAATCACGCCATCGTTTAAGAGGCTCGAGATCACCGCATCGTGACGCACGGCTCGAGCCGCAATCCATTGTGGATTTTCGGCACTGGTCTCGAGTTCTGCCCGAAACGCGTCTATGTCTATGGCTTCGGCAATCACGCTTAAATTTGCGTGCCGAATAATTTGCAACATTTGACCCGCAACGCCAGGTTCGGCTTGCTCGAGTTGACTCGCGTTGGTGAAACCGTACAAATAATACCCAGTCATGGTTTAACCTTTTTTCATTTCGGCTTTTAAGACCTGAATTTCTTCAAGTCGCTCGAGCAGCACGGCTTCTTGTTCTTCAAAAGTTGCCTCATCAATTCTGCCCGCATCGAGGTCTGCGCCCAAACGGGTCAGTTGACTGACGATGGCTTTATCGTCCAGCATGGCTTCTTCGGCTTGGTCAGCGATTTGCTCGGCAACGAACAACACTGGTCCAAGAAACCAATTCAGTGGTCCGAGCAATTCCAAACCTTCCAAGCCTTCACGTTTGCTCATGTGCTGGTTTCCTCGGTTTCGTCGTTGCGTTCGTCGTTGCTGGCACTGGCGGAATCCGAACCGTCCTCGCTCCATTTGATGACCATTTCCGAAAAGGTAAACGGCGGCAACGGACCCATGATTCTGACCACGGTCAAATCGTTTTCGGCATCGAACTGATAAATCGCCTCTTCGATCTCCTCGAGTTTTTCTTCGGGAATCAGCAGCGATAAATTCGCCACCACGCCGTCGGGTAGCGTACCGTTCGAGATGTCCTCGACCAGTGGCTTTAATTGTGCCTCGAGTTTTGCGCCGAGCGAATCGCGCTTTTTAAGAATGGCATTTTCGACCATTTGTCCCAAACGAATGCGTTCGTGATGCCCAGCCCCACCAGTCAACAGGCTCTCACGTAAATCACGAATGCGTTCCTCTTCCTCGACCACACGGTCAATCACCTGTTGCTGTTCAGTCCAGGTGGCACGCACGCTTAACTCGATGCGTCCCGCGACGCTGGCAATTTTTGCCTCGAGCGTTGCGGCTGTTTCGGTCAAGAGTTTTTGTTTGACCTGTTCGAGCGACGGCGCAATGGTGTTAAAACGCACGGGCAAAACGGGCGTAAGGTTCATGATCGCCTCGACAATGCCTTTGTGTGCCAGCAGGTTTTTGCGACTGATTGGATAACGGTCTTTGCTCGAATCGCTCATGACCGCCGACAGGTTGCCATGCGTAAAGACGAATGGTTTGCCCGCGCCCTCCACTGGGTTTTGCTCGAGCCAGCCTGTTAAATCATCATGGTTGCGAGCTATCGCGTACATGTAAAACGGCGCGACCAATTCAGAGAAGTTGACTTCGTTCATGCCACAGCCCTTTGTACCCGTACACCCACGCCAGAACCGCAGACCTCGAGCAAATCACGCGCCCAAGAAAGTTGACGCATCTTGTCCGCCGCGTTTGGGTCGTTTGGATTTCTGTCAGGATGACGCTCGAGCGCAAGCTGCTTAAACGCACGTTGCACCAAATTTGGTTCGCTCGGTAGATCGCTCGGTAAACGCAAGGTCAAACGTGCCTGCTCCAGATCGTGCAGACTAGGTTCAATCAACTCGAGTGCCGAGAAGACAAAGGCTGGCATTGGAGCGCTGCGTCCAAAATGCAAACGTCCTGCCAAATCCTTCTCAAGATTTTTCAAACGTGACTCGAGTTCGCTCAATTTGGAAGCTTCGATCAGCAGCACCATATTAAACGCCGTTTCGTCATTGCCATGCGGCACGTGTCCGTACTCGAGAATCAGACCCTCGAGTACGGAGAGTGTGCAATCCGTTAGATACTGACGTTCGGCTTCAATGCTTTGCGAAATCAATTCGCCAATTTTGGCTTGATCTTCAAAGGTGATTTGGGCTTTTTGTTGCAGCTCAAAACGCAAGTTCGAGATTTCTGAATTGCTGGCGATCTTGGCAATTTCTTCATTCAACTTCCAGAAGGCACTTAAATTGATTTGAACTTTGCCCTGCAAATGATTTAGTTGTTCGAGCAGTGTGTCTTGATGACCCTCGAGCAATTCAACCGCCGCCGCGACACTTGAAAGACGGCTGCCGAGTTTGGCTGGCAACACACTGCTGGCAGTCAGGTTGGTCACAATTTTTTGGTGCTCGAGCCAGAGTGCGCTCAGGCTGGCGGCATCTTGCAAAATTTCTGGGGCGTTTTCAGAGATCAGGGCGCGTACCTCGCCAAAAGCAACCACTTGAAGCGCCTGACCTCCTAAGCCTGAGATGTCTTGTCTGAAACTTGCATCAGCACTGGCAACTGCGTAAACGTAAATCATGGTCAACCTTTCACGGATGCTGCTCGAGCCACCCGACTGCTTTGAAGATCAAGGAATGCTTGTTCAAGATGCTGTGGTAGCACGACAAATTGCGCTTCCATCGTACCGCTTGAAACCTCTTTTGAAGCCTTCAAATCCGACACGCCAAGTGGTCTATAGCCTACAATTCCAGCACTCTGTACCCATTCTTGCAAGGCATTCAATGCCGCCCGACGCGCCAGCATCTCGAGGTCGGCACCGCTCCAACCCTCAGTTTGTGCCGCGTAAGGTTTGAAATCCAAGTCACTTGCGGTGGCTCGACCACGAAAATGTAAACCTAGAATCTCGAGACGGTCTGTTTCGTTCGGCAGCTTAAACTCGAGCACCCGTTCAAAACGCCCTGAACGCAACAACGCAGGATCGAGCGAATGCGGGCGGTTGGTTGCGCCCAGAATAATCACGTTGCCCAGCGACGATGCGCCGTCCATTTCGGCTAGAAATTGTCCAACCACGCGCTCTGAGGCAGGATCAGTGCCGTCACGGTTAGCCAGAAGCGCATCAATCTCATCAAAGAAAACAATGCACGGCGCACTGGCTCGAGCCTTCTGAAAGAGTTCACGCACGGCTTTTTCGGATTCGCCGTAATACTTGCTTAAAAATTGTGCCCCGCGCACCGCAATAAAATTCGCTTCGCTTTCCTGCGCCACCGCCCGAGCGATCAAGGTCTTGCCCGTGCCAGGTGGACCCGCCAGCAAAATCCCACGCGGTGGCTCGAGCCTCATTTGGGCGAACAATTCTGGGTATTTTAACGGCGCTTCAACCGCCTCTTTCAAAGCGGTTTTGATCTCGAGCAAACCACCAACATCTGACCACGATGCGGGGCTGACCTCGCCCTCGCCGTCACGGATAATACTTGGACCAACTTCGCGCAGGGCGGCGTGGAAGTCATCCATACCAACCTCGAGCCGCAGCATTTCTTCGGCGCTCGGACCACGACCCGCCGCCGTCCAAGTTGGAAGCTGCGAACGGACGCGGTGCATGGCAGCCTCACGGCAGAGCGCTGCCAAATCTGCCCCGACAAAACCGTGCGTGACTCGCGCCAAACGATCTAAATCAACATCACTAGACAACGGCATTCCCCGCGTGTGCACCTCGAGCACCTCACGTCTGCCCTGCATGTCTGGTGATCCAATCCGAACCTCGCGGTCAAAACGACCAGGACGACGAAGCGCAGGATCGAGGTTATCAGGAATATTGGTCGCGCCAATCACCACAACCTGCCCGCGCCCAGAGAGTCCATCCATCAAGGACAAGAGTTGCGCCACAACCCGCTTTTCAACCTCACCCTGAACCTCAGAACGCTTTGGTCCAATCGCGTCAATCTCGTCCAAGAAAATAATGCTTGGCGCTTTGGCTCGAGCCTCCTGAAAAATTTCTCGAATGCGTTTCTCGGAATCGCCGTAAAATTTCCCAATGATTTCTGGACCCGCCACCGAAATAAAATGCGCCCTGGTTTCACGAGCCACCGCCCTGGCAATCGTGGTTTTGCCCGTACCAGGAGGACCGTACAACAACACGCCGCGTGGCGGTTCGATACCCAATTGCTCGAAGACCTGCGGATACCGAAGCGGCAACTCGACCAGTTCCCGAACTCGAGCGACCTCTTTGCCCAAACCGCCAATGTCTTCGTAATTGACCTCGAGCGGATTGGTCATTTCGCTAGGAGCAGCCCCGCTGACCGTGGGTTTTTGATTCTCGAGCGCCAAACGCGAATCCACACCGATCAAGACCGAAGCCGCAGGATCACAAGCCCGCACCATCAACTCGAGCGAACGCGCCCCGTACAAATCCACCCGCACCCGGTCTCCAGGCGTGACCACACGGTCTTGCAGAAGCGTTTTTAAATCAGCAATTTTGGGACTCGCACCCGAGATCACCTCGAGCACCACCGAACGCGCCGTACTTGGCTCGAGTGCCACCAAGCGCACCGATTCACCCAAACTCACCAGTGCGTTCTCGCGCCCCAAGCCATCGAGTAAAATACCCTTGTCCCGATCCTCGAGCCGTGCAGGTAACACCCGTACCGCCGTCTTGCGTTGACCAACAACCTCGAGTACACCACCCGCCCGAACCCCCAAACGCTCGAGATCGGCTTTGGCAAGACGCGCCAAACCTCGTCCCGCATCACGCGGGCTTGCTTCGGAAACCTGGAGTTCGATGTGGGTGTCTACTGGGCTGCTCATGGTAAACCTCGACGAGATGGATGTGGTGGGATTTGTGGTGTAAAAAGAATCGACAAAAATTGTGGCGTGAAAAGAAATGCACGGTTTGTGCGAAAAGGTGCGGCAAGCAGCACCCCTACAAAACCCTTTTTTTGACGTAGGGGCGCTGCTTCTTGATTCCAAGACGCACCTTCGGGCGGAATCGCTTGCCGCGCCCTGCATTTGCACTCACAAAACGACGATGATATTTCAAAGATGATTTTCTTCAAACAACACGAAAACCATAAATCTCGAGCCTCACCGCAGCACTTCAACCCGCTCGAGCAATTCCGTTAACCGTTCCCGATAACGCTTTAATTCGTGGCGTTTCTCGAGCAGTTGTTGCTCGAGGTTTTTGCTTGGTTTTTTGGCAATCAGGTCGTTAATGCTGTCTTGTTCGCGCTCCAGACGGTCTATCAGTTCCTCGAGTCTTTGGGTCATGAATGTCTCGAGTGGCATAAGTTAGGCTTTCTTGAATGGCAAGCTGATTTCGAGGATGCCGTTTTGGTATTGTTTTTTGAGTCCTGTTTTTTTCACGGCGCGTTCAAAACTGATGGTTTTGGCGTACTTGCGTCCACCAGTGCCATTGGCACTGATGCTCAGGTTTTGTCCCTCGAGTTCGGCAGTGACGGTGTTGGCATCTGCGCCTGGAAGTTCGGCGATTACGGTGTAGCCATTTTCTTCCTCGAGCACGTCTACCATTGGTTCACGCACGGCTTCGACGCTGGGTCCGCGTTCGGTGTTGTGAACATTGCCAAAAGTTTCAATGCGCGGTTCGCCTGCCAGGTTGGTGCGAATGTTCAAGCCGACCACGCCCGAAAGTCCGCTTTTGGTGGTGAAGTTGCGTTCCGTGTTCGAGCCTGTGTTGCTGCCGTCTCCAGCCTCTCCAGCCTTTTTTTGCAACTCGTTGACCAAATCGATCAGGCTTCCCAAGCCTTGGAAAATCCCGCCAATGCCGCCCGTTTTTTCATCTGGCATGTTCTGTTCCTCTTTCAAAGTTTGTCTTTTGTTATGCCTTGCTCGAGGTTGTTTTCAAGACTCGAGATGAATCTAATACTCGAGCACCAGTGTCCCGCCTGGTCCCATCGGTTTGCGTTTAGGAACCACCGTTAATTTCCTGGGTGCTAAAGCCTCAGATTTTTCTTGGAGTTCTTCGATGCGGTTCGCAATTTTTGCCAGTTGAGTTTCGGCTTCGCCCATGCGGGCTTTCCATTCGCTGACTTGACGCTCGAGCCGTTTGCGTTCGGCGGTCAGTTGGTAGATTTGGAGGAACGCACGGCTTTCAGATTGCGGTATTGCCGAGCGCCGAAGGCTGGTTGGAACCATCGCGGTTTTTCTTGGTGCGGACATTGCGTTCTCCTTCCTCTAAACTCATGCTCAGAGATGCCGCCACGGGTTGATTGTTGGCGGGCATCAGGCGCTGCATCTTCTCGAGAATCTGTTGGCGTGCCAGTTCGCGCCTTTCGTTTTCATTGATGCTGCCGATCAGAACATCCATCACGACTTGCTCGAACATGGCGTTGCCAACTTCGACAGTTAAGCCTCGATTGGCGGCGACTCGAGCAATTTGCAGGGCTGCACGAACCGAGTGTTTGACTTTGAACAATTCGTTGTCGTGACGCACGGTTCGTACCAGTTCGGTGATGGCGTGGGCTTGAGATTCTTCCAAGCCGCTTCGTGCGGCAACAATGCCAGATTCGGTTTGGGTGTCAAAACCCTCGAGCCGCATGGTTACAAGACGGTCACGCAGGGCTTCTTGCACCAAATGCACGCCCGCGTAATCGTCGGGGTTGCTGGTGAAAATTGCTCGGAAGTCAGGGTGAACTTTCATGTAACCGCCCTTGCCTGCCGCCGAAGGGAAAATCAAAATTCCTTCCTCGAGCACGGGCAAGAGCACATTGTTGGCTTCGGCTTTGGAACGGGTGAATTCGTCGTAAACAAGCGTATAACCATTTTTGCAGGCGACGGTCAGCCGTTCGTCCACCCAAGAGGTACTTGATTCTTCGTCCACTTTTAAGACGGTGTGAATAAAATTATCCACGACCTTGCGGCGTCTAAAACCACTGTTGCTGCCGAGCAAATTGCTCGAGCCAAATTCGTTATCGCCCGAGATTAAAGTCATAGGGCGACCAAGTTGCGTGGCAATATGCAGCGCCAGTGTGGTCTTGCCCGTACCGCTCGCTCCTTCAAGGTTGACGCCCAAGCCAGAGTCGAGATAACCCATCGCTCGTTCGGTCAGTTCCCGCACCTGTTCGGTTTCGACAAAATCTGCGCGTTTGCGGGCGCTGAACGATTCGTTGCTCATTCGCTGACCTTACCCAAGTGATACGCGCCGTCTTGTGATGTCAGCCGTCCAGCCGTGACCAAACGCCGCAAGACGGCTTTCAGTTCGCTGGCTTCGAGCTTCAAGTCATTCTCGAGGTCTTTCATGGTGATGCCTGGTGTACCCGTGACGGCTTTGACGACCACATTCTCGCGGCGGCGCGAAACGGCGCTCAAGGCTGCCTCGCCTGCACCCATCGCGCTGGCATTGGCGGCAGTGTTGGCTGCGCTAACGGGTGCTATGGTTTTCGGACGTACCACCCGAGGGCGGGTCACTCGAGCGCCAACTTTATTGCGGTGCATCTCTTCGCTAAAGGCATTCAAATTCTCGCGCAGTACAGCCCGGGCGGTGTTGGCAGCCTCGAGCATCTGACCCGTTTCCAGGCTTAAATTGTCACGGTCTACGGCTCGAGCGTTGGCGCGTTTGCGTCCATCCTCGAGACGGCTGGATTGAATGCTCTTAAGGTTGGTACGGACTTCTAAAGCTCGGGTTTTGGCTTCCTTTAAGCGTTCGCTTGCCAATTTACGAGCGCTTTTGACGCGCTGTTCAGTGATTTCACCAAGTTGCAATTGAAGGTTCATGGCGGCTTGCGCCACGCTTTTGGCGAGTTCGCGTTGTTCTTTGCGGCGTTGGGCGCTTGCCTTCAGGCTGTCATCACGGCGCTTCTCATCACCGTTCAAGCGGCTGTTGGCGCTCGAGTCGAGTTTGTCACGAAGGTTAGCACCAGCATTTGCGTTTAAGTTCATGGTCTGCTCCGAAAATTTTGATTTAAGGCTTGTTTCTCGAGCACGGAGGTTGTGTACTCGGTAGCAAGGTGTGGGTTGGTTTTTAGAAACTTAGGGCAGCCGAACCAAGCCGACTGCCCTAAAAACCCGATTGGGTTAACTCCAGTCCGTGGTTTACGCGGCTGGTGCGGCGACTGTAGCGGTCAAACCGATGGCTTCGGCGTACTTGAGGTAGGTTTCAACCGATGCGGCAACAACGCGGGCTTCGATTGAAAGCAATTCAATACCGACCAAGCTAACGCGAACGAAAGCATCAACCACGATACCTTTGTCCAAGATACGATCTACGACTTCACCGAGGCTCGAAGAACCCATGCTTTTTTCAACTGCCATAATGACCTCCAAATAGTGCTTGACCAGTCTGGTCGAGCTAGTCTTGGTAATTCCGCGACTGAGGTCATGTTGCAACAACCACCTCAAAGTCTGTAAGCCCCGAATGGGTCTGGTCTGACATACCCGAATGGGTATACCCAAGCAACCCGTTTGGGGCTAGGCGCAATTGGAGTGTGTCTCATACACTTGTTATAGGTCATAAAGATGGCTTTAGTGAAAGGGGGCAAGAGTGAACTCTAACAGCAGTTATGGTGAACCCGCCACAGACACCGATCTGAATCAGTTCGATGTTGGCATGGCGATGTTTGGGTCGCTAGAGACTGACTTGATTGACATTCTCGATCCAGATTCTTTCGAGTCTGAGATTGCGATTGACGATAACGGTCGGTTTTTGGCATGGCTCGAATCTGAAGCCAAAGTCGGATCGCAACCACTTCCAAGCCTAGACGAAATCGGTGCGATGATGCCAACGCCGACGGATTTGTTTGCACCAGCCCAGCGCGGAAATTCGTTTGGGATCGGTGAACTCAGCCCACGCCGTTCGAGTTTTGGTGTGGATGGTCTGAACACAAAATTGAATGTAGAAACTGCGGCACTTGATGAAAGTGCAGAAGTACCCGGCTCGGCACTTGGACCGGCAGGGTCAACCAGAGACCCTTCAGAACCCTTGGTGAACACCAAAACCAGTTCAAAAAAGCAAACTGATAATTTCGGATTTGACGAGATGCCACTTTCAGACATCGAAGCGATGTTGAACGAAGCTACTGCCAAACTCGTACCAGTTGAGCACCCAGTCGTGATTGAAATTGTGCCCGAACCAACCATCACGTCTAGCCAAACCGAAACGCCCAAGCCCATCTCGGGTTCAAAACCAGACCCTATGGGTACCGATTTTAGTTACTCGAGCAAAGCTGTTTCAGAAAAGCAATTTGTGCCTTGGGATGAAGCTGGCTCGAGCACACCCGAAATTGCAGAACCAGTCAATCTCGAGCCAGACAAAACCAGCCCAGAGCAAACCAATATAGCCAGCACCAAACTCGGTATTCCGAAGCCCACCCAAACCATAGAACCCAGCGTCTCGAGCGCCCTAATGATGCCTGCCACAACGACCTTGCGTCGTCATTTTGATGCCACGGACTTGCTCGATGCTCAATCTAAACTCTTTGAAATCTTGGCAATGCCCGAAGTGCCCTTGATGGTCTTTTTGGGACGCGCCGCCGAACGATGCTCGAGCGCATTGCCGAACGTCAATTCGATAGCGCTTGCCGAACTTGGTGACGAGGGCTTACGCAATGTTTGCCGCATCAACCCGCATGAAAGTTTCAGACGGGTGCTGATGGAGATCAACCAAGCTGGCGAACTGAGTGAAGTTGACCTGACGGTGGCTGACATCAGCGACCTCGAGTTGGACGAAGTGGTGCTGCCAGTGGTTGGTACGCATTTGTTGTTGACACGTTTGATGCCACACCCAGAAAAGGCGGGGCATGTTCGGGGGACTTTGTCACTCAGTGGCACGGTTGGATTGCGTTCTGGCGCGAACTTTTTGAAGGCGGTTGCCATCAGGCTCGAGTCGCCGATCACGCTCATGGTTTAAAGGATTGAAGCCCAAACTACGGTTGGGCTGTTTAAGCTGACCAGCCAAAAAGCGTTTCTAGCCTCAGAATTAATGTCAAACAAGATTCTCCCCTCGGGCATCCAGCCGAGAGCCAGCGCCAAGGCGCAATCGGGATCGAAAGGTAGAACATCATGAGTGAGCTATTCCAAGATGGGTTCATTGATGAGATCGTTGATGCTTACGTCAAGGATTTCGGTGATCGGGTTGAAAATACCGACCGCTTCGAACATTACGCACCAGGTCATGCACGTCGCGTCGCAGAAGTCAGCGTCGCCATTTGCGAAGCATTGGACTTTGAAGAAGAAGACATTCGCGTGGTCAAAACCGCCGCGCTGCTGCATGATATTGGCGAAGTTATTCAAAAGCACGCCTTTTACGGCGCAGCCAGGGCAATCACGCCCGAAGAGACCGTCGAAATGTGGCAACACTCGTTGATTGGCGAGCGTGAAGTTGCCCGTAGGGGCTTTGGTCGCCGTGAACAACTGCTGGTACGTTGGCATCACGAGCGCTGGAACGGTCAAGGCTACCCCGACATGATCTTCGGACCAGATTTACCCCTGGGCGCTCGTATCATCCGTTTGGCAGACACCTGGGATGCTCTGACCAATGATCGTCCGTGGCGTGGCAAGTTCGCACTCGAGATGGCAATCGACGAAATCAAACTCGGCGCGGGTTCGGAATTTGATCCAGAATTGGTGCAATTATTCCTCGAGCTTCAAAGCCAAAATGCGCTTGCGCCCACCGAGAAGCACACGCTGTCTGCAAGGAGTGCAACATGAGCATGGTCAAAGAATACGTTGGCGCGGAAGTGATGCTGCTTTCCAAAGTCTTAAAAACCGATAGCGTCGCCATCGCTTTCGGTGGTCGCAACCCAATGTGGCTCGGCTGGTGGCTCAAGACCTTGGGCAAAACCGTGCACAGCAACGATCTTTTGCATTACTCGTACATGGATGCTGTCGGCATGATCGAAAATGACGGCGTACAAATAGACCACAACACCCTGGTTGGTCTTTCAGAAGGTCTAGGACGTGCCAGAACCCTCGAGAATCCAGAACTTGCAAAACTTGTGCCAATGGAAGACGCCTACTTTTTTGACCAATTGCGTCCACGGATTGATCGTCTGCCACCACGTCAAAAGGGTATTGCGATTCGCGCTGGGTACAACACCATCCGTTACGCCCAAAACATGGACTCGAGCCGTTTTGCCAACCTCAAAATGCCACTTCACCGTGTTTTCGAGCGCGAGGTCGAAGAACTCAACAAGCGCGTGACCGCCAGCGGCAACGGCATTGCCTACCGCCAAGAGGCAGGCGAATTTGTCCAAACCGTTCACGCCCAAGCCCTGTACGTGCAACTGCCACTTATCAGTGGTACAAGCCCCGAATACGCCGCAGGAGCCAGACCACGTGGACCACTTGGGCGCGAAATCTGGGCGCGAGGACCAAGCAAAAACTGGATGCCCGAACTGAAAAATACCATCAAAGGCAACTTCGGTGATCGTTTCACCAGCCGCGAGGCATACCTTTCAGCCCTCTCGAGTTTCCTTGAAAAAGCCAACGATTACCCAACATGGGTCTTTAATCTTGAAGAATCCGATTACCCAGACGTGCTGCGAACCGTGCTGAAATTCCGCAAACCCAAAGCTGTACACCGCTTTGACACCCGAGAAGCCAGTGGTGGTTACATGAGTTACTTCTTGGTTGCAGAACGTTAAGAGATTTGAAGTCTTAAACTCAGGCACTTGAGAAAGAATCTCAAACAATGAACTTGCGTACTGCCTTGATACCAAGACGCAGATGACGGGCGCAATCGCTTGTGTTTACCCTCATGACAGTCAGTGAGATATTATTCTTTTGTTAAAGAACTATGGTCTTGAAATTGTGAACTATTAGCTTTGTTTATCGTTGATTGCTCGAGATTCAATCATCCATCTGAACCCCCGCACTGAAAGAAGATCACGCGATGAAAACAGCATTTGAAAACCTGACCGACCAAACCAGACTCGAGGTGGTGAAAACCTATCTCGAGTCGGACATGGCGGCTTTTGATCGGGCGGCAAGGGCGGCGGCTCGAGCCACCAGCAGTCCGTTTGCCTTGGTGTACTTGGCGAGCGAGCGTCATTTGCATTTAAAAGGTGGTTTTGGCGTCGAGATCAGCAAGTTTGAGCATCCATTGCCCGACCCTCTGGCGCACGTGTTGCCGATTGGCTTTACGCAAACCAACGATTCAAACGATTTGTTCTCGTGGAACGCCATGTTCTCGAGCAAATCGGGTTGGCAAAAATACCATTTTGCCTTTCATGCAGTCGTGCCGCTTCGCGGTGCTGACGGGCATGTGCTTGGCGCTGTCAGTGTGCTCGACGAAGAATTGCGTGAATTACAAAGCAACGAAGTTGCTGCACTTGAAGACATAGCCGAAGCCCTGATTTTCGAGCTTGATTTGAAAGCCAAACTCGGGCGCAGCACCCAAGCCGAAATCGGTGTTGACGAGGCAATTTTGCTCAAGTCGGTAGGTGAACTTCAAGATACTGAACAATCAGCACCGCTTGAAGCCCAAACCGTGGTGTCCGAACCCTCTGCGCTTGAGCAAGAACTCGAGATGCTAAAAAAAGTCCGACTCGAGCAAGAACAAACCCAACTCGAGCAAGCCGCAGAATTTCAAAAATTACAGGCACAATTTTTAGAACTCCAAGACATCAAACAAATCCAAGATCAACAATTGCAAAATGGACAAACAAAACTTTCAGAACTCGAGCAGCAAAAACAAAACGAGCAAAACATAGAATTGCAAAAGTGGCGCACAGAACTCGAGAAAGCCGAAGAACTTCAAAAAGTTCAAGTCGTAGAACTCGAGCAGCAACTTGGGTTGTTGCAAGCTCGTATTGCTGAAATCGAACAAGAAAAACAACACCACACACTCGAGCGCACCCAAGAACTGGGTACGCTGCAAACCAAACTTGCAGAGCTTGAACAGGTCAAACAACGCGAAATTCTTGCATTGCGCGAACAACAAATCAACCAACTTAGTGAGCTTGTGCAACTCAAAAAAACCCAAGCGAGCGAACTGAGAGAACAAAAACTTCTTGCTCAAACCGAGAAGAACCGAGCGATTCAAGAATTACAAGACCAACACAATCAATATCAGCACTTGCTGCAACGATTGCCATTTATGGTTTTTAAGATTGACAGCGAAGGTGTTTTCACAATCTGCGAAGGCGAGGGATTCCCCGAATTTAACCTCGACCCAGTACGCTTGCTTGGCTCGAGCATCTTCAAAAGTTTAGAAGCCTTTGAAAGCCTGCAAGAAGCCATTTGTCAGGCTTTGCTGGGTGAACAGGTGACGCTCACCATCAACGCGGGTGGTCGTTCGCTCGAGTGCCGAGCGCAAGGTGTGCGGACGGGCGCAGATGTAAACGGTGCGACTGGAATGTTGTTTGACATCACCCAACGGGCGCACAACGAGCACCAGCACACCCTGCTAGAAGCTGCGATTCTGGCTTCAACCGATTCGGTGATCATTACCGAAGCCAGCCTTGACCTGCCAGGACCACGCATTGTTTACGTCAACCCAGCCTTCATGCAAATGTCAGGCTATGCCAAGCACGAACTGCTTGGTCAAACCCCACGTATTTTGCAAGGCAATGAAACTGACAGTAAACTGATGAAACGTTTGCGTTCCACACTCGAGGCTGGACGGTCTTTCGCCGATGAAACCGTGAACTACCGCAAAGATGGCACACCGTATTTTGTCGAATGGCGCATCTCGCCAATTCGGGATATCAGCGGCAAAATCACGCATTTTGTCAGCATTCAACGCGATATTACCGAACGCAAACGCATTACCAAAGTGCTGCAAGAGGTCGAATCAATTGTTGCCCCAGCCAACACTGCGCGTGTTGGTGACAGCCTTGATGGAACAATTATCGTTTCGGGTCGAGAAGAACCGATCAACCTGATCGAAATTGAAAGCGGACTCGAGACACTGCGTCTCAAAGGCAGCACCGACGGCGGTTTTCAAGGACGACTCGAGGATGTTGGTGGCGCGGCGGCATTGGTACAAATGCTGATGCTGTTACGACCCACGGGATCACTCAGGATCAACGAAAACACGCTGTACCTTCGTATGGGCAGAGTCGTTCACCTCGAGCCGAGCAGCCCAAATGCCCGTGAAGTGGTGATTGAAACCTTACAACTCGAGAGTGGACGTTTCCATTTTGATGGCATGTTGCTCGATGTTGAAGAAACGCTTGATCTTGAACCCAATAACTTGGTGTTTGAAGCAGCCAGACGCACCGATGAAAGCATACGCCAAACGATGATTGGTTAAACTCGAGCCGCAAGATTCAAAGCAATTCGAGTCTATCGGCTGAACACTCTGGATTTTACCCGTTGAAGCCCAAAAGGGGTCAAGAGCCGCAACGCTGACTTAAGAATCCTAACTTCATTCATGGTTGTGGCACTTTAGACCAGTTAAAATCTTTTCATGCGCCCGATTCAAGTTTTACCTGCCGAACTCGTGCGTGAAATCGCAGCGGGCGAGGTGATTACCCGACCAGTCGATGCAGTCAAAGAACTGCTCGAGAATGCGCTCGATGCCCAATCAACCCGTATCGAACTGGAACTCGAGCGTGGCGGTTTGGCTTTGGTTCGGCTGACCGATGACGGCGCAGGAATTGCGATGGATCAAATCACGCTCGCGCCGAAACGATTTGCGACCTCAAAACTCGAGGCTGGTGTTGGACTCTCCAGCATCGAAAGTTTGGGCTTCCGTGGTGAGGCGCTGTGGAGCATTGCTTTCGCTGCCAGCCTGATGCTGACTTCGCGCCCAAAAGATCAACTTGGGGGCGCTCGAGTGATCGCTTTCGGCGAAGAGGCTGTGCTCGAGCGTGTGGCGTGTGCGGCTGGCACAAGCGTTGAGGTTCGTGATTTGTTTCAAGATTATCCTGCGCGACTTGCATCGCTCGAGTCACCTGCGCTCGAGGCTCGGCGGGTGATGATTTTGTTAAACCGTTACGTGCTGCATTACCCCAATGTGGCTTGGAAGGCTGTAATTGACGGCGAGCTGAAACTGATTCACACCCCTGGCACTTACCGCGAAGCCGTCGCCACGGTCTACGGCGCAATGACCGCCAATCGAATGCTCGAGGTGGATCTTGAAGACGGCGATTATGCCGTGACTGGGGTGGTATCTCGTCCCGAAATGGCGCGACCTCGGCGTGATCGAATGCACATTAGCGTCAATGGTCGCCCTATCGAACTCGAGGATAATGTGGCGCTGGCAATTTTGAGGGCGTTTCAAGGTTTGCTGCCCAAAAATTATGCCCCAATCTGTGTTCTGGATATTTCAGTGCCACCACAAAAGCTCAATGTCAACACGCACCCTTCCAAACTGCGGGTTGGTTTTCTCGAGCTTGCCATCGTTCAAGAATTGATCGAAACTTCTATTGTTACGGCTTTAAGGGCACATCCTTTGGTGCAATCTGCCCCAGAACCTCGGGTCGTCACAGGTCCAATTCGGGCGTTTGGCAGCAGTTTTCCGGCACTGTTGTACATTGGCGCATACCGTGATGCGTATTTGCTAGCGGAGGGCGACGGCGATTTGTGGTTGATCGACCAGCACGCTGCACACGAACGCATTTTGTTTGAGGAACTGTCGCGGGCATTTGATGCGGGGGCAAGCTTAGAACTGCCCGAGCCTGAATTGATCCAACTCACCCCGCTCGAGGTATCCCATTTTGAAGCTCGAGCGCCAGAACTAGAGGCTTGGGGTTTGAAACTCGAGCCTTTTGGTGCGAGCCTCTACCGTGTGCGGGCGTTGCCTGCCGTGGTCTTGGGACTTGGATTGACCGACCTCGCCCGAGAGATCGTCCACGAGGCTCTGGGCGCTCATGAAGCCAAACGCAGTGTGCTTTCGAGGTTGGCGTGTCATCCTGCCATCAAGGCGGGGCATAAACTCGCTTACAGCGCCGCCTCAGATTTGCTCGAGGCGCTGCGGGCTTGTGAAATTCCGTGGACTTGCCCGCACGGACGACCTACGGCGTTGCGTTTGACCGAACGCGATTTGGCACACCAATTTGGGCGGCGCAGTGCCAGGGATGTGGCTCGAGTTGGCGATGAACGTGGGCAGGTTGATGCTCAAAACCTGGATTAACTGATCTCAATCGTGTTTTTAAAACCTCAAAGGCGCTCTTCTTTAGGGCTGATTTTTAGGGCTGACCTCAAACTGTTATTTCTGCTACTATTACAATTGACTCGAGATAGACTCGAGATTGGGTTGCAAGAGTGTTTAAGGGAGAATTTATGAACTTATTGGATATGGTCAAAGGACAGTTGACCGACACGGTTTTGGGTCAACTTGGAAAAGCGGTCAACCTCTCACCAAGCGACGTCTCCAAAGCCATGAATGTGATCGTTCCCGCGCAAGTCAGCGTTTTGGCACAACACGGCGCAACCCCCCAAGGCGCTCAGGGTTTGCTCGGCTTACTCGGCAATTTTGCCAACATGGGCAATTTTGGCAGTTTGCTTGGCATGGCGGGCGGCGCAGGCGGTTTACTCAAAATCGGTGAAACAGTTTTGCCCGCGCTTTTAGGTGGCAAACTGCCAGGCGTGCTCTCGGGCTTGGCATCACACACTGGGCTTGGTCAGGGAGCGATTGGTAGCTTAATGGGCATGGCAGGACCGTTGATTCTGGGTCAACTTGGCAGTCATGCCAAAACCACAGGTATGGACGCTGGCGGTTTGGGAGGTCTGCTCGGTGGGCTGCAAGGCATCGTTGGACCAATGCTGCCCGCTGGACTCTCGAGCGCCCTGAATTTGGGTTCGGCGGCGGGTGTCATCGGTGCTATTCCAAGCATTGGTGGACTGGTTTCTGGTTTGATGGGCGGCGCAGCAGGCGCGGTGGGCAATGTTGGGGCGGCGGCAATGGGTGGCGCGGCGGCTGGCGCGGCTGGCATGGCTTCAGCGGTTGGTGGGGCAACGGCGGCGGGTCGCGGAGGAATTCCGTGGCTTCCGATCATTGGTGCTGTCGCTGTCGGTGCTTTGGGCTGGTTCTTCTTAGGACGCGGCAATTCCAACACGCCAGCAGCCACAACGCCCGCACCAGTCACCACTCCGGCGGCGACTACGCCAACAACTTCGGGTGATACGATGGCAGCCGCCTGCACCGCTGAATATTCACTTGGGGTCACGGACGGTACAACTGTGACTGAACCGTTCCAATTTGGCGGAACAGGCAAAGGCAAAGGTTACAACATTACGGTTTATCAAGCCGATGGTCGCAAAATCGGCACTAAAGACTTGCCAAACGACAAAGATTGCAAATGGGGATATTTGAGCAAACCCACCAAAGGCAACATCAAATACGAAGTCCGCGAAATTGGTGGAACGGACATTGTTTCAACTGTGGTACTAACCGTTCAATAATTTATTAACCTCGAGCGGGGCAACTGTGTTGAATGCAGTTGCCTTTTTTGTTGCTTTCAAACTCGCAATCTCGAGTATCAAAAGCTTGTAAACTCGAGGCATGAAAATACAATTTTTTGGTCATTCGTGCGTGATGTTCACCACACCGCTAGGCTCAATATTGGTTGACCCATTTTTGCAAGGCAATCCCGTCAACCGTGTGCCGCTCGATGATATCAACCCCGATTTGGTGGTAATTACGCACGGGCACGGCGACCATTTTGGAAATGCAGTAGAACTTGAAGCCAAAGGTGCGCAGTTGATCTCGAGCGTTGAGGTCATCGGCTACGCCTCCAAAAAAGGTGCAAAAAACGTGATCGGCATGAACATTGGTGGCACGTACCAATCCAAAGTCGGAAGTGTTAAATTTACCCCAGCCTGGCACTCCTCGAGCCTGCCAGACGGTAGTTACGGTGGAATGCCGATGGGTGTGATCCTCGAGTTGGATGGCAAAAAGATTTATCACTCGGGCGACACCGCGTTGTTTTCGGACATGAGCTTAATCGGTAAGGCGGGCATTGATCTGGCGTTTGTCTGTTGTGGCGATTTTTATACGATGGGTGTGATTGACGCGTTCGAGGCGGTTAAACTGATTCAGCCCAAAGCACTCGTCCCCATTCATCACAGCACGTTTGCCGCTATCGCCCAAGACGCACAAGCGTTTTGTGAGAAAGCCGAAGCGTTAGGGGTCAAAGGCTATCCAATGAAGCCTGGCGAAACGCTCGAGTTTTAACGCCCTCCCGAGGGTTGCTCAGTTTCAATTACCCTCAGCCTGGACTCAGCGAAAACATGAGTGATTCTCAACCAACTTGAGATACTGGAGCATGAGGTTTACCAATGCGCTTGGGTTTTTATTTGCTTAAACGCACCGTTCACGAGTGGCAGCAAGACAACGTGCCGACTCAGGCGGCTGCTTTGGCGTACTACACGATTTTTGTCTTGGCTCCGTTGTTGTTGGTCGTTTTGGCGGTGGCAGGATTGTTTGTGCCAGCCGATGCGGCTCGGACACGTTTGCTCTCCGAGGCGGCAGGTTTGATTGGCAAAGACGGTGCAGATTGGCTGCGTTTAACACTCGAGCGGGCTTCCAAAAGTCAAGGTTCTGGAATTCTGAGCGTGGTTCTTGGCAGTGGGGGTTTAATCCTTGGCGCGAGTGGAGCATTCGGTCAGTTGCAGCAAGCTTTGAATAAAATCTGGGATGCCAAGCCGCCCGCCAATTTGGGGGCGCTGGTTCGCGCTCGAGCCGTTTCGTTCGGTTTGGTTTTGGTACTCGGGTTTTTACTGCTGGTGTCTTTGTCTATTAGTGCGGCGCTCAGTGGTTTGGGTGAAAGGCTCGGTTTGGGAACTGATACGGGTTGGTTGTGGGGATTGTTGTACGAAGGCTTTTCAGTGATTCTGGTCGGCTTTTTGTTTGCATTGATTTACCGCTTTTTACCCGACGCACCCGTCGGTTGGCGCGAGGCATTGATCGGTGGCTTGGTGACCTCGGTATTGTTCGGTTTTGGTAAAACACTGATTGGCTTGTACCTGGGACGCAATGCTGGAGCTTCGGTTTTTGGCGCGGCTGGCACGTTGGCGGTGGTGCTGCTCTGGATTTATTATGCAGCGCAACTGGTGCTTTTTGGTGCAGAATTCACCAAAGTTTTGGCGCAGGAATCACCTCATAAAATCCCTAGCCTACCGCCCCAGCCACTGAAAGAATCTGCCGAAGTTGAACCCAATGGCAAACAAATTCTGGCATCAAATCGCGCCGTCAAAATAGGGGCTGGAATCATTGCGCTGGTCATGGTGTTTTTGGCATGGCGCGGCGACCCAAATTCAAAGCAAAAGCGCCAACGAGAAGGGGGTTCAGGATGAGTGCCAATCCTATCGCGCCCTCGGCTCGCCCGGGTTGGTTGGCACGTTTGCAGGGTTTGTTCAAGCAATTGCTTAACCCAGCACTCCGACCTGTTCAAGCATTGCCCACTGCGCCCGAAATGCCTGCCGAGTTCATGGATGCGCAAGTCCAACTCGAGGGCGAGGGCTTTGGTAAGTTGCTTGGGCGGCGTTACGAGGTCGTCTTTAAAAGCGGTCTTCAACCATCGGCGTTGATGACGAAAGTCACGCAAAACCTCGACCAACTTAGTCCCGAAGAACTGGCGTCGTTCGAGAAAACCCAAGGCTCGAGTTGGGGTTTAAAGCTTGGTGACGAGTTCGAGATCACCATCCTCGGACCTTGGAACGGACGGGTGCGAGTGATCGAGGTCGCAGCCGATGCGTTTAGTTTCGTCACCTTGCAGGGGCATCCCGAGGCTGGACGAATCCGTTTTGCGGTTCAAAGCACCAAACCAGGAATGCTCCGTTTCAACATCACCTCTTGGGCACGCTCGAGGGACGCTCTGGTGGATTTGACCTACGACAAATTGAACATTGGTAAGAATATTCAGACCACCGCCTGGCAGACTTTCCTCGAACGGGTGGTGGAACTTGGCAACGGGCGGCAAGTTGGCAAAATCGAGGTCAGTGAACAGCCGCTCGAGGAGAACCACGACTTACTCAAAGGAAAGACCAATGACTGACTTTGAACGTTACAAGTCTCGTTTGGCAAGGCTCGAGAAGCTGGGTTTAAACTTCGATTTGGAACGCCGCGAGGAATTCACTTCTGCCAATGGCTGGCATTCGGACCATTACGAAGCCGACTTGCCAGTCGAATCCCCAGGCGAACCTTTGGATGGTGGCTCATTTCGGGCGGCACAAACTGTATTGCGTGAGTACAAATTTCCGCCTCCAGATTTGATCACAGGCATTTTTGTACCAGACGAGCCGCTCGAGAAACGCGTGATGTTATTGCGGGCGCGTTTTTTGGGGTTTACCTTTTATTTTGGCGTTAAGGTTAGCGGCGTAACCGATGAGTTACGGGACGTTAAAGATGGTCAAGAACGGGTTTGGGGTTATCGTTACGCCACTTTAGAGGGTCACTTTGAACGCGGTCAAATCGCATTTCTGATCGTTAAAAACTTGACCAGTGGAGTTGTCCGATTCACGATTGATGCGTTTTCACAAACGGGTTTGATTCGCAACCCAATTTACCGACTCGGATTTAGTCTCTTTGGACGCCATTTGCAACGTCGTTTTGCCCGCCAATCGCTGCTCAGAATGCAGTATTTGGTGGCGCAAGCCTTAATAAGTGGACAGGTTGCTGGCAGTGCACCCAATATTTCAAGCGCCCAAAATAATTCTGAAGCCCAAGACAAGCTCAAAAAACTGACCAAAACATCCTGAATTGGAGCGTGAAAAAATTGTTAACCAGAACTCCTGCGCAGCAATTGACCAGCCTTGACCGCAGCATTGACCTGAAATATCCGTCAAACCGTTTTGCACTCTTTATTGCTGTGGTTGCCGCCTGCGTTGCAATCTTTTTTGCTAGCCCGTGGTCGGTTGTGATCTCGAGTGCACTCTGGGCGTTTGCCACCTGGGCGCTAGCACGCGAACTTGATCCAGACCATGCGCTGACCGCAAACCTTGCCTCGAGCTGCGTGGTGGTGTTGCTGGCTTTGCATCCAGCCTCTCGAGCCTTATCGTTTCAGGCTTTGAGCGCTACTGGTGTATTGGTGCTTGGCGCTCGAACCGCCCTGGCGACCACTGGACGTGCCCTGACTTGGGTCGATCAACTGATGGTCGCCCTCGCACCGGTTGTGGCAGACGCCCTGAGCGGATTGCCCCTGCGAATGCTTGGACTTTTGAGCTTTGGGGCATTGTTTGCACGACAGGCACAGATGATTTGGACAACTCGGGCTGGCAGAATCGCCCAGCAATGGATTTGGGGGCTTGCGGCGTTCAGCGTGGTTTGGTTGGTGGTTCAAACCATTTTGAGAACTAACCTGTTACTGCCCTCGCAACTGACCTCGTTTTCAACAGAGTCAATCAGTGCGGCGGTTATCTTGAGTGTTTTGGGAGCGTTTGGATTGAGCAGACGCCTGCCAGGTTCTAAAGCCGATAATGGCACAGACCTGGCACTCGAGCATTTTTACTGGCAAAGGATATCTGTATTTGTCGGATCAATCGTCACAGCGCTTTTTACACCCTGGACGTTGTGGTTTGGTTTGGCAGTGATTGGATTGCTTTGCTTGGTTTTTGAAGGTTTGCCACAAGATTCCTGAATTTCTTCAATTTGTCCTCAGCTTTGCGTCAGATTCAAAGACTATGTTTGGTCTCGAAGTGCATTCAACCTGCGCTCGACAACAGTGCAAGGCAGGCAAAAGGAGAATCCTATGAGTATTCAATCAACCATCCAGAACGCAGCCGAATCGGTCAAAGAAGGACTCGAGAATTTGGGCGAGGCAGCCAAAGAAAAAGTGGAACAGATCAAAGAAGACATGCACGATGCCCGCAAAACTGCCGATGGCGCTCGAGACAAAGTGAACTCCGCAGTGCACGACGCGGCGGCTCAGGCGCATGAAGTCAAGGCAAAATCAAGCGATGATTTGCTGACCAAAGCTTCGGAAAGTGTCAAGGCTGGCATCGAGCACGTCAAAAGCGCCGTTGATGACGTTAAAGGCGATGCAAAGCTTGAGGACGCCAAGCGCTAAAATTTGGCTCGAGTCAAATGAACCATTCAGCCAATTGCACCTGTTGGACACCGTATTTTGTAGATAAATGTTGCTTTGAATTCTGCCTCCAACGGGGCAGAATTCGCATATTGCATTTTTTGGCAAAAGGCAACCTCGAGTTGATTCAAACCTGATTCATTGAATTTGGTTTGCACCTGAAAACCCATTACGCATTCCTGATCAGGGCGCGACACGAGTCGCCGACATTGAAAGGCGAAGAACTCGAGATTTTACTTGTCAATGACGGCTGGTTGGTGTACCGTCGCGGATTTGAGGAGGCGGAGGTGGTCGTGATCGTGGTCGTGGTCGTGGTCGTGGTCGTGGTCGTGGTCGTGGTCGTGGTCGTGAATTTACGCGAAGAAGAACGAAACCTCGAGCTTCCACTGGCACAGGGTCATTGGCACGAGATGTTGTTCGATTACAGCCTCGATGCCCCCGCGAATGAAAGTATCCCTGGACTGAGCGCCAAAATTTACACCCACGCCTAAACCTGGGATCGGGTTTAAGAATGCCCCAAACTCGAGCCTCCTCAAATTAATTCTTGGGGCGGCAGTTTTTGGCATCGAAGGCGGCGAGATCATCAGTGTTTTGCAGATGGCAATGATGGGGAATCTGACCGCCAGCATCCTGCGCGAAAACATGGTTTCGCATCCGACGCTCAGTGAGGCACTGAACAACCTTTTGCCAGCGAACCAACCTCAGCTTAGATTGGTGCAATAACTGGTTTTTCTCGAGCGACGTTTCAAGCAAAACCCGATTGCCGAATTCAGCGATATTGTGCGCGTCGCAGCATGTAAAAACCAATGCCGAGCAGCACAATGTTGGCAATCCAAGGTCCTAAAAAGGCTGGCACAAAACCGTACCGTCCCAAGGTCTGTCCTAAAAACAATGCCAAATAATAACCAACCGCAATCAGCACCGCAATGCCAAAGGCAACACCGTTGGACCTTAAACCGCCAGCGGCAATCGGAATGGTCAACAACAATATTGCCAGATTGGCAAACGGCACTGCTGTCTTGTACCCCAGCAACGAGGCGCTGTCTCGAGCCGCCTGACCCTCAGATTTGCGCCATTCAGTGTAAACGGTGCTGATGCTTCTGGAGTCCTCAAAACCGCCAGTGTTGTTCTGGGCAATAATCGTGTCTTTGGTTTTGGCAAGCGAAAATGTAGTGGTTGCGTTTGGATTTAAAGATCGTTTTTGATTCCTTGGAAATAGCGCGTACAGTTGTTGCTTGCTTGGATTTTCGGGTAGGCTGGAGAGTTGCGCAAAATCGATTTGATAACCCTCAAAACCTTTTAACCTAATTTTGTTGCCTGCCAGAACAGCAGAATCGGCAAAATAAACGCTTTGAGTTTTTGGTTGAACCTCATCCCAAAACTCGAGCCTCACCCCGAACAATTCGCCTTTGGAAAATCCCCTAAAGAACAGTTGGTAATTGCCAGCTTCGATATGCTTACCCGCCAGGTACGCCAGCGCCGTGCCACCGCCATTGATCGAATCCCACCAGGTGACCGCCACTTTTTCGTTCGCCCTCGGCGTGACAAATTCTGCCAAGAACAAGCCAAAAACCGCCAGCAGCGCCCCAAGTATCAGTAAACTTCTGGTCAAACGGCTTAAGCTGATGCCGCCAGCAAAACTTGCCAGCAGTTCGTTGTCTTTGGCGAGCCGTCCAAACACCAGCAACACGCTAAATACGATGGCAAGCGGAAAAGCCCTTAAAGCAAATTCTGGAATTTGATAAATCAACCACTTGCCAGTTGCACTCGGCGGCAACGCACCTAGATATTGCGCCCTGGCAATCAAACTTTGAAACAAAAACAATGCCACGTACAAACTTGTGCCGATCAAAAAGTTGGGAACGACTTCACGGAAAACATACCATTCAAGTCGTTTCACGCGCAGAACCCTCTAGCAAAAATGATCATCTTGTGCATCTTAACGCAATCTCAGACCGAAGCTGAAGCGGAATCCCGTACTGGCAAACGTGGTTGGACTTGTAGGGTTTTGCAATGTGATGTAAGTACCAAAGACAAAACCAAAACTCGAGGAGTAAATGGTGATGCTCGAGCCAAACTCGCCTTTTTGGCTGACGAAATCGTAGCTAAATCCTGGCGTTAAACTGAAGTTGGGCGTTTGAAACGGGTTGTCAAAATTGTCTTTGAGTACAACACCGTCGTAAAAATCGAGGTCAAAACTGGCTTTGATGACTTGACTGGTAAAGGGTTGTGGATTTTTCTGCTCAACTTTTCGCAAGTCTATGCCAAGGGATAAACCAGCCTGCGGATTGCGAAAATTGACGCCTTGAAAGCCCAAAGCGGGCGTTGCGCCAACGGGTGGATTGAAGTTTAAACCAATGGTCAACGTGGTGGCTGGCGTGATCGCGTACCGAGCAAACACGTTTGTCCCAAAGGCTTCCAACCAAGAAATCCCGCTCGAGATTGAACCCCAGCTTTTGGCGGCGATTTTTAGCGTGTAGCTTGCATTAAAGCTTGCATTCGCATTGAGCACAAATACCAGGTTTTCGGTTTGATATGGATAAGCAGTAAAATTAATCCCTGCGGCGGCGCTGAAGCTAAAATCTGAAATGGTCTTGCCCCAACTGAGCGTGAGGGCAGCCCGCAAAAAAACTTGGTTTTGGGCTTTGGTAATATCAGTTGAGGTTGTACTGAGCGCCTCTTGCCAGACGTGACCATACTCGAGTTTTGCGCGGTAATTGAAAATTCCGAAATCAGTGTTTGAACTGCCACCTATAGCGTATCCAATACGTTCGTCGCCGCTCGATCTGGTTGGGGTTGGGGTCGCAATTCTGCGTCCAGTGTCAAAATTAAAGGTGATTGTAAACCCAGTATTTGGGTCACGCTCGAGAAAAAAGCGGAAGCTGTTGTAGCTTGCCGCGATATCGTCCTGTCCGACAAAATACGCCCAGCCTTCTTTAAGACCTCGCATAAATAAGGTTAAGTTTGTGGCAGTTGTGCTCGAGAATAAGTTATTGCCAATCGCAGTTAATCTGCCCTCTTCGCCCGTCAAAATTCGCAAATTGCTGACCCCAAAGTTTAAACCCGCCCCAAAACCGATGACTATCGGAATCTCGAGTGGGTAAGCCGGGTCATAGGTGTAAGACGCCAATTGAATCGGAATACCAAAAACCTTGATTTCAGCATCCAGCAAAGTAAAAACGCCAGCGTCATTTGAAATGGCTTGTTTGGCGGTGAACGTTATGTTGGCATTATCTGAGACGCGCCCGAGTGAACCTGTGACTGTTTGAGCGCTGGCAGAGCCATTCTGGATGGTGGCGTCGTTCGCGTTGACCACAACGTTGGTCGTGGCGTTTCGCAAGCCCATCACCACCAAGGTATCGTTTTTGAAAATTGCCGAAGTGCTCGAGAACCTTTGGGTAATCTGAGCACCGTTGGTTTTATCGATCACCGAATTCTCGAGGGTTAAATCTTGCCCCTTTAACCTGCCCCGTTCGGCTTTGATGTTGTACGTTCCGTTTGGTAAGCCCGATTTTTTGTAAGAACCATCAATCTTTAAAACCAAGGTCTCGAGCGTGATATTTTCTTCTTTCGCCACCACTTTTTGCACCGTGCCGTTCGCGCCACGGGCGCGAATTTTGGCGTTCTGGGCACTTAAGGTGTTGGTTGCCTCCTCGAGCGTCAAAAGGGGGGCTTCGAGCGCCCAGTCGCCCTGTTCAAAGCAGCCATTGATAAATTTGGTGAAACCATTTTCAGAATCCAAACTGGCGGCGCGAACGACCCCGACCCCTTCAATGGTTAATTGGTCGCCGTCAGGAATCTCGGGGCAGAGGGGGTTGCCTTGTGCTCGAGCCGAAGTGGCGAAAAGACAAATTATAATGAGCGCAGCGAGTGCAGGACGAATCACACACCACTTTACCTGTTTTTCTCGAGTAAGCCAAGGTATCTGGCTTTGACCGCCTCTGGGATGGAATTCCCAGTTTTGGTACTGGTCGCCTTGCCGCTGCCGTCAAATTTAATCCACAAGACCGAACCCTCGAGTTTGGTTTTGCCTTTTTCTTGAAAGAGGTACTTGCCAGACAAGAACGCCTCGCGGCTTTTGCCATCAATCACGGCGCTGTTGGCTTTAATCACGGGGCTGCCGGCAGAAACCGCGCCGGGAGAGACAATAATTCCCGCTTTTGGATAGGCTACCGCATTGGCGCTCGAGAGGGATTTGACTTCACTGGTCGAGACGGTCAATGGTCCTGTCAGTGCCATGCGGTCCGAGGCGATGTTCCAATCGATTTTTGATGCCGAAATGCTCTGAGATTGCGAGGTGATGATGGTGGCTTTGGTGGCGTTTAAAAATGCCCCATCTTTGACTTTGATATACGAACCCTTGATCGTGATGCCGTTGACGTTATCAATCACTGTACCGCCTTGGCTCATGGTGGTCACGCCGTTTGCATCGGTTTCTTGGTCGCCGTTGGCTTGAATCACCAAACCGCCCTGGGCAAGCGCGATGCCTAAGACTAAACTCGAGATGGTTAAAATTCCTTTTTTCACGAGGTTATCTTAAACGCCGCTCGGTGTGTACCGTGAGGATTTGTTAAACCTAAGTGATGGAATTTAAGCTCGAGCAATGACAATTTGGGTGCTTGGAAGTGTAAAGGGCAATCCCTGAAGATCAATGATTTCAAAGGCATCCCGCCACTTGTCTTTTAAAAAATCAATCGTGTAAACCTGGCGCGTTAAGGGCGTGAATCCAGTCTCGAGCAGCAATCGCTCGAGTTCAATGCCGCTTGCCCAACCAAAAATTTCGCCGACCTCGATGTCCCAATTGGTCTGGTAAAAGTATTTGGTGGCAAATTCGTAAAAATGACTGGCTTGCATGGTGTACAAGTTTCCCTGTACGGCAAACTCGAGTTTGAACGGTTTGAAGTCGTCGCTAAAACGCCAGAAGGTTTCTTGGAGTTCAAGGTTTTTAAACCGAACCTGCAACAATTGGGCTTCGAGCTTAACCCCGTCACGAATAATCAATGTGCCGCCAGGTTCGAGTAAACTTTTCGCCAAGCCAAAAATCTGTTTTGCCGCCACCAGCATAGGGGAGACGCCAGTCTCAAAAAAACGTATCTGATGCTCGAGCGCAAAAGTGGCAAACTCATGCAGGGCGCTGCACAAAATAACACTTGAGAATTTTGATTCAGCTAGTTTTTTTGGGTTTTTGCACAACTCAAAAATGTCTTGACGGTAAAATCGCACCCGATCCCCAAGTTGTCTGGCGGCAGTCCCAAGCAGTTTGGCACTCAGGTCAATACCCACCAGTTCGATGTTTGGATCGTGATTTTGCAACAACTCGAGCACCGCCCCAGAGCCACAACCAAGCTCGAGCACACGTTTACCAGTCACAAACTCGAGAATTTTGGCTTTATCGGGTTTGCTTCTTGCCATGCCAGCAACATATTCTGACAGACCGATGGCGTCGTGAACATCGGCGCGGGTGCTCATAGGTCATCAAACTCGAGGACAAATCCGGCTTCGATCTCAGTTTGCATTTTCTCGAGTTGGGCAGGGGTTGGAATGCTCAAGGACACAAAAGACCAGCGGGCAATGCCGTCGTTTTGGTCTTGGCTTGCCTCGAGTTTGACCACGTGAAAAATCATGTTGCTGCCCAAAAGTCGCATTTCACCAGGTTTATTCCAGGCGGCAAGTTCGCGCTTAAAGACACTGATTTCGCCGCGCACCACCCAGATTCGACCAGTACCGATCAAATCGTTCAAACCCGCTGGCGGTTTGCGCCGGCGAAATTGATCGCTGACTGCCTGGTCTTTGGTGCGTTTGTCACGGGTGATGCCGAGGATAATAGCTTCCAGCAAAGGAATGCTAGTGTCAGCCCCTTGAATGCGTGGATGAATTAAGCTCATCATGATTGCTTCACTCCGTTCGATAGTACGATACCCGTATCGTGTGACCTGTTCATTTGCACTTTTAGCATTTCAAAAAGTGCAAGCGTCGTTTGCTGGGCGTTGTTTACTGTGCGCTCTCGAGGTCAGGTCGCAGCATGACCGCATCTCGGAGGTAAACGTGCTTGATATCTTGTTGTTTTTTTTCGGTATTGATGTGCATCATGACCCGAATGGCACGTTGCAAGCGTCCAGGCACAGGAATCTCGAGGGCGTTCAGCAGGGGCACAAATTTCATGTTCAAACCGTTGCGAGCGGCTTCGGCGGGAAAGGCAGCGTTCAAGTCTGGGGTGACGGTAAAAATGATGCTGCATAAACTCTCGAGTTCCGCCGCCACGGGCGCGTGGGGGTGTTGGCAAACCGAATTTTGCAAGAGCATTTCGATCAATAGTTCTTTGGTGGCGTCAAAAATAGCCTCTGGAGTGTTTTGGGTCACTGTGGTTGCACCGCGAATACCTCGCATCATCATGATGGCTCGAGTGTAACATCACTTCCCTAAAGACGCACCTGGCTTGTTTAGCCCGATGCCTCGAGCTTGAATTTTGGAATTTGTTGCTGAATGAATTAGAATTCGAGAGCAAATCGAAACCAGCCATCAGTTTTCATTCAGGAGGAAGCCATGACCCTTGCCGCCGAACCAAAAACGCCAGACACTCAGACCTCAAAACGGATTCACCACTGGAT
Organism: Deinococcales bacterium; assembly: GCA_043775825.1. Lineage (GTDB taxonomy): Bacteria > Deinococcota > Deinococci > Deinococcales > JAAFIG01 > JANXTZ01. The sequence goes on from JAYVRX010000142.1 coordinate 49,008, forward strand.
TGGCGGTAAACCGCACGCCTCAACGTCTGGGCGAAGTGCCCCCGTCTGGAATCCTGCCACTGGAGAAATCCAAGCCCAAGTTGACCTGGCGAGCGTCGAAGAGATCAATCATGCAATCGCTACCGCCAAAGCCGCCTCGGTGGGCTGGAGGGCAACACCGCTGGCGCGACGCGCGGAAATCATGTTCAAATTCCGTGAACTGCTCGACGCAAACCGCCAAGAACTGGCGCAGATCATCAGCTTTGAGCACGGCAAAGTTCCCAGCGATGCGATGGGCGAAATTGCCCGTGGTTTGGAAAACGTCGAATTCGCTTGCGGCGTGCCGCACCTTTTGAAGGGCGGTTTTTCCGAGCAGGTTTCTCGAGGGGTGGACGTCTACAGCATTCGTCAGCCCTTGGGCGTGGTCGCTGGCATCACACCGTTTAACTTTCCGGCGATGGTTCCGCTTTGGATGATTGCCAATGCCGTGGCTTGCGGCAATGCGTTTATCTTAAAACCATCCGAAAAAGACCCCAGTGCCAGCCTGTTCATTGCCGAACTGCTTCAGCGTGCCGGACTTCCAGACGGTGTCCTGACCGTGATTCACGGCGATAAACTGGCAGTCGATACGATCCTCGAGCATCCCGATATTGCCGCCGTTTCGTTTGTCGGCAGCACTCCAATTGCCAAATACATTTACGAAACCGGCACAAAACACGGCAAGCGCGTGCAAGCCTTGGGCGGCGCGAAAAACCACATGCTGCTGCTGCCCGATGCCGACGTTGACATGGCAGCCGATGCCGCCGTCAGTGCCGCCTACGGTTCGGCAGGTGAACGCTGCATGGCAATCAGCGTGGTGGTTGCGGTGGGTAACGTTGCCGACCCAATGATCGAAGCCTTACGTGCTAGGCTGCCAAAAATTATCGTTGGACCAGGCACAGACAAAAACGCCGAGATGGGACCACTGATTACCCGTGAACACCGCGATAAAGTTGCGGGTTACCTCGAGAGTGGGAAAGCCCAGGGCGCGACGTTGGTGGTCGATGGTCGAGACGCCGACATTGCCAAAACAAACGGTTTCTTCTTAGGCGTCAGCCTGATGGATCACGTCACCGCAGACATGGATTCCTACAAAGACGAAATTTTTGGACCCGTTTTGCAGGTGGTTCGGGTCAACACCTACGAAGAGGGCTTGCAACTCATCAACGACAACCAATACGGTAACGGTACAGCCATTTTTACGCGTGATGGCGGCGCGGCAAGGCAATTCCAATTTGATGTTAACGTCGGTATGGTCGGCATCAACGTGCCAATTCCTGTGCCAGTGTCTTACTACAGCTTTGGCGGTTGGAAAGCCAGTTTGTTCGGTGACACGCACATGTACGGACCCGAAGGTATTCTGTTTTACACCAGGGGCAAAGTGGTCAGCTCGAGATGGTCCGACCCGAGCACCTCAAAAGTTGATTTGGGCTTTCCACAAAACCGTTAAGCGCCATCAAAAACCCGAGCGACAGTTTTTAGTCGCTCGAGTTTTCATTTTATTGACTACGGTGTGACGTCAATATTTCGCAGGTAAGAAATAAATGTTTTGCGGCTCATGTCACCTTCGCGGGACGCTTGAATCGTACCGTTTTTATCGATAAAAAATGTTGTTGGATAAGCGTTGACCTTGTATTTGTCATTCACGGCTTGACTCGTCTCGAGATTGTTGATTCCGCTGGGCGCATCAACCAGTAGATTGAGATGTTCAAATTTGTTGTCAATAACGTACTGGGTGCTTTTTTCTGCGGTTTCACCTGACCCCACTGCCAACATCGTGAATTTCTCTTTCAATTGACCTGCCACCTCATTTAATGCGGGCATTTCTTCGCGGCAAGGACCACACCACGAACCCCAAAAATTCAGTACCACAGGCGTTCCTTTGAGTTTTGCCAATTGCACAGCCGAGTTTAAACTTGGACTGTACATGGCAAAGTCAGGGGCGGGATCAAATAGGCTCTGACTGAAGACAGCGCCAAAAGCAAACATTCCAAGCAGAAAAACCCGTTTGGTCACTCGAGATTTAGACATGGTTTCCCCAATTCTTTAAAGTGGATACGCACGAAGCGAAGCGTTAAACAAGCCGCCCTTGGCTGGCAAAATGGTCAGAATGGCTGCCCAAGGTTCACCTGTTGAACTTTTTAATTCATAACTTGCCAGAATACCGTTTTTCAACGTAATTTTATCGCCCAATTTCCAATTTGCTTTCTCGAGTTGAGCGGCATAATGATCGAACAACTGAGCAATGCTAAGCTTTGTGCTCAATTTTAAGCTCGAGAAAGCATCGCCACCAAAGCCGCTCGAACTTTCTTGAGGCTCTGCGTCTGCTGGTAAAAACAATTTCGGCAACTCGATTCCACCGCCAGAAAACCCACAAGTGTATTGGTCTATTCTTAAACGAACGTCTTTAATCGCCGCGTTCAAACGGTAGATCACCACGCTAAACGACCATTGATTTTGGCAGAGTAACGTGTCGAGGGTATAGGGTTTTTGGCTGACCTCAGAACTGCTGAACAAAAATCCACCGCGAGGACCGCCGTTTTGCTCTCCCTTGTCTTCCCAACCCTTTAACTTGTCTCGGTAAAAATCAAGAATTCCTTTTGCATCGCCTCGAACATCCATGACGACTTCAAAATTGTCGTCGTTGCGAACTGAAGTGCCCAAAATTCGTGAACCTTCAGGCACGGAAAGCTCGAGTTTTAGGCGTTCGCCTGGAAGTTTACCAACCATCAGCTCTGGTTCGTCGTAACCATAACCGATGATCCTACCTGCCAGTTCTTCGAGCGCATCGTAACTTGCTTGACTTGGTGCTGTCTGTGCAATGGCGAGGGGCGAGAATGCCAAAAGTGCGGTGATGATGACCATGTGTAGCTTCATGAATGCCTCCTGGATTGTTGCTCGAGCTTTGACGATTGATGCTCGTTTCTGGTCATTTCAAGGCGTTAAATTCCGCGTGTCTCGAGCTTGAGAATTGCGGCATCACATTGAAATCATTTTTAATACGGTAAGAGATTTCGATGAGTTTCGGGTAGGTGATCTTGGTTTAAAGTTTTGCCTACAATACAAACCCAAAGAAAAGCAGAACCCCCGAGAAATGCTCGAGGGTCAAAATTTAAATCGAAATTTTAGCGTTTGAGCAAAGCGCCCAAAATACCAGTCAAAATCGCGCCGGTGCTTGAAGCTCCAGCGTCACGTTGACCGTTGGCGTGGGTCATGTTCGCGCCTTGGTTGACCGCGCCCAGCAGTGACCCGAGAATGTCACCCATGCCGCCGCCTTGGGCTTGTTGCCCGCCACCGAGAACGCTACCTAAAATACCGCCCAAGCCACCGCCGCCCTGGGGTTGCTGATGTTGTTGTCCTCCGCCCAACAGTCCGCCGACGATATTGCCGAGTGCTCCGCCGCCACCGCCGCCAAGCACACTGCCCAAAATGCCACCCAGCCCGCCACCAGCGCCACCGCCGCCCATTAGACTGCCCAAGATACCGCCAATGTCCAAACCGCCGCCCTGAGCTTGCTGCTGTCCACCGCCGAGCATTCCCAGCAGTGGTCCAAGCGCACCCAAAGGACCAGCTTGATTGACCCCTCGAGTGTCATGGTTGCTGATACCGCCGCCGAGTGCGGCGATAATTGGACCTAAATCTTGTGCCGAGAGTTGATTTGGGCGACCTTGGAATTGTTGCGCTGCCTGACCGAAAGCATCGCCGTAGGCTTTGGAGGTAAATCCATTCGAGCTGCCAGCGATGGCTTGCGACGCAGCCTGAAATTGAGCGCCAAGGTCTTGATTCGCATCGTTCGAGGTGGCTTGTTGCGCGGCTTGAAATTTCGCCAAGATGTCCGAACCGTGCGTTGGATGGGCAGGGTCGGCGGCGTTCAATTCAGTCTCTTGGGTTTGAAGTTGTGAAACAACATTGCCTAGCATCTCTTGGAGTGTCATGGTTTTGATTCCCTTCGGGCACGCAATTTTCTTTTCGTGCCTTTTGGAGTTGGCTTCCACAAGACGATCAAAGGTTGCGACCATAAAATCCTAGCACCGATTGAGCACGCCCGTGAAGCCCTTTTTCTTCAGGAATTCTTAAATCTCGAGCGTGAGGGTTTGAATTGGCTTACAGCCAAGAATATTTGATTTGAGTCCAAACCACTTCACAAAGTGGTCTGGAAACTTGACACGCTTTCAATGCTCGAGATAACCTCTTGTCACTGCTCAGCATAGCGATTTTCGTTACAGCCTTTTGGTTTGTAACGCTCGGGTGTTTCCCGAGGGGTTAACGCCTGAATTGTGGCTCGAGGAGAACCTGAGGAGGTTCGTATGAAGCGAAAGTTGTTAATGGGACTCGTGGGGCTGGGCATGGCTGCCGGTTTGGCTGG
>JAYVRX010000143.1:0-13767 GCA_043775825.1 Deinococcales bacterium
TGACCAATTCCTACTCCAACCACTGTTCGTTTCTCCTCGCATAGCTCGCGTTTTGGTTGATAAACTTCGTTTATCAACCAAAACGGAAATCACTGTAAAACCGTTGTTTCTCGAGTTCCCAATTGCCAATTGTGGTGGTCGGATATTGGGGTTCGCCACGGGTTGCACTCAATGCCCACTCGAGCAAGTCTGCAATGTGTGAGAGCAAAAACAAGGGCGTGCTAATGGTTTGATCGGTTTTAAAATCGGCAAAATCTGCTGGCGCATCACGCAAGGTTTTACCGCAACGGTAGGCGAGCGTGGCGATGGTGTGGCGCAGGAATGCTCGAGCTTCACGGTTCATGCTGTCCCTTGTTCAACAACCCAATTCAGGCGTAAATGCTCGAGTGGCGGATCAAATAAACTGTGTTGCACACTCGAGCGAAAAACTTGCGCGAATACTTCGGGCGTAAAGGCTTTCTCGAGGCGTTTGACGTAAGTGCGTTCAAACAGCGCCACGTAGTACGGCACGTCGTAATCTTTGGCAACCTCGAGCAGGTTGGTCAGTTCTTCATCAATCGGCAAAAGTTTGTATTTACCGTTGCTGGCACGGTAAAACCGAATTTTTTCATTGCGATGCCAGGTTTTGCCAGCCTCGAGCATGGCTTCGTAGGCGGCTTCTTTGAGCTTGTCACGGCTTGCGGCGTACTTGTCATAGGTTTTGCTCAGTTTGGTGCGGGTCGCAACCTGCGCAGCCGTATACACTCGAGCTTGCAATTTTTCGATTACGGTCAAGTACGCATTTCGAGCACCAATCACATCATTCTCGAGAATGCAACGCACAGATTTTTCAAGGAATTCTGCACCGAAAGGTTCAAAACGACTCGAGCGAAAACCCGCGCCGCGCAAGATCATGTTGCCATCAAAGGTCAGCAGCGCATAGTTTTTAATCTCGTGCGAGAGCATCGTTTTGTAAAGGTTGTCAAACTCGAGTTTGATGCCATTGGGCAGCGTGTCACTGATCTGCGTGACCAAAGCTCGAGCTTGCGTTTCATTCCAGCTTTCGGGCAGTGCAAAAAACACGCCGTCGGTGTCCGCCTCGAGCAGCGTCATGCAGGCTTTCCTAAGTTGTTGCGTTACGTTCTCGAGAATGTCTCTGCCGTGCTGGGTGATGGCATCGGCGGCAATGCGATCTGCAAAAAGTGCCATGCTTCCCGCCGCCAAATAACCGTAAGCGCTGTTGATAATCAGTTTCATGGCGGCTTGCATCGCGTCGGCATGGGCAAATTCTGGGGTTTCTCGAGCAGCATTTTTTGCCAGTTGTTTATACTCGAGGCGTTGGGTTGTTAGCGAATCCACAATCTCGAGCATCGCACCGAGTTCGTCGCAATCGGGTCCAATCTTGAAAGCCCGCATGATGCTGGGGTATAAACTGGCAATATCGGCTTTGACGACATTTTTTGCCACGCCACTGGCATAAAGCGCCACCGCCCCACCCTCATGTGGTTTCTCGAGGTAAACACGGCTGGATTTGGGCAGTGCGTAACCCTCATGCAGGTACGCCCTGACCAGCATCGGCTCGAGAATTCCGGTGGCTGTTCCCGCGCTGGCGACGCGTTCAAAACGTCGGGGTGCAAGTTTGGAAAGTGCGAACGAGGCTGGCATCAGGCGTTGAGACAACCTGTCCACCTCGCGGACATCCTCGAGCGCGTAACGGCGCACACGATCTGGGTTGTGGGTGTACTCGAGGGCAATCTCTGAGCCGGTGATGTACTCGCGGTCTGGGGCGGCAAGTTTGTAGTGTTTGGCAACGTCTTTAAGCCTGTGGCTGGGGAGTTCTCGAGTGACAAAATCGTGCCGCCAGACGGCATCAAGGGTGTCAATCAGTTCTCGACCACCCACGCTAAAACGGTCATTGATATTTTCGCGGCGTAACAAAATCGGTGCGGGAGCGCGTCCAAGCTCGAGGCGCACACTTAACTCTCGGGCGCGGTGCTCCAAATACGGCAGGTCAAAGCCGATCAGGTTGTGATTCTCGAGCACATCAGGGTCACGGTCTTGAATAATTCTGACAAGCTCGCGGATGACGCCCGCTTCATCTTCGGAATTGGGCGCTTCGAGCAGGGTTTCAAAACCACTCGAGTCACGCACCGCAATCATGATGATACGCCCGAGGGCTGGGTCGAGCGAGGTCGTCTCGAGGTCAAATTGCAGGCGTTTTAAATCCGCAAACTCGAGATCACGAAAAAACGTTCGTCCCGTCTGCATCAAGTATTGTTCCGCCGCGCCAACGCTGTAATAGCCTTCCAGGTCGCTGATGTTGTTGGCTGTCAAGCCAGCCTGTTTTGCCCCCTCGAGAATCGCACCTCGCAGCATTCTGGAATCTCGAGCGGTCACTAAATATTTGTAAGTGCCGTTTCCGCGCAGCTTTTGCACGGCAAATTCGCCGTCGCTCGAGTCAAGTTGCAGCGCATTTCCAAGGTGCGTTAGGTGATTCAAATGCTCCGCAAAAATCCACGGGCGGTAACGGTCTTGCTCGAGGATCAGTTCGCCATTTTCGCGCCGCCAGACCAGCACCTCACCGCCAGTCCCAGTCCACAGACTGACAATGCCTGGGGTGGTGTCCCAACCAAAGACCCAAGCTTTGGTTTGTTTGGTGGTTTCAAGCTCCAGTGTCATTCTGTTCTCAGCATACCGCACATCTCTGACTTAAAAAAGCGACCATGCCCGTAAGCGATTCCGCCCGTAAGGTGCGTCTTGGAATCAAGAAGGTGCATTTTAGCGCGAACAGCCCGCCAGGTGCTGTCTTGTGAGCAAGAATGGTCAAGAACCGCTTATGATACTCGAGAAAGCCTATGCAGAAATCTCAGACTTTTACATACCACCATCAGTTCAGCGTTTCCAAACTTCACAAACTTGACTTTATGGCGGTACACCCACAGTGAATCTCGTTCGAGGGTTGATCGTTCTTGCGCTGGCTGCCATAGTGCCAATTTTGAGCCTCGCCGCACCCAAACAAAGCGGTACGGGGGTTCAAATCCGTCAACTTGAGTTTAAGGGCAACAAATACGCTGTGGTCAGTGTTGATTTGAAAAAAGCCAAGTTAAAAATGTTCTGGAAAGACAACCAGAATCAACCGTTCAAAACCTTTCAAAAACTCGAGAAGCAACTGGCAAAAAACGGTGTCAAACTCTTGGCAGCCATGAATGCTGGCATTTTTGACAAGACTTACACGCCACTGGGTTTGCACATCGCGCGGGGGCAACAACTGCACAAACTGAATGCCCGAACCAAAGCGTTTGGAAACTTTTACATGCAGCCCAACGGGATTTTCTTTTTGGATGCAAACGGTGCGAAAATTTTAAGCACCCAAGAATTCATTCGCACAGCTCCCAAAACACTCGAGGCGACACAATCGGGTCCAATGCTGGTTTTAAACAACAAAATCAATCCTCAATTTCAAGTAAACTCGAGCAACCAACTTGTCAGAAACGGGGTGGGCGTCGAAACAGGCTCGAGTGTCCATTTGGTCATCAGCCAGAGCTGGGTCAGTTTTTACGATTTTGCCGCATTCTTTAAGGACGTGCTGCACTGTCCAAACGCTTTGTATTTGGACGGTAACATTTCGGGTTTGTACGTGCCAAACTCGGGTTTTGAGGGCACGGGTGATTACGCGGGCATGATTGGTGTTGTGCAATAAAGTTGCGCAGTAAAACAGTGAAAAATTTGTGCTTGTTTTTTGCTCGAGTTGGAACACGTGCTCTCGAGTGGTCTGAATTGCGCCAGATTGTGCGAAATTCGTTTGACTTACGCACATTTAAACCTCGAGATGCGAGCCGTTGGCAGGTGGCTTACAAGCAATTTCGGTTAATACTCGGTCAACAAAAAGCCAAATGAGCCTTTTAGCCTTTGGAGGTTTTCATGTGACACGGTAAACTCGAGTTTGTATGGAGTTCACCAAAAAAGACATTACCGATTTTTACACCAGCGCGGTCTTGACCAGGGCGAGAAAAATTCGTAGCGATAAAAAAGTGAAAAGTGTTCAAATCACCGACGATGGTTTGATTATCGGGCTTGTGCGCGGCTCTGACGGCGAATTGTATGAGCAAAACATTGCCGTTTACGAAGACAATGGAGCGTTCTCGATTGATGACGAATGCACCTGCTCAGTCGGAATCGAATGCAAACACAGCGCCGCCGTGTTGCTCGAGATTTTAGAGCGCCAGGAGACCATAAAACCTGTGGCGCTCGAGCCGATTAATGCCTCCGAGACTGCCAGCGTCAAAGAGATGATTCAAAAAAATCAAGCTCAAGGTTTGCTGAAAACCAAAAAGATCGATGATCTGATTCAAACAGGTTTGGTACAACGTAGCGCTTGGGTCGAGAAGCCCGATCAACCAAAAATTGAACCGCTCTCGAGCGAAATCAAAACATGGTTTGGCAAACTCGAGCATGACACCCAACCCGAACACGACGATGTAAATTTCAAGCACACGATGCTGTTCGTGCTTGATTTGAACACCTCGCGCAACAACATCACCAGCGTCACCCTAGAGTTTATTGGTGCAAGACTAAACAAATCGGGCTTGGGTGAACTGAAACCCTTCGAGTTCAAAGGTCGTTTTGACAACCTGCCCGCCTATGCTCAGCGCGATGCCGAACTGTTGCGCATGTACATGGCGTGCCGTGACCCGCTGGGTTACGCCCCGTCGGGAGCGCTCGAGGATGCGCCCTTAACCCAGGAATTCATCAAAAAATTACTCGAGACTGGGCGTTGTTACTGGCACGAAGTGAAGGGTGAAGCGTTCAAACTTGGGGCGACCAGAAAAGCCAAAGCCGTTTGGCGCGTGGATGCTCGAGGTGTACAACGTGGAGGATTTGAAGCCGAACCCGCCGCAACGCTCGAGTTACCTTTTTCGCCACCCTGGTTTGTGGACACCAAAAGCCATGAACTTGGCGTGCTCGAGACAGGAATTTCCAACCGCGTGGCAAAAACTTTCTTAAGTGTTCCCGCCTTAAAACCAGAACTTGTGCCCGCATTTTTAAGCCAGTTCGATGCCAAATACAAAGGCACGCTGCCCGCCCCAAGAGTGTTTGAAGAACGCATCAGCGACGAGCCTTGCGTGCCAATCATTAAGCTCTTCTCGAACCAAGTGAAATTTGACTGGTCGGGCTTGAACAAAAACCTCGAGTCCTTAACCCTCGAGTTTGAATACGGCGGTGTACGCGTCATGCCGCGCGACGGCAACCGTTTGCTGGTGTTCCGTGATGGCGTGCTGTACTCGAGCGCCCGAATTGAGCGCACCGAATTAAACGCTCTAAAAAGTTTGCAGGCGTTTGGTTTTGTCGGTATCTCGAGGGTCGTGCCGTCGTACTGGATGTCGCCAGGGCGCGAAAACCATTTGGCGATTCTGGGCGACCCGAAAACCGCCCGCGACCCGGAGTGGCTTAAATTTGTGACCGACGAAATTCCACGCCTCAAAAACCTGGGTTGGAAAGTCGAGTACGACAGCAGTTTCAGGTTTAACATCGCGCAAGTCAGCGAATTTTACGGTGATCTCGAGGACGGCGCGGGATGGTTTGGACTCGAGCTTGGCGTGATTGTGGACGGCAACCGCGTCAGTCTGATTCCGCTTTTGGTGCAACTCTTGCGCGACAATACCGCCACGCTTTCTAGCGAACAACTCGAGAAACTGCCCGAGGGCACCATGTTTTACCCTAAACTGCCCGACGGACGTCTTCTGCAACTGCCCATCGCCCGAGTTCGCGCCATTTTGGGTGTGTTGCTCGAATTATACATGGGCAACAAACTGAACGACGGCAAATTACGCCTGCCGATGCTCGATGCCGCACGGCTTGCCGAACTCGAGAAAAGTTTGGAACTGCGCTGGTTTGGCGACAAGAAAATGCTTACGCTGGGCAGGAAATTACAGAATTTTGAGGGCATCAAAACCGTGGACGTTCCCAAATCATTGACCGCAGATTTGCGGCACTATCAACTGCAAGGCTTGAGTTGGTTGCAATTCCTGCGCGAAAACGAACTCGGCGGGATTCTTGCCGATGACATGGGCTTGGGCAAAACCGTGCAAGCCCTGGCGCATTTCGCGCTCGAGAAACAAGAAAAACGCGCCAAACTACCGATTCTGGTGATCGCCCCAACCAGCTTGATGACCAACTGGCGGCTCGAGTCAGAACGTTTCACCCCAAACCTCAAAGTGCTGGTGTTGCACGGCACAGGGCGCTTTGACGATTTTGCCAGAATCGGTGAGTATGACTTGGTCTTGACCACCTACCCACTCGTGCTTCGTGACCTCGAGTATCTAAAAAAACACAAATACCACATGCTGGTCTTGGACGAGGCGCAAAACATCAAAAACGCCAAAAGTGGCGCTGCCAAGACCATTGCCAGCCTCAAAGCCAACCACCGCCTTTGCCTGACCGGAACGCCGCTCGAGAATCACCTTGGCGAACTTTGGAGTTTGTTTCATTTTCTGATGCCAGGGTTTTTGGGTGACGAGAAAAGTTTTAAAGAATTTTACCGCAACCCAATTGAGAAAAAGGGCGACAATCTACGCCGCAACGCGCTCGCCACGCGGGTCAAACCGTTCTTGCTGCGGCGCAGCAAAGCCCTGGTCGCTTCTGAACTTCCCGCCAAAACCGAAATCATTGAACGTTTAGAGCTTGAAGGCTCACAACGCGACCTCTACGAAACCCTGCGCACCAGCATGAGCGACAAAGTGCGCGAGGAAATCATGAAAAAAGGCTTGGCGAAAAGCCAGATCATGATTCTGGATGCCTTGTTAAAATTGCGCCAAGCCTGCTGCGACCCAAGGCTTCTCAAACTCGAGGCAGCCCGAAAAGCCACCAATAGCGCCAAGCTCGAATGGCTGCAAGAAAACCTGCCGCAGATGCTCGAGGAGGGACGCAAGGTCTTGATCTTCTCGCAATTTGCCACCCTGCTGGGTTTGCTCGAGCTTGAACTCAAAGACATGAACGTGCCGTACTCGAAGCTGACGGGCGAAACCAAAGACCGCCCACACCAGATTGATTCGTTTCAACTGGGGAACAATAAAGTCTTCTTAATTAGCTTAAAAGCTGGCGGTGTGGGCTTAAACCTGACCGCCGCCGACACCGTGATTCACTTTGACCCGTGGTGGAATCCTGCCGCCGAGAATCAAGCCACAGACCGTGCCCACCGCATCGGGCAGGACAAACCCGTGTTCGTGTACAAACTGATTGCCGAGGGCAGCTTGGAAGAAAAAATCTTGCTGCTGCAAGAAAAGAAAGCCGAACTCGCACGCGGGATTCTCGAGGGTGGGCTTGCCTCGAGCACGGCGTTGACGAATGAGGATTTGAATTTCTTGTTTGCGCCGCTCGGTGACTCGAGCGAATCCAAAACGAAAAATTGAAACCTCAACACTCGAGATTCTGAAATTGATTTGGAATCTCGAGGCTGTGACGCACGTGCTAGAATTTTTTATGGCAGCAAAGAAACAAGCAAGAACCCTTGCTCAAACTCAACTTCGGATTCGGGCGCAACTTCAAAAACGCTTTCAGCGCCTCGAACCAGTCCAAAAAGAAGACCTTGCAACGGCGTATCACACAGCACTCAAATTGACAGACACGTTTTCAAAAATGGTTGAAGATTTCACAACGCAAGTCAACAACCAAGACCTCGAATGCAAATGCAGACCAGGAAACGGCGTGAAAAACCCAGCCCGAATTCTCGAGAAAGCTTACGGCGAACCAATACCCCTCGATTTTCTTGGCGGCAAAATCATTGCTCCCACATTAAAGCGCATTTACGAAATCGCCCAGCAAGTCCCCAAGCATTTTAACGTTTGTGGATTCAAAGACCGTTTTGAAACATCACAAACATTTGGATACAGAGATTTGCAATTTCAAATCGAAATAGACGAGGGACACATCGCAGAGTTCAAAATAGTCCATCGCTCAATGGACGAACTCGACACTGTAGAACACGGCATTTATGAAATCGTCCGAATGTTAAGTGCAAAACAAAACCTGAACGAATCCGAAATAAGAGTGTACGAAAGCCTAGGCAAAATTACCGCAGAGCTTTATGCTGATACCTGGACATCGATTCTTCAAGCTGAGGTGAAAAAATGAAAACGCCTAAAATTGAATTCTACCGCTATGGCAACTCCATCGTTGCCTCTTACCGTAGCGAAGGTCGGCTTAGCGCTTACAGCCTTGCACCAACCGCCCAAGAATTTGAACGCAACCTTCCAATTCTGGCAGAAATCCATTTTGACCGCAGTGGACTGGCAGAAAAAATCACCCGCAAAGATTTTATGAAACGCGCCACCGAACGCGGTGTTAAAGAATTACCGTTGGAAATTATGCCAGCAAAAAAAGCGGTTGATACCAAAAAGCACACCGCGAAAAAACCAGCGAATCAAGCGGTTCTTTCAACTTAAAACTCGAGTGCTGACGAACGAGGATTTGAATTTCTTGTTTGCGCCGCTGGGAGACTCGAGCGAGGCAAAAGATGTCGTGCGGAAGGTTTAAAACTCGAGCAGTGAAGTATGAACTAAAATACCTTACTTCACTGCTTCAATCATTTGTCCGATAAACAGTTTCTATTTTGGTGAGAGTGGCGGGAATCGAACCCGCGACCTAGTGCTTATGGATTCAGGTTGAGGTTTCGACCCTCAAACACAAAAATTGTGTACTAACCACTGTAGACCTGACGCAGGCACTCGCTCTGTCCACTGCGCTACACCCTCAACAATGTAAGTGTACTGTCCATGACTCGATTACGTCAATATCAGAATGTAGGCATTTTAGTTTTTCTGTCTCTCAAGCACAAATCGTACCGTTCAATCATGGCACACAAGATTTTCGAGCTTCAAACCCCAGAAGCAAATCCCTCGAGCGTCCGATGCTCAGGCGGGTAAAATCCAAGCACAATTTGGTCTTTTCCAACGCCGTACTCGAGAAATTCCTCTGTAAAATCAATTTCGGTGTTGTTCTCTTCGATCCAAATGAATTCACCTTTAATCGCAAAGTGAATCATGACGTGATACAAACGTCTTACGCCGCGCCAACCGTACATTAAAACTTGGTAATGGTTGTTTTGGGTGTCAAAAACAAATTCGTATTCAATCCCCCTGGTTTGCCATTGCTGCATGGGTTCAAAAATTTGCCAAATGGCTTGTTGTAAATGGGTCATTTGTTCAAACGGAATTGCACTTTTTAAGGTTGCCACGAGATCACCTCGGTTTCTGGGTCAAAAATCAAGAGTTTTATCTGCAAGCGCTTCACAGAGCGGATTGCCAATTCGGATGCGAAGAACGTTTCAAAAATACTTTTTGGCACAGCAAGAAACAACTGGCGTTCTGGGTGGTATTCCTCGAGATTCACTCGGTAATTTAGATATTGCCCAACAGCCGTGTGAAATGCTTGAACCAACGAAATGTTACCAAAGACTTTGATTTCGACGGCAATGCGTTCATTGCCTTGTTCGGCAGCGAGAAGGCGTTCTGCACCAAGATCAATTTGCAAATCGGTTGTGCCAACATTGATGACAAACGGATCATCTGTGATGGTCCAACCCGCTTTTTCGAGCGCAACCCTGACAACAGAATGGTATTTATCTCGAGCCATAGATTACCCGTTTATTCCTGGCTCGAGTTTTACTTGGCAGTTCATGCGCTTGAGTATAGCGGATTGAGTGAAAACCTTGGTATTTCGAGTTGCAGCATTTCTATTCTCTCGAGCGCAAATCGTAGCGTTCAATCATGGCGCGAACCACACCGTTCGTCCACCCAAAACCATCCTGCGCGGGGTATTCACCGCCGCCAGCCTCGAGTTGCGTGTCTTCGAGGTTGTACTTTTCCATCAAGCGCCCCGTGCGTTTCCAGACTTGCTCGGCGATGCGCACAAAGCGCGTGGCAATCTCGAGCGAAGTGTCGTGAAAGCCGTATCGCTCGAGTCCAAGGCAGGCAATCCATTGCAACGGCGCCCAACCGTTCGGCGCATCCCATTGCTGCCCCGCATAAGTCAGTGTGGTTATCAGTCCGCCGTCTTTCAAAAAGTGTTGCTCGAGGTTTTGTACAATCCGTGCGGCTTGGGCGGGTGTGGCAAGTCCAAAGTACAACGGGAACGCGCCCGCCATCGTCCAGGCTTGACTGCGAGTGTTTGTTTGATAATCAAAGTCAAAAAACCAGCCGTGCGTTTCGTCCCAGCAATGCTCAAGAATCGTGGTTTTGCGCGTCTGAGCGGCTTGGGTATACGAGTCATCCGTTAGCCAGATTCCAAGCTGCATCTCGAGGTGGTACAAAATACAGTTGAGGTCAATGGCGGCAAAATCGGTGGTGTGAGTGCTGCCCAGTTCGCCGCTCGCGCCGTACCAGCGGCTCGAGAAATCCCAACCACTTTCGGCGGCGGCACGAAGTTCGCGCCCAAGGGTGAAATGGTCTGGATTGGCGTGAATCAGTTCGACATCCTCGAGGTACGATTCTTCGCGGGGGGCGTTTTTGGCATCCCAGTAGCGGTTGAGGCTTGCACCGTTTGGAAGCTTGACACTGCGGTTGGTCATAAAAAATTCGTACTCGCGTTTTAAAGCGGGCAAAAACGGGGTGATCGCATCCGTTCCAAATTCTTGTTCGAGCATCTCGAGCATCAAAACCAAAACGGGCGGTTGCGAACGCGACAGGTAGTACGTGCGGCAACCGTTGGGAATAAAACCGTAACGGTCAATGATGCTGGCAAAATTCTTGACCAAGAAGCGCAGCAATTCTTTGCGCCCCGCGATTTGAATCCCCAGCATCGAAAAGTACGTGTCCCAGTAGTACATTTCCTGAAAACGCCCGCCAGGAACAACTGAAGTCTCGGGCAGTGCCAGCAAGCTCGAGTCTGGGTGAGGCGAGGTCGCTGGGCGCTCAAGCAACGACCACAGGGCGTCAATGTGTGCCTCGAGACTTGGTTGGGGCGCGACGGCTAAATTGGAAGTTTGAGGCAGGTCAAAACGGTTTTGAACAAACTCGAGCAACAACGCCCGAAATTCGCTTTCAATCTGTTCAGCAGAGACTCGAGGTTCGGCATCGGCAAAGGTTTTGGAATCTGGAAATAATTTTAAGAATTGCACCGCTTGAAATAACGCCCCATTGGTTTGAATGTCTTTCACAATTTCACTCCTGGACTCGAGATTCTTGGTTTTCAAGTTGTTAGACCCCTCATTTAACTCGAGTTTCTAAGGCTTTACAAGCACACATGCCCTCAACTCGAGAATGCGGGATTTTGAGGCTGGGGCTTTATCAATTAAAATCACAACATCATGCGAAAAGTGACCGATAGCGATCTCAGATTTTTTCTGGAATTGATGACCGAATTTTACGCCGAATCTGGTTACGAATTGGATCATACAAGCACAACTCAAGCCTTTCAAACCATTCTCGAGCAACCAAACCTTGGGCAAATCTGGTTCATTCAAGACGGTACAAAAGACGTCGGGCATGTCTTGGTGACCTTCAAATTTGCGATGGAATACGCTGGCATGATCGCCTGCATTGACGATCTTTTTGTGCTGAGCGCGTACCGAAACCGTGGTTTAAGCACTACCGCGCTCGAGGAAATCCGACGGTCTTGCGAAGAAAATCAATTGCGCGGCATGACGGTTGAGGTTGCCAATGACAATGTTGCTGCACAAAAAGTCTATCGGCGTATTGGGTTTAAGACGCTCGAGAACCGTGAATTGCTTGGGCTGGCACTGGCAGAACCAGCGCACCTGGTCTAAAAAGTTTTGCCGCCCACTCGAGATTTTACGGAGCACCCACCGCATCGCCCATGTTCAGCAAACCCGCACCGCATTTGATGAGGCTCGAGCACGTTAACGGCTTGGCTTTACTGACAATCTGGGTTTTGATCTGCGCTGGCATCCAATCAGGATGCAAGGCTTTCAACATGACCGCCGTGGCACTGACCCAAGGTGCAGCAAATGAAGTTCCCTCGAGATTGTTGTAGCCATAAAAAACCGTGCTGAGATAACTGACGGTGGCGGTGTACACGGTTTGCCCTGGCGCGACCAAATCCACCCAAGTCCCAGGAATTGAAAATGCCGAACCAGTCCAATCTACCGAAACTCGAGTTGGCGCGGCACTGCCCACCGCAATCAAGCCATCAATGCTCGAGCTGTAGGCTGCTGGGTAATGGGCTGGGGCGCTGTCACCGTCGTTGCCTGCGGCTGCAACCACCGTAATGCCTTGCAAGCTTGCCGTCTCGAGTACGCGTTGGAGGCTGTGCGATGGTGTATCGCCACCAAAAGACAAATTCATGACGCTTACTTTTTGATTGATCGCATAACACAATCCCGCAATCACGTCCGAACCCAAGCATTTGTTGTCTTTGCTGCAAACTTTGATCGGCACAATCATTGCCCCTGCCGCCCCACCAACAATTGGCGTTTGCACATTCACATTTGGGTTGCCGTTAGCATTGTCATCAATTGCCGCAATGATCGCTGCCACACCCGTTCCATGTCCGCCAGTTCCCGCGTTCTGACTGAAGCCCATATCGCTAACATCTTCAGCACCAACTCGAGGGTCGGCGGCATTATCTTCCACAGTGAAATTCTTGCCAGCCTCGAGATTTTTGGCTTTAAACGCGAACGTATCCATAAATTCGTAATGCGTTGAAACGCCCGTGTCGAGCACTGCCACACGGCTGCTGACGAGGTTGATGTTTTTGGATTTCATGAAGTTGTAAGCACGTTCGGCATTTAAAACATCAATTTCGGGTTTTTGGTTGGTGGTTGGACCTGGATCAACATAAGCATCACCAGCGCCACTTGTATGCGGGTCTGCATCATAAACTTCGGATTGTTCAGCCACTTTGTTAATTGCATCTTTGGTCGTGCGTCCTTGGGTTGCGTCTTTTAAGACCGCATAGCCTTTGCTGCACGCGCCAACACTGCCTAGCAATGGAGCGATAAACTTGAGGACTGTAAACCCATTTTGTGCCGCAAAACTCTTCAGTTTTGCCTCATCTATGCTTGGGTCGAGCGTTACAAAAACTTCGCCATCAATATAATCACTGGTCTGCGTTGAAGCGCCCAGAACGCTAGGACCTGGTTTGGAATCGCTTTTTTGATTTGGATTGATAACAGTCACAGCGTAGTCATTCGGGGTCAGTGTCGGCATTATAGCGATAATGGAATCACTTTTGATACTCGAGATTGTCGCAATTTGATCACCGATTTTGACACTTGCTTTTGAATCAAACCCTAAACCTGTAATCGTCACCAGATCGCCAGGGGCAGCAACTCGAGGTTTAACTGATGTGATTTGAGGCGATTGTTCAACTGGTGGTTGGGTGATGGGGTTACATGCCGATAAAAACCCAATGAGAGTAAACAAAATCCATTTTTTCATTTCACAATCTCCTTTAATTTCTCAAACTCATTTTTTCAGCCAGCAATGCGCGATACCGCTTGACATCGTTTTGAATGTGGGCAAGTTCTTGAGGCTCGAGTGTTATCTCAAGTTGTTCGAGTGATTCGTGAGCCAGTTTCAAATCATTCAGTTCCAAGCCAACCTCTGCCAGGTTGCTTAGGGCAAGAATTTGATTATTTTTATCGTGATTTTCGATAGCAATTTTCAGGGCACTTTGATACTGGTTGCGAGCTTGTTCAAAATCCCCGAGGTAAAATCCAGCCGCTCCAATATTGAGAACTAAACGACCATGCACTAAAAGTGCATGGGTTTGATAATGGACTGAAAGTCCTCTCAGTCTTCTAAAATAAACTTCTCCTCGTTCTGATTCGGC